>JAHISQ010000115.1 GCA_018818125.1 Candidatus Rifleibacteriota bacterium
CGACTACTTTGAATTTGCCGTCGATAACCTGGCCGGTTTCGACAATATGTTCATCGTTTTCAAACTGGACAATGGCTTGTCTGAGTCCGTCGTTTCCACAGATTCCGGTTACTTCTAACTTGAGTGGAGGTATGATTTCCTTAATTTTCGTTTCGTTAGAAGACTCATTTTTTGGCGGTCTTTCGATTTTTATGAGATCAATAACCTTTTTAACGATAACCGGCTTGAAGGGGTCATGGTTTGCCACTTCACCGGTGAATGCAAACTCCTGAGTAAGCAGGCCGATGGTATCGCTTTCGCTGGTCTGGCTAGGTTCTGCAAACAGCGCAGCAGTCGAGAAGAAGATAACACTGGCGGCTACAATTACTTTGAGACCTTTAGCGAGCTTTATCATGATCGACCTCCTGATGTTGTTCTGAAAATGAAAACGTCAGAAGAACCAATCGGATTTAGATTATTATTTAAACCTGCCTGATATCGACCAGACGCCCATCAGCACGCAGCTTTTGAGCGAGCAGCTCAATTACTTTGTGACGCGACATTATGCCCTGTTGTCTAAACGCTATGTCAGCGTGACCAATATTTTCGCTGCCGCCAACCATGAAATTGATGCGGTCAGCATCAATCAGAGCATCATAAAGCCGGGTTACCGAAGAATAATGCTCGAAATAGACCGGGTCAGCGTCAAAAATATTGAAAAGCTGATTAAGCGTGACCGCGCCTTCAGTGACCAGATCAACACCTTCGATACTGTAACCTGGAGGCGCAATCAGGCTGGCGTCAGCTTTGTTGATTTGCAGCTGACGTTTGAGCTGGCGCGCAACTACTTGAGCCGTTGTAGCACCACAAACGATTTTGAGTCCTGGCATGTTTAAAAATTCTTCGACAACCTTGTTATCGCGTGTCTTGTCGGCCGGAGGACCGGTAAAAACCGTTGCAACTTTGCCGAGGCGGCAGAGAGCTCCGACAACTGTGCAGTCGTCACCGCATTTTTTTCCCCATAATTTGCGTGCATGCTTATGAACGCGCTGTGCAAGTTGGCTTTTAAACTCTCCGGAAACAAGCTGGTCGTTAACAAAGCGACAAACTTCGTCACTGCTCCAACCATTGCGGGTAGAACCGCCGATGCCAGCCAGAGTGATGCCGTCAGAGTAGAGTAGAAGCCCTTCGTCAGGCTCAAGAAAAAGGTTTGTTTCACTTATCACATCATTGCCAAGAGGAAAATTGCGACGTTTTAAAACACTCGCCGAATGCCGACCAACGAAGATAGATTCAGGCATTTCGTAGGCAAGGACAGTTGTTTCTCCATTGTTAAGAATTCGGGCTACCGTAAAAACCGCGTAGGGCATATCGGTGCCTCGTGATTCATGCATGGTGTTAACCAGAGAACTAAATGCTCGACGCAACGAAAAACCTTCGCTAAGCAGCGTTTCTAGACGAGAAATCGTCATATTGGCATAAATGTTCGCCTTTACACCAGACCCGATACCATCGGCGAGAATGACAACGGTGGCCTCTGGAGTGCGAAATGAAAGAAATGCGTCGCCGCATACTCCAGCCGGCTTTTTGGCGTTCCAGGCGCTTGTTACTTCGACGTGAAGATATCCCATCCCGGCCCCTTCCTTCTATTCTCGGTATCTTCTTCATCTTCTGCCAATTTAAGCAGATTTTCGATGATACTTTCGCCTCGCGCCGTGCTTTCACCAAGATATTTGGCCAGTTCCTGTGCCATTTTGACCTGATGTTCAAGCATTTCACGAGCCTGTTGAACTGTGCTGTATTTGAGACGCTCCAGTTCTTCCATGCTTTGACGACTGCTGGTAATATTTACAAAAATGCCAACCAGCTGTTTTTCTGCTTCGAGCTGATAGATAATCTGATGAGCAATCAGGTTATATCGCGAATGCTTAACTATTTCTTCAACCAGCTTTTTTTTGCCGGTGACGACTGTCTCAAATGGCTCAGGATCAATCAGATAAGAAATGTGCCGACCAAGAATAGCTTCGGAACATAAAAACATTTTTTTGAAAGCCGGGTTCATACTGATAATGTTTAGCCGGTCATCAAGCATGACAATACCATTCGGACTGGTCTCGATAATGCGGTCTGTTCGTTGTTCAGCGAGGCGGCGCATGTATGGAATACACATTTCTGTTTCTGCAAATCCACGTAACACCGCAATAGCTTTATCCCGGCAGGTATCATAGCCGCAGGCCCCGCAGTTGAGCTCGTCAGTTGGCGAATTTTTGCCGGTTGCGCTAAGAACTTTTTGAATATCTTCTGCGCTGAAATCTATTTGTGAACCTTCAGGCGGGTCTGCCTTATAGCTGGCAGCAATCAAATCGGCGGGTTCTGCTGACGTAATCTGGCTGCCCGGGTTTTTATCGGCATAGTTAATGACCTGATGCCGACTGTCGAACAGGTTGCGCTCCTTTGGAGCGCCCGGGCCGTTAACACAACCCTGTGCACAAAACAGCGGCTCGACAAAGAGATTTTCGCCATTTTTTTTGAGATTCTCGAACAATTTGTGTATTTCCGAGAAGCCGCTGACGGCAATTATGCTGGCAGCAAGGCTGTCAGAGCCAATTTTTGCAGTGCGGGTCAATCCACCGGGCAGAGGAAAAAACCTTGCTTCACCACCAGGTTCATCGTCAAAGCGACTGTCTTCAAGGCGATCGAGCTGAATATTTTCGCGCTCAAACCATTCATCGAGTTCGTTAAAAGTCAGTACGCAATCAATTTTCTGCATGCCGCTGCTGTTGTCGGCTTCGCTCTTTTTGGCGATACATGGCCCGATAAACACAACCTTGCAGTCGACTCCCAGCTTTTGCCTGATAATAGCTGCGTGAGCCAGCATAGGCGAGGCAACTGCGATAAGGTTCTCAACCAGTGCAGGCACATATTTTTCGACAAAGCTGACTACCGCCGGACAGGCGGTGCAGATCGAAGCAGCATCCTTATGTTGGCAACGCAGGCTTTCTTCGGCGACATGGTAGGCGCCAATAGCTGTTTCGGCGACATGGGCAAAACCAAGCTTGCGCAATGCGGATGGCAGCCGACGACGTTGCCAGTCACTATAAAACGAAGCGAATGAGGGAGCAATACTTACTGCGACCCGATTTCCCGACTCTATTAGCCTAATTGCCTGTTCCAGGTCGTTGCGGTATTGTTTGGCGCCTTGCGGGCATTCTCTGATGCAGGTACCGCAGGCAATGCAACGATCCGGATCGACACTGGCCTGCCCATTATCCATGCGAATTGCTTTGACCGGGCATTGGCGTAGACAACGATAACAGTCGCGGCATTGCGCTTTATTGGTGAATACTACAGGACTCTTGGACGGTTTTTTAACTGTCATTTGCTTGATCCTTCAGTATTTTTTCAAGGAAGCGGCGGGCAACGACCGGGTTGCTGATTACGCCGGGACCATGCATGCAGCCGCCTTCACAGGTCATGACTTCTATGAATGTAACGTTTTTCACGATTTTTTCAATTGCGCGCAGTGATGCAAAGGCCTTTTGATCAAGGCCGTTAAATATTTTTTCTTCAGCTTTAATTCCATTTTTGGCGGTGCCATTTACTACAGCGCTGCATACGCCCCCGGAAATAGCAAAGCTTCGACCGGTTGAGCTGGCAATGCGGTCAGAAGCAACGTCTTCACATTCGGCAACATCTATATTGGCGGCAATAAAGATTGAACCAAGTTCTTCGAAAGTAAGAACATTCTCGACAAAATTGCAGGCTCGAGCTTCAGCTCGTTTTGCAACACAAGGACCGATAAAGATACGTCTGGCACCAGGCCATTGCTGACCAGCCCATTCTCCGGCGTATTGCATCGGACTCAATGTACTGGACACCAGATTTTTTATTTCGGGCATATGTTTGTCTACCGCTTGAACATAGGCAGGACAGCAGGAAGAAGTCATACAAATACTGCCATGACCGATCCTTTCGACAAATTCGCCAACTTCTTTCTCTGCAGTTATATCAGCGCCATAAGCAACTTCTACAACGTGATCAAACCCAAGTTTTTTGAGAGCAGTAACGACCTGGCCCATGTCGGTATTAAATTGCCCTATGATCGAAGGTGCAATCAGCGCAATAGTCTTTTCATTCTTGTCCAGCATCGACCTGATTACATCAAAGATTTCCGAGCGTTCCATAATTGCTCCAAATGGGCATGCCTGAACACACTTGCCGCAATAAATGCATTTGTTTTCATCTATTCTTTCTATGCCGCGCTCATTCTGACTTATTGCATTGACCGGGCAAGCCTCTTCGCATGGAATAGGCTGATAAATGATAGAATGATATGGGCAGGCCTTTGCACAAATCCCACAACTGATGCAGAGCATTTCATTGATTACGGCATGGCCATTTTCAATTTTAATGGCTTTTTTAGGGCAGTTCATCAGGCATTGTCTTGCCACACAGCCACGACAGGCATTGGTAACTCTGTAGTTGGCTCGAACGCAGGAACTGCAGGCTTCGTCAATGACTGTCAAAATCTTTTCATCCAGGCGACTGTCGCCTTTTTGTTCTGCTTCAGCAACATAACTTGCCAGGGTTCTTATTTCATCTTCTGGCTGTTCATTCTCAATTGCAAAACCAAGCAGAGCCATCAGTCGATGATGCAATACGGCGCGATCGTGATGAACACAGCATCTCATCGCCTCATAGTCTTTCGGCGCCTGTTGCAAAGGAATAAAATCGATCCTGCTGTTCAGATTGCCGGCCAGCATCATTTTAGCAAGCCTGACTATAAGTTGCCGTTTAATAATTGCTGCATTGTTGATGTAGTTCATTTGAAAGTTTCCTTTGCCAGCAGATAATTAGTGGGTGCGCAGATATTCAACTATTTTGGGTATCGAGGCATTTTCCATCAGATAATCGTTAATTCTGACGAATGGCGCGCGGGCGTTTTCTCCATGGCAGGCCTGTAAGCAAGTAGAGCCAATTATTTCAACCTTTTCCTTAAGATCATCAGGCAAAACATCTTCGAGCATCATTAGATGCGCACCGCCAAGCACATAGCAGGTCGTGCCTGAACAGATGGTTATTTTGAATTTTTTCTCCATTTTAATGACTCCGTTCAAATATATTGAATGCTTGTCTCTTTCAGCTGCTGATCTTCAAGTAAAGCGGCAATTTTTTTTATTACATTGCGCCTTATTTCAAGTTCAACCGGCATGTTCGGATCCTGATGAAATTCATTAACTCTGGTTCCGACCACAAAATCTATTATATCGCTGTTGAGCATCAGGCGGAGAATTTTTGTCGCAGGATTTTGTGGAAGATTGTCGGGGTCGCGTTTATCTTCGAGATATTTTGCCACTCGCCCGACAGTTAGAATTCCTTCGGTTATAAGATCCACACCCTCCATTGCTGCGCCTGGCGGCAAATCTGGATCTATGCGTTCAAATAGAACATGGACAGGCTGCCCGGTTTCGCGAGAGACAATATTGGCGGTAGTTCCGCCGCAAATGATTTTTTTTCCTGGAAAATTCTTGGCAAGCTCGGCCAGCATCACGTCTTTTCGCTGATCGTAAGGCGGCCCTGTCATAATCAGAAGTTTTCGTGGCTGTCTGAAATATATTACCCCGCAGGTTATGTCATCCAGCGCCTTGCCGCCATTATTTAGCCAGGCTTTTTCGACAATGGCAGTTGCCAGATCATGTGCAGAAATTTTCGGATCTTTGACAATCAACGTTTTAACATATTCACCGGCTTTATCAGCACCCCAGCCGAAAGGCATTGAGTTACTGCCAATGCCGCTTTGGCTTACTCCGTCAGAAATCATTATGATGCGGTCACCCGGCAGCGCATGAAAATCAGCCAGTAAAATAGGCGCCGGCTCTTTTCCTGTGCGAGCGACCTCTATCTGTTGGCGTTGCAGGTTTATAATTTCATTCTCTCTAGCTACCATGACTGGTGGATTATCATATTCAACAATGCGAACATCGTTTTCAAAGTCTACGTCAACCATGGAGAATGTACTGTAACTGATGTGTCTTTGCGAGCACACAGGCAGAGTATCCATGATACTTCGTGCTGCTTTAGCAGGATCGCGGAAACTGGACATGTAGTTAATGCCCATAACAGCTGTTAAGGTCGCGAGGACTCCAGCCTTAATTCCGCTGCCAAGACCATCTGACAACACAGAGATTACCCGCTGCTGTGCCTTCAGCTTGCGAGACAGAAAAACATCGCCGCCAGTACGCTGTTTCCCACAGTTCTTCTGGTGAAAGTCGACTTCAACACAGCAGTCACTAATATTGCTCGGGAAGCTCATTTAGTTCCTCCGGTTCACTGCCAAATGCTTCAAGAACATTGTTAAGGCGTATCTCGGTTTCAGAAGCATTTTCGCCAAGCAGATAAGCGATTTTCTGCACTGTTTCAAGATTAAGCCTGATAACTTCTTCAACTCGACGCACGACTTGATCACGTCTTACGTGTGGAACTCTTATATCCTGAATTACAGCGCCAACCACCTGCCCTTTTTCGATCGAAAATATCGAAAGATTAAGCTGGTGATCCTTAAAGCTGATGTCGTGATCAACCCAGTCTTCTCCGGTAACCAGAACCTTTCTGAAAACTTTGTGGAAAGTAACTATTTTTGAAAGCTGAGCGCCTTCCATACCTGGCAAAGCATCAAAAATCATCTCTATATCAGGTCCAAATATACTGGCAAATCGACGATTGCATTCTATGATGCGCATACCTGAATCAACAATGACAACGCCGGCAGGCATTGCTTTAATGAGAGCATTGGCCTTTTTGCTGGCAAGTTTTCGCATATATGAGGCACACATATTTTCCATTGCTTTGCCATTGAGCAATGCTTCGGCAAAGTCGCGACACGAATCATATCCGCAACTGCCGCAGTTAAGCTCATCTCTGGAGCTGGTTTTGCCAATTTTTTGCAGTGCAGCCCTGAGAACTGGCTCGGAATGTTGATGTTTTTGTATTTGAGCAATTTTGAGAGAAGCACTGATATCGATGCCAGTTATCTCTCTGGTCACATCCGACGGTTTGCAGACATTGCTGAAAATGCTGTCGCGTTTGTTGATGGTAGCGTGTTTATGCCTCATTACCGGGCCGTTAACACAGCCGCCAGAACATGCAAGCAGCTCAATGAAGACCTGTCGGCGCAGCGGTCTTTTGTCTATTTCGCGCAGAGCAGATACTATGCCTTCAATTCCAGAAAAAGACATAAACTCAATGTCTTTTTTCTGCAATCTAGCTTTAACTCCAGAAATCATACCGCCATCTATGGGATAAAGGCCACCCTCAGCCGCGTTGTACGGAAAAAAATTAATATCATCAACAACCTTAAATTTATACGGATCTATGGCTTTCTCGGTAAACCATTCCTGAAGATTGCAAAAGGTGATAGCACCAAGTAGGTTTTCCTGGTAATACTCAGATTCGATTTTCTTGGCAACACATGGGCCGGCAAAGGCAATGCCGGTATTTGCATCACTGATGGACTTCAGAAAACGGCTATGAGCAATCAAAGGCGAGGCTATTGGAGTGAAATATCGTGAATATTGTGGATAATACTTGTAGATCAGGTCGACAACCGTCGGGCAGGCGGTTGAAAGAAAAAGCGGCTGAGATGAGTTATCGATAAGTTCTGCAACTGCCGCAGACACCATCTGTGCTCCAACCGCTGTTTCAGAAACGTTATGAAAGCCAAGTGCATGAATTGCCTGTATAAATTGAGATAAATGCAGATCTTCAAATTCTGCTCGCCATGAAGGTGCAGTCGAAAGAATGATCTTTTTTCCAAGTTCCAGAAGCTTAACAATTGTTGGTACATCATTGCGAACTTTTTTGGCGCCAACAGGACAGACTTCTACGCAACGACCGCAATGAATACATAGCTCATCAACTATGCAGGCGCTGTTGTCTTCAATTTTGATAGCTTTGACCGGGCATTCCCGGACGCATTTGTAGCAGTCCTGACAGTCTGCTTTTTGAGTGTAAACTGGTTTAAGCTGATTCATGATTTCCCCCGTCATTCAGAAAAAAATGATCAAGTATTTCAGTCACAGACTGCGGCAAAACTTTTTCAAAATGATGACCATCAATTGTTATCACAGGAGCCGCTTTGCAACGATTATTGCACAGACATCCTTTAAAAGTGACGATTGCCTGCAGGTTTCTCTGAGCCAGGTATTGTTTAACAATTTCCACACTGTGCTTGTTACCGCGAGTAAAGCAGGCACTACCCATGCACATGATGATTTCATGCTGAGGCATGTCGTTTGAATCGTTGCTCATAAACAGCTCCTTGAATTCAGCGCCCAGCCGATCCAGGTTGAACCGGTGGTCGTTCTGAACTTTTTCTCTTGTTTTCGACTCAGTTGAAATTTGTTATCAGTAGCTTTGTGTTTGATGATCAATTGTTTGCTGGAGCTCATTTCTGAACTCTTTACAAACAATATTTATTATCTAGCCGATGAAACCAGGAGAAAAGGTCGGCACGGGCTGCTGGAGCTTCTCGAGAGAGGCTGTGCTGAGGCGAAAGAAGCCCCAGCAGCTTGCGTGCGACAAAGAGAGAGTATAGATTATCAGTTCATCAAATTATCAAAGATTAAGGTCTTTCAAGGTCTGATTAATAATCGGCTTTACGAGGAAGTTGCAGAGGTTTCAGCTGCTTTTTTCTGCAGTTCAGCGTTTAGCGCAACGCGGGCTTTTTCTATAGTACATTTGCTGATCAGCTGGTCGCCGACCATTACATTCGGGGCTTCTCCACACTTTTCAAAACAGAAGGTAGCCTGGATATCGACGGTTTCAGTCAGACCCTGATCTTCGATATCCTTGGTAAGCGCTTTAAGAATGTTTTGCGAGCCTTTGAGATAGCAGTTGGTGCCAACGCAGATCTTTATCGACAGCTTGTCAGTGCCTTCACCTGTAATCAGTGGCATGCCTTTTTCGGTAATGCGGCGGCGTGACTGATATTTAGTGTGCAAAAGATGATGAGCTTTCTGGCCACCAACTTCACCGAGAATCTTTTCGTAAGTTTCGATGATATATGGGTTTTCCTGAGCTTTGTGGAGCTGCAGCATTTTGTCGGCTTCGTAAAGCCCTTTAGCTCTGCGTTTTACAACTTCAGGTGCGAAGTTAACCGGCTGACCGGCACCGCCAACACAACCGCCTGGGCATGCCATGACTTCGATAATGTCATATCTGCATTTGCCTACCTTAACTTCTTCAGCAACTCTACGAGCGTTTTTGAGGCCATGCACCATTGCAACCCGCACTTCTTTTCCGTCAAGATTGAAAGTCGCTTCACGCAGTCCAGCTTCGCCGCGCACTGCATGGAAATCAACATTTTCAAGTTTTTTGCCGGTAACCTTTTCAACTGCAAAGCGCAGCACTGCTTCTGTAACCCCCCCGCTCGCGCCAAAAATGACGCCGGCACCGGTTTTGAAACCAAGTGGCAGATCAAGTGATTCCGGTTCCAGTTCATCGAAGCGCAGGCCGCTGGCTTCGATCATGCGACTGAGCTCCTGAGTGGTCAATACATGGTCGATGTCTCGAATTTTGTCATGAGTGAATTCTGGCCGACGGGCCTCGAACTTCTTGGCTGTGCATGGCATTATCGATACGATCACCAGGTTCTCGGGTTTGACGCCAAGCATGGCTGGCAATATTTCCCGTGCCAGTGAACCGAACATCTGTTGTGGTGATTTGCATGATGAAAGCCGCGGTAGAATCTCAGGGTAATACTGCTCGGCAAACTTGACCCAGCCAGGGCAGCAGGAGGTAAACTGCGGAAGTTTTTCGCCTTTAGTATAACGATTGAGAAATTCAGTTCCCTCTTCGATAACCGTTAAATCTGCTGAAAAAGAGGTGTCAAATACCTTAGCGAAGCCCATACGCTTGAGTGCCGCTGTAATCTTGCCGGTGACGATATCGCCGGAATTCATGCCGAACTGTTCGCCAAGAGCGACTCGCACTGCTGGTGCAATTTGCGCAACCACAACTTTTTCGGAGTTGTCGAGAGCTTTAAAAACCTGATCTACTTCTGGTTTGACCGTAATGGCACCGACCGGGCAGACGGCAGCACATTGGCCGCAGTTTACACATTCAACTTTGCCGAGATCTTTACCAAATGCTGGCGAAACTATAGTGTTTTTGCCACGATGAGCAAAGTCGATAGCACCAATTCCTTGAATTTCGCGGCAATAGCGTACGCAATCGCCGCAGAGTACGCATTTATTTGGGTCTCTGATCAGCGAATCGGATGAATAATCCTTAGGATAATCAATATTTGTCTTCTTAAAGCGGACTTCAGTTACGCCCAGCTTTCTTCCAAGTTCTTCAAGCTTACACGAAGAACTTTTCGGGCAGGTCGGGCATTCGACCTTGTGATTGGCAAGCAGCAGTTCAACCGAAATTTTGCGAATTTCACGGATTTCTTCTGTAGCGGTTTTTATTTTCATGCCCGGTTCTGGCTTGATTGAGCACGAAGCCTGTAGACCACGCCCTTCGATGTCTACGAGGCAAAGGCGACAGGCGCCGTAAATGCTTAGTTCTGAATGATAGCAGAAGGTGGGAATTTCGATGCCAGCCTTTCTGATCAGTTCGAGCAGATTGCGCTCACCATTTATTGCGATTTCTGAACCATTTATTGATAAGAAGTTTCTTTCACTGCTGGACATGTTCACACCCCCATGATTGCATTGAATTTGCATGCTGCCACACAAGCTCCGCATTTGATGCATTTTTCAACATCAATTACGTGTGATTTTCTTACTTCGCCGCTGATTGCGCCAACCGGACATCTTTTGGCACAGAGCGTGCAGCCCTTGCAGAGTGTCGGGTCTATTTCCGGATTGGCCAATGCCTTGCATTGACCGGCCGGGCATTTTTTCTGAAAAACGTGAGCTTCATATTCGGCACGGAAGTAACGTAAAGTGGAAAGAACCGGACTTGGTGCGGTTTTACCTAGACCGCAGAGTGAGCCTTTGGCGACTGCACGAGCAAGTTTCTCAAGGTTGATCAGAGTGCTTTCGTCAGCCTTGCCAGCCATTATTTCGTCGAGCATGCTCAACATCTGGCGGGTGCCTTCGCGGCAGAGAACACATTTTCCACAGGACTCGTTCTGGGTAAACTGCATGAAAAAGCGGGCAATCGAGACCATGCAGGTGCTTTTGTTCATAACTACGAGTCCGCCGGAGCCAACCATGGCACCCTTATCGCGAAGTGAGTCAAAATCCAACGGCAGATCAAGATGTTCTTCAATCAGACAGCCGCCCGAAGGGCCACCAATCTGAACAGCCTTGAAGCCTCCTGGCATGGGGTTGCCGCGATCATCGGTAATACCACCGCCAATATTAAATATGATTTCTCGCAACGTACTGCCGAATGGAACCTCGATCAGACCAGTGTTAGCGACATGGCCAGTCAACGCAAAGGTTTTGGTGCCGGGAGATTTTTCGGTTCCCTGTGATCTGAACCATTGAGCACCATTGCGCATGATAAGCGGAACGCAGGCAAGAGTTTCGACGTTGTTGATTACTGTGGGTTTGCCAAACAGACCGCTTTCGGCCGGGAAAGGTGGTTTCGGGCTTGGCATACCGCGCTTACCTTCGACCGAAGCGATAAGTGCTGTTTCTTCTCCACAGACAAATGCGCCGGCACCTTCCATGACGTTCACGTCAAAGTTGAAGCCGCTGTTAAAAATATTGTTACCAAGTATGCCGATCTTACGTGCGGCTTCGATAGCTTTTCGCATGCGTTTAACTGCGAGCGGATACTCGGCTCGACAATAGACGACGCCCTCGTCAGCACCAATAGCGCGAGCGGCGATCATCATGCCTTCAATAACAGAGTGTGGGTTTCCTTCCATGACGCTTCTATCCATAAAAGCGCCGGGATCGCCTTCGTCAGCATTGCAGATGACATATTTTTTCAGTCCTGGCTGAACCAGAGTTAGCTGCCACTTCCGCCCAGTTGGAAAGCCACCACCGCCACGTCCTCGCAAACCAGAAACCAGCATTTCTTCGCAGATTGTGGCAGGTTTCATATCTGAGCATGCGATTCTTGCGCCTTCATAGCCACCATGTGCGATATATTCAGTTATATCTTCAGGGTCTATGTGTCCGCAGTCTTTTAAAACAGTTCGTTTTTGGCGGCTGTAAAAGGTAATTTCATCGCTGCCTTTGGCTGTTTTACCTGAAGATGGTTCAACAAAAAGCAATCTCTCGATGATTTCACCCTTAACCAGCGTTTTTTCAACTATCTCTGCGGCATCAGCGGCTTTAACTTTAGTGTAGAGTATGTTCTCGGGCAATATAGTTACCAGCGGGCCCATCTGACAGAAACCGTGGCAGCCACTTTTTGACAAGCGAAGGTCTTTTTTTTCTTTTTCGTGTGCTTCTACTCTGACATTTATGCCAACCATGGTGACATTTTTCACAAGTGCGTCGATTAATGAAAGGGCTCCGTTTGCCACACAGGCAGTGCCTGCGCAGACGATTACCCGGCGGTCTTCTGCACGACTCTGGAAATCAGTTGCAATCTGTTTGAGGTCTATCTGAGTGCTGTTCATTTTTCTTCCTCCCGGGCTATGATCTGGTCAATAAGCGCTGCAGTTGATTCGGGGGTCATGAGGCCATGAACTTCATCATTAATTGTTAGAACTGGTGCAAGGCCACAGGCCCCTAGACACGAAACAGTTTCGACAGTAAACAACATGTCGGGGGTAGTCATGCTGTCGAGTGTCAGTTTCAGCCTTTTAAGCAGGGCTTCAAGAATCGGAATCGACTTTTTGACGTGACAGGCTGTGCCGTCGCAGATCTTGATGACATATTTGCCCTTTGGTTTAAGCGCAAAATGTGAGTAAAAAGTGGCAACTCCGTAAACCTGCGCCGAAGGAATACCAAGTGCAGTGGCTACGTAATAGATTACATCTTCGGGGAGATAGCGGTATTCTTCCTGAACTGCCTGCAGGATCGGAATCAGTTTGGAGCTATCATTGTTGTGTTGCTCGATGATTTCGCATACTTTTTCGAATTTTCTCATTATGGTTTGTGGCTGACTGGTCATTTTGTGTCCTCCTGTCTGATTTTTCCCGACTTCTGAAGCATCTGCAGCTTTTTGGAAAGCATGGAGAGTCCGGCAGCGAGATTTTCGCTTTGCACTATCACCCCTTCTGGCGTTTTAATTTCTGCTGGCGCAAAATTCCAGATGCCTTTGATGCCACCTGCAATCATCATGTCGGCAACTTCCTGTGCGGCGTGATCCGGGGTAGTTATGACTCCTATTTTCACATTCATCCTTAAACAGAGGTTAGTAAGCTTGGCAAGTGGCAGTACCTCAATCTTGTCAATGCGCTTGCCAACTATTTCTGGTGAGTTGTCAAAAGCTGCAACAATTCTGAAGCCATAGCGCTGAAAGCCCTGATAATTGATCAGTGCGCGCCCGATGTTACCTGCTCCAACCAAAAAGGCTTCATCGCATGAATTCCAGCCAAAAAATTCTTCAATGCTATTAAGAAGCACTTCGACCTGATAGCCAACCTTGGGAATGCCACGAATGCCTGTGTAGGCAAGATCCTTGCGAATCTGTGGCGGATCAAGGTCAAGGTCTTTGCCGATATGGGTACAGGAAACCACTTCTCGGCCTTTGTTCAGCAGGCCTTTCAGGTAGTTGTAATACCGCGGAAGGCGCTTCAGCGTTGGTTCTGGAATGCTGAACTCTGGTTTTGTAATCATATTATGTTCTCCATAATGGCTGTTCAGTAATGTTTAAGATGAATTTCGGACTGTCAAGATTTCTTAACTACAATCGCGGAATTTTTATCAATAAATCTTTATCGATAAATTTTTCCTGATTTCAATATAATAATAAGACCAATTTTCAGGTACGTCAAGAGCTTTGTGAAATATTTATCTTTCCTTGCAGCAGTCTTGGAAAAAATCAAAAAAGAGTGTTGCTATTTATCAGGCAATACGTTATTTAACTCCTTTCTGAATATTGCAAAGTTTTTATAGCTGGAGTGAAACAATGAAAAATAGAGTTGGAACAGTTCGAGTTAAGCGTGGCATGGCCGAAATGCAAAAGGGTGGCGTTATCATGGATGTGGTAAACGCTGATCAGGCGCGCATAGCTGAAAAAGCCGGAGCCGTTGCAGTAATGGCTCTTGAGCGTGTTCCTTCTGATATTCGCAAAGCCGGTGGTGTTGCGCGAATGGCTGACCCGAGCATTATCGAAGAGGTAATGAAAGCCGTTTCGATTCCGGTCATGGCAAAGGCCCGTATTGGTCATATCATTGAGGCACGCATTCTTGAGGCCATGGGCGTTGATTACATAGACGAAAGCGAAGTGCTGACACCAGCCGACGAAGAATACCACCTGCTTAAAAGTGCTTTTACCGTGCCATTTGTCTGCGGTTGCCGAGATCTTGGCGAAGCAGCCCGACGTCTGGGCGAAGGTGCTGCCATGCTGCGCACCAAGGGCGAGCCTGGCACTGGCAATATTGTCGAAGCCGTTCGCCACATGCGCAAGGTTAATGCGCAGGTCCGCAGAGTTGTTGCCATGAGCGAAGACGAGCTTATGACCGAAGCCAAACTGCTGGGTGCGCCATACGAGATTCTGCTTGAAATCAAAAAGAACGGACGTCTACCTGTGGTTAATTTTGCCGCCGGCGGCGTGGCAACTCCAGCTGATGCCGCTCTGATGATGGAGCTTGGCGCTGACGGCGTTTTTGTTGGTTCAGGTATTTTTAAATCCGAGAACCCGGCTGCATTTGCACGCGCAATAGTCGAAGCAACAACCAATTACAAAGATTACAAATTGCTGATCGAAATCTCTAAGGGACTGGGAGCTCCGATGACCGGTCTTGAGATGTCTTCAATTGCTCCTGCTGATCGCATGCAGGAGCGCGGCTGGTAAGCCCGGAACACTCATAATGACAAAAATTGGTATTCTGGCGCTACAAGGGGCAGTAAGAGAACATGCGAACGCCATTAAAAAGTGCGGTGTTGAAGCGGTCGCAGTAAAGTCGGCCGAAGATCTGCAAAAGATCGACGGATTGATACTGCCCGGCGGCGAAAGCACGACCATGCGCCGTCTGATCGACACATACGATATGCTCAAACCGCTGAAACGTTTTATAAGCATGGACAGGCCGGTTTTTGGAACCTGTGCCGGCCTGATTCTGCTGGCGCGGTCTATTGAGGGCTATGACGGCTGCCATATTGGAATGATGGACATAGTTGTACAGCGCAATTCTTACGGCCGACAGATTAACAGCTTCGAAGCCAACCTGGATATAAAGGGTATCGGCAAGGCATTTCCGGGTGTTTTTATTCGCGCGCCACACATTGCTGAGGTGGGCGAAGGCGTTGATGTTATCTGCGAACACGAAGGGCGTATTGTAATGGCACGGCAGGACAACCTCCTCGGATGTGCTTTCCACCCAGAATTAACTGACGATACGCGCGTCATGCTGTATTTCGTGAAAATGGTGCGAGAATCCGTTGCTACTCGCAATAAGTCCTGAATATTTTTTTCAACTGAATCAAAGAGATCAAATGAATAACACGGATATTTTGTGATATGATTGATCTATCAGCGGAATGGAGATCTTATGAGCAAAACTGGCGAATTTAGTACCAAAGTGCATGGCTATCTGGACGTGGTCAAGAACGAAGAAACACCGCTTTCTGCCAAGGTTTTGCTGATAGCGGCGGTTGCATATTTTTTGTGGCCATTTGACCTTATACCTGATTTTATTCCGATCATCGGCTATCTCGACGATCTCATTATTGTCCCGTTATTGATCTGGCTGGCATTTAGACAGATTGAAGCCGAAAAACAAAGACGACTGGTTGAACAACGTCATAGAGATACGCTCGGATTCCAGGTTTCGAGCCATATTAATCGTAATTGATATGGCGGACGCCATAATTCTCTGCGATCTTGGCGGAGTACTAATCGACCTTAATTGGCAGGAGCGCGCAAGATCTCTGTTTTCGTGCACACACGATTCCGAAGAACTTAAACTCAGATGGCTGCAGCTCAAATCGGCAAGAGCTTATGAAGCTGGTAAAACAGATTTTGCCACTTTTTACAGCGATTTCGTCACCGAGACCGGCAGCACGTTGAGTGTTAACGAATTCAAGTCTGAATTCGCCGGTATAATTGGTTCGCTTAAAGCCGATTGCTTGCCCATCCTGGAATTACTGCGCAAATACGGCACTCTTGCAATGTTATCAAACACTAATGCCGTGCATGTCGGGACGCTGCGCAACAGCACCGAAATATTCAAGCCTTTTGACCACCTGTTTTTTTCATACGAAATGGGTATGGTGAAGCCAGATCGCGAAATCTACGAAGCGGTTTGCAGCAGCCTGCAAAAGGAACCACAGCAGATATATTTCTTTGATGACAGTGACGCAAATGTGTTGGGAGCGCGTGAGGCCGGCCTGAATGCTTATGTTGTGAATAGCCCGCGCCAGATCCAGGAGATTATCAGCATGCTCCTGTAACCAATCCTGAAAGGGATTGTTGTAATTGCTATAGTCTGTTTGCAAAGTTTAACAGTCTAGTGTATAAATTTCTTATCTGAAATCTGGAGAAAACCTAGTGAAACTCAGCTCGCATCAGCGCAAACACCTCGAAAGTCTGGCCCATCACCTTGAACCAATAGTTCGCATTGGCAAACAGGGGCTTGAATCAAAGATTATATCGAGTGTAAGCGAAGCTTTTTACACGCATGAGCTGATTAAAATCAAGCTGCTCGACTCATCCCCGGTAGATGCCGCCGATGCAGCCATAGAAATTTGCAAAGCTACCGATGCAGCTCTTGTGCGTGTAATCGGTCGAGTTATTGTGCTTTATCGGCCTTTTGTCGATAAGCCAAAGAAAATTGAGCTGCCTAAAAGCAGCTGAGACTTAGACTCCTTAGTCTTTCACTTACTGGTTCAGGATCTGCTTGCGATTGACATGCAGGTCAAAAAAGACATATAATCAAACGAGCAAAACAGAGAAAAAAAAAAAACGCTCGCAAACAGGCTTAAAAAGCCGATCAGAGAGAGTATCAATGAACAGTGTACACGAAAAAAAAAGTGTCGCACAATTAGGAGGCGGAGAAGTCTTTCGCTCCTTGAAGCTGCGTTTTGTAGCTTACTCTCTCTCGGCGATGCTGCTTGTATCCGGAATCGTAATTCTCATAATTATGAGCTTTGCCAACACCAGTCTAGACGCGCAATATCAGCAACAGCTCAGCCGACTGGTTGGCGAATGTACTGAAGAATTACGTATGGTTGTTCTCTCTAACCAGTCTGATAAGATTGAGAATTCGCTGCGAAAAATCGCAGGGTTCATAGATGCCACCGCTATAAGACTGGTCAACCCGGCAGGGAGTACCGTGGCCTCTTACAGCGATGGTGCAAGAGAGCAGCGCTTGCCTACGATCGCTTATCAGCACAAGTTGTTGGTGCCAGACAAAGATGGTAAAGCTCAGGAATGGTGGATCAGATTAAGGGTTCGGCCAAATGCGCTGTCGGCTCTGGCTGACAATTTCATGCTCTATCAGGTGCTGATAGTTCTCATGATGTCAGCAGGTGCTATTGTCGGCATTTCTTTTGCTCTCGAGATCACTGTTGGCAGAAGAATACAGCGAATTAACCAGTATTTGCAGACGACGGCAAAAGCTGGGGCAATAAATCAGCCAGATGACACTCTTAACGATGAATTTACCGAGATTGGTGTCCAGATCGCAAATATAATCAAGACACGTGAAGATCAGCATGATCAGCTTAAACGCTATGTCGATGCCGCAAAAATAGTTTGCTTCACCATTGTTCCCGCCGATGAAACCGTTCAACTGATTGGCGATGTGCGCAAATTGCTGCACGTAGAACCCGAGAGCATTAGTCATGTTGACCATCTGATCAAGCTTTTGCTACCAGATCAGATTGCCGAGGCCAAAGAACGCTGGCTGAAGTTCAGGAAGGCTATACTCACAGGCACGGGCGGGCAGGGTTATCGAGAATCGACCTGGCAGCTTGGCGTCGACCAAATTCCCAACATTAATGCGCCCGACTCTAAAGTATGGATAAAATCAGTGTTTTACTGGAATGCGAATGCTCCTGTTCCGATTGCTTATGGGGTGATTTCTGATGTCACCGACAAGAAACACTCAGAAACTGCTTTGCAGTCAGAACTTGAGTATTTTCGGAGCATTTACAAAAATCTCCCGGTTGGAATCTGGCGCAGTCACAGTGACCAGTTTGTCAGCATGAATCAGGCGATGGCCGAGATTATAGGCTACTCTTCACCTGAAGAAGCAATCAAAGCCGTTCAGAGTATCGGACACCAGCTCTATATAACTCCGGTAGACCGCACATTCTTTTTCGATGAGCTCAAGAAGCGTGATCAGGTGCGTAGCCTTGAGATGAAGTTTCGGCGGGCAAATGGTCAACTTTTCTGGGCGGCGGTATTTGGACGAATATTTTTTGAGGACGGCAGGCAATATTGCGAAGGCTGCTTTGTAGATATAACTGAAAAGAAGCTGGCCGAAGAAAAACTGCGCGCAAATGAAGAAATTCTACGACAGAGTATTGAGGGTAGTCGTGTGGTTGTCTGGGAACTTGAACCGGTAAGCGGGCAACTCATTTTGTTCGGCGCGGTTAAAAGACTTTTGGGTGATAATGCCGTTACCGTTGCTGATTTAAAAGATTTTTACAAACTCGTTCATTCTGAAGACCTGCAGCTGTTTAAGGCTTATTTCGAAAAAGCCAAACAAAGTGATGCACAGAAAGAAGTGCATTATGCCGATTTCAGGATTTGTCGACTGAGCAGCGAGAATAAAACCAAAATTCACTATTTGCGGATATTGAGCGATGCTGGTGACAATCTTTACGCAACGGCACAAAAAACAGTTCGCGGTCTACTCATAGACATTACAAATCTCATAAGTGCCAATGCGGCAACTCGCAAAGGCGACAAACAACTGAAGTTTGAAGACATGGACACAGCCGAGTTGTTTACCAACATGAACCATGAAATTAGAACGCCACTGAATGCAATTATAGGTTACAGTGAGTTACTGATACCACTTGCAGAAAACGGCCGCACACAGCAATACACTGCTTCGATAGTAGCCGCCAGCAGAAGTCTGATAAATATTGTTAACAGCATTCAGGATCTGGTGCGACTGGAATCCGGCCAGGTGAAACCGGTAGAAGGGCCGCTCTGCATAGCCGATTTGATCGCTGAAGTTGATTCGATGTTTACGGCCGAGGCTGAACGCAAAGGCCTTGAGTTTTGGGTCCAGATAGATTCTGAAGTCCCAGCTGTGATCGTGTTCGATGAAGCCCGTCTTCGTGAGATACTTATTAATCTCGTCAGCAATGCCGTAAAATTTACCAACCAAGGCTCGGTAGGCATGCGAGTTTCTTTGGGGCATTCACCGCAACAGGGCATGATAAATCTCCTGATCTCTGTTGAAGATACCGGAATTGGCATAGCCTGTGAAAATCCTGAAGAAATCTTTGATCCGCTGCGCAGACACAAGGAACATAACAAGTTTGGAGGCACCGGTCTGGGTCTGGCTATATGTCGACGCCTGATTGAACTGCTTAACGGCACGATCAAAGTCAAAACAGAGCTGCAACGCGGCACGCGCTTTGACGTAATCTTCAGAGACGTTCGAGTTGCGGAGCGCTCTAAACGACAAATTCAGCCAGATTCTGTGCGCAAAAGCTTCAAATTCAACGGTCAGAAAATTATTGTTGCTGATGATACAGCTTCGAATCGCGAGCTGGTCGCAGAAGCCATGAAAAGTGCCGGGTTAACTGTAGTTTGTGCTTCAGATGGAAATGAGGCGGTTGAGATGGCTAAGAAAGAGCATCCAGAACTTATTTTCATGGATTTGCGTATGCCTCAGAAAGATGGTGTTTGTGCGGCGAGAGAGTTGCGATGTTGCGCCGAACTAGCTTCGGTACCAATTATTGCAGTTACTGCTACCAACAGCTTTGCTGAGCTCGAAGAACTCAAAGGTCTGTTTGATGGCTTCATTATCAAGCCGGTGAGCTTGCTCAGATTGTTTTCTGAAGCGGCTCGATTTTTAAGCTATGCACCAGGCTCTGAAACAGCTAAGGAAAAAGCAGATTTCAGACTGCCGCCGGAAGCCTTTGAACAACTGTCAAACCCGTGGGCGTTGTGTGAAATTGTATCGAAGGAATTTATGAACAAGTTTGCCCCGACAGACAACGCTATTGTTATTGATGAACTCACTGATCTTGCAGAAAAAGTTAAAAAAGTTTCTTTGCTGCATTCATTCAACATTCTGTCGCTTGAAGCTGAGTCGCTGATTGGAAGTCTGCAACAGTATGATATAACGGCAATCAAAAATAGCCGCAACAAAATCAGTAAAATTTTCACTCAGTTGCTTGAGGTTTACGCTCGGAGCTGATAAAGCCTTTTACAAAGTCTCTCTGCTCTTCGGTTTCCGGGCTGCGAGTAAAGCGCGCAGCATTGCTGGCACTGAAAAGTTTTGCCAGCTCATCAAGCGCAGCATTCCCATTATAGCCCTGGCTGCATAACCAGCACCCGACGACAGTGCCAGTTCGACCGATACCGCCGCGGCAATGCAGATAAATGTGCCGGCCTTCTTCCAGAAGCTGATTGATTATTGCGACAACCTCCTGCATTTCAGCCACTCCAGGCACGGAATAGTCGACAATAGCGAAACGCCTATAGACAATGTCTTTGCTGGTAATTTGTGCCAGCAAAGGCTGATAATGAACAAGTTCATCCTCTTCGGTGAGATCTATAAAAGTATCGATTTTGCTATCCAGCAGGCAATGCAGAAAGTCGTGCGGATTATCGATGCCAGGATTGTAAGGAAAATTGCCAGCCAGAAAGCGGCCTGGTATGACCCAATAGCAGCGGCCCGGCAGAACAGGTTTGCTTTCGCTCATTCTGAACACTCCATTGCCAATCTTTTCAGAAACAATTTACCAGAACGGTTGCTAAACCGGCTACAAAAAAACTGCATTATCGCTGCGATATCTGATAACCTGTGGTCAAAGCACTTAGCTGCTTAGAGAATAATTTGCCGGAGTCAGGGAAATGAAGCTGTCGGGCTTGCTGCTACTGCTGGTTTGTGTTTGCATTCCTGTTTCTGCGGAGTTCAACCCACTTGCTTACGAAGACACAGAGCCGCCGATAGCATCAATGACAAAGGATTTTTTTTACCCTGCCTATTTTAAGGAAGCGGATGGCCTGACTTTTCGAAACATCAGACGTGAGATTGTTTTCAGACTCGAATTTATCTCTGGTATCAGACCGGAACCCAGATACATGAACTGTTTTAAGATGCAGAAGCGCATAGCGCGGGCGCTGATACGTTATGCTGAGGCAGGCAAAAAGTTGGTTTTGCGCCGTCTCGACGACGAACTTCTGTTCAAAGAGAACTCGCCGCTTGGTGAATACCTCAGGCCAATGCCAATCCCGCCGACGAATCGCTGCAGTTACAAATCAGCTGGTGATTTGAGCGGTGATGGCATGATTTATTGCGCTTACCACGGGCCTCTCTATGATTCGGCCTGCTATCAGAAGCACTGGAGTCTTTTTGAGGCTGAAAAGCCATTTCTTACAGCTTTTGATTTTGTTGAACTCCTGATTTTTCTGCCGGCGCTCCTGATTTTGCCAATAACTTGGCTGATCATGCGAAAGATCCTCGAGAAGAAACGCTGATATATCTTGTATTGAAATTGTCCGGTATTTCCAATATGATAAACAGACTTAAATCAGCGACTTTTTTCAGTTTCAAAATTGGCGGACCAGTTAATGCACAGTAAGAAAAAACCATTTTTGTTCGCTCAACGTCAGTTTTTCAGACTCTGGCTGGGGCAGGTTACCAGCCAGGCTGGCACCAGAGTCTATCAGATCGCGATTGTATGGTGGATACTTACCAGCAGCGCTGAGCACGGTGGTTTCTCACTGGGTGCCTTTATGGTGGCAGGCGCTTTGCCGTCACTGCTTTTTTACAAACTGATCGGAAGAGTTGTCGATCGCATGCCAGCCAAGGTTATGCTGGTGGCCTGTGATCTTTCTTCTGCGGCACTGATGGGATATATCGCCTGGTGCCTGAGCAACGAAACCCTTACCCTTGAAATGGCATATATTTTTGGTTTCCTGGTTGCCGTTGCCGAAGGGTTCTTTAATCCGGCCATAACCAAGTGTTTGCCGAGTCTGGTATCTGAAGAAGATCTTGAACAGGCAGTTGCTTATCAGGCGTCAACTCAGTATCTGGCCAGTTTTGGCGGATCCGTTCTAGGCGCTCTGCTGATTGCATGGCTTGGAATTCCCTTGCTGGTAATGATTAACGCAATAAGCTATGTTTTTTCGGCTTTGATTGAAATGACGCTTGAGTTTCCTGAAACCGTGTCCGACAAGGCATCTGCGGATGGAACCGAACATATAGATAGCGTTGAAACCAGGCCGGCAACAGAACCTGAGAATCATGACACTGACACCAAAGCACTCTGGCAGAAATTTCCGTTGCTGAAGCAGCTTCTTATCGGTTTTGGACTGGTAAACTTTTTCGCGACTCCAACCCTGGTGATAGTACCTCTTTATGTGCAAAAAAGCCTGGAGGGCAATGCAACCATAATGGGCTTGCTGGAAGCTGCTCTCTGGATTGGCATTCTGATTGGCACCTTTGTTGCCGCAATGATTAGAACCCAGGGCCGCACAATACGAATGGGCTCTTTAAGCATGATGATTTACGGAGTTTGCATGATAGTGCCGGGCCTGCTGATAAATACCTGGGCTTTTGGACTGGCGCTTATGCTTGCCGGTGCTTCTCTGGGTATCAACAACGTCAAGTTTGTCACTCTGTTTCAGCGAGTTGTGCCCGACCAGGTCAAGGGCAGATTTTTTGCGGCAATGCAGGCAATCATCGGCTTTTCTTTTCCTGTTGCCTATCTGGCATTCGGTTATCTCGGCGATCTGATGAGTCCAGCCCGACTTTGTCTTATTCAGGCCGCCGGCATCATATTGGTCGCGATCTGGTTCTATCACCTGGCCCCGGGCGAGGCTGCTCTAATGAATTATGAAGAAACTTCGGAAAAGATGTCGGCCGAATAAAATATATCGGGAGGCTCTATGAACACCACACAGATTGCCAGCAGCGAAGCTCTGGAGCGGATGCATCTGTTCAGATACTGGCGCGCGATGGAATTCTCGGTTTTAATAAATGGCCAGCCCGAAACCATAACCTGCACGGCTGGCTCAAACAAGTCTGAGTCTGATGCTGAGAAACGCTGCGAAGAAAAGGCGCTCCGTGTGCAGATGCTCATTGATGGTTCCATTGAACGCGACAATAGCTACGAAAGACCAGTCAGAGAAGAAATTACTCACGAAATTGATGAGTATAATATAGTAACCCGCAATCGCTATGGCGCGCTGGTTTTGAATACTTCTTCAGTCAGTATTTTCGATATCGACGACTATAAGCATTCATTCTGGGAAATCTTTGGTATCGGCGTCAAAAAAGATAAAAAAGCAGCAATTGTAGAAAGTCTCTGCAGACTTTTCGAAAATCGCAGTCAACGCGACACCAGCTGGCGGATTTACGAGACCTGCAAGGGTATCAGAATGATTCTGGTCGGTCAGTATATCGATACTGCTTCGCAATTTTTCGGGCAGTTCAGCCGTGAAATAAATGCTGATCCACTTTACACTCTGCTTTGCACAAAGCAGAACTGCTATCGCGCACGCCTGACGCCAAAACCGCAGCGACTGCACATTGGCCGCATCAAGTTCAGCTGTCCACTCCCTGAGGATACTCAACAGCAGTGCCACGACTGGCTCAAAAACTATCAGGAACAGTCAAAAAACTACGCAGTCTGCCGCCTGATCGAAACCCTTGGCACCCGCATCGCCGAAAACCCGATCATTGATTTTCACGATCGCCTCTGCTGCAGCGATATCAACCTGCCGCTCGCTTAAAACTCGCTTAAGTCCGTCATTTATCGGCACGGCATGCTTAGCCTTAAAAGAAATCGCCACGGCGTTTAATAAAACGCCGTGGCGATAACAGTCAAGCTGATTTACTATTCAACCGAGCCGTGCTCGCTGCAGGTAATTTTGCCATCTTCGCCGGCCAAATCGCCAATTGCACTGTATGTGCCGCTTTGCGGGCAAACTGGTGCTGATTTGAGATACTTGCCGTTTAGCAACGCTTCAATATTCACTTCGCTAAGCATTTTTTCGTTGTCCATGTTATACATTTCGGTGGCACCCATAAGCACGCGTTGATTGGCAAAACATGCCTTTTTCTGCGCTTCAAACCGCGCTTTTTTGAAATTGGGTATGGCAATGGCGGCCATGATCCCAACAACTGCCGTGCCCACAAGCATCTGCTCGTTTTCGCTCTGTTTGATCGACACGCCAAGCCATGGTGCACGGTCAACATGAGTAAGTGAGGCGAACATTTTTTTAATTGTCTCGGTGCGGGCGTCAGCTTTGTTCTGAGCCGCCTGTTCTTCAAGCATCTTCAGGCTCTGTTGCAGCATTTCCTTGAACTGCTGCCTGATCGGTTCGTCATCAACAGCTACTGCCAGCAACAACCCGGCTGTGTCTGCAAAAATGCGGGCACGAACTATATGCTTTATGCGAGGGTCTGGAAGCTGGCTCGAATAGTCTTGAGCCGCCTCTGGCTTGGCCGGGCCATCGTATTTTTTAAGGTCTTCTACAGTGTTGTGAATGGAACAGGCAATCTGACCATCTTCAACGAGATCGCCATGAGCTGAGTAAGTGCCGCCATCAGGACAAACTGGAGCTGATTTCAGGTATTTATCTTTAACCAGCGGATCTATGTTCAACTCATGCATCATTTCTGTGTTGTCCATGTTATACATTTCAACGGCACCAAGCATTACACGCATATTAGCTGCACATGCTTTTTCTCTGCCGCCTGACATAGGTCCCTTCATGCTCAGAACTTTTTGGATAATGGCCTGAACATCAAGTTCTACAGAAAGATGCTGGTCTGGTGAGCTGACCCTTTTAAAGTATGGCTGCCAGGATTCATTGAGCTGCGCCGGAGTAGCCGAAACATCTCCGATAACTATGCGCTCACTGCTGATCTCAACCGATTGGTCCATACCTGGAATCTCAAATTTAATGACATTGTTTTTTGGTGTAAGATCCATATCTTTAGCCGGTGGAGCCGATTTCAACAATTCGGCAAGTTTGTCGAGCTTGATCTGTGCCTCGATAACTATTTTTGGTTTCAGATCATTCGAAACAGAGATCCAGACTCCTCCGGTCGGGATAAAAACAGCATCGCTATGCCATTTGTCTAGTATCTCTTTGATTTTGGCTACTGATAAGTCTTTACCAAGCGGACTATCAGCCGGCAATGATTTAATAACCTGCTCTATCTGCTGCTTGGTATTCTCGTCTGCTGTCTTATCAAAATTATTGACCTGTTCTCTCAGAACATTGTAGGCCTTGCCAAGGTTAAAATAGATTACGCCGATACTGTCGTTCTCGATAACATTAAGGCCATAACTGGCAGCAAATAGCTTGCTTTGCCCGGGAAGCAGCAGTAATGCCGCAATCAAAAAAGCCGATAGAAGATATTTTTGCATGGTTTGCTCCTCATTTTTTGTACAATTTTTCTTTACCAAACTCGACCCTTCAGGTTCATTTCTGTTCTTGCCGAGCCTTATCAAATCACTTTAATACTCTATGATTGTTTTGTCCAGAACGCAATTCCCGCGAGATCGCGACGAAACTGCCAACGAACTTTGATGCGACTGCTATCAGCTGTTAATCAGAAAACCATGGTGTGTTTTGTGTTATTCTGTATTCACACTACAACTGTAAAAATGTGTTGTTTTTCCAGCTGCTGATAAGCAAACGCAGTAAAACTGTGTTTGCGGTTTAAAGAAAATTTGTGCTTATGTCATCTCGTATATATGACAAAATTGCCAGCAAAAATATCTCTCCTGTTTGGAAAATGCATGAGTGACCAGAACTGCGAGCAAAATCAGAAAACGATCAGAAAACCGCGGCAAAATCAGCTGGCCTGGCTGCTTCTGGTCGTTTTGGGCTGGTGGCTCTGGCCGGCGCCACAAACACCACAACAGGTTCGCACCCTGCCTGCTGGCTGGCGGCATTTTTGCCCTGGCGACCAGATCCGAGGAATTGCGCTTACCGAAGAATATCTATGGGTTGGCGGACTATACGGCCTGAAAAGATTCGACTGGCGCAACTGTGATGATACCAGCAATGGTATCGCAACTTTGCCGGTTAATCTCGTCAGAATTGAAGCTTTGCTCGTAGACCCTACCGGAAATCTCTGGGTCGGTCACGAAATGGGGTTGCTCTGCCTTGATCCTCAGGGCGTATGGCATGATCACACCAGTTCGATGCCTGACCCAAAAGTCATGTCGCTATGCTGGTCTTTACAGAATGAACTTTGGGTTGGCACCTGGCGCGGTGTGGCCGTGCGCTCCACTGGAGGGCTGTGGCGACATCTCGGCAGCGCAGACGGACTGCCCGGCGAACGTGTTCGCGCAATCTGTGCTGATTCAGCCGGTGGCATCTGGATTGGCAGCTACGAATCGCCGGCAGGCGGGCTCTTGCACTGGAATGGTGCGCAAAAAACAGCTTACACCACTGCCAACCTGCTGGCGCACCCAAATGTTTCCGCGTTATTTGAGGATTCACAACGCAGAATGTGGATCGGCACAGGCTATTTCGATCGCGGTGGTGTTACGCTTTTCTCGGACTGGCAAAAGGGTGATCTGAGCAGCGCGAAAATAATGCGCCAGACAGATGGTCTTGCCGGCAATAAAGGGCGTTCTCTGTTTGAAGACCGAAACAACATTATCTGGATCGGCTCAGAACTGGATGGTCTTACCCGAGTCGATAAAAATGGTGCCATTAAAGTTATCAGAGAAACCGACGGTTTGAATGGCAGCGAAATCATGTGCATGCTGCAGGACCCCGACGGCAACCTATGGCTCGGTCAAGAAAAGGGATTATGCCGTATCGCCGCATCCGTGCTTGATGGCTTTCGTTAATTGCTGAGGTTATCAAAAGAATCTCTGCTTCATTTGGCAGTGCCTCCGATATTTGATTACGATGTTCCAAAAATAGAGCAATAAGCCTTCACTGACCCAGAGTGAATCTTTCATCAGATCTGAGTCATGCTCCGTCTAAAGTCTGAGTCTTTTTCAGACCATGGACTCACAGAGAATACCTGCTATTCTCCGATGTGAAAAGAACAAATGATCAGTATCTTTGTTCCAATCTGCTTCACAGGAGAATATTATGTTTCGTTTCTTTCCGTTTTTCCGCATTCAAGGCTTTTTTCTTGCATTGATTCTGCTTTCGAGTTTGCCGGTTCTGGCAGAAGAGGCGCTATCAGAGAACATTTCTCAGGTAGACTCGCAAAAGACTTCGTTATCTGATTCTCAAACCACTGGTTCCGAAAAATCCTCCTCTTCACAAAAAACTTCCTTTTGGAAGCGAATTGTGATCAGGCCGAGGATTGAGTCGTATTTGCCAGCCAACGAAAAAGTGCAAAAAGAATTTGGCAAGTCGTGGAACAGTTTCGGTTTGATGTTGGGGGCTCGTGCGGCAAAAGGATCGTCAAGGAATTCTTTGGAATTGTCAATTGATAGGATCTGTCAGGAAAAAAATGACAGCAAGGCAACCATTGTGCCTGTACAATTCGCTTATCGGCACTATTTTTCCGATTCCACTTCCTTTCGCACCTATTTCTCAGCCGGCATTAGCGGAAGTTTCGTGGACTTCGATTCAAAGGTAACCGGAAAAAAATCAGAGTGGGAGTGCAATGGAATTGGGACCGTTTTTGCTTTAGGAGCAAATATTAATAAAAGATTGTTTGCTGAAGTCAAATTCTTAGCCGTCCCGGAAGTGAAAGAATTCGATTTTTCTGGCACCAAATTTGCAATTGGCTATCGCTTCTGATGGTCGAGAAAGTCTAACTAGTCCTCCCTCCTCAAGCCCGTCAAGTTTATGAGGAGGGGGTCTTTTGAATAAGGCCATTCTGCCATGCAAAAACTGCAGCTTTTGTTCGATCAGAAAGATGAAGCTTGCTCAGGATATTGGTGACGTGCGATTTAACGGTTTTTTCACTGATGAAAAGGACTTCGGCGATTTCCATATTGGTGTTGCCTTCGGCAATCAGTTTTAGAACCTGCATTTCGCGCGAACTCAACTCCGATGCCCCGAGCTCTTTACGAGTTCTATTCTGCGTTGTCAATGCCTGTATGAGCTGACTCGCTACCTTTGGATGCAGAGTGGTTTCTCCTATGGCGGCTTTACGAATAGCTTTGATCAGGTCTTCTGGGGAGACGTCTTTTAAAAGATACGATTGAGCACCAGCTTTCATGGCCGGAAAAATGTGTTCTTCGTCATGATAGGACGTCAGAATAAGGATATGCGTTCGGGGACTTACTTCCTTGATTTTTCGGGCGGCTTCAACACCGTTCATTCCGGGCATGATCAGATCAAGCATAACAACATCCGGGGCATGTTCGGCACACAAAGTGATGGCATCAGACCCATTTTCCGCTTCTCCGACAATGCTAATATCAGGCTGTGTTTCGAGAAAGGCCCGGATGCCTTGTCGAACCAGCGCGTGATCATCGACTATGATAAGAGAAATGATTTCCTGCTTGTGATTTTGGATCATACTGATTGCTAAACTCCTTCAGACCAGGAAAATTTCAGGGTAGTGCCTTGACCGGGCTGACTCAAAATTGCCATTGCCCCGCCTGGAAGAAGACATCCCCGCTCCAGAAGATTTTTAAGGCCCATGCCAGTGACCGCTGCTGCAGTATCAAATCCCTGGCCGTTATCACAGATTTCGAGAGAAAACCCTGTCTCATTTTTCTCAAGACGAATGGAAACAAGTGTAGCGTGGCTGTGTTGGAGGATATTAGAGAAGGCTTCCTGTAAAATTGGGTATAATATGTGATCAATAGAAGAAGGAAGCGTGAGATCCAAATCTACAGTCAGCGCAGCTTTAATCCCGGTAGTTTTTTCCCAGTCGCGAATAAATGAAGTGAAAAGATCGAGTCCAGTTTTGCCAATATTTTCGGAAATGCTCAAATCTTGAATGATTCCCCTAAGATCGCGCTGAATCTGCTGAATAAGATCATCTATCGCTTTAAAGCGTCGTTGGATTAGTTCTGGAGCATCTTTTTCCAGAACTTGAACCGCCTTGATCTGCATAGAAAGAGCGAAAATGTGTTGTTTAACCGTGTCGTGAAGGTCGCGAGCAATCCGGTTTCTCTCTGAAGCAGAAATGAGACGTTGTTTGAGACTGAAAAGTCGGTCAAGATCTCCTGCCAGAATATTTAGCTGGTCACTTAGATCGCCCAATTCATCGCGTTTGAGGTCGGAAATACGTTTCGTAAAGTCACCTTTGCTCCAGGTCTGAGTAACTTCAATAATGTGATCGAAACGTTTCATAAGACCGCGTGTAAAGAAAAAGCCAGCGCCAATGCCGACAAATCCAGAGCCAAAAGCGATAAAAAGAGAAAGAGGAAACACCAGGTCCAGAGACTGTCTAATAAAGTCAAGTCCTGACCTGGGAAGGTAAAACCGCAAAAATGCTGTGCCGATAAGCTTTCCGTTCTTGTCTTCGACAGGAATGAAAAAAGCAGTCTTTTGTTTATCTTGAATCTGTAATTTTCCCGGAAGAAGGCATCCTTGCTGAACCAAGTCAAACAATGGCTTCTCATCTTTTGTCAGACGATCCCAAATCGGAAAATCAAGGCTCCAATGTCTACTTGGAAAGCCTGCCAGAACAGTTCCCGAGGCATTGGTAATGGCTACTGATAAACCGGGAGTTATCTCAACCGAAAGTCGCCAGCCGGTCAACGGTTCTTCTGGGTTTTCCGGAGAGCTATCCATAATCTGCTCCAGTTTTGCCTGAACCATTCTTGGGTCGAGAGTCGATGAGGCCAGAAGTGGAATGAATTGCGGAAGATAACCAAGAGCCAAACTCCGAATCTTTTCGGGAGAAGAAAAATCTTTGGAAAGCTTGGCGGCAATAGGAAGTAAAAACAAATAAAAGAGTGACATAACCGAGATAGCCGTCACCAGGAAATAAGATACCACCAGTTTCCAATGCATAGATCGAATCCGGAAAACACGTCGAAGATTTGGAAACATGTCGTTCTCACTTTTGAAAGTGCCTTTGACTATACTCTTTTTTGCGAGTGAATTCCTCCGACTTAAGTCCTATTTTCATATAAAAACCGGTTCAAAAACACGCACAATCGGTATGGATGACTTATCTACAAGATTGGCAATTTCACCATTGTTTTACAAATTCTACAGCAGATGCAACTTACAAGCACATTTACTTTGCAATTCGACTAATCAAGGCTTTTATTTTTGGTTCGCTAATGATATTTTCATGTTTAGGTGTTTTGCCATTTTGGGGTGATGATTCTGAAGATTGATTTGAGGGAAATCTGCTAAATGCGACAGCGGCTCGAACAGAAATACGTACGCCTGTGCCAGGAACATAAAGCTGGGCAGATTGATGCGGATACCTTTACTCATGAAGTAAATCAGCTGCGCTGTGAAGATCGTCATGGCAACTGGTGGCAGATTTCTGCCGAAAACGGCAAATGGCTGATCTGGAACGGCAACAACTGGGCTGCACCGCAGGCCGGGCAGCATCTCGAAACCGAGTCGCGCATCCAGTCAGCCGAAAAAGGGCATGCAGAGAATCCACAACAGTCTCACCGACAGGCGGCAAAGGTACAGACATCAGAACCTGCTGCTAATAACAGTTTTAAGCACAACGGTCAGGGAACGATTGCGGCCAGCGAACTACCTGGTTTTATCAGTTTTGACTTTCGCGGGCTGACGGCGCAGATTCTTCGCAATACATTTCAGCGCGGACGCGTGATGTTAACTTTCGGGGTTATCGCTTTTCTGTTGCATACTTTTCTGCTGGCAGTCGGCAATGATGGCTTCGATAAAAACAGTAATATCAGCCGCATGTTTCAACATCTGTCAGCTTACAATAATACGATCTTTAGCGGACAGCTTCCCTGGTATATTGATTACACTATCGGTGATTTTCAGGTTGGCAGCAATATTGCCATTATTGGCAACAAGTGGCCGGCCGTCTTTGGCTGGTTGCTGGGTGGTGCCCTTATTCTCAGCATGTGGCGGGCATTTCGCAGCAATGGCATACTTAACAGCCTGCGGCGTCTGCTAAGCATGCCGAAGCAGGTGGCACTAGCCTGTACGCCAAACCTGGGTTTAAATATAGTCGCGCTGGCAGCCGGCATAATTTTTGCGCGCTGGCTGAGCGATTATTTGCCGCAGCAGTCGCAAAACATGTTGAGCTTTATCAGTCTCGGCCTGGTTGGCTCTATTATTCCGCTGGCGCTGGGTTCATGGCTTGCCCGCATTGGCATGCAAATGGCTGGTCAACTGCGCCAAACATCTCTTAAGCAAACTTCATACGCTGGTCTTTCGCAACTCATGTTTCTTGGCGTCTCAGTCGGCATGTTTTCGCGCTCGGTATGGCAATATGGTCCAACCGTCGGCTGGGGACTGGCGCTTTACACACTTTATCTTATTCTAACCAAAACCGGGCAACCCTTACCGGTAAATAGCCATGTCGCGTCGTTTTTAAGCTTTACGGCGCTGGGTGGCATGCTGGTATTGCTTTGCGATCAGCAGCTGTTTGCGCATGACAAGGGTTGGTGGGAAAACGTTAATCCGAATGACCCGATTTTAACTCAGATAACTTCATGGGTTAAGTCTGAAGGCTCAATTGAACTCATGAAAGCGGGAGTGCCACCGTCGATTGGCGCTGCTATTGGCGCTGGTGCTGCCGATGCCGCAGTAACTACAACTACCTATGTATTGCAGGTTAGCAGTTACAACCTTGCAGTCAGCGCTGAATCTCCGGCCGAACTTATGGTCGCCGTCTGGAAAAGCGAAAACGGCGGGGCACTGGTGCCTGCCGGCGATGCTTCGATATCTCTGTCAGCGCAGGGCGAAAACTGGATGACGCTCAGTCAGACTTCCGGTGTTTGCCGTATGAACTGCATGGTTGGCCAACGCGCCGAAGCGGCTGCCAGCACCGTGCCACAACCAGCCTATATTTATGTTACCGGCATCGGGGGGGGCCAGAGCTGCTCTGCCACCGTTACCGTCGCACCTGGCGGCGGCCCCGCTTACGTTCTGGAGGTCTTTTGACATGCCCGACTTTTCGATAGAATACGATGCTACCAGCAAACGCTGGGTGCCGACCGATATTCGCGTGCGCATGCTGGCACGTGATCAGAATGGCCAGTATAACCCCTGTGACTTTTACCAGCCAGAATTCGTCTGTGAACCTTCGGGTTGGCTTTCTTTTGTTGTCCAGGATCAGGGCGAAATTGTCGCTGCTACAGTAGCGGTAACTGATCAATTTGCAAATTACAATAGTCCTGATAAGTTCACAAAACCTGTGCGAGTAAAGATAAAGGCATTACCGGTTGTTTCGGATTCAACGCAACTGGAGCCGCTGACCACAGAGTGTAATATTTATGTAGCGGAACCAGCTCAAGCAATGGGTTACACGGTTTCTCCCGATGATTGCTGGAAAGACTCAGAAGTCTGGCTTTTGGCTGATGGCCAAAGTTCTTGCGCATTAACTGTCTGGGTTGAACAGGTCGATGCTGCGACTGGCGAAGTCTTTCGTGCTCCTGACGAAGATTTCGAGTATCGGCTCGAATCCACTTTTGACGAAGAAACTATTGTGTGCGCCGAGCTCGACAAAGGTATTCTGCCGCCGGTAAGCAACTGGCGAAGTGCCAGACCTATGACGGACCTCAAAGATCCGTTGCGTGGAAAGCTTATAATCAAGGCTTTTTCACGGATTAAGCCGTCTGACAAACCAACTGGCAAACTTGAAATTCCCTTGGTGCTGAGCCCATCCCGCATTGCAATTGAAGCAACTTTTTTGCCAGAACTGCCAGCGCGACCCGGCCAGGAAATAGCAGTGCGCATCAAACTGCGCCAGGAAGCCAGAAATGAACCGCTTGCGAATGCGCCGGTGCAGTTTGTATGGGATAAAGTCTCTCAATCCAGCCCGTTAGGCAGCATTTTAACGGAAACCGGCAAAACCGACAGCGAAGGCTATGTCGAACTGCGTTATGCAGCGCCGCCTGAGCTTGCTTATAAGCCAAAACAACGCTTTTATGACGAAATTAAGATTCTGCTGGGCGATGGCAAAAAGGCTGTGCCACTCGAAAAAACAGTGGTAATACCGGTCGTTCCATCGGTCAAGCTTGCCTGTGTCGCTGAGAAAAAAGGTCTTATACAAGACCCGGCGGTTGAATCAATCGAAATTACGCCAGACCAGATGACGGGTAGTGAAATTCGGGGTAACCTGGTTATACCGGTTGAAATGCCGGGTGGGCCACGCAAGTTTTTTGGAGTTGTTGGGGCCAGATTCTCGTTGGCAGTAGGTGAAGATGCTACGCCGGGGCCGCAGCAGACCTCAGCCGCCAAAGGGTTATGGGCTCTAAAACTGCCCGAGATCGAAGAGGCCTTTAAAAAGGCCGAAATCAAATCGATTCCGCTTTTATTGTCTTCAGATCCTGAGAAAAAGCAGGTTTTTTTAATGCTGCTCGACCAGGAACAAGAAGCGCGCATAAAAGGTTATGAAGATGATTTGACCACAGACCGACTCAGACTGTTTTCAGCAGATTTTCAGAAAAAGTTGCAGTATTACCGCTATCACTTCTGCTCTCAGCTTGCTGCCAAAAAAGAAGACGACATTGATCTTGCCATTGCCGGCGTTCAACTGATGATTGTGGCGGTCAAAGGATCCGACTCGTTTTTTCGGCGCTTCAAAGGGCACGAAGACCTTGTTAAAAGCCGATTTGAAGGACTTATGAGCAGTTTAATCGCTATTGCTCTCAACTCTCTTCAAGGCGGCAAAAAATTGCAACAGGCGGGTAGTTCGTTTGCAAAAGAAAGTCGGAGGATCCTTAACTGGCTTGCGAAAAGCCGGTTTGGGAGCTGGATTGCACGAGGAGCCTCATGGATGGGCGATTTTGCTTCATCTCTTGGCGACAAAGCTACCAAGCAGATTGTGCCGTTGCTGCAAAAGATCAGAGGCGGAATTAATGCGTTTCTTGAAGGGCTCGGAAAATTTGGAGCCAGACTGGCAAAAACCATCGGAGGTTTACTAGACGATCTGGTGAAGGTTGTCGATGATCTGGCGGCAGCTTTGAGTAGCAAGATAGCAGCATTTCGCGAGATGCTGGCCAATTCCACCAAGCACTGGGACGAACTGGTAGCATGGGCGAACAAAGCAAAAGGTGCGGCCGATGATGCGGTTGAGACTGCTTCAGGCTGGGTTTCCAGCTTTACAACTGCCATCCAGGAATTGTTTCAGGCGGTCATCGATATTGCCGCAAGTCTGTTTACACGCCTTGGCAAGATGATTTACCAACTTTCATCAGCTTTTATCGGCTGGGCTTGCCAGAAGGCGAAAGGTCTTGCTTCATGGGTGCTGGACTGGCTCTACAAACACTCTGACCAGGTTAAGAACGAGGTAGAAAGAATTCTCAAGGCGACCAAAACACAGGACGAAATCAGCGAGAATGGCATCGAGAAGGTTCTCGACGCACTGATTGCAGAGTTTGTCAAAGACTATACCGAGGACCCGGACAAGAATGACATCAAGGATCTTGGTATGAAAAATATTAAGATGAAATTTGACGTTCTTGGCCGTCAGCCGAATCAGGTGGTTGGTAATCTTTACAAATATGCGACGAATCAGTGGTTGCCTCGTGACTGGGAGCCCGTTCGCCGTAATTTCAGTCGCGAAATTATTGATGTATCAAGCAACTACGGCAGTTACGAGATTGCAACCGCCAAAATTGACGAAATCATGAATATTGTCAGCACTATTGTAACCTGCGGATCGCTCGGCGTGGCGATGCTTGGCATTATATTCTCAGGCGGCACCGCTACTGCACCGATAATAGAAGCGATGAGTCTTGTCGATAAAGCGTTTAATATTTTTAAAGCGGCTGTTGTAGACATTCCCCAGATTGGCGTCTCAGTGTTTGTCATGTTCGGGCTGGTTATAAAGTATGATCTGCTGATCACTGGCCTTTGCTTTGGAGAAACCGGAGACAGCGCATGACAGTAAGAGAATCACTCGATCTGAGTAATTTTTTGCCGGCCATCGAACAGCTGGCCATGCAGATAAGCAATGTTGGCAGTGATGAAAAACTGATTGCCGATGCTTCAGTTGCGCTAAGTTCTGGAATTGCTGCGATGGCGATGTTTCAAACAGCTCCTGCTGGCCCACCCATCGGCAACTGGGAAGGCGCACTCGACGATCATAGCCTTTGTCTTTTTTCAGCAACTCACCAGCTTGTTTTTACACTCGAAAACAGCATGTTTCAGGCTGCGGTTCTCAGTGGCCCATCCTGTATTACCTGGAACATTATTCGCAGCGACAAAGGTCTGCATGTGCAGGCTGCTGACGCCAGCGCAGAAATCATTAAAGATCGTCTGATAAAGCCAGATGGCAGCATTGTCGATGCCAACGATACTACTGCAGCGATGCAGGAGCTAAAAGCAGAATGGCAGAAAATTGCCAACATGCCGGAAGCGGGATTACCAGCATATATCCCCGAAGGTGATCTGCCAGACATAGATCTGCCAGATATCGAATCTTTGCCCGATGTTAACAGCTCATTGCCAGACGACGACAGGAGTTCCGGCCCGTCTGGCGGTGGACGGTCTGGCTCTGGTGGACCTTCATCTGGTAGCAGTTCTGGCAGCTTTGGCAGTTTTCCTTTTCCAAAAGATTCTCCTTCTGGTAGCAACTCAGACTTTGCCGGCAAGGCTGTTAATGCCGCAGGCAATCTACTGAAGGGTGCTGCTGCTGTTGCAGCGGCGGGTATTGCTGCACGAGTGATGCGACCACCCAAGAGTGCAGCGCCCGATAAAACACCTGAAGCGCAAGACCATGCCGAAAAAGCTGCGGCATCAAAATCATCTTCACCAGTGTCTTCGCAACCTCCTCAGTCGCAAACTGAAGCTGTGCTGATACTTGAAGTTGCCGGCCTCGCCCCGATTACTGTTAACGTCTTTCCCTGGGTGCTCGGGCGCAGCAATGACTGCCAGATGGCTTTGTCAAGCAAACTGGTAAGCCGACGCCATGCCCAGATTATACAGCACGAAGACCATATCTGTTTCGAAGACCTCAACAGCTCTAATGGCAGCTGGCTGAATGGCGAAAAACCCACCGGCAAAATGCCGATATACAAAGGCGATGAACTTAAAATTGCCGATGTGCCGATAAAAATTGTCGATGGCCCAAAAAAACCAGAGCCAGACAGCCAGAACATCGCCACTATGATGTTCAATGTCTCTGATTCGTTGCATAGAACGCAGGAAATCCCGGCCATTAAAGAGCCGTTGCCACCCGCACCAGCCCGGCCGCTGAATTCGCCCCTTTCTGTGCCGCCTTCACAGCTCCCGAGACCTGCCGAGCCAGTTCGCCCGGCAGCTCCACCGCCACTTGCACCGCCGCCTCGACCTGCGCGGCCGTTGCCCCCCTCAACTCCCCTGCCGCCGGCGCCACCTCCACGACCTGCCAGACCCTTGCCGCCAGCGGCGCCTCTTCCTCCTGCACCACCACCCCGGCCAGCAAAGCAAGTGCGTCAGTCGGCACCACCACCGCCTTCTTCAGCAATTGAAGAAAGTCTTGACGATTATGTGGCGAACGCTGTGCAGGCTGCACGTGGTCACTCAGGTGATTCGGGCCGTTCTGACAAACCCGCAAAACAAAGCATAGACCGGCGCAGCTCGCAGCAGCCCGATGAGCCTGCCGGTCAAATCAAGCAGGCCGAGCCAGATGATTACAAACCGATATCTTCGGTCAGATGGGTTTCTTTCATATTCGGCCTGTTCTTTGTCTCCGAAAACTTGCGAATTCTTTCTGTAGCTGGCGGCGCTGCTCTTGAGCAGCAAAGTTTTCTGCTGTCAGCCGGATTCGGTATAGCCACCGTGTTTTTTGCCTTCATTGCCGGCAGCAGTCGCGGTTTTTTCAGATTTTTGACTCTGGTGACCTCTGGCGCTTACGTCGGGGTCAGGTTGAGTTACAACCACGCGATGTTGCTGAGCATTATCGAGAATATAGCCGAGGCGCAGGATAATCTGATGCTGCTGCTGCCTCTGCTTTCAGTAATCACTGCAGCCTGGATAGCTAAGCGCGCTTCTGGTCGTTGATATCAGAGCCACCGTCATTGCATAGACTTAAAAAAAAAGGTTACTAACCAAAAAGACCTTTGGTTGTTAAGATGGCAGCTATTAGCTAAACTTACGTAAAATTCCGTTTGTTCTCGTGACTCATGTCTGGCAGGTAGAGGGTTTGCCAGGCAAAATCTGAGAACAGCGCGGTTTCGTGACTTACCACAATTGTTGTAATCTTTGCCGTTTTAAGCAGTGTGGCGAGCAGCTGAGCTGTTTTTGCCGCGCTTTTGGCATCCTGTCCGGAAAGCGGTTCATCGAGCAGCAACACTGATGGATTTCCGGCCAATATGCGCGCAAGCTGGCAACGTCGGGATTCGCCACCAGAAAGACCAGCTGGATAACGGTTCAACAGCTCTTTTATTCCTAGTTCTTCGATTATCTCGTCAATGTTCCAGTCTGCCGGGGTCGTTTGAGTGCGACTCCTTACCCAGTCTATCTGCTGACTGACAGTCTGATTTGGCCAGAGTGCGTCTCCTTGAAAAAGCATATCGAGATTGCGCTGCCAGGGTGGCACAATTTTTTGCGGACTGCTCCATCGCGTTTCGTTTGCCAATATTTCGCCGGAATCTGGGGTTTCAAGACCTGCCAGTAGACGCAGAAACGTGGTTTTTCCGCAGCCTGACGGCCCGGTCAGCATGGTAACCTGGGCAGTCGCGAACTCGTATGAAATGTTGTCGATAATTTTGAGCTGATCCCGGCTGAACGATAACTTGTCGATTCTGAGTTTCATAGCTTAGGCGTTCTCCCATTTTCTGACGATCGTAAGAGCTGCAGCGGCAATCGGCAGTGCAAGCAACAGACTCAGACGTGCGACATCCGAGCCAGCGCCGTAATGAAGCAGGTTAAAAACTCTTATTGGCAGGGTTTCACCGCCAGGCGGAACCGTCAGCAGCGAAATTTCGAGTTCGCGCAGCGAAAAAACTGCACTTACCATAAACACCAGCAGATAATGCGGCCATTCGACTGCAATGCGCTGCCAGAAATGATTTTTGTGCATGAACACGGCCTCCCTGGCTGCCCGGTGATGTTGTGAACTCCAGAGCGCAAGCGATACAAGCATGGCAAAAGGCAGTATTCGCCCAAGATGGCCGAGAAGCAAAGGAGTGATTTCTGGCAACCAGCGACAGCACGCGTGCAATCGCACGCCCCAGGCGGCCCAGGTAATGCCAGTTATGCTGGCTGGCAGGGCCAACGGAAGAAAAACCAATATAGCAAGCCAAAAGCGTTTTTTAAGAGCAATTGTCGCTGCAGCCGGCACAACGAGAAAACTTGCAATCAGGCCGGAAGCGGAGGCCAGCATAACAGAACGCAGCATTGCTGATCCATCAGAGCTGGCAGTGAGACTGTAAACACTACCGGTAAAGGCCTGGCGAATCAGTCCAAGCAGTGGCAGGCCGAGCAGCAGAGCAAACAGCAGCCAGCCGGATTTAATGGCGATCCTTAGACAAGCTGGCAAAAAATCTATATTCAAAAGAAAGTGGTTTGAATCTGGTTTATCGCCAGCGTGGCCTGGTTTTAGTCGCCTTGTGAGAAATATAGTAGCGCAGCACAACACCAAAGAGGCTAAGTAAAGCGGCCAGACATTTCTTGCCAGGCTTACCGGATTCTCACCGCCAAGAAAGCGTGAAGTAATTTCGGTGGCAAATACTGGAAACTGCAAACTTAGTGGCACGCCGCCTTCCAGCAGACTGAGCATGGCAATAATCAACCATACTGCTAGCAATAGCGGCAAAATCAGCGGAAACACAAGCTTCTTGAACATTTCTACCGGTCCCTGAGACAAAGCCATGCTTTCAAGCGCTGTGCGAGGCAGAAAATTGCGGCCCACACCGATAAGCAATGCTGCCAAAGGTGCCATGCTGGTGCCCATAATTATTGCTGCCCAGTTAAAACCTTCCGGGCTGTGTAAAAACGCGAGGCCAGGCGGTGGGGCCCAGGCCAGTGCCATCCAACCTTGAATTAACAGATAAGGTGGCAGCAAAAGAGCCAACACAATCATACTACGAAGTTTAAAAACAATAGTTTTTGAATGCCACATGCCGATGCCGAGTGGTAACCCAAGACCGGTGGCAATACAGGCTGTCCAGAATGCGAGATGCAACGAACGCCCGAGCAGTTTTATAGCCGGACCGGGATCTGCTGTTGTTGTCGGTTGCCAGCCTGTTTCAAGCAAGGGCAACGTTAAAGGAAGTAAGGTTAAAACAAGATAAACGAGCAAAGCCGCCGTGAGAGTTCGCCGGTTATAGCCGGTGCTTGGATCCCAGGCACCCATTATTGCAAAAACATCTGGCTAAGGATTACGCTGGCTGAGGGGATAGCGTTAGCAACCTCAGACAGTGAGACCTGCAGCTCCTTGACGCCTGCTTTTGGCAACCATTCCAGATCCGGTGCCAGATTTGTCCGTATCGGAAAAAAACCTTCACCGAGCTGTGTCAATACCTGTTCACCTTCAGCACTGGTGATAAAATCAAGAAAAACTTTGGCCTGTTCTGGATTAGGCCCATTTTTTACCAACGCGGCGGTATTGGGAATCAACAGTGTACCGGCCTGTTCCCCACCCTGATCAGGAAAAATCATGGCGACCGGAGCTCCACGCTTAATAGCCACAAGCGCATCGTCACTGTCGGTAAGACCGACGACACTTGTGCCGGCCACTACCCGATCTCGGGTCGAAGCGTTACCATCGACAAACGCCGTCTTCTGCTGTTGGAGCTTTTCGTAAAAGTCGCGCAATCCTTTTTCGCCATCGCGCGCATAAATAGCCGAAGCGTGGGTGTTGGTGGTTCCAAAAAGTGGGCGCGCCACGGTAATCTGCCCTGGTTGCCATTTTTCGTCGAGCAATTCGGCAAGTGATGTTGGCCAGTCATCCTGCTTGAGAGCGTTCTTGTTGACGAGCAGCACTCTGGATCGCTGCCCAGAACCGGTCCAAAGGTTTTGCGCATCGCGAAAATAGTCGGGAATATCTTCAGCCTGAGCTGGTCGGTATGCCTCAAAGATGCCCTCTGCTGCCAGTCTGATCGTGTAAGAAAATTCAGAACTCCAGAACACATCGGCTCTGGGCGCGGCCGACTCGGCACGCATGCGATTGGCAAGGCCAACGGTTTTGGCAGCCTCGGTATCAAAAACCGGTCTGACTCTGATTCCGGTTTTTTCAGTGAAAGCTTTAAACAAAGGCTCGGCAACTGGCTGATCAATAGATGTATAGATTATAACCTCTGGCCCTGTTTTGCCACAGCCAGTAAGCATTGATATCAAGACAATACAAACCATTGCCGTAGCTGCAAACTGCTTAATCCAGAGGTGCTCTTCTCTGATTTTGCCGGCCGACTCTTCCTGGTGACATTTATTTTCTCTATCTGCCTGCTGTTTGTCTGGCTTTTTGCAGACAAATCTGGGCGCATACCTGGTCATAATTTCTCCAATTTCCTCTGAATCTGTCAATTTTGTAGTTCGGTTCGGGCAATTTGTGTTTTGGTTCTGAAATTCAACAACGGAAATATGCTTGAGTGACTGTCTGTCCAAGCCTTAAAGTTCGGATATGCATCTATTGGCGCCCATGCATTATCTGATATGTTGGCTAGATAATTAACTATGCCGGCATCTTTTGCAAAAATCGCGAATTCAGCAGGACTGCGTTCATAATTTACTGAGTCGTTCGGGTCGAAATTGCTGTCGGCAATAAATGTCTGCTGCAGATTGTAGGATCGTGCCAGCGCCTGTAGGTTTGGCTGCAGATTCAAATAGCGGTTGGAAACATGAACAACTATAATTCCGCCGTCTTTGAGCTTGCTAAGATATATTTTCATTGCCTCGACAGTCAGAAGGTGTATTGGCACCGCATCAGAAGAGAAAGCATCGATAACTATGATGTCAAAATACTGCTCCGCTGCCTGCATAATCTTGAGGCGGCCGTCGCCAATCTGGATTTTGCAGTTGCTGGCGAACTCTTTAAGGTAAGAGAAAATTCCGGTTTTTTGCGCGATATCAACAACCTGCGGGTCAAGTTCATAAAACACAAATTCGTTACCAGGTTTTGAATAAGCTGCCATTGAGCCAATGCCAAGGCCTATTATGCCGACTTTCAAGTCATTTCTAGCAAATGCTGGCAGGGAAAAAATATCACCAAGCGGGCCGCGCCGATGGTAGTAAGTAAGTGGCTCGTTGCGCCAGCCCTCGACAAAGCTCTGCTTGCCATGCACGGTTGAACCATGAGCAAGGTAGCGTAGATTGTTTTCCGTATCAAAAAAAATCTTTTTAACTCCGAAAAAATTACGATATCTGCGAATAATCTTGTGCTGTCCGATGTTGTAAACAAAAATCAGGATGAGAACAACTGCTACGACTGGTGCAAAAGCTACACGATAGCGTTTCATCAATATAAAGGCCGGAATAATAGCGGCGAGCGCAAATGCAGCCTGTCTGATTGCGCCGTGGTTGCTACCGATGAATTCCAGCAATTCTTTCAGGCCTGGCGCTGTGTTGTTGTAGCCAAAGTAGGTGGCTAAATGAAAAATCTGTTCAGGCAGATTGAGATTCGAGATAAAGATTATTGCAGCAAAAATGTAAAGACCAGTAACAGCTGAAACGGCTGCAGGTAGGGGCGTTTTTGGCTGCAGCTCTGATTCCTGCTGCGGCTGATTTCTATTGAAACGGTCGATCAGCAGGCAGCTTAATACAATCAATATTGGGTATTCAAAGTAGTCAGAAAATAACACTGGTGCCAACAGTGAATTAAAAAAGCCGCCAAGCACGCCACCAAATGATATCCACAGGTAAAAAGTGGTCAGATGTTTTACCGCCGGTTTGCTCTCAGCAATAGCTGTATGGCAGAACATCGCGACGCTGAACAGCGTGAAAAGGTGTATGAGCAGACTGAACCAGAAGTAGGTTATCTCTACAAACAGGTAGAATGACATGAATGAAAGTATTACCAACAGTGACAGCTTACTGAAACTTGCTGCTCGCGGCGCCAATTTTTCAGAAAAAGCGAAAATGTAGGTTGTCAGATATATCATCAGGGGAATTATCCAGAACATCGGCACGGGCACAAGATCTGTGGTCAGGTATTGGGTGACAGCAAGCAGCATGCTCGATGGCACAAATGCGGCGGCAACCCAGAATGCGATAGTTCGTGTGGTGGGCGTGGGAGAATCGGCACTGGCGACTTCAACAGGTTGATCTGACAATTCTGTTTTTTTAACGGCTGAGAAGCAGACCGCCATCAGAACCATTAACAGAACGTAGCCTGCTGTCCAGAGTTGAGCCTGCCCGGCAAGATCAAACGATGGTTCGATCAGGGTTGGGTAGACGAGTAGAGCGCCAAGACTGCCGGTGTTGCTGGCAGCATAAAGAAAAAACGGATTTGTTGCTCGCTTATGCATGGTATTAGCAAACCAGACCTGCAAAAGCGGCGCAATACCTGAGACGATAAAAAATGGCAATCCAATGGTTTTGAACAGCTGCACAAGCAGCCAGGTCGATGGATCGTCTGGTATTGCGGCAGAGTTGCTGTAGACGAATGGCAGAAAAAACAGGGCCAGCAACATTAACGGGAGCTGAAGGTAAGACTGCCTTTTGACACCTAGTCGGCTGATCGACAGATGGGTATAGCTGTATCCGGCCAGCAGCAACGCCTGAAAAAAGAACATGCAGGTATTCCAGGCTGCTGATGATCCGCCAACCCAGGGCAGAAACATCTTTCCGATCATTGGTTGCACCAGAAACAGTAGAAAAGCCGATAGAAAAATGCAGCCCGAATATAAATAGATCAAGAAATACCTGCCTCAGTTTGATAGAGAGCTCATTCTAATCTGACCGGCACCATTTTTCAATAGAGCCATTTGTGAAATACCCAGGACACATCAATGAATCCATGGCGGGTTCAAAAAAGTCTGACAGCCTTTTTGATTGGCAGGCCGAGACGCTTTTGCAGTTCTATTATCGGTGTTTTATACTCTGGCATGCCAGCAAGCATGCGATTGGCGTTACGAATAACATTGGGAATCTCGCAACTGTGCAGACTGCCAAGCTCGCAAAATGCATTTTCATAATATCGCGCAAATTGGTTCATCATTCCAAGAATCTGGCGGCTGTTGGTATTGCAAAATTCAATCTGAGCGCATTCTGCAATAATCTGTTGGCGCAACTGCTCAGGAACTCCTTCGTCAGCCAGAACACAGCTCAAATTGCCGACAAACATATTAGACAAATCTTTGATGTGCTTGCGCAAAACATCAGGCACTATAAAGTTAAAATACGTCTCTTCGTTAAAAAACAACACGCACTTGTATCTGCCCATCAGCAAAAGATTTGCGGTCCATGATCCAAGAAGCGATTTGTCTGGCTCTCTGCTGCTCAGGTCAGTCGGCTTCAAACCCATTTCTGTCTGTAGTTTTTTCGTGCATCTTATTAATTGCATTCTAATCCACAACGTTTCAAGCTTTTACACACATTTTTGAGAACCGTATCAAGCCCATTTTAGGGTCTATTTGAATTGATTAAGAATCTTATCTACAGTCTCTTTGCTAATGGCTTCTGGACTAAGCTTCTTGAGAATCTTCAGAAAAGACATACAAAACTGTCGAGACAGCTCTTTATTATTCTCTCCCCACGCTTTAAAAGCGATAACATTGTTGGTGCCCCAGTATGGACTTTGTTTCTTATACCATGTTTTATACCATTTCTTTGCTTCTTGCTTTTCATCAGGAACTGAACCATAGCTTGTAATAGCTGTCTGTTTGCTGTAATTAAAGCCTTTGCACTTTTTCCAAAACGGGTCTCGCCCCGACAAACTTTTTAAAAAATCAAATAGCAGTCTTTCAGGCATGAATGTGCCAGGCAAACAAATCAAGTTCTTAGGAGTTTTAACTGATTTTCTGCTTTCTTCCTCCATGTCGCCATCTGGCACAAGAATAATTTTCGACAATTCTGGCACGATTTCAGCCAAAGGAGCCAGATTGAAAAGATAGCTCGAACTGACGTTTTTGATGCTTTTTCCTGATTTCGGGATTTTAATTGGTTTGATATATTGTTTTAAATGATTCCCTAAAATTGCATCAAAAAAGCTTTTGCCAACCTGATCTTCAAAAACAACCGACACCTTTAGCTTTGTTGCTTTTTTCTGGGGTGGAGCTGATATAACTTTCAAATGCCCTTCTATTTCAGCAAAAGAGGTAAATCCAGCATCGTCAACTATGTCGTCTAGTCTCTGCAGATAAATAACTTTGGTTTTTTTGTTTAGTTTGGATTTATATACATACTCAAGCAGATTCAGAGAATGAGTTGTACCAACGATTTGCAGACTATACTGCTCTGCAGCAGCTGCCAGCTCATCTAAAAGGCGCTGCTGCGATATGGAATGCAGTGTTGAGTCAATCTCATCAATAAGAATCATCCCCCCCTGATATCTATCTTTGAGTTTTTCTTTAAGCCGCTTGAACGACAAGATAGCGGTGAGAATCTGAGCAAGGCTGTCTTGACCGGCAGAAAAGCTTTCAGTGTCATAATCATGACCAGAAACCCCTATATAGCCTTTTTTGTTAATATCTGCTCTTACAAACTCTATATTTTCAACCTCCTCATCTGCCACGAGGATCTGTTTGTATTTACTCAGATACCATGTTTTTTCTTCATTGGAGAGAACAAATGTCTTTTCAGCTTCAACTGTCTTGGCCAGCGCAAGCGGCCAATGCCGATTTAGACTCAGGTAAATAACCGGGTGTGGAAAATTACCCTCACCCTTTTCACTGCTAATGCCGGGTCCGGCTACAAATCTTATTTGAGTGGTTTTTGGCCTCTTTTGAGCTCGCACAAGCAAGCCATCTGAGTATACTGGCGATTCTTTGCTAATACAGTTGCTCTTGAGTTTTAATCTGTATCTATATTTTTCTGTATCAGTGTCGTGAATTTTTGAAAGGCGGAAAACATCTTTACAATCATATTGAAAAGCTTTGCCATGAAGATCCTTAAATGACGAAAGATCAACGCCGTGATAATTGTCAGTGTATTTTGATGCATCTTCACGACCTGCTGACTTGCCAGCGAACACACCAAATGAAAATGGCTGTGCGATCATTCCAAGTAAAGTTGACTTTGAAGTTCCATTTTGTCCGGCAATGAGCGTTATAAGGGCTCCCAGCTCAAATTCAACATCATTAAATCTTCGAAATTCCTCTATCTGTATTTTTGTTATTTTTACACAGCGATCTGTCATTAAATTTGTGTCTCGACTCTTTTCAAATAATCCGGTAATGCAAGCTTGCTGATTATTAACTCCTGCCCAACAGAAGGGCGTGCTACCGAGTATCTCAGCTTTTTCCGATAAATGGGTATATCTTGATAGAGCTGTGTAACTTCCGGGTGATCGTCATAGGATAAAACCCAGGGAAGTTGGCAACTGACTATTTTTTTGCTCAATTTCTTGTGATCATTGTGCTGAAAATGATTCAGATACAGCAACTCACCCTTCTTGAAATAAGGCGGGTCGAAGTAAACCAGGATTTTTTTGCTGGCATTACTCAACACTTTCAAAAATTTCATAGCATCAAGATTGAAAAGATGTATCTGGTCACCTTGGGCAGCTATTGCAATAATTTTTTCAGCAAGTTTATCTTTTTTAAATCTGGCATCAATCTTGTATTCACCAGCCTGAGACAGACCGCCGACGGGGTTTGCCAGCAGTATTCCCGCTCTGTTGCTGCGGTTCAGAAAAAAGGTTGCGAATCCAAGTGCCAGCGTGTCATCTGGCTTTTGCAAATAAATCTGCTTCTGTTTGTGCCATTCATCAATAGTGATCCTGATATCAGAAAGCATCCGCAAAAAATCTCCTGTGTGATGCAAAATTGCTTTCCAGAATGAGTAAATCGCGATATCCAAGTCATTCAGCCAAATTTCGCTGACAGTAGCATCTAACAACAGGGTTATTGCTGCCCCGGCTCCGCCGGCAAAAGGCTCAGCGTAAGCACAACCTTCGAGTTTATTTTGGTGAATAATCGTCTTAAGCATTTCTGCATAAGCTGTTTTTCCACCAGGGTAACGCAAAGGACTTGGCGTTATTGGCATTTAATCATCTCTCAATCTGAACTTTCGAATCAATTATAGTAGAGGCAGCGCTAATGTTTCAACATAATTTCAGTGTTTGGTAAGATTATACAAGCTTAAAAATCTACAGCAGACTTTTAGGAAAACTGAGCACAGCCTTCAGTGCCATTGCTCGCAGCAATCACTTCACTCTGTCATAAATAGCTGGACTTGAAGTGGTGCTTTGGTTAAAATGCATCTGTTGAAGAGCCTTGAAGAGCATTTTTTACTAAACAGATGCGGAAATTGAGCGGAGAAAGCTGATGTCGAAGAAACAAAAGCTCGAATTAACCTGGATTGGCAAAGAAAACAGGGCAAGGCTTGAGCCAAGAATTCTGATTGAAGACCCGGAAAAGTCTTACCACGCCACTCACCGGGTTTCAGAAAATGACATTTTCGACAACATGCTTATTCATGGCGATAATCTGCTGGCCTTGAAGGCTCTTGAGCAAGAATTCACCGGCAAAGTAAAGTGCGTGTTTATCGATCCGCCTTATAACACCGGCAGCGCTTTTACGCATTACGACGATGGCCTTGAGCATTCTATCTGGCTATCGCTGATGCGTGACCGGCTGGAGATCATTCGGCGCTTGCTGGCGGAGGATGGTTCGCTTTGGATCACGATTGACGACAACGAGGCGCATTACCTTAAAGTTATGTGTGATGAGGTGTTTGGGCGGGCAAATTTTTTATGCGATATAGCTTGGGAAAAGCGTTACTCACCGCCGCCTGATACCAAGGATTTTGGCTATGTCCACGATCACATACTTTGCTATCGAAAGAGTAATGGCTTCCGTAGAAACCTTCTGCCACTCACGGATGACCAGACCAGTCGTTACAAGAACCCTGATAACGATCCCAGAGGTAAATGGAAAGCGATGGATTACACATGTCGCTATTCTGCTGAGGAACGCCCGAATCTGTTTTACTCAATTCGGCAACCGAATACTGGTGAAGAGATTTGGCCGAAACGCACACGGGTATGGGCAATGTCGCGAGAAGTGCATGAGACAAAAGAACGCGAGGGACGCATTTGGTGGGGAACGAAAGGAACCAATAGTGTTCCTGCGTTGAAGAATTTTTTTTCCGAAATTAACCAAGGGATGATGCCAATGTCCCTATGGAAACACACACTCGCGGGACATAACCAAGACGCAATGAAAGAAATGATGGCGCTATTTGGCGATGATGTTTTTTCCACACCAAAACCCGAGCAGCTAATTCAGACGGCACTCCACATTGCGACGCAGCCTGACGATCTCATACTCGATTCCTTCGCTGGCTCCGGCACCACCGGCGCGGTGGCACATAAAATGGGTCGCCGCTGGATCATGATTGAGCTTGGCGAGCACTGCTACACCCATTGTTTGCCCAGGCTGAAGAAGGTCGTAGACGGAAAAGACCTCGGTGGCATCACGCTTGCATCGGACAACAAGGCTGCAATAGGTCTGTGCAAGGATTGCCGGGACAGCCTTTGTGAAAAGTGTACCGAAAAAGTGGGCGAAAATAGCAAAGGCGGGCAACAGACGTGGTTCGGTGGCGGCGGATTCAGGTTTTATGAGCTTGGGCCGACGCTTATAAAAGAAGACGAATGGGGTAATCCGGTTATCAATTCGCAGTTTAACGCTGCCATGCTGGCTGAAGCCATGTGCAAGCTTGAAGGTTTTAAATATTCGCCCAGTGACGAATTTTTCTGGAAGCATGGACAAAGCAGCGAAAAAGACTTCATTTATGTAACAACCCAGTTTATGACTGAAGCAATGCTCGAAAAGATATGCGATGAAATTGGCAGTGAACGCTCTCTTTTGATTTGTTGCTCAGCTTTTCGAGGTGATCTGGCTCGCTACGGCAATCTTACGATAAAAAAAATTCCAAACGCGGTTCTGAAAAAATGTGAATGGGGTCATGACGATTACAGCCTTGAGATCAAGAATCTGCCAGAAACACCTGTAGATGAACCGGCTCCTGATATTGAAACTGAACCGGAGAAACCCCGCACCCGAAAGTCGAAAACAAAGAAAGCACCCGCGCAACCCAACCTGTTCAAGCCTGACGGCGAAGGCTGAGGCCGATTTGTCAGAGAGAAAACAGCTGATTCGAGGACTATATGAGCATACAGCATGTTAATACCATCAGTAACCGACTAAGTCTGCGCAAACCGCAACGTGAATCTCTGGAAATTCTGCAGCGCCTCTGCGAAATTATTCCACTCGAAAAAGACGCCGATACCACAAATCTACTGGCAGTTGTGCAATCCGAATTCGCCCATGTGAAAGCTTTTGATCGTGACTTTGCTTCACTATGCTTTGCTATCGCTACCGGTGTTGGCAAAACCAGGCTCATGGGTGCTTTTATCAGCTATCTCTACTTGAGCGAAGGCATTCGACATTTCTTCGTAATTGCTCCAAATCTGACGATCTACAACAAACTCATCGCAGATTTTACGCCAAACACACCCAAATACGTGTTCAAGGGGATCGGCGAGTTTGCTCAGAATCCGCCTTTGATCATCACTGGCGACAACTATGAGAGTGGGCAGGCTATCAGGCGTTCCAAGCTTCTTGATGAAGATGTTCATATCAACATCTTTAATATCTCCAAAATTACCGCCAAAGATAAAGGCAAATTTGCAGCGGACGATGAGAAGAAAAATATTCCACGCTTTCGCAGGCTGCGAGAAGAAATTGGGGAAAGCTATTTTGATTATCTGGCAGGTCTTGACGATCTGGTCGTGATCATGGATGAATCTCATCGTTACCGCGCTGACGCCGGCTTGTCAGCGATTAACGAGTTGAAACCAGTTCTCGGTCTCGAGCTTACCGCAACGCCACAGATTGAGCGCGGCAATTCAAAAACTGAAGCTTTTAACAATGTTATTTTCAGTTATCCGTTAAGCTGTGCCATGGACGACGGCTTTGTCAAAGAGCCGGCTGTTGCTACCCGTGAAAATTTTGATCCGGCGAATTACTCAGAAAGTGCTCTCGAAAAGCTGAAACTCGAAGATGCGGTGTGTATTCATGAAGTCACCAAGGTTGAGTTGGAAATATATGCCCGCAACAACAACCAGAAAATAATCAAGCCTTTTATGCTGATCGTAGCTCAAGATACTGGCCATGCCAACGCTCTACAAAAATTGGTCGAGTCTGCTGAATTCTTTGCCAGCCGCTATAAGGGCAAGGTCATTACTATTCATTCGAAAAGCACAAAGGGTAATGAAGGCGACGAAATTGTTCAACAACTGCTAACAGTAGAGGATGCTTATAATCCGATAGAAATTGTGATTCACGTAAATATGCTCAAAGAGGGTTGGGATGTCACCAATCTCTATACAATTGTGCCTTTGCGTGCTGCCAACTCAAAAACTCTGGTTGAACAATCTATTGGCCGCGGCCTCAGACTTCCTTACGGAAAGCGGGTCGGTATACCGGCAGTTGATCGCCTTACTATCGTATCGCACGACAGATTTCAGGAAATAATCGACCATGCCAATGATCCAGACTCCATAATCAGATCAGGAATCGTAATTGGTCGAGATATTCCAGAAAATGGCAAAAAGGCTGTAATAGTAAAAACTACTTTCGAAAACCTTATCAATAAAGCTGGTGAAGACGAAACGCCAATATTGGAGCACAGAGAAGGGCCTGTTTTTACCACTGGCGAAGAGCGCGAAATTGCCAGTGTAACAATCGACATAATTGCACAGTATGAAGGCTTAAAAAGCAGTCAGGATCTGCAGAATCCCGACATTCAGAAGGAAATTTCGGAAAAGGTCAAAGAGCGAATCAGACCCAGGCAGGACACACTTGACTATGGCAATAAAATTGACGTTGCCATGGTAGTGACCAGAGCAACCAGGCTCTACACAGAGTTTACGATTGACATTCCCAAGATTGTGGTGTTGCCTAAGGGCAAGCCGATCTGTGGTTATCGAGACTTTGACCTTGACCTGAGCGGTATTAATTTGCAACCAGTTTCACAGGACATTCTGGTTCAGCATCTGCATGATCGTCAGCGCTTTACAATGCAGAGCGGAAGTGCGCTGGTCGAAGAAAAACGGCATGAAGATTACATTGTCAGAAGCCTTTCTGCTCATGATGACATTTGTTACGAAGAACATGCAAAAATTCTGTATAAGCTTGCTTCCCAGATGATAAAGCACATTCGCAGCTATCTCAAAACTGATGCAGAGTTACTGAATGTTCTGCAATATCATCAGCAGCGCCTGGCAGATATCGTTTATTTACAAATGCAGGAACATTATTTTGAAACTGCTGCTGAATACGAGGCTCATGTCACCAAAGGCTTTCACACTCTGCGGTCAAGCAATTTCAGCTCGTCTGCAGATGAGAATGTTCGTGGTTTTCGCGTAGCAGTGCCAGAAGGGCAACGCAATCAGATCAAGAATATGATTTTTGGCGGCTTTGCCAAGTGCCTGTACCCGATTCAAAAGTTTGATTCGGATTCGGAAAGGCGCTTCGCTGTTATTCTGGAAAACGATCCTTCTGTAAAGAAATGGTTCAAACCGGCAAAAGGCGACTTTCAGATCAAATTTTCAGCAAATGCTTCTTATGAGCCAGATTTTGTTGTAGAAACCGAGTCAGGTAAGTATCTTTGTGAACCTAAACGTGCCAGCGAAATGAACGATGAGACTGTTCTGGCAAAAGCAAAGGCAGCAAATACCTGGTGTAAACACGCAACAGCTCACGCTCAAGCAACAGACAAAAAAAGCTGGGCATATCTGCTGATTCCGCACGATCAGATCTCTGAACAGATGACCTTAGCCGGCTTTGCCGCCGCATATACACTATAATTTAATCTTCCCACATTTTCGCGCTCTCCAGTATTTTTAGAGCAGTTGCCTGATTACCAGAACAAGCCAAAATGACAGGCAAATCACTGCTAATGATCACCAACAATTATTTTATAGCTTCAGCAAATTTTGCAACTTGACAAGCTGCTCAATAAACACTATACTTAAGTTAACGTTAACTAACTTAATAGCGACAAGCAAAATATCAGGGCTCTATTGTGCTGGGTGTGCAGCTGATGTAAAGACAGCAGAAAGTAATCCCCAGTTTGTCGGAAATAAGAACGAAACGCTCGGGAAATGACCCAATCTGGAGGCAAAATATGGCAAAGCGAACGGCAAATAGCAAAAAAATGGAAACAGCTGGACAGATAGTAACTGGGCAAACAGACAAGAAAACTCGACAGCCACTGAAAAAAGAAACCGCTGTAATTGATAGTCAGCGACTGGAAAATATAAAAACAACACAACTGGTTCAGGAAGACGGTGAAAGAATAATCGTGCGTAGAAAAAGTGGTGTACAACGGAGCAGCCAGATTCTTGAAACCGCTCGTGACCTGATTTTTAATGAGGGATTCAGCAACTTCACGATAAGAGAAGTTGCTGGGCGCATTGGCATCAGCGAAGCTGCAATTTACCGACATTTTTCCAGCAAGGAAGAGCTGATGCTGGCTCTGCTCGGAACTTTGTTTACGCCCTGGCGCGAAGCAATCAGTCAACTGGTCGATGAAAAAATCGGTTTTGGCAAAAAGCTCGAAGAGCTGTTTCAATTACATCTTCATCACCTGCTCAACGAGCGGCTGAATCCAATTTTGTTCCTATCCGAGGCTGTAAACCCGCAGAATCAGAGACTGCTTGAGGTCATGCGCCATAACATCAACTTTTTACAGCAGTCGGTAGCAAGTATGGTGAAAAGTGGTCAGAAGAAAGGGCATGTTAAGGCAAATCTGTCACCTGAAGCCCTTGCCGCTGCTGTGATTGGTTTGCTGCAGACTGCTGTTATCAAATGGACACTACAGCGTTCAAGCGACGGCTTACTTGAGGACGGTGCACGCAACATGGCTGAAATGGCGAGATTAATTGCCCCTGATGAGGTAAAAAGATGAGCAGACATAAATATCTGAACTGGCAAAACTTAGTCATAATACTCGTGTTCGCAACATTCGTTGCTCTGGCAATTTTCGGGTTCATGCGCAAAAAAGCCGCCCTGGAAAAGGCCCAGGCAATGCCACAACCGCCTTTGGCGGTAAAGACCATTAACGTCGAATATGGCATTGCTGTGCGTAGTGTTCCTGCATTGGCAACAGTAAAAAGCGCGGCGACCATTCAACTTAAGGCTGAGACTGGCGGTAAGATTACTGAAATGAACTACCGCGAAGGCGACCGGGTCGCTGCAGGTGCAGTTCTTGCCGTTATCAACAGTCATGAGCAAAAGGCACAGTTGCAAGCCGCGCGGGCGCGATCTGATTCAGCGTCAGGACAGGTGGCAGCCATGCGTGCGAGCTTACAGGCCTTGACCAGTCAGCTTGATGCTTATCAGATTAATCTCGATTACTGGAAAAGCAATCTGAACAGAGATCAGCGCTTGTTTAAGGTTAGAGCACAGTCCCAAAGCGCTTTAGATGCAACGATTAATCGCCATGCCGAAGCAGAGAGCCGGCTGGAAGCACTTAAGGCACAGATTTCGTCACAAAAAGCACAAATAGCAGCATTGACTTCGCAAAAGCAGGCTTCTGAAAAAGACGTTAGTGTCTGGCAGACCAGACTCGACTACGCCGAAATTCTGGCTCCGGTTGATGGCGTTATTTCGGCACGACTGCAGGAAGAAGGTAGTCTGGTGCAACCTGGAGTGGCAGTTTACACGATAGAAGACACTTCAATGACTCGCCTGCTCATACAGGTTCCACAACAGGAAGCGGCGAGAGTGCAGATTGGGCAGGCCGTTATGCTTAAAAACATAAACCAGAATGGTTTTGTTATAAGTCGGGTTTATCCGGTTCAAAATGACTTGCGCCAGATCACAGTTGAAGCTTCCATGCCGGGCAATCTGACTGGTTTTGCCTACGACATGCAGATTCCGGTGCGCATAGTTGTAGAAAATGGCGAAGGCGTGATAATTCCGCCGACTGCCAGCTTTATCAACTTTAATGACTCTGAGCAAGTTTTTGTATATGTGATCGAAGGAATTCAAGCCAGACGTATAGCGTTAAAACCAATGATGCGGGCTGATGACGGGATTCTGGTGGCATCTGCCGATCAACTTCCAGTTGGCACAAATCTGGCGTTGGGTAACTATCTGGAAAATGTAAGATTGCCAGCTTCGTTCAGCGTCGAGGTGATCAAATGAACGTAATCGAAAGTGTAATTAAAAGGCCGGCCTGGTCGATTGCATTCTGGTTACTGGTTGGCGCGCTGGGCGTCATTTCTTATTTCGTGATGCCCGTTGATCTTTTTCCGGATACGGTTCCGCCACAGATTGTAACTATGACCGTAGTGCCGGGCGCTTCCGCCGGAGATATTAACCGTCGGGTCACAACTCTTATTGATCGAGAGCTTAAGGGACTCACTGGCATCAAGAATGTGGTCTCGACTTCGCGCGATGAGGTTTCTTCAGTAAACGCTCAGTTTGAATATGGCACCGATCAGGCAGCGGCAATGACAGATGTAATAAATGCCGTAAATCGAGTGACACGGCAGTTTCCGGCAGGCACTCAAGCCTCGCAGTTCTTCAGAATAACCGACGCCAATCGCCCGGTTCTGACTCTGGCGCTCACACCGACAGCAAGCTCTTCGCTCGATCTCAAGGCAATCAGAATACTTGCCGAAAACGATATAAAGGAAGCGCTGCTAAGACTGTCTGGGGTTGGCAAAGTCGACGTGTTCGGCGCCAACGAGCCAGAAGTGCTGGTGCGCATGGATATCGAGAAGTTACGTCAGTTCAAACTTAGTCCTGAGACGATTCTAAAGGCAATAGGTGCGCAAAATATTTCGCTGCCAGGAGGCTATCTCGATATTGGCGGCCGCGAATCGCTGGTTAAAACGCTCAATGAAGCGCGCACTCCACAGGAACTTGCAGAATTACCGATGCGGGTGCAGCAGGGCGGTATTATCAAGCTTGGCGATGTTGCCTCGGTAAGTCTTGATATGCGAACTCCGCGCAGTATTTATCACGGTAATGGGCGGGCAGCAATAGCTTTAAATATTCTCAAACCAGAAGATGGTTATGCAGTTGGAACCCTGAGCAGCGTCAAAGCATTCTTACCAGAGCTTCAAAAGCGCTATCCCGAAATAAACTTTGCAATTACCACAGATCAGGAACCAATTATTACGATAAATGTCGCCGGCATGAAGGGCGCCTTGTTTTCAGCAGTCTGGCTCACCATGCTGATTGTACTTGTCTTTCTGCAAAATCTGCGCGCAGCAGTGATAGTAGGCGTTTCGATTCCACTATCGTTTCTGAGTGCCTTTGCCTTTTTGTATTTCACGCCTTTTACGATCAATATGGTTACGCTTTCGGGCCTTATAATAGCTGTTGGTATGGTTGTAGATGCTTCAATTGTTGTAGTAGAAAACTCATGGCGCCATTTAGATACCGAAAAACACAGCTTTGCCGCACTGGTAAAAGGCGTTGAAGAAGTAGTCTTTTCAGTCTGGGGCGGCATGCTGACAACAATCGTGGTGATGATTCCGATCATGTTTGTTGGTGGCTACGTTCAGCAGGTTCTGCGGCCATTGAGCATGACCATCTCCGCAACTCTTATTGGCTCATTTATTGCGGCTGTGACCGTGGTGCCGATTCTTTTGCGCTTAATGGCTGTAGCTGAGAAAGAAGAAGATGTTGCCAAGATTTCATCGGCACCGGGCAATGGTCTGGTCAGCAGATTTTATCGACTGGTAGACCATTTCCTCGAATTTGTAACAGCTATTTACCTGAAATTACTGAGAGTCGGACTGCGCATAAGAGTACCACTGGTTATAGCAACAGTAGTTCTTTTGTTGATTACAGCCCGACTGGTTCTACCAATGATTGGTCGAGAACTGATGCCGCGCATGGATACCGGCATGATTATCATTAAGGCAGACTTACCTCCGTCGACAAATGTTGCAGGAGTTGAGACGGTCATCAACAAAATGCAGCAGATAATAAGCAGCAATGAGCATGTGCTGAGTATTTCAACCGTAGCTGGCGCTGAGCCTGGACAGGTTAGCTTTGGCGCCGGCGGGCAGCTGCTACAACAGCTTGATATTCAGGTGAGGCTTACTACCAGAGACAAAAGACTGCAGAGTATCTGGCAGATCACGCAAGAATGGCGCGAAAAGTTCGCATTGATTCCTGAACTCATAAGCTTTTCTGTTTCGGAGTTTGGTGCCACTCCCATGGCAACGACAAAGGCTCCGATCGATGTCCTGATAAGCGGCAGAGATCCTGATATTCTGTTTAATCTGGCTAAAGATATCGAGAGCAGATTGCGACAGGTAAAAGGGCTGAATGACCTGCGCCTTAGCTGGAGCAAAAGCAAGCCAGAAACTCATTTTCTGCCAGATTTGAGCTTAACCAGCAGGTATCAGATGACACCACAGCTGATCGGCGAATTTCTTGGTCTTACGCTGACCGGGCGAGCACCAACCGCCCTTAAAATGCAGGGGTTTATCGATTTGCGGGTCAGGGCAGAGATTGGTGTTGACGGCGAACGTTGGCACCAGAATATCGCACAACTGGCGATGCCTGGTCTGGCCGGGGATCTGTTTATCGGATCGCTGGGTGAGCAACGCCAAGTTCTGCAACCAACAATGGTTACCCGCGAGAATCTGCAGGAAACCATCGACATTCTCGGTATTAACTCAATCAGACCACTTTCGGCAGTGGCTGCTGATGTCGATGAAGTTTTGCACAAGCTTGAATTGCCAGCAGGTTATAATGCAAAACTGACAGGCTCAATGGCTGATATGGCCGAAACTGGTATGCGACTGGCAAAGGCGTTGCTTTTTTCCTTTGTATTTCTTTATGTCGTGCTGTATCTGTTGTTCGAAAATTGGTGGCGACCGTTTCTGGTGATGTCTGCAATTCCGCTTTCTCTGATCGGCGCGTTCTGGGGTCTGCTGATATTCGACAAACCCATGTGTATGCCGGCAATGATGGGCATAATTCTATTGGGCGGCACAATAGTAAATAACGCGATCATTCTGATCGACTTTATCGACACCTCAATCGCTGCTGGCATGCCCAGACAACAGGCTCTTTTTGAGGCGGTAAAGACACGTCTGCGACCGATTCTCATCACTACTTTTTCAACAATTCTTGGCCTTATGCCGCTGACTTTCGAGAGTGCCGTTGGTCTCGAACGCATGTCACCTCTCGGTGTAGTCGCCTCATTTGGGCTGCTGACCGGAACCCTGATGACCATGGTAATGATCCCGGTATTATACGACCTGTTAAGCCCCAAAGCTGCTGATTGCCAGCAAGCTGGTGTCTGATGCCATTTGAATAAAAATCAGGTCTGTTCGCATATATCATGCAAAAAAAACTATGGACAAAGCTTGAAACAAACAGCTTAATGATCTCGGAAATAAAGCAGACCAAATGACTTAATTTTTAACGATCATGCTCACGTTTAAATTTAAGAAGCATCTGAATTTTGCTCTTCAACTGACTCAAAGCAGCATGTTCAGGACTTGAAAAGCTGTTTATCTCTTCTAAAAGATTGTCGCAGGTCTGGGGATCTTGCTTCAGATCTTCTGAAACCTGCTGCAACAAGCGTTTCTCAACACTCGCAAGCATGTCAGTCCGTTCAAGTCTTTCCTGATCAGACATCTGGCGGGCGGCTGAATACCGAACCAGAGCACGAGCAAGATTTTGAGCCTCATCTTTTGCTTCTGGCTGCATGAAGTCAGCGACGGCGCGCATAAAGTCGCGCCGGTTCTTGATATTATCAATAGATTCAATACCAAAGGTGAAAAGCATAAGACGATAACCATTTTCGACCTTAACACCGGCAACACCCGAGGATTTAATGCCACGAAATTTCGCAACTGCCTTGTGGGATGGCCCGGCCATTTTGCTGTCATCTGCCTTGTCGCCGGCTGCCTCATCGTATCTGATAATGGGCACTGCTCCCTGCAACGGATCAATTTCATCAGGCCACTTCTGGTTGTTGGCACCATCGCCACCAAAAATGCGAATGCTTCTGCCAGAAAGAAAACCATGATCACCAGAAAGCACATGCACATTAACATCGTCCTGAACAAATTCAACCCGACAACGATCGCGCAGAAATTTGCTGTCACGTAGAGAAAAACCAAGATCCTGACCATTTAGCACTAACCGGCCACCAGTCTTCAGAAAATTATCAAGAGCCGTCACTTCTTTTGCGTTCAGCGATTGCTCTGAAGTTGAATCCTGAACAGAAATGATTACCCAGCCGTTGGCGTAACGCTTGAGAATTTCTGGACGAAGCTCCCCATCAGTAAGTCTATCCCAGCTATCAAATTTGATTTTTTCGCTCTTTATCATCTGCTGCAAAATTTGACTGCCTTTTGACAACGCATCAGTAAGCACCAGCAGAGCCTGCCCAGACGAGACAAATTGCTCATTCACACAAAAAGTCTTTTGAAATTTTGCAACAGGCGACTTAACAGATTTAAAACTGACTTCAAGCTTGATTTCGCTGCCAACAGGCGTATTATCATTAACTTTGAACTTACCCACACTTATCTGCCGAGACTTCCCCGATTCTGGTAACTTGCTGATTTCTGCAAGAATCTTTTTGCGGTCGAGATAGCTGCTGGTAGAATTACAACTGATCTCGGCCTTTCCAGTTGCCTTTTTGCCGAGATTTTTCAGGGTTACCAGTATCTCAATCTCTTCACCGGCAGCGATCCGGCCATCCTTGTTCTGGTCCTCAACTATCACATCTTCAATCTTAAAATATGGAATACCGGGTTCGAAAACTTCCTGTAAAAAGTTGAACCACTCAGTTGAGGTACAAAAACGGTGTTTTCCATAAACATTTTTATTGGCGGTAAATCCCTCAAGCGAAGGAAAATAGATCGACACTCCTCTCGATTTGTCATAAATTTTCCCAGTTTTGGACAAGTTGCAGACATACCCGCTGTTTCCTGCGGTGCCGGAAATAATTTGCAAAAGTTCTGCGGCAGCAGTTCTGGTTGCTGCCCTGACGTCCGAAGCCATAATAAGCTCGAGAAAATTGCCAAGATCAATGTAGTCTTCATCATAGTATTTAAGTGCCCCAATACGGGCTGCTTCAATCTTGTCGATATCGATGATGTTGCGCTTTGCCGCATTACAGAAATTATCAAGACCGGTCTGAAAGGCGTATGATTCTGCCATGTCAATGACAGAAAGCAATATTGCCGTGTTTCCTTGAGGACCACTGCTATAGGATTTCTTATATAATCTGGCAATCGATGTGCCAAGAGTTCTGGCATCCATGTCTGGTTTCTGAACTATTTCGCGGGCAATCATGTCATATGGCCAGCCTCTGTCAGGCTCCCGGTCAGGTGAACCGACCTGAAAACTGGCAAATGGCGCAGCAGAATATGCAACTTCGGCCATCTGCATCAAGCAGGCATCAAATCCCAGAATATAAAGAGGTCGACCGAGAATAGCATTGATTTTAGAAAGAGCTTCGCCAAAAGTTGGAATCTCCATCGAAGATCTGGACGTATAATCATAAGCAATATTGCGCTCAGCGTTCGGCATTGCAAACCTTAGACCGGATGTGAGAGCCTTTTTATCAGGAACAGAGTCGCCGCCGACTTGGATTTTCTTCCAACCAGAGCCATGGCTCCACAAAATGAGCGCATAGCGCTTTGCCGGATAATTGCTTTTTGCCCAGTATACAAAGTCAACTAATTCCAGAGGATCTGCCGTGTTGATTTCGCCCAGATCCCGAATCATGCGCGAACTTATTTTTTTAGCATCTGTGTCTTTGGTAATATAATATCGCCGTGTTCCTGACCACTTGTAAAGTGAGTTGTGTGAATACTTCCCATTTCGGTCAATCTGAACAACAAAATTCACCTTATCTGTCGAACCACAGGTCTCAAGTTCGTTAATATCCTCAATTGCTGAGTTCTCAAGGTCGTTATCAGCGGCCATGTAAATCATGAATGTCAGCTCTTTTTCACTGCTCGCATGAAGAGGCGTCAGAAACAGGGTGCCAACCAGAAATAACAAAAAAGCTACCGATAACTTGTCTTTTAGAGGTAAAAAACCTGGATTTTTCATTAAGCTATTGCCCTTCCTGTCGCCTTTATATATAAACACAAGAACATCCTGAAATTTCAGTAATTCCATAACAAAACGAACAGACATACTGTACCATATCATAAAACTGAAACGCTATTGGTCAAAAAGACACCAGTCCTTTAGTCACATCTGAATGTACAAACAAACAGACTTAGCTTTATTCTAGCATTCTCAGTTGTAAACCGCCAGCGTTAAGCCACAAGACAGCTAATCATCGATAGAAGCTGATGTTTGGTGCTATTTGACATAAAAAACCATGTCTGTTAGCATATATCATGCCGAAGCGAATTAGAAATACACATTAAACGGCCTACGGATTCGTTTTGAATTTACCTTTTTGAGGGATTATGACCAAAAAAACATCGACTTTGGCCATCATGTTTGCAGATATTGCGCAAAGCACCAAACTTTATGACCAGATTGGCAATGCTGCAGCTTATTCTCTGATCTCTTCATGCATTGCCGTCATGGCTGATGTGTGTATTGCACATAACGGAACCGTTGTAAAAACAATCGGAGACGAAATAATGTGCACTTTTACGACGGCAAAAGATGCTGTTGACGCTGCCAAGACCATGCAGGCGGCTGTCGATAACATTCCAGATTCAGATCTTGCTGGTTATTATTCGCCCGATATCTACGTTGGAATTGATTTTGGCCCGGTTATCGAAGAGAACTCCGATGTTTTTGGCGACTCGGTAAATGTTGCCGCCAGAATGGTCAAGCTGGCCAAACGGCGCCAGATTATCGTTACTCAACAAGTTATTGACGCTCTCCCAGTCGAATATTCCGAAGGTTGCCGTATTGTAGACAATGTTTTGTTGAAGGGTAAGAGCGAAGGAGCGACGGTTTTCGAGATAATATGGGAAAAAGAAATGATGACGATGGCGATAAATATTTCAGGTGAAGGCAAGTCACAGATTAAACAACGCATGGAACTGCGTTTTGCCGAAAATAACTTTGAAGTCAGTGATTCGCGCCCGACTATTACCATCGGCCGACTTGATCACAATGACATTGTTGTTGACGATAGCAGAGTTTCGCGGTTTCATGCCCGAATTGAATACCGTAAGGGTAAATATTTCGTCATCGACCAGAGTACAAACGGCACCTACATAACAGAAGAAAACTCAGCCACTGTTCTTTTGCAGCGCGATGAAATGCAACTGGGAATCAATGGTATAATTGATTTATGCATTGAAACGCCTAGCGTTTTATCAAAGACTGCTATTATTTACAGCTCACAGTATTATAAGACTACTGAGCCAGAAGCAGCAGAACCCTCCAACACAGAAGAAACCCCAGCAAAATAATCTACAAACGCAAATAAACCCTGGCGCCAGAGGTGCCAGGGGCAAAGATTTGCAATGAGTGTCAGGAGTCTCAGTCAGCTTTTTTGAGCGGGAATATTTTCCAGGCTTCTTTGATCTGACCGTCTCGATCACCTATACCAGCTCCAATAGCAACTATTTTGCCGGTAACAGGTTTCGCAAAATCGCTGTTTAAATGTTTTTCGGTGAAACTCTGCAGTTTCTCTGCATCACTATTTGCGAGAAAAGTAAGGTGCGGGCTGAATTCACTGTAAACATTAGGACTGCCGTATTTCGAGATAAATTCGACTTTAGTGGGAAATTCCTTAGCCCAGTCCGGCACAAAATCAGATTTGGCACGTAGTGGAGCCAGCAATTCGACGACGCTATCAGAGAGGGCCTGAAGATTGTGATTGCGCTCAATGTTCATAAAATACCAGTTGCCAGAAGTCATTTCAATGCCTGTGCTGTTTACCGCAAATTCACGGGTGTTGCTGGCAAGTTCCTCTATTTTGGCAAGAACTTCGTTCTGCAATCCGACCGGATACTGGGTCATATAAAGTGTACAATGAGCCTGATATCCCAGAAAAGGAAAAGATTCGAGGCCTTCTTCTTCGTGTAGCACCTTCGCTGCGTCCTTAAAGGCATTCTCGATGCTCTCTGAAACCACAACAAAAACGTTGATTTTATCGAGTGGCGGGCGCTCTTCCTTCTGTGCCGAAGCTATTACCGAGACAAGAATAAAGAGAAGCAGAACGATCGACAGCAACTTGGTCATATTGAACTTTCCTGATATTTTCATAAATTGTTTGAACTCCCATCTCGTGGTTATCTCTGAATCTTCGTGTATTTAACCGGCAAAGTCAAGCTTGCGAAAGCTAAGAACTATTTGCGGCGATCAATTTTTTTGAAGAGTTTTATGACAGTCTTGCCGAGATCATCGAGGCGTTCGAAGTTTTCCATCAGCGGCTCAAGAAATGACGGATTGTTCATGTCAAAGTCGCCGTTAAGGCCAACTCCAATCTGCATCGGGAAGACAAGTATAAAATTGTTCTTTGTAAAATACTTATTCAAATAGACTGGAATCTTACCCATATTAACGTTGTAGGAAAGATGGCCTTTACGACTGAGAATCACGATCAGGTTGTCGTCTGCCTTGAAATCGCGCGAAAGTATCAAAAAATCATCCCATTCAGAGAACACAATGAACTCAGCTTCAATCGGAAAACGGTGGTGAATTTCTCTTAGATACTCGGTGGTTTTGGCAGGTGCGTAAAACACCAGTTTAGATCCGGTATTGCGGCCAATGTTCCAGATTTTTGTCATCCAGAAAGGAAACCCGATCTCGCGTTCTGCGTTTTCAGGTACTATGATGATATCGCGCTTGACCGTAGACAGAGGCTGAACAGGGCGATAAATGAGGGTCGTGGTGTTACAGCGGGCGAGAACTCCTTCTGCTATGTTGCCGAGAAAAGACTCGGAGATGTTCGTGTTCTGCTGATGAAGACCGAGTATCAGATCAGTAATTTTGTGTTGCCTGACAATGCCGGCAATCGCGTTGACAATATTAAGATCGTAGCGTAACAGTCTCTTGAGAATGGTATCGGTCGCTGCCGCCGCTTTTTTTGCAAGATCGAGAATTTTGTTGGCTTCCCGCTCACCGAGTTCATCTGAACTGGTCTGGTCAATAACAGTAAGCGCGTATAGACCCTCGGTATTAGACTTTGACTTGACGGTGACGCTTAGGCTGACCAGTTCTTCTGCAGTTTTCTGATAACCAATCGGGATTAGAATGCGTTCTTCGCTGGTTGTGCGGTTTGATTTGTCTTCGAGGCTTTCATTAAGAGCGATGTTTTCGGCACCTTTCTGCGCGACAAACGAAGCGATTGTACAGGTGACGAGAATCATCAAAATTGTACCGTCGAGTATGCTTTCACTGAGTAGACGTATTGGCTCGCCGGCTGGAGTCTGGCCGAGAATGACATTGTAACCGACCATTACCGCTGCAAGAGTTGCAGCCGCCTGAGCGTTGCTCAAACCAAAAATCAGTCGACGCTCATCGGCGCTGAAACCAAACGTTTTCTGAGCGAGCCAGGCTGCAATGTACTTAGACATGGTGGCTACCAGGGTCATGGTCAAAGCAGCGTTGATGGTATCAAAGTCTTTAAAAAAGACGCGATAGTCGATGAGCATGCCAACGCCGATCAGAAAAAAAGGTATGAACAAAGCATTACCAACGAATTCTATCCGGTTCATTAATGCGGAAGTTCTTGGAATAAGACGATTCAGAGCCAGACCAGCAAGAAATGCACCGATAATTGCTTCGACACCAGCCAGTTCGACTAGAAAACCCGCCAGAAAAACCATGGCCAGAACGAAATTATACTGTGAGATGTGGTTGCTGTAACGCTTGAAAAACCAGCGACCAATAACAGGAAACACCAGCACTATTGCCAAAGCAATGGCAGTAAATGACAACCCCATCTTCAGCCAGAAGCCTTCAGTAATATTGCCGGTTTTTATAGCTACAATAGCTGCCAGCACGAGCAAAGCCAAAGTATCTGTGATCATCGTGCCACCAATAGTCATGGTTACAGCACGGTTTTTGGCAACTCCAATGCTGCTTATCATCGGGTAGGCAATCAAAGTATGAGAAGCAAACATGCTCGCTAAAAGCACCGAAGTTACCACCGAGAAGCCGAGGTAGTAAAAACCGGCGAGAATACCAAGCACCATGGGGATGGAAAATGTATAAAGCCCAAATATTATGCTGCGTTTACTGTTTTTCTTAAAGTCGGCAATGTCAATTTCGAGGCCAGCCAGAAATATTATATAAAGCAGCCCAACTGTGCCAAACAGCACAATTGAACTGTCGCGCAGCATCAGATTAAGTCCGTGTGGCCCAATAATCGCGCCGGCTATGATCATGCCAATCAGGTGCGGGATCTTGAGACGATTGAGTAAAATCGGGGTGGCCAGAATTATAAACAACAACACCGAAAAAATCAGTACCGGGTTTTTCAGTGGCAGCGCAAATTCATTCATGATTCGTCTATCCTGTTCAATCTTCTCTAATGCTGTATCTCTTGAGCCAAAGCTTGTTTTGGGCTTTTTTTCCATCCCAATAACAGAACATGGTTCTTTCTAGACTAACAGGATAGGGTACATTTTTCCAGCTGCTTTCTTTAGCGTGAGTTCGTTGCTGTTGCATTGCTTTAAAACAGTCTGTATTCGAAAAGCCATGCCGAGTTGTTCGAGTTGCAAAAAAAAAGTTGCTGCGCAAGCAGCAACTTAAAAGTTTTTGCAAAGTCTGTCAATCAGGTATGGCGATGACAACGCCGTTTTGTTCTTCGATTCTGAATCCTGCCATGACTTCAGGTGAGTATCGGCCGTTTACTTCGCTGACCTTTACAGCCCAGCGATAACGGTGATCCTTCTTAAGCCAGCCTTCATCAAAACCGATATAACCGCAAGTTGTTGAAACTCTTTCCCAGACAGTATTCTGTTCTGTCAGGTCATAGAGGGTTATTGCCGCATATCTAGCCGGAGTTTTCCAGGTAAATATCGGCTTAAGTGTGGCGCCGTATTCGGAAAGAGCAAGCTGAGAAGCTGCCTGAGGCGCTACGTTCGAAAGAACATCGCCAATTTTAAGTTCCACCGTGAGATTGCCGGCCATAGGCACCTCTGGGTGCTTGGGCAGGCGCACTTTTACGTAGTAAAAAGTCGGAGTGAAAAGTTCGCTTTCAATAACAAGTTTGCCCATACGCAGATCAAGGCTGCGTGCGACAAAAACGCGGCCCTGCATCGCTGCTTCTTCTGGCAGGTCAATGCGGTGCTCCCAACTCTGTGGCTGTTCGCCAACCTTGAGCTGATGAAAAAAAGTCTTCTCGATAGTCTGAGCCTGAGCTGTCAGGCAGGTAAGAGCAAAACAAAGCACCAGAAACAGAGCTAATTTGGTTCGCATGATTATCTCTCCTTGATCCGCAATATCACTGTTATAATTTACGGTGTTACGGCGTCTGCCGACAAGGTACAGATGCTCCCTCGTTAAAAACAATGCTGCCGCGGCCTTAACACCTGTCAACCCGACCAAATGTTACATAAGATATGCATTGATATCTTCAGTCGCAATACAAATTTGCTGATTGCTTGTCTGAAGTTGATTAAGACGACCAGGATGGCTGGCTACCTTCCAAAAATTGCTGTCAGATTACTCGACTACGCTTAATCTTCAAGAAAGCTGCAATCAACTAGCAAATAAAAACTTTTTTTGCATCTCAAAGTATTATAAACTGAAGACTGAATTTTATGACAGGAGAAAGTCATGAAGAGGATATTTTTAATTGCTTTATCCGGATTGATTCTACTGGCATCGCCAGGTGTGACTGCTACCAACCCTTTTGCCGAAACCACAGTTATTTTTAGTCCGACTGATGCCAAAGCGGTCAGCTTAGCTGAAAATACGGCAACCAGCGATGCTATTGCGAAGGCTGCGGCAAGCCTTGCGCAGGCTAGCGAAAACTATTCCAAACTGATAAAACAGTTTGTCGCTGATCCAGCTAAGTACGGTAATGAAAAGGGCGATTACACAGAGTATGTTAAGCTGCTACAGTCTTTGGCCAAGCAGCTGGGAGAGCTTTCCGACAAACTAAAAAAAGTCTCTGCAAACGCCAAAACTCAAGAAACAGAGAAAAAGACAGAAACTAAGCCTGCGAATCCCCCCCAAACTACTGCTGGAACTGTCAAAGTTGGTTCAAGCCTGAACATCAGAACCAGTCCGTGGGGCAAAATTATCGGAAGTCTTTCGAATAACGACAAGGTAACGATAACCGGCAAAAGCGGCGACTGGTACAAAATTTCATATAATGGCAAAACCGCTTATATACATGCAAACTACGTAGAAACAGCTGATAAAAAAGCCGGAACCACTCCGGTGAAATCTAATCAACCAGCACCTGCTAGTAACACTCCTGTCTCTAAGGGTGGCGGACTTACTTCTGCTCCATGTTCACCGATGCCATCGCGAGCTTCCAGTGAGTATGGCTGGAGAATTCACCCAACTCTTCATACCAGAAAATTTCACGATGGTATCGATCTGCCAATTCCCAGCGGAACAAGACTCAACGCACTCGGCAACGGAGTAGTTGTAGCTGCTGGTTTCGAATCAGGCGGCGGCAACTATATCAAGGTTCGCTATGACAACGGTTATGAATCTTTTTATTGCCATCTTAAGAGCAGTTCTGCTAAAAAGGGTGCAAGAGTTTCGGCCGGGCAAGAAATTGCGAGATCAGACAACACCGGGCAATACACAACTGGCGCACATCTGCATTTTGCCCTAAAGAAGGACGGAAAAAGCGTTAACCCACGCTCAGCAGGGATACCTCTGCCATGACACGAATGATGGTGAAATCTATGATAAAAAAAGTTCTGTTTTCTGTATTTGTATTAATAGTAGTAGTTTCGTCGGTGGCTACTGCTGCTGAAGAATCTGATTTCAAGCTTATTAATGCATTGAACTATCACAAAAGTATGTTTAATGCGGTTACATCAGAGGTCTTTCTGAAAATTCCCCTCGGAAGCGGATCAGAAGATGTCGGAGGCGACGAACAGGACCCTGAACACTACACTCCAGGAGTTCCCTTCGCTTTCAGACCGGATGCGGAAGGCAATGTCTGGATACTTGATTCTGCCAACAAAGCTTTGAAGCTTTTTGCCAGCAACGGCTCCGTGCTGAAGAATATTTCTCTGGAACAATATGGCACCGTCGTCAGAGATTTCGCTTTTGACAAAAAGGGAGGGTTCTGGCTGTTGAGCCCGGTCAATGGCTTTATTTACCGCATCGATGCAGCCGGCAAACTGTTAAGTGAGATTGAGGGCTTTAATGCCGCGCGCGCCATTGAAACCGGTATGCTTGGCGAATTGCTGGTTGACATGCCAACCATGGCCTCTGTTCTTAGATTTAGTGATGATGAGACACTGAAAGAGCAGTATCCATGTGACGAAAGCCTGACCATGATTGAAGGGGTTGGTGGCAAGCTGCTTGTTCTTGAGAAAAGCGATAAAATGGCGAGCCTACTGCTGAGAAGCCTTGCATCTCCTGCTCAAAACATTTCTCTTACCGAATTTCCTCTGGACATAGCTGACCCGGCAGTAACTTATGCCGGGGCGAGCGTCATAGGCCACGACAAAGAAGGCAACCTGTATCTAAATCTCATCGCCTGCCATGAGAACGGAGCAATATATCGCGACAGAATTTACCGATGCACAGCCACTGGCAAGATTCTTGCTCAGAAGGATGTCATTATGATGCCATGCCTGTCGCTTGATTTGCCACGTGAGCGCGTTGTCACCGCCGATGGAAAGGTCATGACCTATTATATCGATGGTGACAATTATGTTCTGGCCGTATATAGCCTTTAACGGCTGCTTTTCTAAACCAGCCTTTTAAAAGGCTTTGCGAGCTTTACAAAGCAAAAGCACTGGCATACCCGCCAGTGCTTTTTTGTCTGAAAAAAAATGTGTTGTATTGCTTTTTAAAGTCAGCATGTTAGTCTTACTATTCCTGATATATTAGTTGCAGAAAGGATGCTAATGGATACTTCTGATTTTCGTAAACCTGAGCTGATGGCACCAGCTGGCGATATGATCAGCCTGCGTGCCGCACTCAACGCCGGTGCCGATGCAGTCTATTTTGGCGTGGTTTCGATGAATATGCGTGCCAGCGCGAAAAATTTTACTGCCGACGAAATGCCTGGGATTGCGCAGCTTTGCCATGAATATGGTGCCAAAGCTTATCTGGCGATGAACACAATTATTTATGATAAAGAACTGGCTCTGGCCGAAGAATTAGTAAAAGAAGCAGCTGCCGCCGGTATTGATGCAGTTATCTGCTGGGACTTCGCCATTCTCGATCTGACGATGCGTCATGGTATCAAGGCTTTTATTTCGACTCAGATGTCGATTGCCAACTCGGCGGCGCTGGTTTTTCTCTATCGCAATTTTGGCGTAAAACGCTTTGTTCTGGCTCGCGAATGCACTCTCGAAGAGATTATCTCAATTCGTGGCAACCTGACAACACAGCTTGGTGAAGAGGCCGCCCGGATCGAACTCGAAGTGTTTGCGCACGGCGCCATGTGTGTTTCGGTAAGCGGGCGCTGTTTCATGTCGCAGATTGCATTTAATCAGTCAGCCAATCGCGGCGAGTGCCGCCAGCCATGCCGCCGCGAGTATGAGATTCGTGACGTCCGGGATGGCAAAGAATTTTTGCTGGGTCAGGATTACGTAATGAGTCCTCGCGACCTTTGTACCCTACCTTTCCTTGAAAAACTACTCGATGCCGGGATCGACAGTCTCAAGATTGAAGGGCGCGGGCGCAGTCCTGAGTATGTAAGCACAGCTACCGCCTGCTATCGTGAATTGATCGACTTTTATGTTGAACATAAAGCTCAATCAGATTTTACAGCGCAGCTTGATTTGCTCAAAGAAAGGCTGATGAAGCGATTAGATGCGGTTTTTCACCGTGGTTTTTCAGAAGGTTTCTATTTTGGTCGTCAGATCGGTGAGTGGACCGGCGGCAATGGCTCCAAAGCAACTCATCGCAAGGTTTATATCGGACTGGTTACCAATTTTTTCAAAAAAGTCATGGTTGCCGAAATCAAGGTTGAAGGCGCAGGTTTTGCGCAGGGCGACGAACTGATGTTTCAGGGTTCAACTACCGGAGTTCTTTCGCAAAGAGCAGAGACAATAGAAGAGGCTTTCAAGCCGGTTCTTATGGCCGAGAAGAACAGCCTTGTCGGCGTAAAGCTTGAGCATGTAGTCAGAGAAAACGATCAGGTTTATATCATGGTTCCAGTTGATCAAATTGAAAATGCGAGGCAGTAAATGAGCGAAAATTTGCAGGTGCGTTGTCCAGAAACAGAAGATGAATGGCAGCAATATTATCACCTGCGATGGTCTGAACTTAGACAGCCATGGGGAGAACCTGAGGGCAGCGAGCGTGACGAGCGAGACAACGCAACTGAGCACTGCGCCATTATTTCCGAAAATAAGGTTATTGGCGTTGGCCGAATGCAGATGAACGATCATGAAGAGGCTCAGATCAGATACATGGCGGTAGCGTCAGAGCATCATGGCCGTGGCCTCGGGCGCAGAATTGTCGAATATCTTGAGGCGCGGGCACGAGAACAGGGCGCAGTAAGAGTGATTCTCGATGCCCGTCAGAATGCGGTGGGTTTTTATCTGATTCTGGGCTATAATGTAGTCGCTGACAGCTATCTGTTGTTTGGCGAGATTCAGCATTATCTGATGCAAAGAGATCTTTACTGAGGGAATATGTAATGAACAAAAAAACCTGTTGCGGCTGTTTTGGCGGCGGATGCTTTCTGGTGGTGATAGCTTTAGTAGTTGGCAGCTATTTTGGCTATAGCTTCGTTCACGAAAAAGGCGTCGAGTTTGCAGCCAGCGGTCTCACGGATACCGTTGACAAGCTCACAGAAGTAGCCTTTGCCGAGGCGGATCGCGAGGAATTAAACCGCATCGCCGCTGAAGTTGCCAATGACATCAGATCCGGCAAAATTGGCCTGGTTGAAGTTGTAAAAGAAACCGCACAGCAGCTAAATAGTAATTTGCACAGTAAGGCTATGTTGCTGGCCTTTTACCGGAAGAATTTCGAACAGGGTGAGCTGCCGGAGTCGACTGAACCGGTGGCCTCGGCTCCAAAAGAGCTGGTCGACCGATTGATATTGGGAATGATAAAAAAGGCCGTATCTTCTGAGCAGACGGCATCGCTAACTGCCATGCTGGTTGAGCGTAGTACCGAAACAATTGAAAGCAATGATGGCAAAAGCCGCATAACCCACAGTTCAAGGCGATTAAAGAAAAGTCTGACACCAGAAGACATCGCTGCAACTCTCGATATCATGCGTAAAATATGCGATGACAACCAATTGCCGCTTCCTGAAGCTGATTTTAATGCTTCTGATGCGGTAAAAAATGAAATTGTAAGTTTCTTTAACAAGCTTAAACAGTTGGGAACAAAAGAATGAACGGAATTTGGAAAGGTTTTTTTGACTGCATTGCTGATCGTTATGAAGACGAAGTCTTTACTCTCAATACCGTGCCAGAAGTCGACTTTATTGTCGAAGAAATGAAACTGGCCGCTGGCGACAGTGTTCTCGATATAGGTTGTGGAACGGGGCGACATTCGATCGAGCTGGCGCGGCGAGGTTTTAAGGTGACCGGTGTCGATATTTCGTCGGGCATGCTTGCCGTTGCGCGTAAAAAGGCGACTGAAGCCGGAGTACAGATCGAATTTGTCGAATGTGCGGCTCAGGATTTTGTAACAGAAAAGCGCTATGATGCTGTTCTCTCTCTATGCGAAGGCGCGCTTTGTCTGATCGATGACGATGATGACATCTGGAGCCGCGATATGGCTGTTTTTGCCAATATGGCTGATGCTCTTAAAGAGAATGGCCGCTTTCTGGTTACAGTTCTCAACGCATTCAGGCTGGTTCGTTCGATCAGCGATGTCGATATTGCCGCCGGCATGGTTGATCTGTTCACTCTGAGCAGCCGCTTTGAAAACGAAGTAAACTGTAAAGAAAACGAAGAGCCGGTTAAGGTCAAGGGCATAGAACGCTATTACACTCCATCTGAGCTGATTCGCATGGTTAATCGAATTGGGCTTAAAGTCGACCATATTTATGGCGGAACAGCTGGTGCCTGGCTGCGAGAGCCGCTCAAGCTTGACGAGATCGAATTTATGGCAACAGGTCATAAAAAATCGGCCAAACCATAGTTTAATAGAAGTCTAATACCAACCCCATAAAAGAACTTACTCGCACGAAGCATTTTTTTTTGCATGACCGCTAATGGTCTGACGTCGCGCAAGCCAGGATGGCGGCTGCGATTGCGAAATCTTAGGACTGGTATAACATCCTGAGCTGAACTCCCGGCAACGACCAAGCACTGTACATGGCAAAATTATCGCCTATCGGTGTTTCAACAAGATTGAGGATTGGTAAATTTCTGGCAGGGGTTGCTGAAAAACTGACAAAGCTGAAAATTCAACACTGTACCCGGCCTCGCAAAAACCATCTCCTGGAGCCAATCTCACCGCTCCACAAAAAAGTGGCATGCAATTTGCGTTGTTGTAGACATCAAGTTTGGTCGATAATAATTTAAAATAAGTTTATATAAGTTTATCAGGAGGGTGTTTATTATGCGTAAAGTAATCATGAGTTCTGTTCTGGCTTTTGCTCTTATGGCTGTTCCGTCATTTGCTGGTAACCCAGGTCAGTCAGGTCAGTCTTCACAGGCCGGTCAGTGTGGCCAGGCTGGTCAGTCTTCACAGGCTGAACAATCTAATCATGGTGGTTGCCATAACAAACCAGGCTTTTTCCAGAATATCAAAAAAGCTGCTGTAAAGGGTTTCAAAGCTGGCAAAAAAGCTGGAACCAAAGCTGTTGACGCAGTCCAGAACAAAGTTATGGATGCCGGCGTATCAGTTAAAAAAGCTGTAACTGGCAAAAAATGCGAAACCTTCGTAAAAGGTCACTATGACAAAAATGGCACTCATACCAAAGGTCACTTCAGAAAAGTCTGCAAACCCTGCAAAAAATAATTAGACAAAGTTGACGAATCAGGGCTAAAATCCTGACACAATAAACACCTTTGGGCTCCGGTCGATCAGACTGGAGCCCAAGGGCGTTTTAGCGTGTCAAAATAAACTGTTATACATTCAGCCCATGCTGTTGTAAAATCAGCTTATGCAATGATTGCCAGAGGAGGAAACCTGAAATTGGTCGAGATTATTCTGGCTATGAGCCTGATTGAAAAAATATTCTTAACCAGTGCGCTTTGCGGCACAGTAATATTTACAATCAGAATGGTTTTGATGTTTTCTGGAATGATATCAGCTGATGCTCACGGTGAAATTGGCCACGACGCCCCAGATTCAGGCGGCGAAATTGCCCATGATTTCCATGATGACATCTCGCATGACATTGTTGCTGATCATGGTGACATCTCGCATGACATTGTTGCTGATCATGGTGACAGTGATATGGTCGATTCTTCTGATCATGGTCATTCTCCCAGCAGCTCCGATGTCAGCTTTCATTTTATCTCGATTCAGGGGCTCACTGCATTTTTTATGATGTTTGGCTGGGTCGGACTGGCTCTGGTCCGCGACAGTATGATGCCCGGCTGGGTAGCAACCATCGGTGGTGCTACTGCAGGTTGTCTGATGGTATGGGTTTTAGCAAAGATGTTCAGATTTGCTGTCAGTCTTCAATCTAACGGCACCGCCAGAATTAGAACCGCTCTGGGAGCAGGTGGCACAGTATATCTTCGCATCCCGGCAGAGGGCTGCGGGCAGGTTCAGGTCGAGGTAGATGGCAGACTGCGTGTTTGCGATGCAGTTTCCTCAAAAAAAGAGGAAATTAAAACAGGGGAACAGATAACTGTTGTCTGGGTACAGGATAATGGTATTCTGGTAGTGGAAAAAGACACAAGGGAAGAAGGAGGAAAATTATGTGGCCTATAGTTGCAGCTGTAATTGCAGCATTACTGTTTTCGATGTTTGTTTTTCTGGCAACCAGGTTTAAGCGCTGCCCATCAGACAAAATTCTGGTTATTTACGGTAAGGTGGCTGAGAATAGATCGGCACAGTGTTTGCATGGCGGTGGAACTCTGGTATGGCCGCTCATTCAGGATTACGCCTACCTCAGCCTTACACCTATGACCATTAGCATTCCATTGCAGAATGCTTTGTCACTGCAGAATATTCGCATTAACGTGCCCTCTACGTTTACTGTAGGTGTCAGCACTGACCCCAAAATCATGAACAATGCGGCAGAGCGCCTGCTCATGCTGTCGTCATCAGCCATGGAAGATATGGCCAAGGAAATTATTTTTGGTCAGCTACGCTTGACCGTTGCATCGCTCACCATCGAGCAGATCAACCAGGATCGCGAAAGTTTTCTTGAGTCAGTACGCAAGAATGTGGAGCCGGAACTTAACAAGATCGGTCTGTATCTGATCAACGTTAATATCACCGACATCACTGACACTTCTGAATACATCGAAAGCATTGGTAAAAAAGCTTCTTCTGAAGCCATTAACAAGGCTAATATTGATGTTGCCCAGCAAAAACAGCTTGGTGATATCGGTGTTTCTGCTGCTAACCGCGAACGCGCCATCCAGGTTGCCCAGAACCTTTCTGAAGCAGACAAGGGTGAGAAAGCCGCCGAATCAGACCGTCGTATTTACGTGCAGCGTAAAGAGGCTGAAGCGGTAATTGGTGAAGCCCAGGCGAACAGCGAAAAAACGATTCAGGTTGCCAAAAATCTTGCTGCAGCCGAAATGGGTGAAAAAGAAGCCGAATCCGGACGCCGTATCTACGTGCAACAACGCGAAGCTGAAGCTATTGAAGGCGAAAACAAATCGAAGGCGTCGATTGTTATATCAAATTCACAGCTGGTAGTTAAAGAAGCTGAAGCTCGAAAAACGGCTGAAATTGCGGTGCGCGATGCGCAGGCCGAAATTCAGAAGTCACAGTACAAGGCTGAACTAGAACGTTTGACTGCCGAAGAAATCGTTCAGAAAGAAATCAACAAGCGAAAGATTGAACTCGATGCTCAGGCTGAAGCCAGTAAAATCAGTATCGAAGCCAAGGGTAATGCTGACGCGCTGTCGCTTCACTACCAGGCTGAGGCTGATGGTGTCAGAAAAGTTCTTGAAGGCAAGGCGCTTGGTTATGCAGAATTGCTTAGAAGCGTAAATAACGATCCAAGAGCACTGGCAACCCTGCTAATGGTCGAAAAAATTGAGTCTATTGTCGAAAAGCAGGTTGAAGCAATCAAGAACCTCAAGATCGACAAGATCACCGTCTGGGATTCAGGCGAAGGTGGCAATTCATCGACTTCGAACTTTGTTTCGAGCTTTGTCAAGGCTCTGCCGCCGCTGCAGGACATCGCCAGCATGGCCGGCGTTGAACTGCCGGCTTATCTTGGCAAAATGAAACCAGAAGAAGACTCAGAGCCCGCTGTTTACAAGCAGAGTGCACCTCAGGTCGAACGCAAGGTTTCCCGCCCAGCAGGACCCGCGCCAGCGAAATAAAGAAATCCAGAAACAAAGAACCCGCCGTTAAGCTCTCTTAACAGCGGGTTCTTTGTTTCTACTCTAACTGTTCCGGTAGTTTAGCTACTATGACCGACAATCTCAGCTTCGAGCTTTTCAAGCTGGGCAAAAAATTCGTTGAATTCGTTATTCAGCTGGTCTTTTAATTTTTCAGCACGTTTGCCGTCATTGTTTTTCAATGCCTGCTCCAGTTGGGCTGCGAGATCCGCCGCACGATTGCCACCGAGATTGCCGAGAGAACCCTTGATTGTATGCACATCCCTGGAAGCTGCTGATAGATCGTCTTTGCTGATCAGCTTGTCAATTTCTATGCTTAGTCTGGTAAAGTTTTCGAATGCAGCCTTGACTAGTCGACTGAGCGATTGCGGCTTTTTGCAAAAGATTCTCCTGATGCGTTCACTGTCGAACACAATATCATTGGCGGAACTTTCGCTATTTTCATCAGTATTTGTCATATTTTTCTGGATTTGAGCCAGTTCTGTTGAACCTGATTTAATGACGCGAAAAGCATCCATCAGCATTCTGGCTTCGATTGGCTTGGAAATGTAGTCGTTCATACCAGAATTCAAACACTTCTCGCGGTCGCCTGGCATTGAGTGCGCCGTCATTGCGATAACCGGCAGATTTTTGTGTTTTGGCTCGCTACGAAGGCGTTTTACTACTTCGAAGCCATCCATTTCAGGCATCTGACAGTCAAGCATTACCACATCAAAATCGACCTGGTTGAGATATTCAAGAGCAATTGCGCCGGAACCAGCCAAAGTGACTTTGCAGCCGAGCATTTCAAGCATGCCTTTGGCGACTTCCTGGTTAATATCATTATCTTCAACCACCAGCACGCTAAAATCAAATTGCTCGGATACGATTTCCGGTTTGATAGAGTTGTATCTGCCTGACTTTTTCATCTCATAAAGTCTGCGTTCAGGCCTCTGAAGGATTTCCAGCATGGCGTTATAAAGTTTTGAAGTTGTTACCGGTTTGCTGAGCAGAAAGGTTGAAGAAAAATCATAGTCGTCGTGACTGAGAGAAGCTAGTTGTCGGGGTGTCATCAAAAATATGCAGCCCGTAGCATTTTCTGGTTTCTGATAACCAATATCCTCTGCCAGCTGTTTTCCGGGCGGAAAATCGACAATAACCACTACTGGGTGTTCTGAATCTGAATCAGTAATGCCTTTAACTTTAAGCTCATCGAAGCTGACTTTTCTGCAATTGACATTCCACGAACTGACTATTTCGCAGACTGCATTGACGATAGGGTCGTTTATGCCAGCGACAAAAGTCTTGAGCTGTTTTGGAAATTCAGTCTGGGTAGGCTGATCATTTTGACAGAGATCAAACTTAAGGCTGAAACGTATTTGGGTGCCAAGTCCCTGCGCACTTTCGAGCTTGATTTCTCCACCCATGATTTTGATAAGTTCCTGACAGATGGTCAAGCCCAGGCCAGTACCACCAAAGCGGCGGGTAATCGACGAGTCGGCCTGGCTGAATTTCTCGAAGACCAATGCCTGCTGCTCTGAGCTCATGCCTATTCCGGTATCTTTTACTGAGAATTTGAACACCGCAGAGTTGCTGTTTTCAAGGTTCTTATTCGAAACCCCGACACTGATAAATCCTTCTTCGGTGAATTTGACTGCATTGCTAAGCAGATTGATCATTACCTGGCGCAGACGACCGCCATCAGTTATTACCTGTTCTGGCACCGCTGGAGGATATTTAAGAATAATTTCAATTTTTTTCTTTTCGGCAAGAGGTTGCATAAGTCCGACTACTTCTTCGAGCAATCGGCGCAGGTTGATGCTCTCTTTTTCAAGCACGATTTTGCCAGCTTCGATTTTTGAGAGGTCAAGCACTGCATTCAGAATACCAAGAAGAGACTGCGAAGAGCGGTAAATGAGTCCGGCAAACTCACGCTGCCGATGATCTAGACTTGTTGCCATCAAAAGCTCAAGCATGCCAAGAATGCCGTTCATAGGAGTTCTGATCTCGTGCGACATATTGGCAAGAAACTCACTTTTTGCCTGGTTGGCCTGTTGGGCTCGCAAAGCCATTTCTTCGGCGCGGTTACGCGCTTCCAGCAGATTCAGCTGAAGTGCGCGGGTTTCGGAAATGTCGATAATAATACCAAAATACCTGTAATCAGCAAGTTCCGGGTCTTCGACCTGAGTACCGATGTTGACGAACCAGGAGTAGGTGCCATCAAACCGGCGCAGGCGGCAGTCAAAACGCAATTCTTTGCCGGAAACGAGAAACTTGCGCACCGCATCTTCGGCTCCTGGTAAGTCTTCCGGGTGAATTATCTGATAGACAGACTGAATGTTAGGCGAAAAAATCTCGGGGTTGTAGCCAAGGAGTTTTTTGATGTGGCTTGACCAGTAAAATCGGCGTTCCTCTGGCACATACTCCCAACTGGCAGCGTGTGCTGCCGTAAGCGCATGGACATTGCGGCCTTCTTCCATGCGCAGTGCCATTTCGCGAGCGTGTCCAAGGCTGGTATTTCTGAAAAAACCGATAAGACGCAGCTGAGAATGGCTTGCATCGAAGTAGTTTCGGCCGATAAAAAAGTGCCAGACGTATTTTCCTGTCTGGCTTTTGAGCCGGACTTCGAACTGACAATTTTCAGAATCAGCAATGTTTCTTATCAGATGACGGTCGTCGTCGTGAAGTATGTTAAATCCGAGCAAACGTTGTTCTTCAATCTGCTCACGGCCCAGGTAGCCGAGATTGAGATAAAGATCGTCAGGAGTTTTGTTCTCAGCAGCTTCAAAGTCGTATTCCCAAAGGTAAAGGCCGGCGGAATCGAGAGCAAGTTTGAGACGGTCACGGTAGTTTACCAATTGAACAAAATCGCTGCTGCGCTCAAGCATAGAACCGAAAATTTCGGCAGCGAGTTCAAGAGCTGACAGCTCGAAGTCAAGCCAGGTGTGACTACCGCCCAGCATTTGTACACTAAGACAGCCCCATAAATTTTTGTGCACAAATAAAGGAATTATCAGCAACGATTTAATCTTAAGCTCACTCAAGATTGTTTTTATAGGTGAAGAATATTCCGAGTTAGTGCGGCCAACTCCGTGCCCGGCCACCAGGCGCGAGTAATTTTCGCCGATAATGGACTCGATCAGATTTGCAATTTCTGGGCGACACTGATGCTGTTTCCGGCAGTAACATGAAAAACAGCGAAATGTTCTACTGTCAGTTGCTGTGCTCTCCAGATTTTCAACTAGTCTTATCAGTCCGATGCGATCAGCGCCAACTGCTTTAGCAATAGCGTCAAGAGCAGTTGGCATGGATTCTTCAACCGATGATTCTGAGGCGACAATGAGATGAGCAGCCTCGGCTATGCCGGATATCAGCCTTTCGCGATGTTCCTGCAGTTGGCGAGCGCGGTGACTGACCGAGATATCTCTAACTATACCTAGCATTATAGGCTCTCTGGAGCCATGCATTGGGCATGGAACCTTGATTATCTCGCCAAAAATGGTAACTGAATTTGCCAGCTCGATTTCTTTGATAAATTTCTGGGTTACATTCTTATCATAAATAGCAAAAGTATCTTCAAGAGGTGGTGGATGGTCGGCAAAAATCTCGTAGTCTGTCTTGCCAGTCATCAGATCAGCATCGCAATTGAAGTTACTGGCAAATGACTGGTTGCACATGAGATAGTAGCCCTGCATGTCTTTCACAAAAATCATGTCAGGCAGAGAATCGATCAGGTGTTTTAAGAAGCTTTTCTGACTGGCTACCTCCTGAGTTACGTTGCGCAACTTGCGGTTAAGTCTGAGAAGATAAAAAATAATCGAACCTAGTCCCAGCATAGTTATAATCAGGACAACCAGCCATCGCCGCATGCGATTTATCAGGAGATTAATCAGCGAGTTTTCGCTTTTGAAAGGCTCCATATTGAGAGTCTGCATGAGTTGGTGAACCTGCGAATAATTGGCAGAAATGCCCCATGTTATTTTTTTGGGTTCGTCATTATTCGACATGCGCAACAAAACAAGCGTGACCTTTTCTACCAGATTGGCTGGGGTATGCTGGACACGCGCAAAAGACCACTCAGGGTAGAGCCGTGTAGAACAGACAAAAGGCAGATGTTCTGTGTGCAGATAAAGTTCCCGACTACAGGTCAGATCAGAAAGGTTGATTTTTCCCTGTGCGACCAGCATTTCCAGACTCGAAGTGCGACAGATGCCAAAATCAACCTTCTTGTTGAGCACTTCTTCAACTATTTTCAGAGAGTCGGTGTAATGAAAAACTTCTCGCGCAGCATTGCGAAGATCTATGCCTCTCTCAGCAAATTCACGTGCAGCAGCCAGCCAGCCTCCTATGGACAAAGGCGGCCCGGCGGCGACTGTTTTGTTTCTGATGTCCCACAGCGATTTGATTTCAGTATTGTCTGCCCGCCAGAAAATTACCGAACCCAAAAGATTATCGAACGCATCGATCTTTTCGTGTTCACGCCGCAGTGTTGCAATAACTGTAAGCTGCCCTTCCATGCCAAGTTCGACATTAAAAACCGGGCCGGCTATGACAAAATCGACGTTGTTTTCGATGACCGCCTGCTTGAGCTCCAGCCATGACAGCATAACCATCTTGAATTCATAGTCTTTAACCTGACTGTTGAGATAATCGACGGTTTCCTGCCATTCGTAGTCCCAGCCGCCGAGGCTCTCTTTATTGAGAACACCGATTTTTATAGTCTGTTTAATCGGGTTGGCAAAGCCAGCTTCAATTAATAAAAAAGTGCTCAGAATCAGCAAAAGCAAAAAAATTGTTTTATTTTTATACATTTTACCTTACTTTCTGGAACCTTTTTTAGAATACCACAGTCAAATAGTCTGGAAAAAGAAAAAACCCGCCAGCTGGCGAGTTGATTCAATAGTTTTTGTATGCACTCTCTGAACTTTTCTCTAACTAATCTCTAATCCCCTTTTGTGGTCGCGCTGCAAGGCGCGGCCACTCTGTTTTGAGATCTGGGAAAAGTTAAACAGGTGTTCCGCAGTCCGGGCAACCCTTCCATTTTGAGTCAATGGCACGGCCACAATTACGACATGAGTGCCTGAGATGACCGATACAGAAAGGGCAAAATGTAAAGTTGCGCCCTACCATCTTGCCACAATGAACGCAGGCCATCATGTTTTCCTGCCGAACATGAGCAGGCAAAGCCGATTTCGCCGGACTTTCGTCGCGTTCACCAATCTGACTGAGCGCAAGAATAGCAACTGTTCTGACTTCTTCCGCCTCATCATTTAACAGAGTCATGAGTGGAGCCAAAGCACGTTTGTCGCCCAATGCGCCCAAAGCCTGACAAGAGGCTGAACGCACCGCAGCCTGCGGATCATGCAGACATTTGAGGATTTCTTCGAAGATGCGTGGTTCCTTTGACTGGCCAAGCAGCTTAACTGACCAGTAACGGGCATCAACGTTCGAACCGCTGATTGCCGAGATCAGCTCTTCCGAGGCACCCAGCCCCTGAGAATAAATGGCGTCGGCAGCAGTTTTTCTGATAATCCAGGATTTATCTGCCAGGTATCCGACCAGAATTCGGTGTGCTTCGGCATTTTCGATCATACTCAAGGCCTTTATTGCTTCGAGTTTTGATTCCATCGGCCCAGTCTCGACGATTTTGGAAAATTTCGAGGTTAACTCAGGATTGGCCTGTTGAGCCAACAGCTTGATGATCCAGAATCTGGCTTCTTCTGAACTGCTGTCGAGCGCCTCAACAACAGCCTGCTGGTTGATGGAGTATATGCGCTCAAGACTGTCATAAGCAGCTTTACGAATAGGCCAGTTTTGTTCTTCCAATAGATGCAAAAGCGCGACAACCATGCGCGGGTCTTTAACGCCCTGCGCCGCCCTGACGGCAGCCAGACGGATTTTCTGGTTCGAATGTTTGAAAACCCTCACCAGATACTGAACTGCTTCGCCGCCCATATTGCCGAGCGTCTGTACCATCCAGTAATCAACATCCTCTTCGTTCTGCGGAATCATCTCCATCAGCTTCTTGAGCGAACTTGCGCCAAGCCTGCCAAGAATCAACGAGGCAGCGCGTCGCATTGCCCAGTTGTCTGAGGTCAGCGCCTTAACCAGGTATGGCAGCGCTTCATCTTTGAACGAAAGCATGGTCTTGCTTATATCGAGCAACACGTCATCGTTCTTGCGGTCGATGTTTTCGGCCAGCAGGGGAAGCGCCTCTGCCGGCGCCCAGTTTTTGATTTCGGCGAGCGCGGTCTTGCGCACATCTGACTTTTCGCTGGCGATATCACGGCGAATTCTGGCGAGATCTTGTCGGCTCATTTTATCCTGCTCCCTTGTCAGTAAGACATTGGCATTATTACGTATTTGAATTCAGATTCGGGGTTACCGGTCTTGAGCAGCCCAGGGTAATTCGGAGTTGTCATATCAAGAATGACCTGGGCATCGGTAACATTGTTTACAAAGTCGAGCACAAAGTTAATGTTAAAGGAAATATTAATCGGTTCACCAGACAATTCAGAGTTGATGAACATTTCTGCAGTGCCTTTTTCAGCGGCTTTTGCCCAGATACGTGTCTCATTGGGACCGACATCGAAGTTAACCAGATCACTGTTAGCACGTGCTATAGGCGCAACCGCCTTGAGAGCCTGGGTAAAATCTTTGCGGTCGATTTTAAGACTGCGACTGGACTCTTTCGGCAAAACCCTGTTATAGTCGGGAAACTTGCCATCAACAAGCCTGGTAAGAAGCTGAAAGTGCTCAGAACACATCACCAACTGTTCTTTATAAAGCCCGATTCTGATGCTGTCATTAGCGTCGAGCAGCTTGATCAACTCAGGCACTGCTCTTGACGGCACAATTAAAGTCTTTTTAAGTGCATCGGGAACTTCGACGCCATGCAAAGTCGTTACCGCCAAACGCTTACTGTCAGTAGAAGCAAGCGTCGGCATGCCGGTTGCTGCAAAATCCAGGCAAACGCTCTTCTGTACCGGGTTGCCGTCTTCGGTGTTCATGGCAACTCCGGCTTCTTTGAGGCCCTGCTTGAGAATCGCTGAATTTATGTTGAAAGACACAAATTCTTCGTTATCTATAACCGGAATCGGCGGAAAATCATCGGCAGGTTGTACCTGCAGGTAAAATCTGCTTCTTCCAGAGGTGATTGTGACTTCTCTGGTATCTTCGTTATTGAGTTCGAAAAGAACTCGGCCGTCTTCTTCATCCGGAATACTTGCGACAATCTCCTGTATCAGCTTGGCAGGAATCGTAAAATGCCCCTGTTCTTCAATCTCAGCTGCCTGTGTCGAGATCATCATAATCTCAAGGTCGGTACCGACGAAGCGCAGAGTGTTATCATGGGCTGTCATCAACAGGTTCAGTAAAATCGGTCGAGAAGTTTTGGCGGCAACTGCACGACTTACAATGTTTACTGCGTCATGCAGTGTCTTTTTGTCGATCCTGAATTTCATGCCGAAAGCTCCTTTGTAACGACCAGTTTAACCCTGATGCCATTTATGTTCCACTCAGTGCTCTCACCGTTGTTCTGACTATCAATGCTTTTAGCCAGAGTTTCCTGCGCTATATAGCTGCCAAACTGACTGATCGTGTCGTCTATTTCGCTTTTCTGGTCAGCATCGAGTACTTCATAGCCAACCTTGATCCGGTCAATTATATCAAAACCTAGTTCTTTGCGCATGAACTGAATTTTATTGACCAACTCACGAGCCAACCCCTCAAGAATAAGTTCGCGCGACAGCACTTTTTTAAGTGCGATGCTGAGCTTGCCCTCGGTCTGCAACGAATATTCTTCACTGGCAAGAGCCTGAAGCTCAACCTCTTCTGGTTTGAGAGTTACCGGCTTGCCGTCGAGAGTAAATTCATAGCCACCGCTTTCGAGTTGCTTCCTGACTTTGTTGCCATCTACAGACTCAAGATGAGCCTTGATCTGCGGTATCATACCCTTGAGCGGTCCCTGACCAAGTGTCCGGAAATTCGGTTTGGCAACGTATTTAACCAGGCTGGTAGAATCGCTGATCGAGCAGACATTTTTAATGTTAAGCTCTTCCTGCAGCAGGTGCTCCATGACTTTGAGAGCGTCTCGCTCAAAGTCGTCAGCAACTACCACCTTCATTTCGGCGAGCGGCTGTCTGACCTTGAGATTGGCTTCGTTGCGGGCAGCGCGGCCAAGCTGCACTACCTTCATGATAAATTCCATCCTGCGCTCAAGCTGCTCGTCGATCAAAGCAACATCAGCTACCGGGAAGTCAGTCAGATGAACGCTTTCTGGCGCTAGCTCATCTGCGCGAGCAACCAGATTGCGGTATATATCTTCGGAAATAAAGGGTGTGAACGGTGCTGTCAATCTGGCCATACCGGTTAACACTTCATAGAGCGTGATAAAGGCACTGCGCTGATCGACGCTTTTTTCACTACTCCAGAAGCGGCGGCGACTGCGCCGAACATACCAGTTCGAGAGATCATCAACGAATTTTTCCATGTAACCGGTGGCCCAAACGACCTCATAGCGGTCCATAGCTTTTCTGACTTCTTCGACGGTGTGATTGTAACGTGAGATGATCCAGCGGTCGATTTCACTGCGCTCAGAAATCGGCACTGAGGCCTGTTTTGGATCAAAATTTTCAATATTCGCATAAAGCACGAAAAAACTATAGACATTCTGGAGAGTTCCAAGATAGCGCTTTTGCGCTTCCGAAATAGCCTCTTCGTAGAATCTGCGGGTATTCCATGGCGCAGTGCCGCTGTAAAGCGACCATCTAACTGCGTCAGCGCCGTATTTATCAAACAGCGACATGCAGTCGAGCACGTTGCCCTTGGATTTACTCATCTTGACGCCGTTTTTATCGCAGATCAGGCCGAGCACAACAACATTTTTATAGGGCGGCGCCTTGTGCAGAAAGGTACTGGTCACCAGCAGGCTGTAGAACCAGCCACGGGTCTGGTCAACAGCTTCACAAATGAAGTCTGCCGGAAAATTCTCTTCAAAAACTTCTTTGTTTTCGAACGGGTAATGCCACTGCGCAGTATGCATGGCGCCTGAATCAAACCAGCAGTCGATGACCTCTGGCACACGCTTCATCATGCCTTGACACTTCGGGCAACTCAGTTCGAGCTGGTCCACATATGGTTTGTGCAATTCAATATCGTCAGGAACATTGCGGCCAAGCTCCTTGAGATTAGCAATACTGTCAACAAGATGATGATGTTTGCAGTCTTTGCAAACCCATATTGGCAACGGAGTGCCCCAGTAGCGATCCCGCGAAATAGCCCAGTCAATCATATTCTCCAGGAAATTAAGAAAGCGGCCCTCTTTGATGTGAGCAGGAAACCAGTTAATCAACTCATTATTGCGCAAAACCTCGTCCTTGAACGCGGTAGTTCTGATGAACCAGCTGTGGCGCGCGTAGTAAAGCAACGGGCTTTCACAGCGCCAGCAGAATGGGTATGTATGTTTGATTCTGCCGGATGCAAACAGTTTGCCGTTCTCTTTAAGATCTTTGATAATGGCCGGATCAGCGGTCTTAACAAACTGCCCTTTCCAGGGTTCTACTTCGTCTCTGAACTTGCCGTCAAGCCCAACTGGCTGGATAACCGGCAGATTATTTTCCTTGCCGACGCGGTAGTCGTCTTCGCCGAACGCTGGTGCAATGTGAACTATACCGGAACCGTCTCCGGTTGTCACAAAGTCACCGGCAATAACGTAATGCGCACGTTTGTCAGGTTTAACAAAGGTAAACAGCTGATGATATTCTACATTGAGCAGCTGTTCGCCTTTAAAGGTTTCAATTACCTCACCCTCACCCTTGAGCACTTCGAGACGGGCTTTGGCGAGAATCAAAAATTCATCGTTGAGCTTAACCTTTACATAGTCAATCTCTTTGCCGACAGCCAGGGCAACATTCGAAATCAGTGTCCAGGGCGTGGTTGTCCACACAAGAAAGCTTGTATTGGCCTGGTCTTTAATGGCAAAACGCACATAGACCGAAGGATCTTCGACTTCGCGATAACCCTGCGCCACTTCATGCGAAGAAAGCGTAGTGCCACAGCGTGTGCAGTAAGGAACGACCTTGTGCCCTTCATAGAGCATGTCTTCTTTCCAGAACTGTCCGAGCATCCACCAGATCGACTCAATGTAATTGTTGGAGCAGGTTACGTATGGTTCTTCCATGTCGACCCAGAAGCCGCCACGAGTAACCATTTCGCGCCACTGCGTTTCATATTTGAACACGCTCTCACGGCATTTCTTGATAAAATTTTCAATGCCGTATTTTTCGATATCCAGTTTGTTTTCGATACCCAGCTGTTTTTCTACTTCGAGTTCGACCGGAAGTCCGTGCGTATCCCAACCGGCTTTGCGCCCCACATGATAGCCGCACATGGTTTTGTAGCGAGGAATCAGATCTTTCATGGCCTTGGTGAGGACGTGACCTGGGTGTGGCGTGCCATTTGCAGTCGGTGGACCTTCGAAGAATACAAACTTTTTAGCGCCAGCGCGGTTGGTCATAGACTTTTTGAAGATGTTTTCCTGTTCCCAGTATTTCAGGATTTCTTCTTCGCGCTTTGCAGATACGGCATTTTCTGGTTTTTCGAAAAGCATCACTGTTGTCCTTATGTGGAAGTTTTTGAAAGTTGATTATTGATGAAAGCAATCCTGGCACTGTGTTCCAGACTGCTGGTGTAGTGAAAACCATCTTCGAGACTGCTGCCAATAGCAAAAGTGCCATGCCCGCGCACAATCACAATCGGAAATTCTCGCAGAACCGGCACGACCTTCGCGGCGACCTCGTCCGAGGCAATCGCGTTGACTACATCAATCACCGGCACGCCGCGGGCAAAAAAGTAACGGCCCTCTGCATCAATCGGCATAAAACTCTGGCAGTGCATGGAAAGCGCTATCAGATGGGGTGGATGTGCGTGAACGACTGCGCCGGCACCGGTATGCAGATAGATAGCACGATGAACTGGTCGCTCACGCGAAGCCAGCTCTGACTGCGAATCTTCGCCGTCAATTAGAGTGTCGATAATGTCTGAATACTCAAGTCGATGCAGCATTGAGCCACTGCGGGTTATCGCCATCATCCGGTTGCAGCGTATGCTCATATTTCCGGAATGCGAGTTATTTAGGCCGCCGATGAAGAGATCATGACCGGTCAGTTGAAAATCACGCAGGATGTTCATTTCGCTTCTCTGCACTGATCAGGTTTGATAAATTCTGGTATGGTATCACGATAAATCGGTCTGATAATGCCTTTGTTAGTGATTATCGCTGTTATCAGTTCAGGCGGTGTTACATCGAAAGCCGGATTGTAAACCGGAATATCTTTGGGTGCGATCTGCTGACCGCCGATATATCTGACTTCGTCCTGGTCTCGTTCTTCAATTTTGATTTCGTCACCATATTTGATGCTCATATCAAAGGTAGAATCAGGCGCGGCAACATAAAACGGAACGCCATTATACTTGGCCAGCACCGCCAGCGGGTAGGTGCCAATTTTGTTGGCTACGAAGCCATGCGCGGTGATACGGTCGGCACCAACAACTATCCCCTGAACCCTGTCGTCGCGAATCAGGCTTCCTGCCATGTTGTCGCAGATCAGAGTCGCGTCGATCTTTTCCTGCATCAGCTCCCAGGCGGTCAGGCGGGAACCCTGCAGAAGGGGGCGGGTTTCGTCAACAAACACCTTGAATTTCTTGCCCTGTTCCTGGGCAGCTCTGAACACTCCCAGTGCGGTGCCGTAGCCAGCAGTCGCAAGCGCTCCAGCATTGCAGTGGGTGAGCCAGGTGTCGCCATCCTTGAGCAGACTCGCGCCGTAGCGACCGATGGTGCGGCACATTTCGATATCTTCTGCTCTGATTTCGTCGGCCTTGTGCAGTGCAACTGCTGCGGCGCTGGCAAAGTCAGAAGATCCGGCGCAGGCGACCGCTTCTTTAATGCGGGCAATTGCCCAGAACAGGTTGACCGCAGTCGGTCTGGTTGCGGCCAGCAGGTCACAAATGGACTCAAAGGCGCTGGCAAAAATTTTCTCGTGGTTTTGCGGATTATTCAAACCGAGCACTATGCCATAAGCTGCCGCAACGCCAATGGCTGGCGCACCGCGCACCTGCATGCCAACTATGGCCATTGCAGTATCATGTTCGGTCTGACAGTTAACAATGCAGGTTTCAACCGGCAGCCGTGTCTGATCGAGCAGTTCCAGTCTGCCTTTTTCTTTGTTGAACACCACGGATTCGATCATTCAGCACCACCTTGGTTAAAGAATTCAATAATCCTGAATTTTAAAATATAGAGATCAATACCTCGACGCCGATAATAACAGACCTTCTCTGTATGGTCAAGAAGAAGCCGGAAGCAATCAGCAAAGTTGCTGGCAGCAGGGCGGGTTTTCTGATATTCTGTGCAATACATGAACAGATTGCGAATATATATTGCGCCGGGTTCGACGGGCTGGCGACTGACACTGCTGACAATTCTGCTGATTTTGTTTCAGCAGGTGGCGTTGGCTGAGTCGGACATTTTTTTCAAGCTGTCGACTGCTTATTCCACCATGGGCCACGAAAAGGGACTCTTCAACCGGCCCGAGGGCATGGCCTTTTCGCCGGATGGCAAGCATCTGGCGGTCAGCGATACTCACAGTAACCGCATACAACTTTTTTCGGTCGACCCGACGCCTTTTGCTTCGGCACCTCTAACCCTTGAAAGAGTTTATGGTGACTTATGGCCGTGGGATGACCGCACGCAGCCAGTTGACTCGCCCGATGCCTACCGCGAAAAGGATTATTTATATGGCAGGAACCCGGATTATCTGGTGGGACGCGCCTATCAACACGGACAAAGCCGCATAAGACCGGGAGAAAATGTGCCGATGGATCATTTCAACCTGCCGGTCGGCATAGCCTGGATTGGCACGTCGACCTTGTTAATAGCTGACACTGGAAATCATCGCGTGATGGCGCTTGCACTCAACGGTGAAGTGCGCTGGATTCTCGGTCAGGAAGGTTGGAAAGACGGCTATTTCCATCACCCGCTCGGCATCGACGTTGACTGCAGTGGCCAAATTTATGTGACCGAGCCTCGCAGCAATTACATCAGGGGACTGGGTCTCGATTTCATGCAGCGGCAGCGCGTGCAGGGAAACCGCCTGCAGATATTCGGACGCGATCTGAAACCGGCAAAGCGGCTAGGTCACATGCATCACATGTCTGGGCTTGATTACCGACAGTTTAAAGATCTGACGCGTGTCTGGGTCGGTGTTGATGGTAACATCTATCTCACCGATAACGGCAATCACCGCATCATGGTCTTTGACAGCACGCTCAAAAAGAAAGCCGAGCTGATAGAATGGGAAAAATACCGCCTGCGCTACCCGAACGGCGTCGATGTTTCGCTCGATGGCAGACTGGCAATAGCTGATACCGGCAATCACAAAGTGCTGATACTCGACAGCAATTATAAAATCATTCAGGTGATCGGCAGGTTTGGGGCAGCAAAAGGGCGCTTTGTCAGGCCACATGAAGCACGCTTTGGCCCAAACGGCGATTTGTATGTTCTCGATACCGGAAACTCGCGTATTCAGATTTTTAGAGGCGCGCAGATCCGGCAATTTCCGCGTTGCCCGGCGCCTGAGCCTGAGCCTCCTCCACCGCCGCCACAGGAACTGGAAAAGTTGCTGCCCCCTCCTTCCCCGCCCCAGGACTCGTTCTAATCGCCCCGCAATAAAGAGTCTCGCACTGAGCCGCAAAGCCACAAAACACAAGTAAAGAAAAGACGAACCGAACCGCAGATTTCACAGATGGTCTTATGCAGCTGTGATTACATGAATCCCTTTTGGAACTGGTATGGCTGCAAAAAAAAGTAGGAAAACTCGCAGATTTTGTGCTATAACTTGGGCTAGAGGATTCCAATAAAAATCAAGTGCTTTGCGGTTGTATGGCTGAACCTGTGCGCCTATAAATGCATTTGAAATATCGAGGAGTATGTAGTGGAAGACAAAAAAAAACTTGACAGTGATTCTGACGAGATTCGAGTAATTGAGGAAATAGTAGAAGGATACTGGATCTGCCCGAATTGTAACGCCAAAAATCGTGGTGCTGAACAGAAATGTAATGCTTGCGGAGCAGTTCGCAGCGAGAATGTTCAGTTTCACTGCGACGATAATGCGTCAGCAATAACTGACGAAGAAGAACTCAAAAAAGCCAAGGACGGCCCGGACTGGATCTGCCCATTTTGCAGCAACACCAGCCCTAATTCATCACCGAAATGCACGGGCTGCGGGTCTGCCAGAGATTCTGGCAAAAAGCGCGCAGTAAAAGAAATACCGGCGGGGGGCGCCCCTGAGCAGAAAGGCCCGGCTCAACCAAAAGCGCCAGCCCAGCCAATGCCAACCGGATTCAAAATTGGCTGCGGCATTATCGCGCTTCTGCTTTTGATTGTCTCGTTTTTAAGCTGCCGCGAAACGGCAGACAAGGTTGAAATTCTCGACAATCAATGGACAAGGGTCATCGAACGCTCTGAATATAAAACAGTAGAAGAGCAGGCCTGGGAAAACGAAGTTCCCAAGTCAGCTGTAAGACTTTCGAGCAGCCGCGAAATTCGTGATTACAAACAGATTCCAGACGGTTTTGAAGAAGTTGATGAAAGCTATACCGAGCGCGTAAAAATTGGCGAAGAGAAGGTCGAAGACGGTAAGACAGACTTGGGCAACGGGCGCTTTAAGGTCAAATACAAGATGGTGCCCAAATACAAAGAAGAGCAGCGCACTCGCAGAGTTAAGAAGCAGAAATATCGCAAAGAGCCAATTTATGACGAAAAGATTACCTTCAACATAGATCGCTGGATTGATATTGCTCCGGTCGAACTCAAAGGCAGTCAGGATGAACCCAAATGGCCGGATGCCGGGATAATTAAAAACACACCACCACGCGTTGGTGATATTTCAGAAAAGACCCGCAAAGAAACCTATGTGGTCAAGTTAAAGCGACTCAGTGACAACAAAGGGTTTGAGGTTAAGAAGTTGCGCGACAAAGAACTGACTTTTGAGCAGTTTATGAAACTGCGCAAGGGATCCCAGTGGGAAGCTCTCTTCAGCGGCCTCGGCGATCTGCGTGAGATTAAGTTCGACGATCCCAAGAATAACTGAGCAATCGACAGCAAAGTTTAGCAGCAATCCCCCACAGAAATGTGGGGGATTGCTTTTTGACTGAATTTTGTCACAGCTGCGCGTTGCATTTATTTGTGCTATAATCTGATTCGCGTCAGAGTGCTTCTGCCGCATAAAATTTGTTCATAACTGGCGTCAGCAAGCATTTGCGACAACGCCAAAACAGGAGATAACTATGAATATTTTGAAACTGACACTCGTAATGATTCTTTCAATCGCCATGTTAACCGGCTGTGGCGGTGGCGGTGGAAGCAGCAGCAACCCGGTTGCTACTCCGACTGATGACCAGTTACTCAAAGCAGATTACCCGGAGATTTACAACTCTTACGCAAGTGTTCAGGCTGCTTTAGAAAACAATGTTGCAACCCCGGCGGAGAGAGTAGATGACTTTACAAGTTATGTCGCTAATGACTTTAAAGACATAGACGGTAACCTCAACAAAAAAACCGAACTTTACAACACCACAAAAAGCCGTTTGGAAAGATACTACGTAAACAGTTATAAATTCGTTCCACTGAGCCATGAAGTTGCCAGTACAACAGAAATTACTGTTAAAACCTATATGTACATCAATGTATCAAAATTGGAGACCCCTGGTGTTGTTTTCGCAGATATCCCAATAACCCAGGATATCACTTGGAGAAAAAATGGCGCTTTATGGCAGATTTACCAAGGGCTGCCATATAAATCCAGCGAACTTTCATTCTGAACTATGAATTTGTTTCGAGAAACAATCGCCGGGGCTCAAGATTTTGAGCCCCGGCTTTTTTTACCTGCAGCTGTTACTGGGTGAATCATTTTTAAAAACGATATCGCCAAGATCGATACGTTCGTTATGTAAAGCCGGGCTTCGACAGAAGCTAATGTGACTAAAAACACTGGAGCTGTCCCGTATTATGGAACAGCTCCAGCAAGAAAGTCTTCTTTTGAAAACCCTGACCGCACCTGAATGACACCGAAATCAGGACATATCCTACTTAATTTTCAGTGGCACGAAAAGAACCTGCCGATTGCCGGCCAGATCAGTGGCGTCAACATACAAATATGGGTTATCAGGCATCTTCAAATCAGATAGCTTTATTTCAGCCGAGTTGATCGCGCTGATCGGAGTTGGTTCACCGCCGGCGCCACTACAGATACCGTATTTCAGCTTGCCGGTGTCAAGCTTGTAGTTGTCTTCACCATTTACTTTTATATTCAACACAGCATCAGCAGGGACACTGATAGCAGCACGTTCCGGAGTAACAACCATGCCAAGTCCGAGCTGCAGTCCCTGAACGGCAAGTATTTCGTCTACAGCCAATTCATTTACCAGTGCACCGCTGAAGTAAACATCTGCAAGCTTTGGCAGCGGGTATTTGTTTGGCGGATTCTCCGCCACCCAGAAAGTGCCAGAACGGCCGCCTTTAACCGAGATTTCGAGACCACAGGTCGGAGGCGTGATATCAAGAACTCGCACATCCTGACCCACACTCGAATTGGCAAAAGTCCCTTTGGTTTTGCCGGGCTCAGAAAGATCATAACGCATCTTGCGACCAATATGACAGGTTATTGCGCCCTTCCCGGTCGGTCTAACTGGTGTTACCACCATCTGGTTCAAGGCCAGCTGCTGAGTTGATGATGCGCTGGTGTTTTTGTTGGTTTCCCAGTCGATGAAAAACCATGAAACAGCAGCGTTACGCACCCATAAAGGGTTTGGAATTTCCACACCATTGTATTCGACAGGCGGAGCGGGGTCAAAGATAGCAGTGTCGGCTACCAAAGTTATCGGAACATCTTCGGTCAACGTGGCTGGAATAGCCTCACCATTCTCCAGATATATCTTCATCGGGAGGACCGGACTGAGTTCCGTCGGATGCTCCCCTATGGTTACACCCTCAAGCCAGGGAGTCCCTTTTGAAGATCCTGTATTTGCGGCATCCTGAGCAAACAATGTGGCTGAACCCGCCGAAACAACGATTACTGCGATTAATAGTAACGAACACTTAATCTTCATGCTTTTATTTTATCTCCAGAAACTCAATTATCGGTTTTTGCCGCCTTCAAAAGCAGCCTGAGTATTAACAACATACAAAGGCATCCTGATTGTTGTCAAATTGCCGTCTTTGTCAGTGGCGATTGTGCTGAAATAGTAGTCTGGCTGTTCCTGATACTCTTCACGAGGATAATTGGGAACACGAAACAGATAGCTGGCACCAACTTTTGCAATTTCATCGCCATCAGCATTTTCGATTCTTGCAGTCACCTGACCGGCAGTGGCTCGCTTATTTCCGTTGTCAGTAGATACTGCAGCAAAAATAAAGGGAACATTGCGACGCACATAAACACCCTTTAAGCTTTTTTCTTCGCCGCCAACAACGTTTACATGGTTGTTATAGCTCTCCTGGTCGATTTTTGCAGTCAACTTGCCGCTTTCAAATTTGGGTGAGCCACGTTCGTTGAAAAGAGTGCCAGCAATTGAAAGGCGGGCAGTTTTTTCCCATGGGATACGATTTCGTTCGCCTTCCTGGCCTTCTTCGAGGAAGATATAGCTTGCGGCTTCATAATCTTTCACATCGGTAGAAAACGGTTGGCCAAAGTTTTCCAGAATTTTGCTGGCCATCTGTGCTTTCAGCACTTCTTCTGTTGCCGCCATATCAATACTTCCGGCGCCTTCCTGGAAAGCTACCCAGATATCGGGAGATGTACAGTCGTGAACCTGGATACCGATACGCTGTTGGGCAGTCACAGTCTTTTCTTCGCCCGCAGCGCCGGCGCCGTCGTCTTCTCCGTCAGTACCAGTGCCGGTGCCAGTGCTTGTGCTTGTGCTTGTAGTTGCAGAGCCTTCACTGCCTGCAGTCGAATCTTCTTCGCCACCAGAATCGCCCACATCATCTTCTTCGGCGCCGCCAGCAGTTGAAACCAGTCTGGCACCACCATTATGAACCTGGTAATAGCCGGGATCGGTGATATTACTGCTATTTGTAGCCGCATTGGTGTTCTCTGAGCTTTGGGTGACCAAATTGCCAGAGTCATCTTCTTTTTTTACTTCCCAGTTGATATTGGGTTCACTTTCGAACTTAGCACTTTCCGCAATAGCAGCGGCATCCACATTATACAGATTAGAGTTCTCCTGCATAAGATAACCAACGTCTTCAAGCCATTGGAGGTCGCCATCTCCAGATTCCTTGCCTCTGAATCCTTCGGGCATGACATACTTGTCATCTTTAACACCCAGCGTCATGTCAGTACTGCCAGGAATAGCAGATTCTTCTTCGGTTGTTGCCTCATCAGTCTGTCCAAAAACCGGCCATACTGACACACAAACAAAAACAACTGCAATTGTTAACCAGAACCTGTAGCTGAATTTCATAAGCTCTCCTCCATTTTTTTGCGGCTATATTTAATGCTCAAGGCGACATGATAGATTTTGAAAAAAGGTAAAAGAATCCTTTCTTAGCCTCACTATAGCTTGCTTTTCTTAAAATCTGGCCTCATCTACTGAAGCATTAATATTTCCATGTACAAACCCATTCTATAATGAGTTACGAAAAATCACCAAATGATGTTTCAAAAAATAAATGTATTTTTTCTGCCCTGAAAAAGAATGATCTCCAAATTTCCTATGCTTTGATTGGAGCTAAAACACGAAAGCTCGCTATTTAAGCAGATTTCTTACTAGGCAAAAACGAACTAACCTGACATCACACTAAGGATGTAACTAAGTCTGGATTTGAACTACGATTTTTTTCAAGAGGCAGGGCGGAGTTTAATTCTTACCCGACAGGCACCGCTGCCGCATCGGCCGCCATTAACAACTCTGTTGATTCCTACGTATATATCGTAGTTTGATTTTCCTTCTTTGTCTTCCTGGCCGTTGAGACTAAAAATATATGGGGACTTCAATGCCCCATCCAGCCCAAGGTTATTCTGCCAGGTCAAACGATTATCACTGACTTCAAAAATCACTGTGCTGCCTGGCACTGCCAGTGCTTTAGCAGAAGCCAACACTTTGCCGGTTTGGGGATCGGCTTCCATGAAGTCATCCCCATAAACACCAAGATTGCCCTCAAGTATCTGAACTTCGCCGTCACGGCTCTGATGGCCGCTGTCCCCAGAATAGCCGTTATTGGAAGGCGAATCTCCGATGTTCAAGGTCCAGCCAGTCATTTTTTCACCGTAAAGCACCTCGATGCGGGCTCTTGTCATCTCTGTGGTTTTTGGGTCCAGAACCAGCTTTACTACTGCCTGACCTTCTGTCGGACCGGAAAACGCACTAATAGCCTGAGTGTTTCGGATACCAATGCGATTATTTACCAGATCAACTTCACAATCCACATCGGCAGGAAACTCCGAAAGTGGAATTTTCTCAGGTTCAGAAATGCCCGCATCTTTGTAATCCCAGCAATTGCGGCCGGGTGGGAGAAACTGGGGACCTTCAGGTGATTGATTTATTATCTCGGTTTCCTGAGCAGCAATACGATCGGAAGTTTCTGCATTTAATGCCCCGGCCAGAAAAATCGAAAAAGGAAGAACAGCTGGCAAAAGCCTGCGAATGAACATTTTCAAAGCTTTTTCTCCTGACGGATTGAATCATGCGTCTTTATTATAAACCGGAAAAAGAAATAAAATCAAAAAACCTGGTTTGCAGCAGCAATTCTCGATCAGATTTGTTCTTTGTTGACGACAAAAGGCTGTCTTCATTGTGCTTTGCAATGAAGACAGCCTTTTAAGAAATGCTTAAATCAGTCTGGTGCCGAACCGTATTCGTTGGCACCGGAGCTTTCCTGGAGCATGAAAACCAGCATAGCCAGCCAACCAAGCACTGGAATGAAGCCAAGAAGCAGATACCATCCACTTTTTCCGGTATCATGCAAGCGCCGGACACCGACCGTGATGCTTGGTATCAGTGTAGCAAGAGCAAAGAGTCCGCCCAGTATGCCAATCAAACCAATTTGTTTGGCCATAATGCTAAGAACAATATTAACAGCAAAGTTTATTAAGACAAAAGTCCAGTATTCACGCTTACCAGCGCGCCCTTCAAATGTCGCAAATTTCATCCAGGGCTGCACATATATTTCCATAAAAGTCCTCCTAAAATAATATCGTCGTCAGAACTATCGACATGATCAATCCTTCTTTTCATAATCTTGTCGAAATTTTGACGGGTATTGCTTTTGCTGCTGAAAAGGGATACACTGTTATGATCCACAAAGGAGTCGGGCCATATATGTCACCTCAGATCGAAACGATTAAAAACCTTTTCAGTGAGCTTTTTGCCAAACTTATGGCCTTCTGCCTTGAGGAAGATTACCTTCAGGATCTCGGCGAGTCACTCGAAGTCTTCTATAACCTACAGGAAGGCGAAGAATACGAATTCGACCCGACTGAGGAATTTCTTTTTCTAAGCTGGTTTCTGCTCGACGATTGTGACGCAGACGGCAACGGCCTGATCGACGAATTTGTCCGCACCTACACCGACGAACTGAGTCTGCAGGAAATGCAGGTATGCCACGCCCTTAAAGACACTCACCTGACGCTTTTACAGATCAAAAGCTCAGTGCCCGGCGTCTCGATGCAACTTAAAGATGTTTTTCTCGGCGAAGAATTTCAGGTCACCGAATCTGTCGGTTCAGAAGACATTGCCGAAAATAGCCTGCTGTTCACCCGTGTGTTACGCCTGGGCGATGTGAGGTTTCTGGTTGGTGCCGGTATTTTCCTTGATCCATCGGTGCTCGAACCATTAACCCAGTTTGTTACCGATCAATTCAAACAGGACTGTGAAGACGGTCATCACATGAGTTTTAAAGAATTTCTCAAACTCAACGGCGAACTTATAAACTGGTGGATACGCGCCTTTGAAAAAGGTGAACTCTTCGAAGACGGCCCCGAAGACGAGCCAGAACCTGAACGCCCTGACAGCCCAGGTGGCGACAGTGACGACAAACCACTGACCACCTGCTGATAAAAGTTGCCTTTAAATTAATCGCCCCGGAGTCTGAAAGACACCGGGGCGATTTTATCTATATGATGACCAGTCAGGGCCCGTAGCGTCCCATCTGCACGCCATTTTCGCCAGCCGTCAAACAAGGAGAATCACTTGCATAGCCGGCCGCCACGGTCTGCAGCTGATAGTCATAAGGCACGCCACCAAGAAACAGCGGATCAACCTCAATATTTGAGGTGCCAGTGGCACTGGTGCCATTAAAGGCATAGGTGTAATTGTAAATGTCGTTAAAGCTCATGGTTGGCGTTGCCAGAGCCTGTGTCTGGTTGATTCCGTAAATAGCTTTAGTCGAGCCGGTATAAGAAATAATGTTGTTAGTGATGGTCGGGTTACCAAAATCAACCTGCACACCAATCAGACAGTCAACGGTGTTTTGCTCGAAAAAATCATCGCCAAGCAACGCAATACCGGTCTGGTTATCAACGAACAAATTGTTTCGAATATTCGAGTTAGACGAAATCATGCCGACGTCGCAGTCTCTGATCGTGTTATAGCGCACATTTAAAGCGGTCGACAACCCGATATTAAGCCCTACACCACACAGACCAAATTCGCTGTTTTCGACCGACGGAGTCGAGCCTTCGCTCTTCACGCCTTCGTCAGCAAACATGACGGTAGAATAGCGCAACATATTCTCGGCCTGATTAGTGCCAAGAAAGGCTATGCCTCCCCAGTTGGCACGCTTGGGAAAAGACTCGGCGGAAGTAAACACTATACGCTTGTTCTCTGAGCCAACAGCCATGAGACCGCCCTGAATGATCAGATCAGTCATACTGGCACCCTGCGGATCAGGCATTGAATCAATCTGGGTAAATTTAACTTCAACACCTGGTTCAATAGTCAATACCGCACCACCACGCACGCGGACATCACCCTTTACAATATACGGGCTTTCTGCCAGTGTCCAGGTCCTGTTTTCAGATAGTATGCCAGGCGTTAACATCTGAAGAGTCTGAGTCGAAGCACTCTCATTGCCTGCCACATCGACAGCTTTAAGCTGATAGTAATACTTGACGGCAATTTTAAGCCCTTCATCCACATAGCTGAAAGTGCCTGAGGCATCTGCGCCTGAAGAAATCGGATCAGCGTTTACACGTGCAAAAGGCCCGGCAACTGCTTCGGAACGATAGAGATTGTAACCGGCCAGATCGCTTTCTGTATTGGCTGTCCAGGTTAAGGTCAGCTTTTCCATGACATTTGGTGAGCTTATCACAAAATTCTGGGGTATAACAGGCGCTGCACCACTCGGAGTGGCGAACTGATATTCTGACGACACACCCTCGTTTCTCTCGAAGTCAAAAGACCTGACTCTGAAATGATAGGTTCTTCCCGGCAAAAGCCCACTTAACACAATTTTGTGGTCACTGACCATGGAAGTATCAGAGGCAGTATTAGTATAGGGGCTCAGGCCAACTGGCCCAAGCGCATAATCAACATAGGAATCGCCCGGTTCATTGGTTTTCCAGACAATATCGGCAGTGTTTTCGGTCAGATTCTGGACAACTACATCAGTAATAACAGGTGGCAGACCATCTACAACTGAAAAAGTGATGTCGACATTTTCCAGAGTATCTCCGCGAGGCACAGTGACAATCTTTACTACAGACTGTTCTTCATAGGTTGCAACCAGCTTTTTCTCGCCAGGATCTATACCTATAAGCGAATATCGACCAAGCTCATCGGTTGAAGCGGCATGATTTCCACCATAAATCTCTACCTTGGCTTCAAAGAGAGCTTTACCATTACTGTCGAATACCTTTCCGGTTACATTGCCCTTAACCGGAGCTGAAGTGTTTAAACAACCGGTAGCTCCGAAAAGCACCAAAATCGCCACAAAAATGGCGAAAAGTCTTGCCGAATTGATTATCTGAGGGCTTTTTCTGTTTTCGCCCGCTTTCCTTGTCATAATGCCTCCGGGAAATCCACGTCTGATAGCTTATACCGAAGCCGTCGGTCAGAATAGCCCGGCGTCGAGCCTTGACGGTCCGACTTCCGGGCAATTGTTTACTGCAGCAGAAACTCGACAACCTTGCCAACCTGGTCAAGCGTTGTGCCAGTCCAAACCGGGCTGAGTTCTTTGGCGTAATCAAGCTGTTCTCGTGCCAGTTCGTCAGCACCAGTGGCAGCGTAAGCGTAAGACAGCATCACGTGCGCTTCGGCATCAGAAACTCCGGTGCTGCGCCTGGAGACATATTCGAAATGCGGGTTTTCTTTGCCCAGCTGCTTAAAGATCAGGTCGATGACCATTTCCATGTCAGAGCGCGAGGCAAGCTGAATGTAGGCTCCAGCCAGACCGATTTTAGCATCGTCTGATATGTCTTTGGCTTTCTCAAACCAGGGCATACCATCTTTAAGCTGACCAAGATGAGCCTTTGCCCAACCAATACCATTGTTGGCCTCAGCCTTTTCGTCAGCAGTCGGATTATCGTTGAGAACCTTGTTGAATTGAGCTATTGAGCTGTCGAACTGACCCTTTTCGATATAGGACCAGCCCTGGTCGTTATAGGTATTACCGCGAACGATCGGAGTGCCAATATCGTAAGAGTACTGACTATCGCCTTCGCCGTTTACGCCGCCGGAGCAGCCGGTAAGACCAAGAGTCAGAGACAGCGCCAGCAGAATTACACCCAGATGCTTTTTCATAATTGCTCCCCTTTCCATTACTAGCGCATTACCGCGATTTTGCCGCGTTTCTTGAATGTCTGCCCACCCTTGCTGATGTTCAGCTGATAGAAGTAGACACCGTTTGCAACTGCCTTGCCACTGTCGTTACGCATATCCCATCTGATACGGCCTTTAGTCGTGCTGACAAAGTCAGAGGTCTCGAAATCAGCCACCTTGTGGCCAGCCGTATCGTAGATGCGTAACCGCACGGTGTCGGCAGTCTGGTTGAAGTTGTAGTTAAAATACATCGCATTGCCGGTAGCCGGGTTTGGATAGGGCATGAATTCATCGAGAGCAAATGTTCCCGGGGCTGTTACCCAGAACGACTGACGCAGATTATTGCCGGCCAGATCATCGACTTCGAAACTGACCTCATGCTTGCCCTTCGGCAAAGCCTGCTTCACTTTGTAGCTGAAGTTGCCGGCAGCATCGAGAGCCACACCAGGCACCATCAAACCGTTGATAAACATTCTGAAGGTATCACGTCTCAGGCCTGAGCCTGAATCAGCCAGCAAACCCTTAATTTCCGGGAAGGAGTCTTCGAGATCCTGCATCGCGGCTGGGCTTTGCTCCCGCAGCGTCGGAGCTGTCATATCAGCCATCAGAGCCATACGCCCCAGACCGCTGATCTGTGCAGATACTTCGCCGTCCTTCACTTCGCCACCCTGGAACACCCATTTACCATCAGAACCAAGTCGATAGAGATGAACCTTTTCTGAAGGTAGACTAATCTTTTCGGTGCCAAGCTTTGCAGTATAGAGCAGACGCTTTTTAAGACGCAGGCTGATCGGACCGATTTCTTCAAGAGCCATTACCGGAATCAGTTCAGAACCGTTTTGAGCTACCACAGTCGGCATGACCGACGCCACACTGGCCCTGACACTGCTGGCTACGAATGGAGACTCAAGACTGTCGCGATCGAGCATATAGATCGCTGCTTCGCTGAGTCCTGATCCTTCGGCACCCTTAAGGCTCGCCAGACCAGAGATCGAGGTAACATCAAGCCTTTGTGATGACGAGAGGTCGGCTACCGTAAACTCAACTGAGCCATTGCCAACCATGCCATACAGGTCTGTACCTGACAGATCGATATAGGCCTTGCCCGGGCTCAACAGGTCGATTTTGTAGGAACCGGCATAGAAACGCTCTTTCAGGAAGTTCATAGTTACCGGAGTTCTGGTTGAACTCTGCTGCACAGAACAGATTGGGGGACCCTGCAAAGCTTCAGAAGCCTTGGTAACAATCATGAGTTCGTATTCATTAGCCGGATTAGAGAATAAACGTGTGGTAAATGCTGGACCAGTGTTGATTATCACACTTTTGGTGCTATCAACTGCCATTAAATTGCCTGCATAGTCAGTTCCGTTTTCAATAGTAATGATCGCTGTGCCATCATATAGTGCACTGCTGTTTTTCGGGATAACAGTAGTGCCTATCCAGGTATCTTCCAGATAGCTGACTTTCTCGATAACCATCATCTGGCCACCAGCTGTAGTAAGTTTAACCAGCGGTGAGATGGTAGTATCAACAAGTTCGCTAAACCTTATAGTAAAAGTAACCATACCGGTGGTGACCTTGTTACCCTGACTGGGTGATGGTTGAACATCTAGAGCCATGGGTTTAACCGTGTCAACAGTGAAGCTCCTGGTCTCTGAGAACGCACTAAGGAGGTAACCATCAGTACAGTTCTCAAGCGAAGCAACATGCCAGTAGTAAGTGCCATCCTTGGGAACCGAGAAAGCACCTTCAGTCATCATCAAAACCTGACCAACCAGGCCGGGGTAACCGTCATTGGTCTGGCTGTTGAGAATATTATTGAAAGATCCATCATCAGAGATCTGCAACAGATAACGATCACTAGTGGCCTGAAGCGCCCATTTAAACAACTGACCACGTTTATTGGTTATAATGCTGGGTAATGGCACGATCAATGACGGTCCAGGCCCAGGCGTACGGTCTATTGTATAGCTGACCGATGTTTCTGACGAAGTATTGTCACCAAGGTCAGTTGCTCTTAAGCTGACAACATAATTACCATCTTCTTTGCCGGTAATATCAATATTACAACTGAAGCTGGCATTCTTGTTTGGCAAATCAACATTAGGCATAGACGTCCAGGTCGTACCATTATCTATTGAGTATTCTATGCTCTTAACCATTACTTCGCCAGAATTGCCTTGATCACGAACCGTTCCTTCTACGGTCAAAACATTTTTGCAGAATGTATTGTCAGTGGTGGTCGGTTTAGAGATGGTGATCTGCGGAGCAAGGTAGTCGAATTTGTAAACATAGGTGGCCACCATGCTGTTGGGTATAATATTACCGTCGTTAACCCGATCCAGCAGATTAACTCTCATGACAACATCTGCTACACCCTGACTAGTATCTGCTGGCAGGCTTGGCCGGGGTCGACTCATCAGCATTCCGGTGACGCTTAGAGTATTCGAAACCTCAGTGCCCATTGTCCAGGTAAACGAGCTGTTAGTGATATTTACACCAGAACCAGTGCCATTATACCAGCTGGCATCGCCAGGAGCCTGTAAATTGGAGAAAGAGAATCCGTTCAGCTGTGTTGGCATATTTGGGCCATATTGTATGGCATCTTTTGGCGAATCCGAAACTGTAATACTCAAAGAGCTCTGGCCAAGACCAAACCAAACCGGAGTATCGCTGTTAATAACTATAGAAGGCACTGTCTGAGTAACAACCGGCGGAACGCTGTCGTAACTAAAGAATGAACTAACTGCATTGCCAATATTGCCTGTAGTACTTCTGGGAACAACTGTGATATCGTAACGACCATCGTGACTCTGATCGTTGGCCAATCCACCATCACCGCTATAGAGGTCCCATACTAAAGCTGTAGTTGAAGCATTTACTTTTTGACTACCAGCAATACCGCCATTATAACGAACTTCTATGGTTGAGTTCGTGTAATCAGGCCGGGCATCATTGATGGCAGCCCACACTTCATTCTGTGAAAGTGCAACATGTGTATTATTGGCGATGCGCTGACTAGCAGGATTAAAACTTACATTCTTAGGCGCTACATTGTCGAACGTAAATGAGCGGGTAGCTGTATCGCCTTTGTTTCCACCATTATCAACCGGAATCACGGTCACAGTATAAGTGCCGCTTACGGTCAGCACGGGAAAATCAAAGTAGACAGTGTCACTGGCATTGTTCGAATAGTTACCATTAATTGGAGTGTTAGTAGCGTCATGCTTGAGAGTAAATACAAAATCAGCGCTGCCAAAAGCAATACCAGTATCTCCGTCATCAGAAATGAGAGCGGTAAGACGAGTAACCGCACTGGCTGTCACCACCGGCTGAGGCACCATATCGTTGATGTCAACAGTCATATTATCAAGAGCAATGCGGGTTACAACAGGCACATTCTTATCGACGATAACGATGCGATAAGGCTTGGCAGCATAGTCTTCCATATTAGGCGCCGGATTGGCCCGGTCAGCGGCAGCTGTCCAGAGCTTGTAGCGGCCTGCGGCCAAACCGGTTACATCCCAATTATAAGACCAGGGAGATGGTGATGCTGCCATGATTGGAACAGATTTTGAGGCGATGGCGCCATCGGCAAAATTCTGATAAATCATGTCGATATAACCAATACCGGAACCACCAACATCAGTTACCAACCCCTTCAAACTTACCGAAGTAACCGTTTCAGACACATAAATGGCAGTGTCTACATCAAAACTAGAGTTTGGCGAGCTTGAGTCGATATAAAAAGCAGTATCTGGCTGACTAAAAACTTCAAGATCATTGCCAAAGGCGTCTTTTGCCCCGGAAACAGTCAGAGTAGCAGCGCCGTTGTAAGATTCACCACCGTTTTTAGGTATTACAAAATCACCGATAAAAATTCTCGATGTGTTCCAGGTGCCACCTGAACTGGTAATTGCTGCACCACCGGCCGCGGTGATATTAATAAGTGGTTTGGTTCCGGTAGCCATATCTTTGTCAAAAACAACCTTCATCTTATATACTCCGCCACCAACCATGTATGACTGTGCTACCGGCAATGGCATAACAAATGGAGATTCGAACGATACTGTTGTGTTTACTGATGTAGATGAGCTGTTTTTGGTAATACTGATCGGATCAGACATTACCGAAACGTTGCCAGAGGCATCGGTTGCCTGAAATGTAATCGAGTTCATACCATCGTCCAGAGCTACATTTATGCTGGCCGGACTGGCGCTGACGCTCTGGGGAGAACCGGCAGCTACGCCATTTTTAAATACCCGAATGCTGAGGGGCTTTGATACCTCTGTATCAATATTTGGGAAATCAACTGAAACATTCACCGAGGTCTGGTTGGTCGTAGCTGGCACAGAAGCCGGAACAACTGCAGGTTTTTCTGGAACAGCGCGGTCTATTATCACAGGAAAAGCGGCAGACCTTGAGATTTCCTGATTCAATGAGTCTTTGCTTACCGCAACGTAACTATGACTTCCGACATCAGGACTGAGACCAATAGACCAATTTGTGGTGGTTATATTGCTGGATGTCACAGCGGTGTCATTATCAAGAATTTGTATGCTGGCAGCTCCGTTAGGGGCTGTTCCGCTGATAGTTATGCTTGTGGCGTTAGTCGGACTTGCAGGAGTGGTAGAAGTGATAACAGTGTTTCCGGTAACTGTAGTACCAACAGAGAAAGAACCGGCAGCGCTACCAGTGTTAGCTCCTGAGAGCGGCTCTGATGTATCTTTTGCAGTGGCCGATATATTATAGCTGCCATTAGTAAAGGCTGCAGTGAGGGTCAGGTTAAAATAGAATACTTTGCCGAATGTATCGGTGCCCTCTTGCGCTGCACTGACTCCATTTATCGGTGCAATTGTCGGCTTGCGAATGTCTTCATTACTGCTGACCCTGATGCGCACCACATTATTAGGCGCAGTATTTGAAAAATTAGTGCCATTGGTTACTTCAACATCAATCTGAGGAGCTTCCAGATCTACACTTATTGCATTATTACCGTTTGCTTTTTGTGATTCCGCGTTAGGAACAGAAGATTCCAAAACTACAACTTCAAAGATTTTACTGTCGCCGTGCCCGAGTACAGCTCCTGAAACTTGAAGTATCGCAGAATTACCCGAGGTAGATTCAGTACCAAGGGTGCTTCCGCCGGCTTTAAAAGTTGCCGAAAAAGGCGGAGTATCGCCGGTCCAGTTTGCTGTCAACTTCACAATGGCTGAACCATTTATTTTTGCGGGTGACACAGCTGGTGCTTCCACCTGCAAAGTAACCGCAGTAATGTCGGCAAACAACTCGACTGCATTGCCAAACAGTATCAGAACCATGCAGAGCATGATCCTGAAAATCAAAGCGTTACATTGTAGGACACCAGCATTTGTCTGCCTCATATTTGTCTCCTGTTATTTTCTGCAAACCGGGCACGGTCTTACAGTATTTCTCACCTTTCTTTTCGGCAAATTAGTTGATAAACTTGACACGTAAAAAAGCTTTTGGCAGAATTCTTCATGACTATTGCCAATCTTTCTGCGATCGATACTACAAAAAGAAGAAAAAAATAAATATTATGCACAACAAGTCTGCACGTCCGGACTGTCTGACAAATTCAAAATTGTCTCTTTGCGCCTACAACGACAAATCATTGAGGACTGCAAAAGAAAAGCCTGAGGAATCATACTCGCACGAAGCCACAAAGCCACGAAGGGTGTCATCTCGACCGAAGGGAGAGATCTCAAACTTCCTATTCTCTGCGTCTTTGTGCCCTTTGTGCGAAATCCCGTTAGCCCTGAGACCGATGTTTTTCTATAAGCAATCCATTCGATCAATAAAACTGTTTATCATGGCAATTTCAATACTCACCGTTCTGTTTATCACCGGCTGCGGGGGTATCTCAAAAAGCAACACACTCAGCGACGGGCCAAGTCAGACTTATGACGATCTTGAAGCTGGCCAGATCCAGGGAACCATACTGGCATACGCCAATGGCAACCCATTAAAAGGCGCAGTAATAGAAACTTTCGAGAAACAGGCCGTAGCTGACGAAACCGGACAATACCTGCTTGGGCCGGTTCCGGCAGGCGACTACCGCGTTATTGCACGCGCCAGCGGCTATGCGCTTGGTGTTAAAGATGACGTAAGAGTGCTGAGCGGTCGCATCACCGAGAGCGTAAACTTCAACCTCGCGGCACAAACGGCCGAACATTCCCCTGATTTTTCGGTAATGGCGCTCGTCCCTTCCTTTGGCACTGATGGCGAACTGATAACGGTTTATTGCCGGGGTTGTGGCAGCGATAAGGGACAGGTAACCTTTAACGGCAAAGATGCAGCTATAATTGACTGGAACTCACAACGCGACGACCGCATAGTCGTGCAGGCTCCCGCCGAAGTCGAAACTGGCCCGGTTCGCGTCATCATCAACGGTGAAACTTCTAAAGAAACACAGCCACTCCAGTTTGTCGGCAAACCGGTCATTTTGAACGCAGAACCATCAATTGCTCAAGGCGGCCAGCTGATAACCGTATCCGGGCGCAATTTTAATCCTATCGACCGTTTTAATCGAGTTAAACTGAAAGACATCGACTGTATGGTAACAGCAGTAATTGACGAAAAAACACTGCAAGTGCAGCTACCGGTTAACGCTAAAACTGGTCTGCTGTCAATACGCATCGAAAGTAACGAATATCAGCTTGATGGCATATCGAGCCAGATCGTGACGATAAAGCCAATCCTCGTGCACATTTCACCGAAGCGGGCAATTCCCGGTGTGCCTCTGACTCTGTATGGCTACAATTTTGGCGACAATAGAGCCAATGTTAAAGTTCTGTTTGGCACCTACGAAATTTCAATTACCAGCAACGACACTTTTACCGACAACAAGATTATCATTAAGGTGCCTGACAATACCATTCTGGCACCTGGTGCGACCATCGCAGTCAAGGTAAAGGTTAACTCTGCCACCAGCAACGCTCTGAACTTTACCGCATACAATACAACCAACGTTACACTGTCAGCTTATGGCATCTATGATTTCAGTCTCCCGACAGTTTCCAGCGGCGGCACACTGCGTATTAAATCACTGGCACCTACCGACCGCATAGCTTTCTTAAATGTTCTCTCCGGAGATGGTATACAGGATCTTGACGGCACATTTTACTATAGTTTTACCGGTTATCTTGGCGGAAATTTTGATCTGATACCTGTTCTGCCCGGCAACATCAGAGCCTCAACCAGTCTGGCGCGCCAGCCATTAAAAATAAGCAATTCTGTTAAAGTTGGTCCAAATATCAGAGCAGCTGCAAATTTGCGGACGGCTTTAATTGAGCCAGCTTCAGAGACCATATTGATCTATCTTCGCAACTTTGCCAGCGCCGATCCATGGGATTATAACAATGACCAGATCGCAACTGCTACTCTCAAAGCCACAGGCACAAGCACTCTTGTCTATGTAGACATCACCACAACCGGCTTTGCCGACACAGATGCAACAGCCATTGCAGAAGAATTTGACAGACTTTACGCCAATCTGGCAACCGCGTGCTGGGACGGCCTGGAAAGCTCACGTCAACACCCTGAAGGCAATGTTGACGGTCAGCCGCGCATTGCCATACTCATTTCACCAACACTTGATGCAATCAGAACCGCGCAAGGCGAAATGCTGGTATGTTACTATGATCCACGCGACAAGGATCCGACATTGCCTAATTCAGCGGGCACCGAAATGATTTATGCCAATCCGACCGCATATACCCAGGGGCGCAGCAATTTCTACGGTTCTCTGGCCCAAACCCTGTCTTCAATGATCTATGACAACCAGAAAAATCCCGAAACGACCGCATGGCAAAGCGCCGGGCTTGGTCTCTTCGCCCGGCAGGTAGTAGATTATGGTTTCAAACAGAGTGACCAGCGCGTAGTCAGCTATGTTTCACAGTATCTGCAATACCCAGAAACTGTTTCGCTCAACCACTGGCCAGATGAGCCCACAAATGCCGATTATGGCATGCAGTATCTGTTCACTCAGTATCTTTTCGATCACTGCGGCGGCTACAACGCTATTCGACTGCTCGAACAAAGACGCAACGGTCCTTCTGGCCTTCAGGATGTCGACAACTTTATTGTTCGAACCATTTATAACGACATAGGCATCAGAGATTTCTTTCATAATTTCTGCAAAGCCCTTTACTGCGACGATCTTGGGCTTATCGACGGCTTTCCCAATTACGACAAAACCAGGCACCAGTTTCCCGGCATCAACCTGCGCGGCAAAATTTCTGGCATAGAAGGACTGCGCGGCACACTCATGAGCGAAACTCCGGCTACCAGCCGGTCTATACCGGTAAAGGGCTATGGCTGCAGCATTATCGAATACAGTCAGGGTAATTGGGGCGATCTCGAAGTAACCATCGACGCCACACCCTCGGCCGGAGCCTTTAAAACCTGGGTTATCTACTATTCAGCCGAACAGATCGCCAGCTCCACCATCGGCCAGTAACCAATATTCCTCGCACGGAGCCACAAAGACACGGAGAAGACCTTAAAGTTGGCCGTTGATAAGTCTGGTAATACCGTCCTTCATCAGAGCTTCTCCAAAATTAATCAACAAACCCAACTTCAGACCGGCGAGTTTGAGATAAGTTAAAACCTGCTTTTTATGAGCTTTTGAGGCAGACTCGACAGATTTTAGTTCAAGAATAACCTTATCTTCAACCAGCATGTCAATCCTGAAACCTTCGTCAAAAACAATGCCTTTGTAAGAGATCTTAACAGGAACCTGACGGACAACATTTAGCCCGCATGACTCAAGCTCATGCGCAAGCAGCACCTCGTATACGCTCTCAAGCAATCCTGGACCAAGCTCTTTGTGTATGCGCAGAGCACAATCAACTACAATCTTACTGATTTCGTTCTCATTCATCTTTGTGCCTCTGTGGCTTTGTGCGAGACTTTCCTGTTTTCAGGCGAGATCGTAGGTTTTTATTTTGTATTGCAGAGTACCGCGTTTAATCCCGAGCATCTGAGCTGCCTTTGACTGGTTGCCGTCGGCGAGACGCAAGGTGCGACTGACCATTTCCTTCTCAATCTGCGCGACCATTTCGTCGAGAGTTTTGCCCTGATCGATCTGCTCGGCGATCCAGTCGAACATGCCGCTCGAACTCTCTGGCGCAAAGCCCAGCTTGACTTCTTCCGGCAGATTTTCGATGTCGATCATGTTGGTTCTGGTAAAGACTGAAGCCCCCTCAATAATGTTCTGCAACTGCCTTACGTTGCCCGGCCACTTGAAGTTCTTGAGCGCAGTCATCGCCTTGGGCGTAACCCCTTTGAGCTCTCTACTTGACTTTCCAGCAGCAATTTTCACAAAATGCTCAACCAGCGGCGGAATATCTTCGATTCGCTCACGCAGCGGTGCCAGCTGTATGTTAACCACGTTAATACGGTAAAACAGGTCTTCTCTAAATTCCCGTCTTTCGATGAGTTCTTTGAGATCCTTGTGGGTAGCGGCAATTATGCGCACATCGACCTTGATCGGTTTTACTCCGCCAAGGCGCTCAACTTCGCGTTCCTGCAATACTCTAAGCACCTTGGCCTGGGTATTTAAAGCCATATCACCAATTTCATCGAGAAAAATTGTGCCACCATGAGCGATTTCAAATTTACCGCGTTTCCGGGCGCCAGCGCCAGTAAACGCACCTTTTTCGTAGCCAAACAGCTCGCTCTCAATAAGATTTTCCGGCAATGCTGCACAGTTAAGGGTTACAAAAGGCCCGCTGGCGCGGTTGCTCTTGCGCTGAATCGCTTCGGCGACCAGTTCCTTGCCAGTGCCTGATTCGCCCTGAATCAATACAGTAATATCACTTTTGGCGACCTGTTCAATCTTTTCCTTGACCAGGCTGGTTGGCTGAGATTCGCCGATAATACGATCAGCCGCCGGCTCAACCAGAAAACGTTCTTCGAGACTCTTCTTTTCATAAGCCAGGCTGAAACGTTCGCATGCCTTGGCAACAATAACTCTCATCTCATCAATGTCAAAAGGCTTGGAAAAGTAATCGTATGCTCCCTGCTTCATTGCTTCAATCGCAAGCTTTTCAGAGCCATAAGCCGTCATCAGAATAAAGACAGCTTCGGGGTCAATCTGCTTTACCTGCTTCAAAAATTCCATACCACTCATACCTGGCATATTGTAGTCAGAAATAATTACCTGAAAAGCGCCAGGTTCAAAAAACTTGAGTGCTTCACTCGGGTTCTCAGCCGACTTGACCTGATAACCTTCTTTGCTCAGAGCAGCTTTAAGACTGAACAGAATGGATTTTTCGTCATCAACTATCAGAATGTTATGTGATTTGAACAGCATCTATGCATCATCCTTCCTGCCGGCCCGGCAAGTAAAACTTGAATTTCGTACCTCTGCCAGCTGCACTAGTGACTTCAATTTTTCCTCCGTGCAGATCTACTATCTTTTTAACTATTGCCAGACCCAGCCCGGTGCCACGCTGGCGCGTGGTGAAAAAAGGCTCAAAAATTCTGCCGGTTGTCTCTTCTGGCATTCCACAACCGTTATCTTCGACTTCGAAAACAGTCCAGAGACTGTCCTCTTCTTTGAACGCCCGGATAAATACTTTGCCGCCCTTTTCCATGGACTGAATAGCATTAACGATAAGGTTCAAGAATACCTGTTTGATCTTTTCCGGGTCAACAAATACCTTGAGTTCATCCTGATAATCAGACTCAAGCGCAACTTGATGCCGGTCTGATTCATGGCGAACCAACGCCAGCACTGGCTTGATCACCTCTGCAAATGCTATTTCGCAAAAGCTTGATCCTTCAGGCCTGGCATACTTAAGCAGCTGCTCAACCACTCCATTCAAGCGGTTTACCTCGCTGACGATAACGTCGATATACTCGCGGCGGCTGTCGTCAATTTCGGTTTCTTCCTGCAGAAGCTGACCAAGAGTCTTGATCGATGCGAGCGGATTCTTGATTTCATGCGCGACGCTGGCAGCGAGTTGCCCGATCGAACTGAGCTTATCAGCATGATAAAGCTGCTGCTCAATGATTTTGCGCTGAGTGATGTTGGTAAGAGTCAAAATAATACCGTATGGCTTTTTGTCATTACCGAGCAAAGTCGAAAAGCTACCCTGCAAAACCTTTGTGCCGGCATATTCACCCTGTTCGAACTCAATGTCGAACTGGCGATCGTATTCCGGGTCGCCAACACGTCGCAAAGCAGCCAGCATATCGAGCCGCGATTGCGGCTTTAGCTTTTTAACAAAGCTGCGTAACGACAGGCCCTCAAGCTCGGGGTAAAACTCACTAAGTTCCTGTGTGGCCGCATTATTGGCGGTTTCGATATGACCCCGCAAATTCCAGGTGATAACACAGGTACGCAGACTGCCAAGTATGTTCTGAATGTAGTTGGCAAGCTTTTCTATGCGCTCTATATAGTGCTGCAGACGGTCCTGATTCTGCTTAAGGTTGCTGGCCATGCGATTGAATGAACGTGCCAGATTGCCAAGCTCATCACTGCTGACCGACGAAATCTGAAAACTTAAATCACCTTCAGCAATAATATTGGCGCCATCACGAATCTGCCTGATTCGTGAAATAAGAACTTTCTCTGAAAAAATTATCGACAACAACAGAGTCGCAATCAAAATCCAGGCAGTTACACTGAAATTCTGCCATTGCGCCTCTTCAACCAAAGACAGCATTTTTTCCTGCGACACCGCCAGATAGATCAGTACCGGATCATTTTCAACGGTTTTTTCGATAATCACACGGCCAATAGAAAAAACTGTCATACCTAATTTCAGGGTAAAAATGTCTTCCTTGCGGTCATTATTGCGAAAGTGCTCAAGTGCGAGCTCCTGGCGACTGCTCCCAGGCAGAGAAGAAGCGAGCAGCTTCTCCTTAACCGCCATTGAAACTTCAGCCTGCAGATTACGCGCCATGCGTTTGAGGCGAGTATCATCAATTTTGCGCCGCAACGCCAGACGGCCAATAAATTCGCCAAGTTTATGAACAGGCACCTCTGATCTCACAAACAACGCACCATCAACTTCCTGCAGCGTTACCCACGATAGATTTTGCAGGGTATCGTGACGGTTGATTGGTGGCCCCCGCCGACTTGCATATTGATTGCTCGACACTATCTGGCCGCTGACCAGAGTCATCTCAAGGTCGTAAAAACCGGTTTTCGAGATCAGGCGCTCCACCTCATGCTGCAACATGTTATTGAGACCATAGGTTGAATAGTTGATGATCTTTTCAGACTCGGAGTAAAGAATTGCGTTGTTGAGCAGCAGATTCTTTTCTGAGTCCCAATATGATTTTATCGAGGCAAGCAACAATTCGATACGCTGTTGAAATATCTCACGAGTCTTTTCCTGGATCAGTCTGGTCGAGCTTTCATTGATAATCAGCGCGAGACTGCTGATCAAAATAAACAACAGTGAAATTACTTTGATGCGCAAGGATATATACATTATAAATCACCCATTATCAGCGCATCATACTTATCGTTCGACTTTTTCTCAATCCATTCAATGTCGGCAGGGTAGTCAAGATCGATAAAACGCTCATCTGCAGAATGGCAATCGTTGTCTGCCGGGGTAAAACCAGCAGCAGCTGGAACATACAAACAGAGTCTTATCCGCAAATATCTTTTATTATCAAAGGCCGGAAACGGCAAAAGACGAACCTTGCCCATATTCTGCCGGCACAGTCTCTCATCATCAATATATTCGGCGGGAACCCAGTGTGAAACAAACATGGAGTCAGCGGCAGCAAAAACGTCCATGGCAAGCCCCAGATCGGCCTCCAGCGAAAAAGGGTTCAAGAAATGTTCTTCGATGGCACGGTAAAGGAATGCGATAGAATCGCGTCGGCGCCAGAAGGTCAATGTCGGTGAATTGGTTGCATGAATCGATGAACTGGCCACTTCTGCGAAGAGTATGTCAAAATTTCGCAGGGTAACCCTCGAACTCAGCGATTCAAACCAGGGAAAACTATCAGGCGACTGCTTCTTAAGACCCTGCAATAATGTTGCAAACTGCTCTCCGCTAAGAGTTCCTGTTATCGGGAGATCGGGCACCCTGAGATTGGCAGCTAGAACCCACACAAGATCCAGATGGGTATTGGCCTCCACATAATTTTCCGGTATTAATGATTTATCCATCCCATGTTCCTGTAAGATAAAACTACCAGAGGCTTCTTTGCCAATAATCCTGTTATCGTCAACAGGTTGCAAAATTATAGTGCCATGAGCTTCAAGTTTTTGCATCAGTGTGCGCCTTAACATATCGAGTAAAGCTGGCGTAAATTCAAGGCGAGAGCTTAAAAACACTCGAGTTGCGGCTGGCAGCGTTGTTGCTGCCAACTGCAGCAATAGAAGCAGCAGCGCTACAGCTGATTTGTTGATCAGCACCTTATTATTAATCTCTTTCATGTTTGCAGCATCTTAGCATCAGCCTGTGCCATATTTTAACCATCATCCAAAAACACACAATCATACCAGATATAAGAAAAACATGAATCACTAACTTCATGTATATAATGACTTGTATTTATTTTGTCGATAGCAGAGGCATGAGAACTAAACTTATCGCTATTTGCAAATATGCATGCCTCGTGCTCTTTATGTTCACAGCGTTGCAGCTGCCAGCCAGCAACCTTATGAGCAAAGACACCGAAGCGGTCAGCGAATATTACGAAGCCGATCGCAACGCCCTTGCAAAACAGCTTAACCCGGAAGAAGAGCTGGTCAACGACACTATAAGCAACTTTGACAATTATTATGGGCGACCACAGCTGGTAAAAATGCTCAGCAACACCCGTCAGATAGTGCTCACCTTCGATGATGGTCCACACCCGCGAACCACCCCCAAAGTACTTGAAATTCTGCGCCGGCGCCATGTAAAGGCAATTTTTTTTGTACTCGGACTTCAGGCTGCAAAATATCCTGCGCTGGTCAAACAGATTCATGACGAAGGCCATCTGATCGGCAACCACTCATACGGCCACAAAAATCTCGCCCAGCTTAGCGACGAAAAGTTGCGCGAAGAACTTACGCGCACCAGTCGCCTTATCGAAAGCATAACCGGACAAAAACCAGTGTATCTAAGGCCTCCCTACGGCGCCATGAACCGCAAGGTCATAAAAGTCGCACAGCAGGAAGGCATGAATATTATGCTCTGGACAGTTGACCCCAAAGACTGGTTACAGAAAAATGAAGCCAGCATATTGCACAACACCGAGCGTCAGCTCGGTATGACCAGCGGCAAGTTACACGGCGGCGCCCTGCTGTTGCACGACATTTATCCCTCGACCGTCAGAGCGCTCGAACCTCTGCTTGATCGTCTGGCAGCACATGAATTCAGAATCACCAGTATTGACAATCTCAATACTGACTCCAATAAATTCTGGGCGGCAGCTCAGCCCCGGATTCTAAGAAGCGCCAGATTTCATCACCACTTCGATCCAGATCTCTCCGGCAACAATGCGTTGATAAGTCTTTTAAAGCCGCAGCAGAAAAACAGCAGGTCGGCAATAGCCATGCTCAAAGCACACAAAAACGGTGCTCTTCTTGCTTACCTGCTCAACACCGCCAGCTGACAAGCCTTCCGCACCAATAATCCGATTTTTCAGGTGTTGTCGTAAAGTTAAGCTTCTCATGTTAATCTGAAATATGGTCATGGGTTTTAACTTAACGGGAGGCACTTATGCTGTTACTCGCCCGGTTGAACAAGAATTTAACATTTGTGTTGTTGCTGATCATTTTAATCCTTGCAACATCATCTGCCCAACTGGATGCCAAGGTCTGGACAATTGAAGACTTTTTTCAACACCGCCCGGATGTTCGCGACAATATCAAGAGCTGGTCAGGTAAAACTGACCCGGAATGGATATTGCGCGAATGGATTAAGATTACAACCGAACGTGGTGAAGACTATCAGCTGGCGCTGGCAATTCTTAATGGAACCCAACCGTCTGAGTCGGTGACCCCACCAGCAGATTCCAGTCCTCAACCTTCTGATGGTTTTGGCGAAAACACTCCGGTTTCAGGCTTTGTACGCCCGGCCGATGATAATGGCTGGGGAGTTCACTGGTTTCCCACAGTGTCGCAGTCCAGGGAAGAAGTCGACCGCTTTGTGAAAATAATCGATGAGTTACATATTAAATGGGTTCTGTTTCTCAACCCGGGAACTGATTTAAACGCTAATGAATATCTGGTTGACAAGCTGGTTGCGAAGGGAATTATGCCGGTTATGCGCCTGTATTACAGCACAATCTACACTCCCTCGGGAGAAGAGATCGAGCAGACTGGAAACCTGGTCGAGCATTTTGTCAGAAGAGGTGTGCATTATTACCAGATTTACAACGAACCCAATTTACCATGCGAATGGGAAGGAAACGTTCTTCCGGAGAACTCAGTATCGCGCTGGGCAGACGCTTTTATTCCTCGCGCCCAGGCCGTAGTCAAGGCTGGTGGAATACCAGGAATCGGTGGTCCGGCTTTTGGTTACATCAAAACTGATGGTTCTTACGGCAATGGTTCAGATTACTTCAGACAGATGGTTGAAAAACTGGTAAGCCTCAACCAGAAAGATCTGCTCGCACGCTCTGTCGTGGTAATCCATAACTACACCACCGACTCGCCACCCAGCGATAAAAATCAACGGGAAAAATATTGGCAGTTTGAAACCTACCAGACGATTCTCGGTGAGCATGACCTGTTTCTGCCGATGATTGGCGGAGAGGGCGGAACCCGACCTGAAGATGTTGGCGGCAATATGAACAAGCTCGCTGATAACGTCACCTGGTGTTATGAACACATGGCATCGGCACCGGATTACTATATGTCTTTCGCGCACTGGTTGCTGGCAGCTCCCGAGGGAAATGAGTGGCGCAAACATGCGATGTTCGACAACAACGGATCTCCTTTGCAGAAAGAGTTGATTGACAGGATGCGAGCGGCGCGTCCTCCGGCAAGAAGCAGCGGTCAGGGGAATGATTGAAGCTACTGATGGTTTTGACAATCGTCTGAACTAGAGGATAAGTATGCTGTTGCCCCTTCGCAAAAAAGCCATGGCCTTACCGGTAATTCTTGTTGTAATGCTTGTCGTTGCAATCTTCTTTATCACGGCGGCTTTTATGACTCGAAACCAGCAGCATCTGGCCAGCTTTTACCTGGACTCGGAAAACGCCATGAATCTGGCTGAGAGCGCAGCACAGGAAACAATATGCGCACTAAGAACCCTGGTGTTTCCTGATTCAAACAGACCCGGCCTGAAGAAATTATTTGAGCAACTTCTCGATGTTGAGGCCGGCAAAGAGCAGAACAAAATCAGCCTGGAGCCTGGTCCTGAGATCATAAAATTCATGACCGACAATGAAATAGCCGGCACCAGTCCCTTGTCGGTTAAAATCACTGCATATTTATCGCAATTCAATGCTATTTCGATGCCGGATTCAGCCGTTGGCATTGTTGAAGATCCCAAAGAAAAAGAAGGTTTGATAAAAATCGAGGTAAGGGTGGAATACGGCAAGGCAGTCAAGGCTCTCAACATTATTCATAAAGTAAAAGTAGCCAGAATTGTTCACCCGGTCTTATCAAGATTCAGTCTTTTTTTAAAAAACGCACCGGCCGGATCGGGCTGGCTGGACCAGATCAACCCGTTACATCAAGACTCCGCCAGCCTGCAGAGTGACCCACACGCCTATTTTCAAAAAAATAATCGAAGACTTGCCGCTCCGATTATTTTGAATCATGGCAAAACGGTTGATCTTGCTCCCGATGGCTCTTATGATTTTGTTTCGAGCAAACCTCAGATAGAGAAATTAGTTTCTGAAAATGCGCCAGTCTTTCTAGGTGGAAAATGGCGTTTAGGAATGGCAGAAGGAACCCCCCAAAGCCAGTTTTCAGAAAGATTTCTGGTCAGACTGGCGAGTTATGACATCATGGAATCAGTCGAAGCTTTTGACCGCAAGGCCAGGCAGACGGGCAATTTGAGTCCATATCCGCGAGCCAGCATCCAGGCTGCTTATGTTCAGATGTTCGGCATGAACAATGACTGGTTGATGGATACCCGGGCAATACCGCTTGAAAACACTCAGGGTTTTCAGTTTTACCGTCACTACCAGGACAACACTCCGATTCTCGATATGAAAGGCAGTAGTGCCCTGCGCCTTTTCGGATCTTATAAAGAATTCAGTCCAACTATGGTTCTTGGCGATGTTGAGAGATATTATCAGCGACTGGTAACCATGGATTGCGTTTTCAAAAACCGGCTTTTTAACGCGGTAACCATGCCCTTTCTTGATCATACGAATTTTCAGCGCCTCAGATATCCGAATCAGCTGGGCTTGTATTTTCGCGATTCTCGTACGCTCAACACTCTTCAGGGCGTGTCAGCAGTCATGGGCATACGTATGGGCAATGATGACGATGTAGCGTTAGCCTGGGAGTTTTATCCGAAACAACTAAGCTGTACGCTGATTTCCGAGCATTTTATGCGCGGCCTTGATTTTATTCTCACCAACCGGGAAACTGGTGCCGTTGGCGTCGACATCACCAAAAACAATGGCACAACCCCAATGCCGGCAAACGGCGAGATTTTCAGCATGCTTAGTTCACAGGCACTGGAAACCTCAAAGGTCGGCGCTACTGAACCGGAAACACCCTTAAAAGGCCGCGAGGTGACAGTTAAAGACAAAAATGGCAACCTGCTGTTTAAGGGCGATTTGATGGGCCTGGACGGATATAACGATGTTCTGGTCAGAACTGCATTCAAGTTTAACTCGAAAATGGAGCTCTTTGAAAAATGCGCATGGAAAAAGGGCAGCATCTTTCATCTGGCACTTCCGGGCAACGTTATCCTCGGTGGCGACAGCAATTCTGAAATAATTTTTGACGAGCCTGTAGAAATAGATCGCGGAGGCATGATTGTTGTGCCGGGTTCGGTGATAATTAAAGCGCCGATCAGATCTTTGAACGGAGAGACACTGACCATTGTAGCCCGTGATCAGATCGTAATAGCAACGTCTCAGCCAATTGAAGCGTCTTTAATTGCCATGAAAAAGATCAGCAAAGATTTTTCCGTAGATGGTTTTGCAATTAAAGGACCGGTAACTTCTGGCGAACTGGATCTACAAAATCTCGTCACTGGCGGGAATTCAAAGAGCATCAGTTATTCAGAAAACTTCAATGAACTCAATTTTTCTCTTGGAGATCAGAGGTTTCCCAGAAGATTATCACTGTCTGACGAATTCAGGCAATATTACGGAAAGGCTTTTTAGATGTTCAGAAATAATCCGCTAAAAGGTATGACATACATTGAATTGACAGTCGCTATCTTCATTACCGTAATTATTACCGGGATCGCGATCCGTATTATGACGCAGATGAATCAGGGTTCTGAAAAGATATCGAAGGATTCAATGTATTATCAGACAATAGGAAGATTTTTGGGTCAGGTCAGGGCAGATTTACGAAGTGCGACAAAAATCGAACAGCTTGATAATACTATTGTTCTGACCATTGCCACCGATGATGAGGGCAGGTTCGATACCATAAGTTTTGTAATCGATGAGGAAAAAAACAGCATAATCAGAAATGCTGACCAGCAGCGAAGCACCTATGATTTTGGCGAGCCTCCTGAGAATGCTGGTAAATTTGTTTTCAAAATCGAAAGGTAGCTACATGAAAAAACAAGAACGGAGCTGTTTTTTTACCTTGTTACTGGTGAGCATTCATTTGCTGACTTGCACAAGCGCTGTTCAAGCTCAGAATGCCAGCGAAACCCGGCGGCTTTCGATCGGCTTTGAAAACCAGCTGATCGAGCTTAAAATACCAACCCCAATGCTAAAAAACTCAGAAGCCAGCTGGGTCAGTTCAGCAACCCCGGAAATTGCCGGAGCCTATCTGGCACCGATTCCAGAACCTGCTCAATGGATAGAAAATGAATATCGACCAGAGAAGCTGGCCGAAAAACCGGGACAAATGGATAATATTCCCCAGAAACGCCAATTTCCGGATCCGTTTGACGAGGCGATGAGTCGGCGCCAGGCGGCAATCGATTTTTTAAAGCGCCGACCAGATATCCTTGTCTTTGTCCGTGACAATCTGGGGGAAACAGATCCGATAAAGGTGCTTGAGCGCTGGGTATACGAGATTATGCAGTCGAGCGACTCAGATTGGCCCGAAGCAAAAAAAATCCTGGAAGAAATGAACTAGACTCTAATCTTTCCAGATAAGCGCTTCGCCTACGGCCTCTGAAAGCCGGGATTTTCTGGTAACTCTGAAGCTGAAATTTTCTGTTTTACCGGTGTTTGCAGCAATTATTACAAGAGTCACTTCAACAAATGATGCCTTATCAGCCGCTACTTGTTCTTTTCCTGATGAATCAAAAAAGTTGAGGGTAAATTGAAAGATTGAGTAACCCTGTGTCAGCTGCGAAAAGGACCATTTTTTTTCAGCAGAGCCCGCCCGGCGAACTATTTCTCTTTTATCATCTGAAAATTCGTATTCCACATTCTCGAGATTTCGACCATCTTCTTGTAATACGCCATATAGGCTTAATGACGAATCCTTTTCACACCCCATATTACTAACCGAAGCCATGTCGTGACGAAGTTGTTCTTCAACCAGCGCAATCAGAGAGGAACAACCCGTTTGAGCTGTTCTCTCGGATTCATCCTGGCGAAATATCAGAAACAGGTTGAATGTGATTACGAGTATCATTACAAAGATTACAATCGCCAGCGAGATTTCTACAAAAGTAACCCCGAGCCGGGTAGTTTTACAGAAATTCATAGCATTCTGTCTCTAAATACAATCGCTGGCAATGAAAAATCCTGATCGAAATCTTTAATACCTGGTCTTGCCCATTTCACACGCACTTTAAATTTATAGGCAAAAACTTTTGGCAGGGCTCGATCAAACCCGGAAACTGGATCAATCAATTCACTTGATGGAATTATTTCGAAATCTATGCCGTGCACATTGCGAACTTCTGGCTGCAGAATTTCCTGAGAAATTGAATCAGCCAGCTTCATTTCTTCGAGTTTATTAGAAGCCAGCGAGCCTGCTATTACAAGACGTTTTGCATCAACACTCTGCCTTCTGATTTCGCTGAACTTAGGAATCATAGGCACCAGAAAAAGCCCGAAGATCAGCATTGCCGCCATTATCTCGACAAAACTGAAGCCTTTGGGCAAAATACTTTTCAATTGGATTACCCCATTGAACCTGACTGACAGCTAAGCATCTGGCTTTGCAATACCTGGAGCAGAAGTGTTTTCTGGTCTAGCAGAGTCGCTTACAATATGATTGGTGCGGCTGGCAACCTGGTCCAGTTTTGTCTGAATTGAAACGACCTTGGCACTTCTTACCTGTTCAAGAATTTCGTAAACGGTTATTGGCACATCAAGGCCTCTTATTCTTACGTTTTCGCGCTTAACATGTTTAACTGTACGCGGCAGTTGCGCAAAAGTGGCTTCATCAACAAGCATGCGCGTTCCTAAATCCTTGTTCAATGACTCTAGGCGCGAGGCAAGATTGACGATAGAGCCCATGACCGTGAATTCCTGACGACGCGACGAACCGATGTTACCGGCAAGGACTTCACCAGTAGCAATACCAACCCTGATATTAAATCCCTCTATGCCGCGAGAAGCCCAGTCAGCGCTGAGTCGATCGAGCTCACAGAGCATGGCACAGGCTGCTTCCACTGCATTTTTAGCGGGATAAGCCAGATCACTCAGAACTCCAAAGCGAGCCATAATGGCATCACCAATAAATTTGTCGATTTCGCCCTGATAATCAAAAATCACTTCAGTCATACATGACAGATACTCGTTCATCAGAGAAACAACTTCTTTAGGGCTCATGCGCGAACTGAGCGCAGTAAATCCCGCTATATCAGTAAACAAAATTGCAGCATTCTTGTTAACGCCGCCAAGATCAATCTTTTCGGGATTTTTGAGAAGATTTTCGATCAACGCAGGAGATGTGTAACGCGAAAAAATTTCTTGCAGACGGCGCTTTTCAGCAATTTCCTGTTCAGAAACGAGTTTTGCAGAAGTTAACTCTTCACGGGTCTGCACAAAAATATCAGCGTTGGCGAGTGCACCCCCGATAAAAGTTGGAAGCGATGACAAGAACCTGATCTCATTCTCATCAAGCTCGGTGTGGCCGTCAGAAAACGATTCAACGTGAACAACACCGTAACTCTTGTTCTGACTGAAAAGTGGAATCGCCACCAGCGTGTTCATCATCGGCTCACGATCAAGCAATTTACGCAGCTCAATATCACTGGCAGCAATTCCGCGGTAGACGGTCTGCTTTCTTTTGAGTGCATAGGTCAGCACATGTGCGTGATCGGCCTGCATCGCAAATTTTTCTACCGTTGTGTCTGGATAGCCCGCCCAGCGAAACGGGTAAAGCTCATTGCGAACTGGATCGACCAGAAAAACAATATACCTGCTGGCACCTAAATCGGCCTCAATAAGCGAAGAAATGGATTTAAACAGTTCGTCAGGATCTAGTGTGTCGAGCAGGTTCTTAACCTTCATCATGACCATCGAAAATCTCTGTCGCACCTGCTCGATTTTCTTATCGAGCAGAGCCTGCTTCGCCTGATAATCAGTTCTGATCTTTCTAGCGTAAGAAGCCTCTATCGCCTTTTTTACGCCAGCTTCGATGGTGACTTCCTTGCCAATAGCCTTGTTTATTATTCCAAGTAAAATGCCAAGTAAAATCACTATAACCACAACCAGCGCTGCTACTACTGTCCAGGCAAAGGGCGAGGGTTCAACCACAAGAGCCACAGGTTCCTGGGCAGCAGCAATCTTCGCAACAAACACCAACATGGCGGCTACGTAAAAGAAGCGATAGCGCGGCTTGTAGATCAATCTGAAAAACATTTCTTGAGGCCTATCAGTAAGTCGGCGCTGAATCCGAAAAAGGCGCCACATTTAAGCGAAATTTATGATTCATCGGAACTCTCAAATCACCAGCAATATAACCATCAGGAGGAGCCATAATCAGCGATATTTCAAGAAAAGTACCGATGGCGGCGGGATTGGCACCATCTTTAGTTTCTTCGGTATTATTTGGAGTTTTAATAACCGAAGAAATCTTGAATTCAATTCTTACCACGTCATCAATAAAAATCGGACGCGCACCGCCGACAAGAGTGAGACGATGGCCACTTTTGACCAGGGCAAAAATATTGTGAACACTGGTGTGATTGGATGTCATCATATCAATGTTGGTCTTGCTGACATTCCAGGTCATAATGTTGCCATCGGGAGCTCCGGTTGGGTCTGGATGGAACTTAAAAGGCCTTGGCATTTCATTCAGCATCATCTCTGGAACCCCACCGGGACCAGGCTTGAATTCAAACTCAAGTCTATTAGTAGCTTCTTCAAGCGCTTTGCGCATGTATGTCCAGAAAATATCGGCCTGCGCGGTTCGCTCCTGCTTCCATGCCGTAATTTTAAAGGAACTGTTGCTTCGACTGTACAGATACATTACGGCTGTGATGAAACCAGCCATTACCAATATTGAAGTAACAATTTCAATTATGGTAAAAGCCTTTTTACTCTGTAATTTTAACTTCAATCAGCTCCTCCATGGTTTTGCGTGTCCCGTTAAAACTGCCCCAGGCCCTTATTCTAAGAAAATCCTGAGTATAACCATGCAGGCTGCGCGATACCAGATCAAACTCTTCGACGCCAAATTCAAATGACACCGCAGGAACTTTGTCGGGAGCGCCGCCAGCAAGAGCACTGGACTCAAGGTGGGCTTTTATCTTTGCAGCCGGCGTACCCCGATTTTTGCTCTGAAAATCATACAACCAGATCATTCTTGTCAAATTGAATTCATCTGAACTTCCGGTGCCGGCATTTATGTCGAGTGCCATCTGATGAATACGATAATACTCGGAAGGCAAAACCCGGTATTTATAAATAGCCAGTTGAATTGCTGATCTTACCGCCATTAAAGCACGAGTCTGCTCATATTGCATGCTTTGCGCGCCGCGACGATGTCTTGTGTTCATCATCAGAACTGTTAACAGCCCCAGAATAGCTGTGCAAAACACCAGTACTATCGCAATAGCTACACCTCGCCGCTGCATTAATCTGTTCATCATTGGCTCATATCCGCCCTGAAGGTTTCAAGTTCAATCGCTTCGCGATGCCCATAATCAACACGCACCTTTAAACAGACAAGATTGTCAAAGCATGAATATGTAGCCACGAGACCTGGTGGTAAGGGATCTGGCGGAGGGAACGGCACAGGTGGGCCAGGCGGCAATTCGAAATTTCTAAAACTGAACACCAGTGCATCGTCATGCTGTATCTCAATGTTTTGCGCGCGAAAAAGCGTGGAAACAGCAACACTCACCGAATAAGAGGCACGGCCAATGACCACTGCACTGGAACTTGCAGTCATACCGGTAAAGTTGAGAGCGCCGCTGAAATCACCGTCTGGCGTCTGAATATTGAGAGGCAGCGTGCCAAGGGTGCCAGAAATAAGTTGATCGTAATTGGCGGTGAGCAAAACACTCACTACCGATTCGCCAAGTTTGAGGGCAATTTCCTCCTCAAGTTGGCGAGTTGCAGTACCATAGGAGCTTGTAAAAGCGCCAATTGCCGGCAAAATGGCCAGAGCCATAATAACCAACGCAATCAGTATTTCTACAAGAGTTACACCATGGCGACAGCTTCCTGCAGTCATTTCTCTATCTGTTTTGCTCATGCTTACGATCCAGAACCCGAATATTCGGATTTTCATTGGTAATTCTGATAAAGAGCTTCATACTGCGTTCAAGGCCAGCATAATCAGTAGCCTTGACTTCTATATACGGAAAATGTTTGTCCATAAGTTCTTTTTCATCTGAACCCGCTACGGGAAGTGTCGGTTCGCGAAATACTACACGCAATTTGCCATTAACGCTTTCCTGACGGTCGAATGGCACATGATAACTTGCGCGCGGGTACTGATTCGGTATTTCGACTGTCATTTCACCATTTTGTACGCCAGTAGGTATATTGATAATGTTATCGAGTTTCTGGCCAGAACCGTCGATAGTTGCCCACTTGATGTTGTCATCTGCCCAGACATCGATCAGATATTCAACGTCTTCCTGTATCATGGCTTTTTTGCCCGGCAACTCAAGCAATGCTACCACTCTTTTACCAAAACTGTTGCGCTTGCCAAAAGTTAATGGATCAAGCTCTGGCGCACCGTCAATTTGACGGGTATCTGATTTTTCAAAATCTTCAAGTCTGAAATGCTTTTTAATGAAATCCAGGTCGGGCTGAATAATGTATTTATTAATCATGAGATCCTTTTCGGAGGGCCGCATGCCATCGCTTGGAATAATATCAACAATGCGAAAATACATCTCCTGACTGCCGTCAGCAATGCTACTGCTCGATGCTATGATGGCCCCCCCCTTGGACGGCGCAATGAAGTCAACGTAATCGCCTACGTTCAAATCGGCCGGCGCCGCGCCGGACTTGTATTTAGTCGAGTGAACTATACTGAAGTCAGGGTCACCATACGGAATGATCGGTGGAAAAAAGATTCGGCTGCCATCTTTTACTGATTCGATTCTGATTACAATGTTGGGCAAATCATTATCTCTTATATTTATAAAGCCCTGACCGCGCCTGAAATCAGCATTAAGCTTGGCCTTTAGTTCTTCTACATAAGTATCATCAAAGTCTTCTTCCTTGCGAAACTCAACCTTTATCGGCCATTCTCTGGCCTTATCAGGCTCATCTGATAAATCAAGGTCAATATTGCTGCCGGTAAAATCGACATTGCCAGCACCAGTTACCGTAGGTCCGAGACCGTAACACTTTAACGGATCGTCTTCATAAATATTGGGATCACCAGGATTGAGATTGCCGTTTCTATCCCAGGCATATAGGGTATAGCGCATGAAACCATGGCACGAATTGGGCATTACAATTTGATCTGCGTTGCTACCTGATTCGATAACGGTCGGCTTCTCAAGAATCCAACTTTCATCACTGCTCCAACTAACCCGCGGGGAATCATCGATTTTGCCCATCAACAAAGCAGTTCCAATTTTTCCGCCCGAATTGTCGTTTATTCTAAGACCCTCAACTTTATACCAGTCGCCAGTTGTTGCCGGTTGATTCGCGCCCAGCTCAGGGAAATCACCGTTAACACAACCATCAATTCTCGGCGGCGTACGATCTTTAAATTTCATCGTAAACTCAATACCACTCTGCTTCTCGACTATCGGACTGGCATCGACGCAGTTGTCCATAATAGTCTTAGCTAGTTCTTTGTATATATTATTAGGGGGAGCAGGATCAGTGTCTTTTATGTGTGAAGCCCAGGTTGGAACCATCTTGCTAGGGTCGTCGGGATCCTCTTCTTCCCCATCTTTCTCACAGGGAGGGTCTGTGCAAAAACGCCGGTAGTCGTCACAAGAAAGACTATTCGGAAGGGGTTGCGTAAAAAATTTAATGTATTTATAACTTGCGTCGAGACATAGAAAATACTTTTTCTCGTGTGGATTGCGGGTTGTCTTGTAGTCTTCAAATACAAGTTCGTTAGATGAGGGGTGGGACTGTTTGGAGACCCATGTTTTTTCTCCAGTTATTTTATCTTCGACCAGAGAACCATATTCGAGGTAGAGGTTGGCAAGAAGAAAACTGACAAAATCCAGATTGCCGGTTTCCAAGATAAGGCCACCACTATTTTTCAATCTGGTAAAAAATTTATCGGCAGTGCTTTTTTCAGCAAATCCCTGAAAATCACTGCTAATCTCGCCCTGTTTTATCAGTGGGCCGTCGCCTGCAAAAGTTGCCCTGATTCCGGTAATCGGCTTAACATCTTCGAAAGTATCGACCGGGCAAATAAAGTCGCAGACCATCTGAATCGAGCTCAAGATGCTCATGGTGATCGCGACTGAATCGTCGTCAGCACGCAATTGCTGTGAAGTTACAGAAAAAACAAGTATGAGACACAACAACATCAGTCTTTTCATGGTTTACTCCCTGTCAGGGCATCTACTAATAAATATGCCATTCCTTCAAAAGTTTCATCACTCTTATCTTTACTATAGCCTATTAACAGTTCACGCTCAATATCTTTCATGAACTTGGGATGCCATCCGGTAGCCGGACGACCAAGACCAGTTAGAACAGCCTCTTCGAAGTCTGATTCATAGATCTGATATTTTAGATTTTTGCGCGCCAAACCCACAAAATAACAGGCTCTGGTCCTTACCGATTCTCCGGTGATGCTATAGCTCAGAAAACGCTGAGCACCATCTATCTGACCAATTTTAAAAAGACAGATCCCTACCAGATAATTTAACCAGGGCACATTAAGATCACGCGCCACTTCTATCAGGCCACCAAGGCAATCAACAGGCGACTTCGTCATGGTTATGAACATGCACTTTACAAATATCCAGGCAGAACCTATAGAAAACCTCATCAACAAATCGTCGCAGGCTTTCCAGGAGTAATAAAACACGACCGGGATTGCTCCGATCAGCAACAGAAGAGTGAGATAGTAAACAAAGTGCAACCTGACGTGGCATTCAGCACGATAGCCAAAAGTCTGATAAACCTTGCCCGTTTTTTTACTACGACTGAACCCCAACGCCATCAGATAATTGCTTTGACCGTAGTAACCAACCGAGAACAACGGAAATAAAGTGTCTTCATCAGGATTCTGTCGAAAGTATTTCCAGAAATCGGCCAGTGCCTGATCATAATTTTTCAGCTTCAGATAGGCCTTGCCCCGCAAAAGCAAATATTCTATTCGATCCGGCGAATCTGCGATAAGAATATTCAGCGAATCTACGGTCTCCATCATGCGACCCTCCAGAAATGCCGTCTCAGCTTTATCGACAAAAGACTCCAGCTGATTTACCTGATCTATTCTGGCTTTAAGTTCTAGAGCGGGCTTGTAATTAGGCTCGCGCCCCAGTATTACTTCAAGCATTTCCATCGCTTTAATTCTATCGCCCTGTGCAAAAAAACCACGAGCTCGATTCATGTATGAAATCGCCGAGTAAAAATCGACATCATGCGACCGACCGCTGGAAGCTGATACTTCTATTCCCTGTGATTTGTATTCATCGATTTGCCGATAAATTTCGCTGACCTGCTTCATCTTTTCCTGGGCAAATACGCTTTCTGGAGATAATGACAGCAACTCATTCAAGACCTTTTTGGCATCAGGAATATTCTTGGCAGACAGGTAAAATTCAGCCTGCTGCTGCAGCTTTTCGGAGCGTTCAGTGATTGCTTTTTTCAGTTTACCTGCAAAATCGTTGATTTTTGTATCTTCAGGATCGATTCTATCAGCCCGCTGTAATAAATTGCGGGCCTGGACAAGATTGCCGTTTTCAAAAAACACCTCTGCACGGCGCAGGTATTCCCGTGCCTGCGAGCTGTAAGCCAACAGCGGAGCTGCCAGCAACACACACAGCAACAACCAGCCCATCTTCATATTTGGATTGAAAGCCATATCACTATATTACCAGAAAACCATATTAACGGTACCCTTATCGGAGTGTATTGTGTAAAGCCTGACCCTTGTATATATTGGAAACGAAGATTCTAACTGTAACGTTTCCATTTTTTTTGGCAGCTTTTGACATTTCTGGCAGCAGCTGATAATATGCGAAATGATAAGACGATGCGTTTTCTGCATCACAAAAGTCTGCACAGGAGGACATCGATGCCACTGGTAACTTCAAAGGAACTTTTTAAAAAGGCCTACAACGGCGGTTATGCTATAGGCGCTTTTAACGTCAACAACATGGAAATCATCCAGGGAATCTTCGAGGCCGCAATTGAAGAAAAGTCTCCGCTGATCATCCAGGTATCATCGGGTGCCAGAAAATATGCACGCCATGAATACCTCATTCACCTCATTCAGGCCTCAATTGAAATGGCCGAAGCTTCGGGTGTTTCTATTCCTGTAGTTCTGCACCTCGACCACGGTGATGATTTTGAAATCTGCAAAAAATGCATCGACGGTGGCTTCACATCAGTAATGATTGATGCCTCCAAATACCCTCTGGCGGAAAACATCAGAATCACCAAAGAGGTCGTCGATTACGCCCATGCCCATGGCGTAACTGTCGAAGCTGAACTTGGCAAACTGGCCGGCGTTGAAGATGATGTAAAAGTTGACACCAAAGACGCCACTTACACTGACCCCAAAGAAGCAAAAGAATTTGTCGACAAAACCGGCTGCGACTCTCTAGCTATTGCCATTGGCACCAGCCACGGCGCTTATAAATTCAAGGGTGAGCCTAAGCTCGCCTTTGATCGCCTTAAACAAATCCAGGATCTGCTGCCGAACTTCCCGCTTGTCCTGCATGGCGCCAGTTCAGTACCACAAAATCTGACCGATCTCTGCAATAAATACGGCGGCCAGATTCCAGGCTCAAGAGGCGTACCGGAAGAAATGATAGCCCAGGCTGCCAAAACCGGAGTCTGCAAGATTAACATCGACACCGATCTGCGCCTGGCCTTGACCGCGCAAATCCGCAAGGTTTTCTTCGAAAGTCCGGCAGAATTCGACCCGCGCAAATATCTCGCACCCGGCCGCGATGCGATCAAAGAACTTGTAAAGCATAAAATGCGCATCATGGGCACTTCAGGCAAAGCCTGAAAAAGCCACACCGATTTGTTACAATACCACGCAGGGGTTCAGCATGCTGAACCCCTGCGTGGTATTGTTTTGACAGGGTTCTAAAAAGGAATTAGAATAGGCCTATGAACAATAAGAAATACTGTCTGTGTCTTCTGACGATCTTTTGTCTGTTAAGCATGCTGGTCGGCTGTGGCGGTAGCAACGGTGGTTCTGATTATGTCCTGTCGCCCGATGAACTCGAAGTAGCAACCGCGGTTGAATCTTTTGCAGCTGCAGTTAAGACCGAAAATCTTGTTCAGTCCATGAAACTTGTATATTCTAACCTGACATACTTTAATTCGAGCACGCCTTCAGGATACGTGCAGTTCGAGAGCCGCCTCAAGAACTTGTTCGACAAAGCCATCGTTGATGAATTCACTATTACCGATATTGGCCCAAGCATGGAATCAGAAGATCTGGCCACGGTAAGAGCCCGGCTCACACTTGTATACACTGTAGCTGGCACACCCTTTACTCTCGGCGAAGATATCGAGTTGCGTCTTGAGAGGGACGACGGACAATGGGGCATTATTCAGTTCGCCGCCTACAGTACAACTATGGTGACTGCGTTTCCACCAGCTTTGTAGAGCCCGTTAAAAAAAGAGGAGCCTGAGGAATGACCAGCATAGTAACACTTCACGAATCAGAAAGTCTGTTAAGACTTGATTTTTCGCTGCCCCCAGCAAGCTGGAACGAAATAGTCAGCGACAGTGTTTCTGTTATGGCGATAAAAGAAGGGCTTGGCATATTTTCGTTTACTAACGGAGCAATGTTGGTGAGCGCCACTGCTGACAGTTCTCTTCTCGCAAGCCTGCAGATGGCAAAACCAGTGGGGCTGCAACGCCAGACAGCCAATTCTGAGCTGACAGAAGAAAATCTGCTGTTCAAATTCGAGCGCTTCGACCTGACCGGGCAATTTGCCGAAGGCATCAGAGCGCAGGCCACCGGCAATATTGCAACTGCGATCCCGTGTTATCAGCAGGTAATACAGGCAGACGCCGGTGTTGTAAGAGTCTACAATCTGCTTGGGCTATGCCAACGACTTAACAATGATCCTTCTGGCGCCGAAGCCTCATATCGGCAGGCAATAAATATCTTTGCCGAGTCACCTGATGCCTGGTGCAACCTGGGTATTCTCTATCAGAAAAATGGGCAGGAAAAAGAAGCGCAGGAACTCTTCAGCGAGTCTCTCAAGCGCGACGAATTCTACTTTAATGCATTGCAACGGCGGGCAGCCTGGTTTCTTGAAACCGGTCAGGTTGCCAACTCTGAGTTCGCCCTATTGAATTTACGCCTGCTCATGAACTTCAGTGAACTGGCAGTTGTTCAGCGCCACATCCGCAACAGCGCTGATCGACTCGACATGAGCCTTGAGCAATACTGTGAAACCCTGCACAGCGAGCATGGAATTCTCGCTAACAACAAAATTCAGCAATATTTCAGACGCGTTGAAAGTTTCATTAATAACGGTGCTTTTGGACAGGCAAGTGAGTATATGCTTATGCTCAATGACATGACGCCTCAGATGCATGGCGAACAGCTGATCAAGAGTTGGATAAGACCTCGAATAAAAAAGATTATCCAAAAAATTACGACTGACGCCCCTTACGAATTTGTGAAAAATTTAAGCGCGCTTGTTGCGACTTGTGGCGCTGTTACCGAAAAAGTTACACCTGAACGTTCACCACTCACCGGACCGGAATTTTTTTCAATGGTATTGCTCGAAATAATGCGCGATGGGCAGATCGAACCGGCCGAACAGGAGCTCTTAAAAAAGCTCAAAGCTGCGCTGAATGTGCCTGACCAGATGTTCATGAAGATGTTCAACAACGTACGGCGCCAACTCACAGGCGTAGAGCTAAGCGAAGGTCTGCGTGAGCGTTTCAGCCATCAGCGTCTATTCAAAAACCTTTGTCAGGCTGCCTATAGGGACGGAGTTGTTGAAGAATCAGAGAAAAAGATTCTTGGTTTTGCTTGCAAAGCTTTTGGTATATCATCAGAAGAATTAAAAAGAATAATCGCCGAGGTTGTTAAATGAGTTCCACAGACAAGGGCAAAATTCAGAAAGAGCCAGACAAGAGCGAATTAGAAGTGATCAAGCAGGTTAAAAGCTATCTCGAAGACGCCGAGATAAAGTGTCACGATGTATCGAATGACGCTGTCGAACTGTATATGCAGGGGCACAATCTGACCATGCACGTGGTGATCTATGTACATAACGGCCATCTGATTTTCCGTATTCCAGGCTTCATCAGGAACGTAGAATTGCGCCGACTGGATATAATGCAATTTCTGATGCAGGTTATGAATGATATTCTCGACATCAGATTCGAGCTTGGCAAAGAAGGCAAAAGCCTTTCTGCCTGCTGTCAGCACATACTTGAAGATTCATCGATAACTCGCCGTCAGTTCGACCTTGCAATGATGGTGCTTATTCACATTGTAGATGATACCTATCCACATCTTATGAAGCTTATCTACAAAGCCGACGCCGACTTTACTGTCGATGATTCCGAGGATCAAAGCAACTTTAGCAGCGACGACGAAGACAAACCTGTTACTGATGTTAGTGATAACGACGAAAGTGATGAAAACGACGAATTTGCGCCGATCATCAACGACGAAGAAACCCGTAAAATCAACTGAGTCAAAGGAGCTGCTAACATGTCAGCGTGCCATCCCAGGTTCAAAATATCGATCATTCTTGCCCTGGTTCTGCTCTGCAGCCAGTCTCTATCTGCTACAACGATCCAGGCACCCGAATGGTTCAATCTCACAGCCGAACTGTCAGCAGCCCCGGAACTGAACCAACCGGTAGAGGTTCGTGTCAGCTTGCGCTCGATTATTGGCCGCATATCAACAGCACAGATCAGACTTATTCTACCTGATTCCTGGAAAGCAGATCAGGAACAAATTAAAACTCCTGCAATCACAGAGGGCAACGCATATCAGACTGTTTTCAAAGTAACGCCCGGCAGTTACCTGGCGCAGGGCTCAATCGTTGTCGAAGCCGGGTTTCAGGTGCCAAAAGACGAACTTATTGCCCGCGTCAAACGTGAGATGCCAGATAATGCAGTTGAACTCGGCGAAACCATACGCAACTGGCCTGACGAAACCAAGCGTTACACTGACATTTCCTTCGCCCTGATGCCTGAAGAAACCTTTTATCCAGTTTCAAACGACATGTGGCTGAGCTATGACGACAGACTCTCTATCCAAAAAGGGTTTCGGGGTCCAGTCTATTACGAAGACCCCCTGATCACTGCACATCAAGCGCAAACCGACGTAGAGATGTTTGGAAAACTTGAAGGCTATCTCAAAGCCGACCTGAACCTGCTTGAGAAACTCAACGAATCGGGCATAGACATTAACCGCAAACGCTACGATCAACTGAACGGCCTATATGTGCTTGCAGTCAAGGCTTATCAGGAAAATGATCTAGATATCGCCAGCAGCTTTATCAACCAGTTTGAAACTGCGATAAAATCAGAGCCAGATACCAGTTTTGAAAACCTCAGAATTGCAGTCGGCAACATTAAGGGTCTGATTTTCTGGGGAAAAGGACAGCGGCGTCTGGCAGAAGATGCCCTTAAAAAGGCTTTTTACGGCAATCGAAAACATTCGCTGCAACGTTATGTTTTACGTAACATAGGCCTTCTCATGCTCGCCGGCGGCGATCGCAGCACGGCCTCTGAAATGTTCAGACTCGCGCGCAGCTTCAAAAATGGCTACACTTTGCTTGAAAATGAAAGCGAACTGCTCAATAAAAACTGATAACCCATGGATCCAGTAAAAGACCTATTTGATGAATTAAAATCGCCTGACCCGGCAATCAGATTTTCGGTTCTGTCACGAATCGAAGATATGACCTGGTCTAACGATCAGCGCGAAACTTTTCGCAAGCTTTTTACCCTGGAATTAGATCCAGGCATACGCTTCCACATGCAAAAAGTGCTGGCCAGGCTGGACAGACTGGACAGCGGCGAAAAGAATCGTGGCACCCTCGACTCCATCAAAGAGCAGCTCAATAATCCGCAGCGCGACGAAATAAGCCTGGCTCTAATGCTGGAATCGGTCAAACGTAACGAGGCAGAAGCTGTAGCTGCAAGTTTGCGGCAAGCAAACTGGCCAGGATTTTCACAGCAACTGCTGCCATCTGTTCTCAAGTTTTTAAAGAAGTATGGTTCCGTCAACGATACCGCTGACATCGAAAAACTTTGCCGGCATCATGACCCTCGTGTCCTCAGCTCTGCAATCGAAGCACTCGAAAAGCATAATCCCGATCGACTCAAGGATCTGATCGTACCACTGCTTATAAACAGCAATTTCGGTATCAGATCGCGGGCAGTAAGACTTCTGCACCGCTGGGATCCATCAGAAGCACTGCGCCATTTCGAGTCAATGCTCTTCTCGAATCAGGAAACCGAAAAACAGGCAGCGCTTTACCAGGCTTTCTTCTTTCCGTTTCGACAGATAGAAACTCTGATGCTGCGTTATATAAGCGTTGAAAGCGACCCGGAAATGATTAAAAAAGCCGGGTTGATATTTATGACCAACCCTGAACGCCACATTCCTGCGCACCTGCTTGAGGTTCGCCAGGCCTGTGTCGGCGTCAGACAAAAACTTGTCGATGCAATATTAAAAGGGGTTCTACAATCCCTTTATCAAGCAAAGATAGTTAATGCCGCCCCAGAACAGATGCTGCAGGTTCTCGAAACGCATTTTAAAGAAAAGCGCATCAAACTTTTCATTGAACATCATGGCAACGCCCTCAAATCTCCAACAGCAGAAACCCGTCTGCAATCAGCGCTTAAACTTTCCGAGCTGGCCAGACGCGGAATTGACGAAGCACGACAGACGGTCGAAGCATATCTTGCAAAAGAGCGCGATCTCGGTAACATCAAGAAAATCAGGTATTTTCTTGAATCAGGTCAGTTCGATCAACCTTTGCCCATCCAACCGACTCAATCAGCGAAGCCAGAACCGGCTCCTCTGCCGCCTCAGCCTGTTCTCGTTGCCGGTCAGACTGAAGAAAAAAAACCTGCTCTTCCCAGACAGCTGCCAGAATATTCGGCAAAAGAGCGCCAGACACTTTTTTCTTCGATAAGCAGCGAAAATTTTGAGCAATGCATGGCAATAATCAGGCCATTCTTCAAGGAACTCGGCATTAGCGAGCAGACGGCTGTTATCAAAAAAATAGAGAGATTTGGCAATCCGTCAGACTCTGAACTATTGACCGGCTGCCTGCAAAGCGATGAGCCAAGACTTCTTGAAGCAGCAATTGAAGCGTTAAGCGCCATTAATCCTGAAGCACTGCACCCATATCTGCCACAATTGATCAAACACCGTTTTGACGAGGTTAAACTTGCTGCTATCAAAGTTTTTTCGCTGTTTGACAAGAAACAGGCCATATCACTTGTAGAAAATATGCTGTTTTCGATCAAACCTGCGCAAAGACAAACTGCAATCTTCTGCCTTAGCAGTTTCGATTTCCACTCTGTCAGTCATATTCTCATCAGTGCCGTCAAAGCCGAGACTGACCCGGAAAACCTGCAGCAGATTTTTTCTATTCTCAGATCCAACGCTGATGAAGATATATTTTTCAAAATTTACGTCGATTACAAGGCATGCAAGACAACAAAACGTGAAGATTACGAACAACTCTGCCGCGAGCTTGCAGCAAAAGTAGCCGATGATGATCCGGGCAAAACAGTCGAAGCACTTTTTAAAGCAGGTGAAGACCTGGTTGCCGAAGAAGAGCGCAAAAAAACTGAGCGAGCAGCCTATAAACTCGAAAAAATTCAAAAAATCAGACAAAACGTCGACAAAAGCACGGTTTTTGACGCTTCACTGATCAGATTTACGGCCGGCGCATACCTCATTGGCGCTGTACTGACAGCTATTATATGGTTTCTCTTTCTATCGCCATCGACAGCTCTGCCACCCGATAAGGTAACAAAAACCGCAACGGCCCGCAAAGTCATGGAAACCATTACCATCAAGGGAAGAGTCGTAGTTTCCGACAGCAGCAACCGCGCAATCAGTATAGAAACCGAACCAGGCAAACTCTATAAAATGAGTCTACCAGACTCTTTTGGCAACATGCCCAAGCCTGGGTCAGGCTTTCAAGCACAGGTTAAAGCAGAGAAAGGCGCTTCTGGTGAGATTGCCGCCGAATTCCTGACCGCTTTCTGATAAGACCCTGCCCAGGCAAGCACTATAAATTCGATATCTACGCAAGTACACTCCACTGTTAATACTGCAAGATTGACTTGTGCCAGAATTAGCTATATATTTAGCTCATGAGCAACTTTACGATCAAAACTGAACAAAACGACAATTTTTTTATTGTGCGCTCGAATGGCTATCTTGACGAACATGGCGGGGCCATCGTGTTTAGTGCCGTCGACAAGGATTTGCCGGCTGAATGCACAAAAGTAATCCTTAACCTCAAAGAATCGCCAGTGATAAATTCGCAGGGCATTGCTCAGATTATTGAACTCAGCGAAATAATTGTGGACGACAAAAGTGGCGAAGTGGCTTTTGTTGGCTTGAGTGACCTGACCTATGGCGTTTTCAAGATGGTTGGGCTGCTGCAGATGGGAAACCCCTACGACAGCGAAGCAGAAGCCATCGCAGCAATGCGCGATTAAAAATTAGACGAAAAGACAAAAATAAGATATATTTATAGTAGGTACACAAAGAAAGACAAGGAGGTCTTACTGTGGTCATCAGAGCAACAAATCCAGACAGATTGCACAGCAATCTGATTAAGAACGAAGAAGCAGCGAACAAAACCATCACGCGGCTTGCCACCGGCAAAAAGATAAACAAAGGTAGCGACGATCCGGCCGGACTGTCGATGGTAATGAGTCTTGAGTCACAAACAAGAGGTCTGCTCAAAGCAATTGGCAACCGCCAGGACGAGATATCTCTATTTCAAACCGCTGAAGGGGCGCTGAGCTCGACCGGCGACATGCTGCAACGCATGAATGAGTTGTCAGTTCAGGCCAGCAATGGCACGTTAACCAGCGAAGACCGTGGTAACATCCAGTTAGAAATTGATCAGCTCAAAAGTCAGATCAATCAGACCGCCAATAATACTGTCTACAACGAGAAAAAACTGCTTGACGGCAATTTAAGCATTGAACTTCAGGGCGGCAAAACCATGGCTTTGCCGGCAGCAACTGCAGAAGCGCTGGGGGTAAGCTCACTTGATCTTACCACCTCAGAAAGCGCATCTCAGGCAATTGGACAGGTAAGTCAGGCAATCAAAAACGTTTCTTCACAACGCAGCTCTCTTGGTGCCACAATTAACGCGATAAGCTCTCAGACAGCATCTCTGCAAAATGAGTTTATCAACACTACTTCAGCTCAATCACGCATTGAAGATACGGATATGGCTGCAGAACTGATAAATATGAGCCTGCAGGATCTACAATCTAAAACCGCCCTTAAGGCGTTCAAAATGCAGAATGATAACCGTGCAAATGTTCTCGGACTGATCGGTGGCAGCTAAGCCTGAGACGCAATAAGCAGTTAAAGCGATAACGGTTTAAATTCAGGCTGAAACTTGAGGGGACGGCTCTGAATAGCAGTCTTCACTTGTTCGATAGTCTTGCCATGACCCATTGCCGAAAAAGTGCCATCGCTCTCAACCGGCCAGCTGCCCTGCGGCGAGTTAAAGACTTCATAATGGCCCTCGACGCTACGCAAAAACAGCAGGTAACTTTTGCCTTCGGCAAATTCGACATTGTCTTCAATACCACGCCAGGTCTTAATTTTAAGTTTCTCACCGACAGCAATTTCGCCCTTGAGACACTCTTTTATCTCGAAAAGGTTGGCCATGACTTCAGTGCCGTCTGGCTGTTTTCCGGTTAACTTAACTCCGACAATAGAGCCGGTCACGACCATATCAGCGCCATGTGACAATTGCTCCAGACTCATAGTTTCGATCATGGCGTAGCCTCCTGCAGTTAACAACACCAGACTAAGCGTCAATATCAGATTTTTCATGCTTTCCTCCACGCGACTCATAAGGTCCTTCATTACAATGACATTGTAACAGGTTTTTCGTTTCGGTAAAAGCGTTGACAATCGTGCCCGGGATTGAGATTATTCTATTATGGATTTATCCGCGATCAGCAATTCAATCAGGTCAGCCCGACAGGGCTTCGCCATAATGTTTGCTGTCATTATCGGCACCGTCATGCTGATACTGGCGGTATCACTGTATACATTTGTTGGTCACCAACACAGTGGAATCCAGACCATAGTACATGGCGAAATCGCCCATTTTCTCGCCGAAGCTGGCATAAACAGCAGCATAGGCTCGGTGCGCGAAGCGGTTACAAAAATCATGTCAGGCAATTCCGGTAATCAGCGTCTCAATAATTTGCTGCTAAAACCAGGGTCCTTAGAAGATGTCTGTATAAATGACATGCTCGACACCTCCTGGAACAGTGATCTCGAAAAATTTTCGCGAGAAATTGACGAAGAAGCTTCAATCAAGGTTGATGTCTGGCTAAGAGATTTTACAGCCAGCGAAAACGAGCCATCAAGCTGGGCTGACCCCATTGCCAAAGATGGTTATCTGGTAATCGAATCGACTGGAACGTTTAAAGGCACAAAGCGGGTAATCTCGATCAAGCGGCAGGTCAGGGTCGGCAATATCGCCCCCGCCTGGTTGAGTAAATTCAGTCTATTTGTGACCGACGCAGCAAGAAACGGCGAAGGCAGTTTCAACCTGATTCGCAATGATTATCGCGGCATGATAACCGACGGACCCAAGCCGCTTATCGTTTACAACCATGCCACACCTGACGCTCCAATCGAATCCGGAAATATCAGCGATATTTTACGTGGCGAAAAAGAAGCCGCAATCTGGCAGACCCGTGGCTGGATCTGGTTAGGTGGACGCCGGTCAAGGCTTAATCTTTGCTCCGGTGCCGGCGATCTCGGTGAGATATTTCATTTCTACGACGTCAGTAACCCCAACGTTTTTTCGCCAGTAAAGTTTTCAACGCCGGCAACAGCACTGTCGGGAGCATTTTCGTCCTCATTGCTTATCCCATGGGATAAGAGCTCTTCCTCAGTTCGCCAGGTTGGCTACAGCTTTGGGCACAGCTTCGTGCTCGATGGCTTTCATGACCGCAGCAGCCGCAAGGAAACTGATGCAATGTATGAAGGCAACATTCTATCGACAGGCGAAAAGAGTATTTTTTCCTCTAAGTCTTCGATTCTGCATCTTTACGGTGACGCGCGCAAGGGCTATCAGTCCCGCACAAGAGTGTTCGGCCAAGTCTACACTGCCTTTCCGCGTTATGCCAACCTCGAAATTAAGCCTGATGAACCCGATGTTGAAGCAATGTTTGCCGCCGCCAATCCGCCGCCGCTCTACCTTTTGCCCTCAATCTCCGAGCGCGACTATAACAATTCTATCATCATCCATGACATCATGAGTCGCCAGCTTGGCGGCCCACTCCTGCAGACTGGAATGTTGTGGCGGAACTACAGCGAATACGCTCAGCTGATGAGCCGAATCAGCGAGTTGCCTTATGTCGAATCCTATAACAGCATGCAGGATGTCTACGACAACAAAGCGGCCAGAACTTTTCCGTCTGACTCTGCTATTCTTCGTCAGGACACCGGCGCAAGCACTTCGATAGAACGTGACCAGCACGTGTTTTTCAAAGGTCGACCGAATCCTGATCGGCTGATGCAGTTATTTTCCGATCGAGTGCATATAGAAGTTGATTCTATCAGCGAGTTCTGGGAAAGATTTCTGAACGAACGCGACGAACTCGAGTTAAATGCCATTGTCAGCATTAAAAATTCGCGCATGCTGGACATGCAAATTCCGGCACCAGGAAAGCCGCAACCGCTGATCGTTAAAGGCGGTGGCATGGTAATCCTCGAGCAGGGCAATCTTGTCATGCGGGGTGTCAGCTGCTCTTCCCCTGGAGAAACGCTAACCGTAGTCATGGCTGGCAACGGTTCGGTAAGCTTTTCTTCAACCCAGTCCAATCATGTAAACATTGTGGCACCTGACGCAGAGTTAGCTTATGGCTCAAAATTCGACATGTTCGGGTCGCTATGTGTCGGTTCAATATATGCCGATCACCGCTTTCAGGGTGGCGTTTTGCGCTTCAGACCAGGACAGGATCCAACAAACCCCGGATATGACAGATTTTACAAGGTTTTTATTGATCCGAAGGATTCATTCTGGAATGAATAACACTCAGCGCCACGGCCTATCAATGATCGAAATCACCATTTCAATCGGCATTCTCGCTTTGATCATGCTGCCGGTATTCATGACCTTCTCGACCGGAAACCGCAACATGCAGCTGACAGAAGCTGAATTCAGAGCACACACAGCCGCTCTTGAGCTAATGGAACAAACGATTTCACTGCCCTTCAAGCAGATAAAAACCGGTGAATACGATGACCGCGAAATTAAAGACGGGCAACCCTTTGCACAGGGGCCAGCTCTCTTCAAAATCACTCAAACCGACAATCTCTGGCGCGAACTGAAAGTAGAAGACATCAAACGTGACAACAAGATTGTTTTCAAAAAAGTCACAGTTACTATAAAATTTGCGGCGGCGCCAAACTCAGATCGCATCCGCGAATTCTTCATGAAAACCCTGGTGGCCAATGAAAATCTTTAAAATGCGCAAGGGCTTTACACTCGTCGAGATTATCATAGTCTGCGGCATTGCCACTGTTTTTTTAGGCACAGCTATCATGCTGTTCACCAATTTCCGCCGCGGTTATTCGCGGAGCGAGGGCACAGCAATCCTGATGCAGGAAGGCGCACTATTTGTCGCACGGTTACGCACGGACCTCAACAACGCTGTCTTGATACCAGATTCTCCCGGTGGCTCGTCGACACAACTCAATGCTGGGACAGACAGTCTTAACTTCATGGTTTACAACAGCCACGATGCGAAAGCTCAACCGGTAGTTTATCGTTACCTGGCTTCTGATATTGGCGGGAGTCTCTTTCGCCGCGAAGGCACCGACAACGAACGCGAGTTGATCAAAGGGCACGTTGCTTCACTCACCTGGCAAACAAATCTTGAACGCTTTATCGTGCCGGGCAGCACCAGTTCCGGCACTATGCGTCTGAGTATCGGGCTTGACATACAATTGAGGATAAAATCGGGCAGCGAAAAACCTTTTGCGCTCAAGACCTCGATTTTTCCAGCCCGCCTTAACCGCCAACTCAATAACCCCTGATTTTAATGCAACAAAATGCCTGAAAATTTCGTATAATTACTTAGGTATATGTACAGGGGGAGGTTTTTATGAGACACAAATGGCTGATTTTGTTGAGCATGCTTGCTTTTATCGCAGGCGCGCCACTATACGCACAAAGCGGCAGCTATCTTGACACTATATATAAAGCAGATGAAAAGGGCACATCAGCCATGACTGATTGCCCCCTGAGCAATCCCACAACCGTCGGCACCGACGAACCAACCGACGTTGTCGATGTACCAGAACCAATTGGTGACCCGGCGCAGCAAAAAGCGCTCGAACGCCTGCAGAATATGATCAACCAGATCATGCGCATCATAGGCGGCAAAATGTGCGGCAGCAGAATCATCATTGTGGTCATCCCCTGCGAAAGAATCATTCCCAAACCCACACCAACTCCCGCGCCTAAACCCGTGCCGACTCCTACGCCAGCACCAAAACCAGCACCACAGGTTGATCCCAAGCCAACTCCAACTCCCACCCCCACACCCAAACCAACTCCTACTCCAACACCTACGCCAACTCCCAAACCTGAGCCCACACCGCAGCCTGCTCCCACTCCTGCACCTAAACCGGAACCAACTCCCCAACCCGCAACTGACAGCAAAGAAGCTGTCCGCGACGCGATCAAGACTAAATACGGCATCAGTGCCATTGCCGGCCAAAATCAGGACTGGAGCGAAAATCAGCTGCGTGCGGCGGATGAAGCCTTTGCCTCACTGCCAACATCATTCCGCAGATGTACCGACACTGTTTATCGCGATGGCCCACCCTATGACCCAAGAATACCACCCAGTGCTGCAGCCTATGTTATCGTTCCTCAGCACAAGGTTCACATGCTCGATCTGAGCGCCCAAATGACTCAGGGAGCCTATAACTCAATGATGGCCGCATACGGACGAGCGCCAACCCAGGCTGAGCAGATGGCCTATCTCAAACATAATTACAAACGAACTCTCGTGCACGAAATGACTCACTGCTTCCAGAACTCTTATCCACAGGTAGCGCAGAACTGGAGCCGCACATTCTGGCCCAACGGACGCCTGACAGGCCAGTGCCCAACCGGATACGGCCGCACCCAACCAGTAGAAGACATGGCTGAATCAGTCGCCACCTACTGGACTGGTGGTTCCATAAAGAACGGCGTTTTCGTTTCAAAAAGCGGTGCCACAATGGATCTCGAACGCTACAACTTCATCAAAAAATACATAATGGATGGCAAAGAATATTGAGCCGAAAGGATTGCGCCAATGAATAGACTATGCCTGATTCTGACGGTTCTGCTGACGCTTTCGACTCCTGCATGGTGTCAAAGCAACAGCTATCTCGATGCGGTTTATCAGGTCTACGACAACGCAAGTGAAACTGACCCGCTTGAAGTGCTTAAAAACAGCATAAAAGATCAGTTCGAAATCGAAATTGCCGACGACCCTGATGTTAACCGCTGGTCAGAAGACTGGCTAAATGCGGTTAAAGCGGTTCTTACCGCTCTCCCGGCTAATTTTAGATCAGCTACCCGCATGATCTATCTTGAGCCGAGCAACATTGACTTCGAACACAAATACAACGGGTTTGGCGAGCAGTATGGTATTGTCCAGATGGGATACGGCTCAATGTTCCCCTCTGTGGTATACGGGCGCAAATTTAAAGCGACCTATGGCCGACAACCAACGTCTGCCGAGAAAATTGCCCGCTTCAAGTATATTCTTGCCAGATGTATGACCTATAGCTTTATTCAACAGAACCCTGACGTGTTTAAGTCTTACGGCCAAACCGTAGTCTACGGCGAATACCCGACCAAAGTTTACGGGCCGGGAGCCGAGCTCAATATGGTTGTGTTACCTGGCAAGACTCCGCTTATGATCGATCTTGCCTTTGCTGTCGGTGAATACTGCGCCGCACCAGCAAACCTGCAAACCAAGTCACAAGCCCGTTTTGATTTTGTAAAAAACCATGTAATGGGTGGCGCCGCGATTGCTGGCTGGGGCTATAAGCCGATTGACGACACAGCAACCGCAACAACCGATCCCGGCAATAATCCCGGAGAAGTAGAAATACCCGGCACCAGGCCGCCACCAGATATACCTGATGGTGACTACCTGCCACTCGTTACTGAAGTTGATGTTGGCACTTCTGCGGCCAGCGTGCCTGCAGAACAAAAAGTAGCGCCGGATCTGCTTAAAAGTGCAATTGTAGAGCTATTTGAAGTACTTCCAAAGTTTTTCTCGACCTGCACTGAAGCAATCGCTTATATTCCAACCACCGACACCGAAACCGCCTTTTCATCAGAAGGCTACGTGTTTGTCACCCAGAACTCATGGTTTATGACCTCGTTTGTTGAGCTCGACGATACCAGCCGTGGCAAACGCTTCAAGGAGATTCTATTACGCGAAATGGCGCTGCGCTTTTTATACTTCCACCCGGAAGTAACCCAGAAATGGAAAGATACTTTCGACAAGGAGCAAAGCAGCTTCGACGCCTATGTCGATATACAGCAGGCAGTTGTAGGCTATTACGCAGCATCAGCCTGGCTCAAGCAGCTTAACATTCAGCGCTATAACTTCGTCAAAACCGAAATAATGCAGGGAAAAGAATTCTAACAACGTCTTAGCTTTTCGACAAAGCCGGCCAAGGCACGAATACCTTGGCCGGCTTTGCTTTATCTGATGAATAACCCGGCGGCTTTTGTCCTGATGCGCCAGAGTATCACCCACATCCTCAGAGTAACTGTGGTTGTGGTCAGCTTCTGAGTTTGCGAGCCAACTGCTTTTTTGTGCCACGAAAAGCGATTGCCTTGCTCGGGTCATCCGGCCACTGATGCTTTGGATAGCGTCCCTTAAGTTCTTTTACCACCTGTTGATAACCGCTCTGCCAAAACGATACAAGATCTGCTGTTATCTGCACCGGATGACCAGCCGGCGAAAGCAGATGAAGAAGCAGACTGAGCTGGCCATTGCAGATGGTTGGTGTCTGATGCATACCGAAGAGTTCCTGAATCCTTACCGCCAGTATCGGCGAGCCGGCACTCTGATATTGAATCCGTATGGCACTGCCAGACGGCACAACGAAAGACTCAGGCACCAGCTTTTCGAAAAACTCACGATTTTTCCAGCTCAATTGTTGCAGATAGAGCTGCTCCAACGTCTGTTTCTGAAGGTCGGCGAAACTGCGACTGCCCGGCGCCAGTATGTGAATCTGCTCGGTCAGCCAGACATTGTCGAGCGCGGGAAAACCGGCACCAGCCGGGCAAGCTTTGAGAGCAGCCACACGGTTGATAAACTCCTGATTTTTCTCGTCAACACACGCCATAGCCTTGGCAACACTTGCCAAGGCTGCATCCATAAGCAGCTGTCCGGCATCATAACATTCTTCAGCCTTCAATGCCGATTCACAATCACTTAACAACAGCTTGCCATACCAGACGCGCTCACGCGCCAGCACCTTGGCGCGGACTTCTGAAAAAAAGATTTCTCTTTTTGGCTGATAAAGTGCCTGTGTTTTCAACAGATTTTCTTCAAGACCACAGGCCAGAAAAATGCGGCCATCAGCCGAGCCTGGGCGAGTTGACAAATCGAGTCTGAAAGCCAGAATCAGGCGTTCTCCGGGCAGCAAGCCGGTTTCGTTAAGACTCAAGCCCTGACCACTGCAGATCGTAAAACTGCCTGAACTGTCGTCAGTGCGGCGCATACACACCCTATCCGGAAAAGCAGCAAGGAAAGACTGGTGCAGCTGCTGCCTGACACCTTCAGATCTATGGTTAAAGGCTTTGCCGAGCAGATCGAGCAACTGGCGCTGCACCTTGAAAATTCTAGCGATGGCACCGCGGTCAGTTTCAATACCGACCGGCAAATCTGCTGATCGATTGTCAGCAAGCAGCTGCAGGCGCCAGTCAAGATCAGCATCGATTTTTGTCACACCTGCACCGTTATAAGAGCGCTTTACAAAATCTTTTTCACCAATTATTGCTGCTGCCAGAGCCGCTGTCTCAGCAATTCCCAAAACAGTGGCAGTCAAAAGCATACGTGCTAATCTTGGCTCGACCGGCAATTCTGACATTCTGCGACCGTCAGCAGTAATTTTCCCAGTCTCGTCAACCGCGCCGAGCAGCCTTAACAGATCAACTGATCTGCCGATCTTTTCGCTGCCGGGAGATTGCAGCCAGTTAAACTGCAACGGATTGCGACAGCCCCAGGCATATAGCTCCAAAACAGCCGCTGTCGGATCAATTCTAAGAATCTCAGGTTGATCGTTTTCGGCCATCTGCTGATGTTCTGACAAACTCCAGAGTCTGAATGCCTGACCCGGCTTGACACGTCCGGCACGACCAGCGCGCTGCGTTGCCGACGAGCGACTTATTCGATGCAGCTGCAGCTGTTCAAGACCGCTCTGAGCATCGATCTCAAGCCAACGCGCCAGCCCCGAATCGATAACTCTGGTTATGCCATCTATAGTCAGCGAGGTCTCGGCAATGTTGGTGCTTAAAATTATTCTTGGGCGGGTAGCTGGCTGTAATATCTTCTCCTGGTCTCCGATAGCCAGTGAACCATGCAGAATCATGATCTGCCGGCCAACAGCAGTCCGACTACACTCAAGAAAATCGGCGACCTGCCTTATTTCACCGATTCCCGGCAAAAAAACAAGAAACTCTTCGCCGGCGCCTGATTCTGCAATAATCTGTTCAATCGATCTGGCAAGCGCGCCGATATGGTCGCGACCATCTGAAACCGGCCGGTAATGAACTTCAACCGGGTGTAAAAAGCCTTTCCCCTGCACTAGTTGTGGCTGATCTAGAAAACTTTGCGCCAGCTCAAGATCAGCAGTTGCCGACATCAGCATCAATCGAAGATCTGGCCTTACTTCGCGCTTAATTTCTCGGCACAGAGCCAGGCACAAATCGGTGTGCACAGACCGTTCATGAAACTCATCAAAAATAACCAGGCCAACTCCTTCAAGCAAAGGATCTTTCTGCAGACGCCGGGTAAGAATACCTTCAGTTACCACTTCTATGCGGGTAGACGCCGAAAGATTACTATCGAAACGCACCTGATGCCCAATAACTGCTCCAGGAGATGAACCATCAAGAAAAGCCATGCGCCGAGCCAATGCTACCGCCGCTATCCGGCGCGGCTGCAAGATAATTATGCGCTGACCGGCAAGCCAACTCTCATCTTTGAGCGCCAGCGGCACAATAGTTGATTTTCCGGCACCGGGCGATGCAGACAGAATCACATCAGCGCTATCTGCAAGAGACGATCTGATCTGCGGCAAGCTCGACTCTACCGGGTAATTGTATTTTGCGCTGATCATCAGACTGCCAAGGCCAAGACGTTGCCAGACCGTGCTGTGAGCGAGTCAGGGCATTGATTTACCCAGTGTCCACAGATATTTATTAAGAATTGCATAATA
>JAHISQ010000116.1 GCA_018818125.1 Candidatus Rifleibacteriota bacterium
CGACTACTTTGAATTTGCCGTCGATAACCTGGCCGGTTTCGACAATATGTTCATCGTTTTCAAACTGGACAATGGCTTGTCTGAGTCCGTCGTTTCCACAGATTCCGGTTACTTCTAACTTGAGTGGAGGTATGATTTCCTCAATTTTCGTTTCGTTAGAAGACTCATTTTTTGGCGGTCTTTCGATTTTTATGAGATCAATAACCTTTTTAACGATAACTGGCTTGAAGGGATCATGAATCGCCACTTCGCTGGGCTTCTTTCTACAGACATTTCCAGTAGAGTGCTTGAGCATGCGATCGAAGACGTTTATGGCAAAGATAGAATTAAGGGTATTCCGGATAACCTGAAAAAAAAGTATCTTTAATACATGCAATAGTAATTGGGAATTCAAACCTTATTTAAGTAAAGAAATCATCTTTCGCAAGTTCAGTCTTATGAATCCTTTTCCATTCAAGAAGCAGTTTCACGTGATTTTTTGTCGAAACGTAATGATTTATTTTGGTCAAAGCACTTGTCGAAAAAATTTATAGGCTACTGTTCATGGTGACTATCTTCTTGTTGGGCATTCTCAGACAATAAGGACAAATGCTTGTCCTTATAAATACATTCAGCCTGCAATTTTCCGCCAAGAGAGACTTGGTCGACCAGAAAAGATTTTTGTTAATCGCTGACGACTTTGTTTGATTCGCAGAATTATGCAGAACCTAATCTGCTAAAGATTCAAATGCCAGGTGTTTTCTCAGATCGCGTTGCAAGTTTTGTTAGACATTTAAAACCTGGTTTTAATCAACATTCAATACATGCAGGAGGTAAAGTGTCAGACTCGAAAGAATAGTTTCTAAGAGCGTATAAATAGCTATATACAGTGAATTGGTCGGCTGGACAATGAAGTTATATTTTGTTGACAATTGAAGAGTTCTTAAGCGTTCAGAACATTGAAATGCCTATTTAAAGCAGAAGTAAAACCTTTTTTAGCGCAAAATGCGGCTCATATAAATAATCACACTTTGGAGGCGTTAAAATGAATATAAGTAGAGTTTGGGTAGATCTTTCTTTGAAATGGAAACTCCTGATTCTTGGTTGTATAGGCGTTGTAATTATGGGCGTTGCAGCACTTCTTATATCGAGCTCAGCAAATCGTAAAATTGGTGCTGAGATGCAGCAGACACTTTTGAGTGAAGCAGAGAGACAGGGGTTTTTGATCGCTGAGGGTGTTCTCAACATGGTAAAAACTCAGGATCAACTTTTGCGCATAAAGCTTTGGGGCGATCTGGCTGTTGCCAGAAGTGCAATTGAATCTGCTGGTAAAATTAGCGATACGCATGAAAATGTTCGTTGGCGAGCGATTAATCAGTATACGCAGCAGGTTAATGACGTCAATCTGCCTAAGTTATTTCTTGGCGATACCTGGGTTGGGCAAAATTTTTATGCCGACCAGGAAACCCCGATCGTTGACAAGATGAAGCAATTGGTTGGCGACACTTGCACTATTTTCCAAAAAATGAATCCTCAGGGAGATATGCTTCGAGTTGCGACAAACGTAATCGGCAAAGATGGCAAGCGGGCAATTGGAACTTATATCCCGAGATCAAATCCAGATGGTACTCCAAATACTATTGTTTCTACCGTTATGCGCGGCGAAACTTTTACTGGAGAATCAACGGTCTTAGGGCGTCAGTATATAACCGTTTATGAACCCATCAAAAATGACTCAGAAAGCGTCATAGGTATGCTTTGTATGGCAATCCCGATTGATACGGTTTTAGATTTGCGCAAAGCAATTGAAGGCATCAAAATGGGTAAAAGTGGCTATGTCTTTGTATTAGAAGGCAAGGGGGAGCAAAAATGTCATACAATTATTCACCCTCTTGGAGTAGATGTTGATCTGACCGAAACAAAAGATGCTAATGGATCATTTTTTGTTCAGGACATCGTAAATATAGGTCTTAAACATGCAAAAGATGGTATTCCTGTGAATTTTAAATATTCATGGCTGGATAAGGGCACGGTTAAACCCCGTAACAAATTTTCAGCAGTTATCTATTATGAGCCATGGAACTGGGTCATTGGTGCAAGCACATATTATGATGACTTTTTAGACACAGTTCAAAGTATTAACAAATCTTTTGATGAAGTTGGGCGAAATCAGTTTTCTATAACCTTTTTGGTTTTGCTGTTTGTGTGTCTGATTGCCTGGAATATTGCGATGGGCATTGCCAGGCCAATGTTCCGTAGTGTAAGTCTTCTTGAAACAGTAGCTTTAATGGGCGATGTTTCGGTTTCTGTCGAAAGACAGGATTTGGAAAGAAAAGACGAAGTGGGTAAGATGGCAATCGGCATTGACTTGCTGATTAAACAGCAGCGTGAAGAAGCTGCGCTTGCCACGAGCTTGGCTAACGGTAACTGGAATCACGAAGTGCCAGTTCGATCAGAGAAAGATGACCTCGGCAAGGCTCTCAAAGAAATGGTTGAACAGGTTAATGACGCTCTTGGTGGAGTCAGACTAGCTGCCGAAGAGGTTGATGCCGGCTCCGCTCAGGTTTCTGATGCAAGTCAGTCGCTCTCACAGGGTGCTACTGAGTCAGCTGCTTCACTTGAAGAAATCAGCAGTTCAGTAACTGAGATTGGTAGCCAGACAAAAGCAAACGCTGAGAACGCGACACAGGCAAATGCTCTGGCTACTCAAACTCGCCAGGCCGCAGAATCAGGCAATCGGAAAATGTCAGAAATGATGGGTGCGATGACAGAAATTCAGGATTCCAGCAAGCAAATTGCAAAGATCATTAAGGTCATCGACGATATCGCATTTCAAACAAATCTGTTGGCGCTAAATGCGGCTGTTGAAGCGGCTAGAGCTGGCCGGCATGGCAAAGGTTTTGCTGTAGTTGCTGATGAAGTTCGCAACCTGGCTAGTAGAAGTGCCAAGGCGGCGAAAGAAACCTCAGAGATGATTGAAAACTCAATCGGCAAAGTCCAAAATGGTACTCAGATTGCTACTTTAACTGAGAAGGCTCTGCATGAGATTGTAGCCAGCTCTGTAAAAGTTGCGGATCTGGTTGGCGAAATTGCCGCAGCGAGTAGTGAACAAGCACAGGGAATTCTTGAAATCGGTCAGGGACTTGAGCAAATCGACAAAGTTACTCAGCAGAATACCGCAAACGCCGAAGAAACTGCAGCAGCTGCTGAAGAGCTTTCTGGCCAGGCTCGTGAACTCAATGGTCTTCTTGAAAAATTCACGCTGAAAGGTGAACCTGGCAATATCATGACTGCTGATCGGCAAAAACGCGGCAGCCTCAAAAGTCTATAGAACAGACAAAGTCTGTGAAAAGCCAGCCAAACAGAAGATGTTGAAGTCTTCTGATGTGATTGCTCTTGCTGATGACAGATTGTGCAAAAACTGTTGCTGCGGTTAAGAACGTTCTTTTCTGCAGCAACAGTTCTTGTATAAATCTTATTGCCAGAGATTATACTCAATTTTGCCTGCAGAAAACAACTAATCTGGGTGTGATGTTTCGTTGCAGTCCTACTTGGCGGAAAACTTGTTGCTTAATCTTTTTCGTGCGATAGTCGCTTCTACAAAGTTTAACCTGCTGGTGAATCCCCCCAAAAATCCCTGAAAAAGCCAGACCGAAAATGCACTTTTACGGTCCGAAAAGTGAAAATTCATAGTGTTGATAAGCTTAAGACCAAAAGAGCCGCCGGCGCTGAAAGAGGCAACTGATATCTGGGCCGATTTGCCGAATATAAAAGCAATGCCAATGACGAAATACTGGCAATTCTGATGCTCGAAACCAGAGAAGCAGTTGATAATATTAATGAAATTCTGCAGGTGCCTGGCATCAATGTTCTGCATCTTGGGCCGTTCGGTTCGTCACTTTTTCACGGAGTCGACTTGAACTGCGGTGTAATGGTGAAATCTGATAGCGTTGATTAATGAGAAAGGGCCGCAATTGCGGCCCTTTCTGTGCGAGATGGTGCAGGCCAATTATTTTTTTGCGAGATTGAACGTAGCGCGGCGGGATTCTCTTATCGAATAGACCACAAGCTTGTCAGGACTTACTTCGACTACTTTGAATTTGCCGTCGATAACCTGGCCGGTTTCGACAATATGTTCATCGTTTTCA
>JAHISQ010000192.1 GCA_018818125.1 Candidatus Rifleibacteriota bacterium
GCTGATCCCGGATCTTTTGGAAGTCGGACCCACCCTGGAGGCCACGGCCCGGCTGATCTGCGAATCCGACAAACTTACCGACGAATCGCCCAACCCGTATAAGGGGACCGCGAAAGTGCTCGTCAACCCGAGGCTGACCTCAACAACCCAGTGGATGCTCCACGTCACCAGCCGGCCGCTCAAGCCCTTTATTTATCAGGAGCGGAAAGCGCCGGTGTTCGTTCAGCAGACCACGCAGGAATCCGACGACGTGTTCAATCGCAAGGAGTTCAAGTTCGGCGCGGAGGCGCGCGTGGCCGGCGGGTACGGGCTGTGGCAGATGAGTTACGGCTCAACAGGACTGGCATAAAAAATAGCTGAGATAGCTGATAGCTGATATAGCTCATAGCTGATAGCTGTTAGCTGAAAGGGAGGTGTTTTATGATTCGCATAATTAGCAAGCGGGAGGGGTTCCGCCGGTGCGGCGTGGCCCACCCCAAGGCGGCTACCGAGTACCATGACGACCGGTTCTCAAAAAAAGAGCTGCTGATTTTGGAGGCCGAGCCGATGCTGACCGTGACCAAAGTGGCGGATGAAAAAACCAAAGCCAAGGCAGAAGCGGAAGCAAAAGCCAAGGCAGAAGCGGAAGCAAAGGCCAAGGCAGAGGCAGACGCCAAAGCCAAACCAAAAACTACCGGGGGTGTTAAATAATGACCTACTGCACCCAGGACGACATCGAGAAGCAGATCCCGGAGCAGACCCTGGTCGACCTGACCGATGACGACGGCGTGGACGCGGTCGACGAGGACATCGTTGCCCGCGCCATTGCCGACGCGGACGAGGAGATCGATTCGTTTGTTTCGGTGGCATACAGCCTGCCGCTGGCATCCACGCCCGGCCTGGTCCGGCGGATGAGCGTCGACCTGGCCATCGGCAATCTGTACGCGCACCGGCCGCACCTGGAAATCCCGGAAACGCTCAAGGACCGGATCAAAGCAACCCGGCAGGCGCTCGATAAGCTCGCCCTCGGAAAGATAAAACTCGACGTCCCGGACCCGGCATCCGCCGTGTCGGCTGTGGACATTGACTTTAACGACCGGATTTTTACGCGCGACAAGATGGACGGATTTTGATGACAGCTGACAGCTCATAGCTCACAGCTCTTAGGGCTATCAGCTATCAGCTATCAGCTACGAGCTACTTATGAGCTACTACACCATAGAGCAGATAGAGGACGCGCTGATCGCAGGGCTGGACACGCTCAAGGGGTCGCTCGGGGTCCGGACCATTAAGAGCTACCAGGGCGAGCTGGAAGAGGGCGACATCAAAAAAATGGTCGTCCGTTTTCCGGCCATATACGTGGTCTATGGCGGGTCCGAGTATGCGGACCACGGGGCCAGGCGGGTGGAAAGCATGACCTTCCACCATTTCGTTTGCGACAAAAACCTGCGCGCAGAAGATCAGGCCCGGCGGGGCGGCAACCAGAACCCGGGCACCTACGCCATGCTCGACGCCATCCGGGACGAATTGTACGGCGCACGGCTGTCGCTTGAGATCGAGCCGATCCGCCTGGTGCGCCAGGAGGCCGTGTGGTTCGAATCCGGGATATCCGTCTACGGGGCCGAGTACGTAACCGCGCAGGCGCTGCTGTTTCCGGCAGCCTGATAGCTGATAGCCCATCGGTAAACTCAGGGCCGTGAGCCTGTCGAACGGCTCATAGCTCATGGATGATAGGGAAACCAGCAACGGCGTTTAACCAGTAACTAGGAGGAGGTAATCATGGACGGCATTAAGGAGACGGTGCGGAAAGGCATCACCACCCGCCTACCCAAACCCAAAGAACCCAATAAACCCAATGAACCCAATAAACCCAATGAACCCAAAGAACCCAATAAACCCAATGAACCCAAAGAACCCAATAAACCCAATGAACCCAAAGAACCCAATAAACCCAATGAACCCAAAAACCCGAGAACGGAGGATTAACCCATGACACTACTCTCACAACGAAGCCAAATAGCGGTCGAAGAAGAGGCTGAGGAAGGGGCCGCCGAAACCCTGGAGGCCGCTGATGTGTTTCTGGCGTTTGACCCGAGTTTTGAACCGATCATCGAGGCCCACGAGCGCGATCCGGTCCGCGCGTCGCTCTCGCCCCACGGAAGCGTGTTCGGAAAACGATCCGGCCGGATAAAATTCAGCGCCGAGCTGGTCGGTACGGCAGCCGCCGGGTCGGCCAACATGCTCTCCGACGCGCTCAAGGCCTGCGGGATGGCCGAGACCCTGGTGGTCGCTACCAGCGCGACCTACCTGCCGGCATCAGCGTCAATTATCGCCGCGACCGTGGGCCGGCACATCGACGGCAAGCTGCACCGGATCTGGGGCGCCCGCGGAAATTTCCAGCTTTTGATGGAGGTCGGCAAGGCCGGGATTTTTTCATTTGATTTTCTGGGCGCCGACTTTGACGAGGCCGACGCGGCCCTACTCGAACCCACATTCAACGCGGTAAAACCGCCGACGCTCCAGAGCGCCAGCCTGACCATCGACTCGTATGCGGCGACCGTGTCGCGCGTGGCGATCGATTTCGGGAACGTGCTCTCCTTAAGACCCGACGCCAATGCCATTTCCGGGCACAAAAGCGCCGTGATCACCAACCGCCGGCCGACGATTTCCTTTGATCCAGAGGACGTGCTGGTGGCGGCCGAGGA
>JAHISQ010000117.1 GCA_018818125.1 Candidatus Rifleibacteriota bacterium
AACTTACGTGCCTCATCTCTTTTTTCACGCGCATCTTTAAGGGACACCTCAGGATACTTGCCCATCGAAATCATCTTCGATTTGCCGGCAAACCGATACTTCATACGCCACAGCTTGGAACCCTGCGACGTAACTTCGAGAAAAAGCCCCTCACCGTCAAATAGATACTGGAGTTTGGCGGCAGGCTTCGTGTTACGGATCACAGTCTCAGACAAAGGCCTGATGAGCTTTGGCATCGTTTTGGGTATAGCCTCCTTGGTATAAGTTGATGTTTTTATGTTCTATACTCATACTTATACCCAAAAAGTTAAGATTTAGGTAGATGTGGTTGGATAAACAGGGACAAACTAAAGCAGAAAACCCGCCTTGTGGGCGGGTTTCTGGACGTCTTAGGAGTTCCTAAGATTTACTCTGAGCTCCCAAGGAGGGACTTGAACCCCCGACCAGTCGGTTAACAGCCGACTGCTCTACCACTGAGCTACTTGGGATCGTCCGTGCTCGAACGTGAAATTGATTATACTACAAACCTTTTTTGCTTGCAACATTTTTTTTGAAATAATTTCGCGAAATTATTCGCGGTGAAGCTGCGAGAAACGCTGACGAGCAGCCTGGTATTTTGCATACACAGCGGAGAGAGGATCAGAAAAATCGGCAGTCTGCTCAGAAAAGTTGTTATAGATATAGGCAGTCAGAGCTTCTTCGCTGCCGGCGGGCCGAGAAGCGTCGGCTGACAGCTGATTCAGACGTTTAAGATGGCGTCTGGCGATACGTGGATTTGCCGGAGCAGAAGTGCGAAAGACCACGTAAATTTTTGAGCCGCTCCATTTGAGAGCTTTGCGGGTGATACTGAGAGATACCTTGTAGTAACCTTCAATCGCTTCTATTGCACAGCTTTTTTTGAGCGGCGCACCCCAGAACGAGTCAAAAACCTCTACCTGTTGTTCCCCTGGCTCCCACATTTCTATCGGAATGTAGGCAGTCAGACCGTAATGGTCGCCGGGAAACCCGAATTGATCGGTACGTATGTAGGCGGCGGACAAAACCCCGTCGTTATGGTCAATTACATAGAGCTGGCGATCGAGATCTGGCAAAACAACTTCGGTTTTGTAAATAAACTGATTAGGCTTAATGTCGATACGTTTGCGCACCGACTTGTAGCCGATACCGCGGGCTTCGGCTACATAAGAGCTCTGGTCGTAACGGTAAAAAGAAACCTTAAAGCTTGGAACAAGATTCATTGCCGAATTGCGCACAGTCACGTCGAACCTGTAATCGCCGACCTGATAGGGCAAAGCAAAAGCGCTTGAAGCTACAAACAACAGCAAAGCAACAATGAATACTCTATACATAATAGTTACTCTCATAGATATATGATGCAGATATTTAAGAATCTTCTCAAGGTACAATTGCAAAACACCAGATCAACAAGTTCAACCCGCTGTATAACAGCTTCGACCAAAGCCCACATTTTATTGAGTTACAATAAAAATGCACCGCACTCTTTTGCCGCCAACAGTGCTTCTATTGGCGATGTCAAAACAATACCGAAAACTCAATCCGCACATATAATCGGACTGGCGGGTACCCTTGTCTTTGCGGCCTTCTGCCAGCGGCTCAGGTCTGAAAAGTTGCTGGTTTTGCGTTTCATATAATGATACAACAAAAACAGGCCTATGCCTTTGGCGCAGGTTGACAGGCTGATCGCCCACCATATTCCGGTAACGCCCATTCCAAGGTAGTGAGCGAGAAACCAGGCAGCCGGAACACGGCCGATTGTAAACGGAAGCGTTACTAAAAGTGTCGGGTAAGTAATTCCCAGTCCGGTAAAAATACCGCTGATAACCATTTCCCAGGCCATGAAGATTTCGAGCAGGCCGACGATAAACAGATACTCGGCACCGTAGGCAATCAACTGCGGATCATCTGACATTAAGCTCATAAGCCAGTGCGGAAACACCAGAAACAGCACAATAAATGGCACCATAACCAGCGTAGAAACCCGCAAACCGGCAGTAAGAATATTGTCGATCTTGTCGCTCTCGCGGCTGCCCAGCGAATATCCGGCCAGCGAGGTCATGGCAATTCCCATGGCAACGGAGGTGAAATATGGAAAACTTTCAAGGCGGTGACAGATGCCTACAGCCGACAGTGGCGTCATGCCAAATGGCGTGATAAAGCGTGTTAAAAACGGGTAAACTATCGACCAGATACAACCGGTTGCGGCATTAGGCAACCCGATCTTAATTATTCTTAAATAATAATAGGTTCTTATCCGCAAAAACCTGGCCAATGGTGGCATGTATCCGCGTTTTCGCAGGATATAAGCGCGCATAACCAGTGACAGCACATGGCTGAAAATAGTCGCCCAGGCTGCGCCGGCGGTTCCCAGCTCAGGCGCTCCCCACCAGCCAAACATCAGAATCGGGTCAAGCACAATATTTACCAGCAGGCAAACGATCATAATGCCGTTGCTGATGCGGTTATCACCATAAGCGTTAAATACGTTACCGGCCAGCATGTCGAGAAAGATCAGTGGAAACCCGTAAAGAATGATGCGAAAATACTCGGTTGCCATGCCTGCTGTGTCTGGATCAAGGCCCATCCAGGTGAAAGGCCGGGCAATAAAGGGCAGAAACAGCAGACAGATAAACAGCGACAGAAACAGGCTGAGCCAGGTAGACTGATTGATCGCCTCCCAGGCCCGGTTGCGATGGCCGGCACCGTGGAACTGTGAGACCAGGGAAGCGCACCCAGCGCCGGTTATCGACATGAACGAATAAAGCGCCCAGACGATGAAACCGGCGGAAGCAACGCCTGCTACCGCTCGTGTGCCAAGCTTTTCGATCCAGTAAATGTCGATGATATCGAAAAGAATCAGGCCCAGGAACCCTGCTACTGCAGGCAGTGAAATACCAAAAACTCTTTTGTAAATCGCATTGTCTATATGCTGCATTTTAAAGGCCTGACATCATTTTTTTGAAGCGACTTGACTTCACGAGGCGCCATTATGGCGCCTCGTGAAGTCAAACTCATTATTCAATGCACCCTGTTTTCACAGGCATGCTTAGGAATGTAACATTAGAATGAATCGGCACTGTCAGTAATTTTAACCTTTTCAGCCACGACATAACCAGGCATCGAAGAGGCTTCTGGCATGCGGCGTCCGTAGGTGTTTGACAGATTCACGCTCTCAGCTTCACTCGAAATCAGTCGAACATTACCAAACACGTTCTGAAACGAATCTGTTATGCGCGACGAAAAGATTGGGCCGACTACTTTTCCGTCTTCTATCAGCACGGCGTTAAAGCGAGAACTGCCGGTAAACACACCCTGACTGGGATTGGACATATTGAGATAATGCAGGGCCGGAATATAAATCACCCGCCCCATATCCTTTACTGCAGCTAGCAGATCAGGCAAAGCGCTGCCCGGCTGCATAACGATGCTGGTAGAACCGCCAGTGTGACCGGTAAGTTCGCGACCGTATTTGGCGGCAGTATGAATATCATACATCATGTTCTGCATAACACCGTCTTTTACCAGCGGAAAGAGGGCACGTGTCTTTCCAGCCAGATCAAAACCAAACGTGAAAGTTTTGTCGTCGGTGGGATCATCAATAAGGTTGATATTGCTGCCCAGCACCTTATCGCCCTTCTTGTTTTTCGAGGTCCAGCCCTGCTTTTCTTCATAAGTGCGGCCATAGAAGCCGGTGTAGCAAGCCATCATGAGAACTTCGGCGAGAGCCGACGAACCCAGTGCAACCGTGTATTCACCTGGCTCAAGCTTAAAGCCCTGGTGATTTTCGTAAACCGGCAACAGCTTTTTGAAGCCATCGACAACGTCGTTAACATTGAAGTCCGCGAGACGCCAGCCTGTTTTCGCCTGACGCAATTCCCATTTTTTCTTCGGGTGCTTGAGAACAACGTTAAAATCCTGGTCAGTGGCGAGGTGATACACAGTCAGATCATTCGCGGTCGAAACCATAAACAATTCAACCGAACCGCTTGACCAAGAACCGCTGAAATTGTAGCTTTCGCCGACCTTCTCGATAATCTGCCGATATGCATCTGCTTTGAACGACGGATCTACCTGTTCAAGAGCCTTATCATACTGACTGTTTTCGTCAACAGCGGCTTCAATAATCGCAGATATCGGCTGATAATCTTTTTCGCTGGCGACTTCGGCTTTATCCACCGCAATCTGCAACGCTTTTTCAACATATTCTTGAGAAGTTACATCACCCATCTGCGTATGTGAGCCAGTTCGGCGCCCGTTAATAACTCCGATATCGAGACGAGTTAAAATTTCAGAAGTGTTGAGTGAAACGGAATTATTGCCAATGCGCATCAGATGGCTTTTTTCGCAGTGCAGCGTAAAAGTTGCGTCGATGCCGCGTTTAGCGGCAGCGGCTCTGACAGCGCAAATTATTTCGTGTGCTTTGTTTTTCTGCATGACTTACTTCCTTTCGCCTGTGATCACGTTATCGAAGCGGACAACCGGAATCCCGTGGCCGAGCTGCATAATCTGATTAGGCTCACCCTTGCCGCAGTTATCAACCTGCCCTACATGCCAGGTCGAAGCGTCACCGACCGCTGAAAGCGAATTATAAAACTCAACTGTGTGTCCCTGGTAGCTCGGGTTGCGTAAAATGCGAGTCTTCTTGCCATTTTTGACTTCCCAGGCGATTTCACAGCTGAAGTGAAAGTGTTCACGATTTGAACCGATTGACCACGAAACCGGGTTGTCGAGCACAATACCATCTTCAGTTGAAGCAATAATATCTTCGAGTGTGCCGTCATTGCCGGGAAGAATGTTAACGTTAGTCATGCGGTCGATCGGAGCCCGATAAAAAGCGGTTGCGCGTGCGGCGCCGCCGCTCTCGGTAAAAACGGTACGGCCGGCCTTCTGGTTGGCTTCATCAATCATCGCTCTTGAGCTGAGAGCGTTAACCAGCATTCCCTTGTCGATCAGCAGATAGTCGCGCTCAGGCGTACCCTCGTCATCGAAGCCAAAAGAACCCGGAGAATTTTCAATACTGCCGAAGGCGCTAACTGTAAGCTTGTCACTGCCATAGCGCAGTTTGCCAAAAGAGTCGAGATCAACGAACGATCCACCAGCATACGAAAGTTCATAACCGAGAATACGGTCGAGTTCCAGCGGATGACCGATAGTTTCGTGCACCTGCAAAAAGCCCTGTCCTGGCAGCAGAATAACTGAGCGCTTGCCGTATTCCAGGATGTCAGCCTTGATCAATTGCGCCAGTTCATCCTTGATGCGCTCGGCATGCGCCGAAAACAATTCAGGCTGCGTCAGCATTTCGTAGCCACGCGTACCTTTTCCGGTGGTAAAAAGATCCTGACTGCGGCGCTGCATCTGACCATCGCTATCAAGGGCCATAACCATCATTTTGGCAAAAACATTGCTCAGACTGCGTTCAACCTGAGTGCCTTCGCTGTTGAAGAAATAAATATTCTTCTTCTGAAACTCGGCATATACATAGCGCTTAAATATCCAGTCTTCTTTGAGACGGGCGTCGATAGCGCTTAAAAATTCAAGTTTTTCTTTGAGCGGAACAGTAAACGGGTCCTGCTTGAGCGGCGAAGCAAATTTGCCGGTGTGCGCAGGCTTTTTGCCCATGTGTAAAGGCACCCTAACCAGCTTTGAAGCAGTAATTGCGTTCTGCAGAGCCTGTTCGAAGCATGTATCAAAAGCTTTTGCATCGCTGGTCGCGGCAAAGCCCCAGGCGCCTCCATAAAGAACGCGTACCCCAAGACCGCTTTCAAAGTTTGTATCGTTGGCTTCGAGGTTACCATCATACAGAAACAGGGTCTCTGAATCGTCGTTGGTGTAGAAGCGAGCATCTGTGTACTCGGCGCCCTTGGTGCCAACCCGGTCGATGTTTTGCAAAATCTGCTTTTTTAGATCTGCAGAAAGAGTCATTGTCTGCCACCTTTCCTGAGTTCAATATATATTTATCAAATGTGTCGTAGCTGAAAATTGAAGGTTTAGAACAAAAATCAAGCCAGTAGAATGAACATTTGCCAAGTATTCTACAACAATATCGCCGGCAAAAAAAGAAAAAATGGCAAAATTTCATTCTCTACAGCGATCCAACATGCTGCGGAGTTCATACAAAGGCGGAAGATGTAAAGATACTCTAATGATTGCTATATATTTTTATTCGTGCTCGAGTTCGTACCGTAACTATCGGATATAAATTCATTTACCCTTTTACATGATTACGCAGGGCTCCGCTTAAGTTAAAAATCTATTTTCATCAGGGTAACGTTAGCACCGTGATATTCAAGCTTTTCGAGAGTTTGCCAGCCCATGTGTGCATAAAAATGCTCACGGTCAGGTGTGTAGAGATACATGGTTTTGACTCCGACAGACTGTGCATACAGCATCACTCTATGAACCAAGGCACGACCAACACCCTGTCTACGTGCATTCGAATCAACAAAGACGCTGGCCAACCAGGGAGTCAGTTCTGGCCGTTCAGGCATATCGCTTTCAACAAGCGCAGCCGAACCCACAACCCGGTCGGTAATCGCAACATAAGTTGTCGGAATATCCTTGCCCTCAAGGTGTTCTTGCATTTTTTCGATGCGCGCAGCAAGAGTGCGACCGGGATTAAGATAACTCCACTCATTATGGTGCCATTCGCTGATTAGATCAAGGCATTGAGGAACATCAACCAGGTTGAGAATTTCCATGGAACCCTCCTGTTAGTTGTAGAAATATTACCACAATGTCAAAGGATCCACACAAAAACAGGCCAATTGTTTTTTTGCTGCGACAACGCGAAATATTGCTGCAATCGCAAAATAACTATTGCATTTTCACACAATATTTTGCTACAATGCAGCAAAACGAATGTTTGTATTTTTCAGGAGTAAGATCATGGATTGGACCGCGCTTTTTTCGAACATGGAAATGAACAGCCTTGTGCCAGACTGCTATGCTAAATGGAAACCCTTCGTCAAAGGCGGACTGGCATGGTTTCTAGGACAGCTCAGCGAAGATCGGCAGCAGGAAATCCTCAATGATCAACTGGCGCTAGGGCCCTTTGCCAGCGCACCACAACGACTTGAATCGGTTCTGCGCCGTTGCCCCACCCTACACAAACTTGGCCAGATTCTGGCACGTGACAAGCGACTTTCACCAGAACTTCGGCAAAGTCTGCAACGTCTGGAATCTCTGCCACCGCGCATGGGTCTGGAAGAGATCAAAGCGATTCTCCGTCGTGAAAACATTGATTTATCAGGCATTACCTTAGCTGAGAAGCCACTTGCCGAAGCCAGTGTAGCTGTAATCATGCCCTTCACCTTCACCGATGCTGCAGGGCGGCAAACAGACGGAGTATTTAAAATAGTCAGACCCGAAGCGGAAAAAGCTCTGGCAAAAGAATTGGAACTCTGGCCTGAACTGGGAAAAGCTCTTGAAAAGATCTGTAACGAGCTAGGCCTGCCAAAACTCGAATTTGCTGGCCCATTATCAGAAGCCGCATTGCTGGTTGCTGACGAAGTAAGATTGGATCGCGAACAAATTCATATGCGACGCGCAAAAGAACTCTATCGCGATGTGCCAGAAGTGGCTATTCCAACGCTGTTGCCATGGTGCACTTCTCGTATAACAGCCATGTCGCTGGTGCGCGGAAAGCCCTTGGCTGAGGCACTAAACAGCTCAAACTGTGGCAAGGCAGAAAGAGTACGCATTGCTGAGAAACTGATTGACGGACTTATTGCAAGGCCGTTCTGGATGTCAGAAACCTGGGCAATTTTTCATGGCGACCCGCACGGGGGAAACATATTTTACGATGAAGATGGAAAAATAGTGCCACTTGACTGGAGTCTCGCCGTTGAACTTCCCAAGCACGACAGAGTTGCCATAATGCAACTGCTTATGGGTGGTTTGCGCATGGACGAAAAGGCTATTACCCAGGCATTGGGCAAGCTTGGGATCTCTTCTGACGACGAAAAACTCAATTCAGCAGGCAACTGGGCTGTCTCTTCGATCAGAAAGGGTAGTTTTCCGGGATTTGTCTGGTGCCTTAGCGTGCTCGACTATGCAGTCGAGTTTGGCGGTCTGCGACTTCGAGCCGAACTTGCACTTTTCCGAAAAGCATTATTTTCGCTGCTGGCACTGGTCGAAGACATAGCTCCAAAAACAAGCACGGACTCGGTAGTTGTCGGGGCTGGCCTGGCGAGGCTGCTCAGAGAATGGCCTTCGCGCGCACTTTCGGATCCATTCACCCGCAACTGGAGCACTCACGTCTCTACTGCGGAGTTGATGAAACTGTGCACAGATATGCCGCTGTCTGCCAGCAGATTCTGGTTTGGCTGCTGGTCAGATCTACTGTCGGCAGAGAACGCGAAAGACAAAGTCATGGAACACGCATAAGCAAACGAGCAATCGCACTCAAGTGCGCCGCCACGAGCTATAGAATACTTATCAGGGGTGCGTTGGCGTTGGTATGCATTTAAGTATACCCTTTGGCATCTTGTGTTTGGGCACGATGTGTTTGAGTTTGATGCGATTTTCAGTTACCGGTGCCACAACTTTTTCTGTCTGAATGAACTTCATAAATACATCCCCGGTCAACTTGCCGGTAGATCCAGAGTCTACTGCTTCAGTGAATCCGCTGAGACCGTTTCCGCCGGCTGCCAGAAAATCTATGGTGCAGACAGAGTATAACTGCTCATCATCAAGTTCTTTGCCTTTGAACTTCACCGACAATTCTGACTGGGAGTAATCCACCTGCACGCCACGCGAAACCTGCAGAAAACCGCCAAATCCACCAGCCTGCTCCATTTCGTATGCTACCTGCGCAAACACCTTTTTAAGCGAAGCACCGCTCAATTTAAGGGTTACCAGATAATTATCAAAAGGCAGAACATTCAAACAGTCGCCCACGGTAATACTCCCGCTGGCAATAGAGCTTCTGATGCCACCACCGTTAATCAGCGCCATATCGGTCGAAGCGAATGAAGCAAAGCTGTCAGCAACAAGATTACCAAGGTTGGTTTCATTGTTTCTAACTGAATTTCTTTCGCCATCGAGAAAAACCTTGGCAAAGCCCAGCTTAACGTTGACTTTATCTTTGATCTGCTCCCACAGCTTTTCCACTATTACTGCAATCTCGCAGTCTTCGGGTTTGTCGTTGCCCATGGCTACAAGACCGGCCGCCAGAACATCAACCTTTTGCGGAGAGTTGCGATAAAAAGCGATATCGTAACGAGTCACGTTCTGGCCCCATTCTCCCGGCTGAGACATGAAGCGATGACCGCGATTGCCATTGACGACAGCCGGTGGATTAATTGCCAGATGGGTATGCCCACCAAGAATTCCGTCTATTTCAGGAAATTCTTCGAACAGCTCAAGTTCGCGTTCCCAGCCGAGGTGGGACAACAGAATAATCATGTCAGGGTTTTGTGCCTTTATTTCGGGCAGACACTTTCTTATAGCCAGTGAAGCGTCACAAACATCAAAATCAGTTACAAACAGTGGCTGCACAATTTCTTTAAGATTTTCTGGAGTGAGGCCAATGAGCGCAATTTTGACCGGGTTTTCACTTTTACCGGCATTTATGATGGTGTAGGGCTTGATTCTGCTCTGCAGCTGCGGAATCTTTTTAAAGACGATGTTGGCAGCAAGAATCGGAAACCTCGCATAAGAAACAGCCTCGGCAAGGACTTCCTGGCCGCTGTCAAATTCGTGGTTACCTAGTGTCATAGCATTATAGCCGGTGCTGTTCATGAATTCTATGTCAGGAATTCCCTGAAAGAAACGGTAAAAAAAAGTTCCCTGGAAGATATCACCAGATGACAGCATAACAACTTCGCGACCCTGGTCTTCGAGGGATTGTCTGTATTCTTTTATGCGCGCATAACCGCCGACACCTTTTTCGGTTGGGCTGTCAAAAGCCATCAGATGAGCATGAATGTCAGAAGTATGCAATATGCTGAATTCAACAACTTCAAAAGGTTCAGCCGAAAACGCCATTAAGTTAAGTGGAACGATCAACAACAGGAACAGGAGCCGTAAAGTTTTATTCATTCAGTGCACGCGCTTCCTTTGAGAGTGTATACAGTGATTTTACTGATAACCCCACCACCCCGCAATACCTGAGCACCAATTATTTTAATATTTTAAATGTTTTGCTCAACTGCTCACGAAATTTTATGCTTTCGCTGGAAGCTGAACCATTTGCAGCAAGGGTATCCTGTAAAATCAGCAATAGTGAGCCGGATGCAAGTTTAAATGAATAAATTTCCTGAGATATGGTGCCATCGCCAATAGTTGTTACAACGCGTGACCCAGCGGATTTTTTCTGATCAAGCACGATTTCACAGTCACTCAGTGTAGTATTCTCTACTCCAAAGCTCGGCAAGAGCTGTTCTGCCATGGTCCGATGATTCATCTCAACTGGATAGCGCTGAATCATCAAAACCGCTTTGTTGCCTGACAGGCTCCAGAGCTCCATTGCTGGATCACTAAGATCGGCTTCAAAAGTAAAATAGCGCGGGTAGCTCAGGTTGACCCCACCGTAAGTAAATTTTTTATCTGGATCTACTGTGAGGCGAACGCTGGCATTCCCGGCATCGGCAGGCAACTCTACTTCTTTATCAGTAAAAAGAGGCAGTTCCTGGCCGTTAAGCAAAAGCCGATACGAGTCTGCTGGCTCGATACTCGCGTCAGCTGCCGCAAACAGTCTCAAGGGCAAACAGGACAACGCCGATATCAAAATCATAAAGAAAATTCGCCTAAACTGGTTCATGGTTATCTCCTAACGGTATTTAAACCGGTGAATTCTTGTCGCCTGCTAAATCAGGCTCTTGAACATGCCAAGATTTGTTTCGAGCATTCTACCCGCCATCAGATCATTCATTGCTTTCTGATAATGCTCGACAGCGAGGCCTGCTACCAGCTTGTTTTTACAGATTGCAGCGAGTAGCGCAATGTTCTGCATTCTCGGATCGGGAAGATCGTTCTGGTAAACTTTGAACAACCTGAAAGCGCCCTTCTGACAAAAATCTTCAACCTGCTGTTCGCTTATTCCCTGGGCTTTTTTGAGCCTGACCGGAAGCGGCTGCCATGAGGTGTTATAGTATACGAGAGTGCCATTCTCTGCCAGATAATCAGCTGCGGCGCGCACGGCTTCATGCCGTTCGAGCGAGATTACCAATTCAGCTTTGTGTTTTGAAACCAGTGGAGAGTGAATATTTTCACCAATTCTTATGTGGGAAGACACCATTCCACCGCGTTGCGCAAGTCCATGGGTGTCGACACCGAGAGCATTCAGACCGGCATGATCTGCAGCACGAAGAATAATTTCGCTGATCAGACCAATACCCTGACCACCAACGCCGCTAAGATATATATTAAATATTTTCATCTGATTTCTCCTTGATCAGCGATTTTCCGGGCGGTTAATCGCTTTGGCCGGGCATGTCTGCAAACACGAGCCATCGCCTATACACAAATCCGGGTTTACATCTATCGAGCCGTCTTCATGCATAATAAAAGTCGGGCAGGCAAAATCACTTACGCAGGCGTGAGTTTGATTACAGGCTTGCTTGTCTATGCTGACCATCTTGGCCTGAAAGTTTTCTTTACGGCGCTGTTCACGCATCAATTTGAGCATGCAGGGATGACGGGCAATAACAACAGCGAACCCTTCAACCGCCACCGCCTCTTTGACCATTTCGGTCAGTTTCTCCTGCTGATAAGTATCTACTTCATAAATGTGCTTTACGCCCAGTCCCTCTAGAACGCCGCGCACCGGAATCTTATCTGTTGCCTGGTTAAAGTTGCGACCGCTGGCGGCATGATCCTGATGCCCGGTCATTGCTGTAGTGCCATTTTCCATGATAATCAGCGTAATATTGTGTTTGTTAAAAAGAGCGTTCACAATGCCTGGTATTCCGGCATGAAAAAAAGTTGAATCACCCAGAAAACAGACGACAGAACGAGAAGCGTTAAAAAGTGACATTCCGGCGGCAATACCAGTAGATGCCCCCATGCACATCAGTAACTGTCCCATATTATAGGGAGGCATGAAGCCGAGTGTGTGACAACCAATATCTGCTACCTTAATATCATCGTCGCCAAGCGCCTGCTTAACAGCATGAAAGGCACTGCGGTGGCCACAACCAGGACACATCTGAGCTGGACGCGGCGGCACAGCCACGCTGAAATCTGGCGCAGCAGCAGGCTTGGGCGCTATTTCCGGCCAGATTGCTGCCAGCAACACGGCAACCTTGTCAGCCGTGTATTCGCCAATCCATGATTCAATGTCAGTTTTTCCGTGAATTTTAACTTTTATCTGCTGTTCAAAAGCCAGTCGTTTAATTTCGCCTTCGATAATGTCGTCAAGCTCTTCGAGGACAAAAACTTCTTCGTGGTTGCGTAAAAATTCAGCTATAAGCTTTTGCGGAAGCGGATAGATCATGCCAAGCTTGAGAATGTCCGGTTTTCCGCCAGATTCGGCAAGACAGTCGAGCAATGAAAGAAAAGGCATTCCGAAGGTGACTATACCCTGGCGTGGATTTTCATTACCGACCAGCTGATGAAGCCCTTTATTTTCACTCATTTCGGCAACCTGCTGCAGATTGCCGAGAGCCCGACGCTTCATTGGAAAAACAAGACTGGTTAGCGGCATGTACGGCCCGTTTTTCACGTCGAACGCCGGTGTTTTGTCAAAATCAGCAGGCTGCCACGCGGCAAAATTAACTTTTTGTTTAGCGTGACAAACATGAGTAGTGAGTCTGAGAATGACCGGAATATGGAGCTGTCGAGACAGAATTGCGGCAGCCTTGTAATATTGATAAACTTCCTGCGGGTTCGCCGGCTCAAATATAGGAGTATAACTGAGTCGCGCCAGATGGCGATTATCCTGCTCATTCTGCGAAGAATTAGCACCCGGGTCGTCGCCAAGAATGACTACCATACCGCCGATCAGATTCATCAGACTTAGCTGAACAAAAGTATCGGCAGCGACATTGAGCCCGACACTCTTAAAAAAAACTGTCGATAAGTGACCATTGACTGAAGCACCATAGGCGACTTCGGTGGCGACTTTTTCGTTAGTCGAAAATTCAAAATAGAAGGGGCGATCTTCAGCCTTGATCCCTGCGATTGCCGATGCGATTTCGGGAGTAGGCGAACCCGGGTAAGAAGTTACTACACGGGCACCTGCTTCGATCATGGCTCTAACTACCGCAGTATTTCCCATCACAATTTCACTGAACGCCTCTCGACTCAGTAGCATGTCTGCAAAACTTTTCATATTTTCTCCAGAATCCGAAATTAGCTGAATAATTCTACCCCAACCTCAACCTTATTACCAGCAAGCGGCTTCAAAACCATGGCAAACCCGTCATAGCAATGGATTCCCGGCCTGATGCCGCGCAAGCCAGGATGCTTATAGCGGCCAGGCGAAAGTCCAGTCTAGTTGTCGTTATCGGATAGTTCAATGTGTGTAATCTGAGTAATTCAAAGAATTTTCGACGAGATAGCAACATATGTATTATAATTGTGAGGAAAGATCCAAACCATGAGGGAAATTCTTGTCTGAACCTGAGAGTTTTGCAATGATATTAGAGCATCTGGGTTCTCTGATCTGCAATGAAGGTGAATATTTTTCGCATCAGACCGCTCTTTTTCTGCTGGGTCTGGCCCCAGAACCGCCTCACACTCTTACAATCGTGTCTGATCATCGCAGGCGCAATCGTTCTATTGGTGGTTTTGAACTGGTTTTTGTTTATCACGGAAAAGTCGCCAGCAGCTTTATCCAGACTATCCTTTTTAATAGCCATCGTCTTCAGGTATCTACTATAGAAAAAACCCTGGTAGACCTTTCCAAGGATTCGGTTTATGCACCACCTGTTTCGACCATGGCATCCCTTTTCTGCCGCGTTTCTGTTAATATCAGACTACTGCTCAACATAGCTCGTCACACTTCAGACAGCGTATTAAAGCGAGTCTCACTCTATCTTGCCTGGAGCGGGCGAGCGGCTTACCATGAGCTGCCATTTAAATTCTTCAAGAGAACGCCAGTAAAGCTGGATCCACGCGAAACCCATGAATTAACCTGGAACGGCTTGTTTTTCACCAGATTTCCAGCAGCGCTCCTGCTGCAACCTCCCGATCCGCCACCCGCAGATGTAGAAACAACAACACGCCTGTGGATGGAGCTGCGCAGCCTTGGCGAACTATGCGAAAAACAGCTTCAGGCAAATATGATCTTTATCAGAGAAACCCAGGAACCTAGAATTAACGCGATCATCGAAAACTATTTCATCGAAATCTTTCAGAATCTCGATAGCGACAAATTAAACTGGCTGCTTGCCAATACACTTAACAGCAAGGAAGACATAGAATTTCCTCCGCTGATACCACGCCTGCTGCTGAGATTTATTGCCAATAGAACAGACGTTCTGCTGCTTAGGAACGAAGAAATCTCTGACTGGGTTTATAAAAATCTCACATCGACAGATATTGAACTGGCTGGCTCTGCAATTTATTTTGGCACACTGATCGGGCTCGAAAGTGAAATCATTGAAAGATTTACCCAACTCAGCTCACGCCTGTTCTACGCTGGCCAATTCGATCTCATAAACTTTTTCGCTGAACATTTTCTGAATATGGATCTGATTTTTGCCCACAACGTTTACCTGGACATCTCCAAGACATTCTCGGCACAGGAACGCTATAATGAAGCATTACAACTACTTGAAGAGGCAAAAACAAAGTATGAAGATCAGCCAGGCAGTATTATGGGGCACCTGTTTTACGGATCTGCGCTGGTTCTAAGACGACTCGGCCGTGTAGAAGAAGCAATGACCGATCTGTTTCTGGCTCGTGAAAGCTTTAACATTGATAACGATTTTGAATCGCTGGCAAGAGCGGAAAATGCGCTTGGAAATATTTATTTTTCGCGTGGCCGGGCACAGTCGGCGAAATCGCACTATCTTGCCGGGCTGTATCATGCCCGCCAGTCAGGCAACGATAATCTGCTGGCCTCATTTTTAACCAACATTGGACTGGTTGAATATGACCTTGGCAATTTTAACAAGGCCAGAGCTCAGCTCAATCGCGCCTACAACATGAATCGACAACAAAACAACCTCTGGAATGCCTCAGTAACAGGCATGGGACTTGGCAAAATCTTCCTGAAAATGGGTCATTTTTTCAAGGCAATCAAGGTTTTTCGAGAGGTTCTTTCTATTCGTGAAAAGAAGCTGAATCTCAGCGGCATGTACGAAATTTTTTCTTTACTGGCGTGGATCTGCGAAGTTCTCGGCAAACATGCGGCAGCCGAAACATACTGGAATCAGGCCTCAGCACTGTCGTCTACAACCCGACTCGAAGCTCGCGCCTGCTATGTCGGCGAATCCCTTCAGGCCATGAGTCATGTCTTTAATCATCGTCTGAGCGATGCAGAAAGGCATTACCGAACGATGATTGCCCGCGCAATAGCAAATAACGCTTCAACAGTGCAGATTGGCGATTTACAGTTCGGGCTTGCTGCGACCCTGATCTTTCAGGGACGTGAAAGCGAAGGTCTCGAACCCATGCGAAGTGCTTATCAGAATATTGGCAGCGAATCATCCCGAGCGCAGAGGTTACAGATAGACCTTCTGGCGGCAATTTATTATCCTGTCTGTTTTCCAGAACTGGATCTAAGCAAATTGATTCAGCAGTACATAGTCAGCGAATGCTTTGACCCGTTTTGGGAAATGATTGCCCACAAATTAGTCGAACTTGATACGCCTGACAGCAGAGAATACCTGAAATATCATATCAGTAAAACCCCTCCCTCAACCCTTAAGCAGCTCATCTCAAAGAATCCGGGACTCAAGGAAATTGTAGACGCACTACAAACCTGCAGTAGTCGAGCTGGCGAATTCTTTACCATGCTGTCAAGCGATGAAACGGCGACACTGCACCATGACGAATACTTGAAATGGCAAAAAAACTATCCTGCTGATCATCTTATTTTTGACGCACCAGCGGGGTTGCTTTTATACGGCGGGAGTCTAATCCGCATCAAGGTCGGCTCGATACCCCACAATCTTCTACTGCAACTGTTTATCGCGCAACCTCACGCAGTTGAAGTCGAAGCTCTGTACAGATCAGCCTGGGGATCAAACTTCGATCCAGAGTATGATCAGGGCGCCTTTAAAACTACAGCGCAAAGGGTAAAGCAGTTGCTTAAAAGCATCTGCCCGTCGGCACGCATTGTCAGACGCAAAAGTAAACAGAGCACAAGAGCCATAAAAATTTCCATTGCCGTACCCTGGATACTTGTTTTCAAATAGCCGCTGCATATTTTTTGTTACACACAAAGCACACGCACCCGCAAAACCCGGCTCTGGCACAGAAAACACACTCAAACTTTTGTAACTTTATTAGCATTGCAGCTTGTCGATGCCATTGTTATACTGTATCTGTAAGACTGTGACCTTGCCAATAAGTATATGAGGAGAAAAGAGTATGCGACAACACAGACTTCTGTTAACTTTAGCGGTTTTTATAGCCATGGTGGCCTGCCAGGCCAGCGCGTTTGACGGTGTTTCTGCCGATCATCCGCTCTATGCAACTCAGCAGCGCATTTTTGCGTCAATAGCTGATTACTGGCAGATTCAGGAACTTTTTATCAAGTATGCTCAGGATCAGAGCACCGAAAACGAAACCAATTGGAACAAAGCGATCGAATCACACACAAAAAATTGCATACAGATCGGCAAGGATGTGATTCGTTCGATTAAAAAAACTGACTATGGTCAGGTTGAAATGCTCAGCGACATCTATCGCTCGTTGCCAGAAGGCGCAAGAAATGCGCTTTACCCCACCCTCGGTTATATGAAGGTTGAAGTTACTCAGGGAGAAACTGAATACCTTACTGAAGAAAAATTCAGAGAATATTTTCCAGGCTATGGCTATTCTGAACCCGGCTTCAAGTATCGCAAAGGTCGCGAACTTGACCGCGAGTACAAAGGTGTAACCTGGCAGTATGAAGAACAGACTATTTCCACCACTTGGAATGTCAGCCTGACGATCAACATCGACCTGGTAGCCATACTCAAAGGTCTGGTAACCGGCGGGGCAATCAAAAACCTCAGAGTTTCTGAGCCCTACAATATGAATGTTGGTGGCCAGCCAATGATCGTCTGCAACGTTTCTTTTCAGCGCATAAAAGCGATCACTACAAAAATCAACCGCAAGTTCGAAATCAACAAAGTCTGGTTCGAACTGTTCAGAACTAAATCATCATCATGGTCTGATCCAGTCTGGGAACTCACTGGTAAAACCTATGAAATACTCCAGGAACCCACTGGCGAAGACGTTGTAACCTCAATCGGAGTAGAAAATTAAGAACAGAATTTGCACAAGCTAACGACAAGCTAACGCATAAAAGTCTCTGCTCATAATCGGGGGGGCTGTATCATAAAGATGATACAGCCCCCCTTTTCATGCACCCACATGGTCTAGCGAAAATCAGCTCAAACGTGGGGCTCTCCCACCTGCAACCAGCCTGTTTTTAAATATTTCAGCATGGAGTAACGTCGAAGGGGGTTCAAAATATTGAACCCCCTTCGTTTTTGTCGTCGCGTTTCGCCATTAATCGCAATTATGGCGCCCCAGATACTACGGAATAGTTGTTTCGTCTATCACCCGGTTGCCACCCTGTTTTTGAGCAATGGCAAGTAGTCTCTCAGCAGTTTCAATAAACTGGCCAATATTCATGTTGACCTTGAATTCAACAATTGCCAGACTGACTGTAACTTTTTCTTCCTGGTCGTGGTGCCGTACAGAAAGCGTGCGTATGGTCTCAACAATTTTAGCAGCAGCGGTATGGCTACCCTCATTTGCGGTATCAGGCAAAATGATTGCAAATTTGTCGCCTTCATAGCGACATGGCAGGTCATTAAAGCGAATTACTCTTTTTATTGCCGAGCCAACTTTGACCAGGACGGCATCTTTAAAAGCTGCGCCATGTTTTTTCAACAACGCATCAATGTCATCAACACTGGTCATAATAATCGATAACGGCGACTTTACGCGGCGCAGGCGCGAAATTTCCTGAGAAAGGCGCACTTTAAAGTAGTGATTGGTGTAAAGCTGGGTCATTCCATCAGTGATACCACGCTTATAAAGGTTGGCATTCTTGATCGCAATACCAAGCTGGCTGCACAAAAGCTGAGCAAGTTCAAAATCCCTGTCGGTCAGCTTTGCATCATCTTCTTTGTCGGCGAGATTAACCAGTCCCAGAACTTCATCCTGAACGATAATGGGAATAACAATGAAGGATGGCGTAGCATAGCTCTTTGCGCGCGAAAAGTTGAATCTTTCTTCGCATTTTATATCGGCAACAAAAACCGGCGCCATTTTATCGATCACGTATTGAGACACTGGTGATGACCAGAGGTCAAGGCTTGAGGGCAGGCCTCGGCTGTTGGGGCATATATTATAGCGATTCTCGGTTGGATCAAATATGCACATTGAGAATTTCTGAATACCCATGATACTGCGAAAGATGCCTTCAACGGTGAACGGCAGATTCTCAATTTCGAGCTCAGAAGAAATGGTCTGACTGGCCTCGCGCACTGAGTCTAGCTCGTTAATTCTGCGATCAAGGCTTTCATTGGCATCACGCAGATTCTGCATCAGACGATAGGTGTTGATAGCCGACGCAATGTTACGCGAAATTGTGGTGAGCAGCTCTTTGTCAAGCGTCTCTTCTTCTTCTTTGCGGAAGCGAGTGCCCAGTATCAACAGTCCCTGGTTCTGGTTGTCAGTGCGTAAAACATAAATATGCTCGATTTCACCGTCTTTAAAGTTTTCTCTAAAGGCGCTGATTTCACTTTTTACAAGATCAGTAACTTCACCATCTTCCTTGATCGCAAATTTTTCGAAAGTTTTTGAGCTGATTTTAGCCTGAGGAAGTCTGGCATTTGCCCTCAGCTTGATATCAACCAGACATTCCAGACTTTCGTTGTCGTTTTCGAACGTATAGATGGCGCCACGGGAAACCCCCATGGTACCAAGCAATATGCGCAACATTGAGCGCAGACCGGCCTGAAGATTCTTACTCTGGCAAAGGAAAGAACTCAAATCGATAAAACTGCCAAGAATATATTTCAGGCGTTCTACGCGCTTGTGCTCTCTAATTGTATCAACTTCGGCAGTGGTCTCGCCCGTCACGCGTTTTTTAACGAGCTGAATTAGGGTGCCAGACGGTGGAAATGAACTGATTTCTGCACCATCCATCAGCTTTTCCATGAGCATCAAACCCCAGCCGCGCTTATGTGAAGACTTGAGTTTTTTGCGGATATCAGGCTTCTCCACGAGGGTTGGGTCGAAGCCCTTGCCAAAATCACGGATTTGTATCTGTATCATTTCGTCAGCCCAGGTCAGAGCCACGTGAATGTCTCTTTTACTGCCGTCAGGAATATCTTTGGGGGCATGTTCTTTAGCGTTAATAAGGCCTTCGATAAAGGCCAGGCGCATTTCATCTATCGACTCGGTCGCGAATCCGCACTTTTTGGCAAAAGTATCAAGATATTCGCAGGCTTCGAGCTCGGAATCTTTTTCATTAGCCAGTTTAAAAAACAGGTGTGAAACCATCGACGGCAAGGAGAGCCTCCTTAAACTACCTCTTGTCAACAAGAGGAATTCGCGCGACACAGAGACATTCTATTGTCTACTCATACCAGTGTCAAGAACGTTTTATTTCAGGACTGGTTTATCTCAATATTTCACGATTTTGCGGCATCGCTTAATGATTTTGGCAAATGCGCCGATACAGGCTGAGTATAAGCCCGTTTTACAGGAGGGAACCATGGATGAAGTGCCGATTGTATCAGCAAACCCTGTAAACTTAATTATCAGGAAACAGGAAGTTGCACCTAAACCGACAAGAAAAGACCGCATTAAAGAAAGCCTCAAAAATTTCTTCATGATGCTGCCGCTTGCACTGGTAGTAATGCTTCAGTTCTTTTTTCTTGGCAAAAGTTTTGGGAATTTTTCGACTTTTCCGTTAACCACATACTCGACCTATATTTTATTGGGCTCAATCATTCTTGTGATGATGACTGCGCAGCTACTTATGCGCTCCATCATTTACTCTACGCTCACCGGAGCAGCGCTGACAATGGGACTCTTTTCGGCATGGTTCGGCGACTTCTACACGCCAATGACCGAGAACATGCGCAGCATAACCCTGATCGTTAAATCTGCCTGGTCACACAAAGACATTCCCTTCAATCTTCTAGTTACGGGAAGCATGACCGCGATTATTGCAGGCATAACCTTTGTGCAGTTTTTTGTCTCACTTCTCGTCAAATCATTCTTTGAATTACTGTTCGGTAAGGAATGGGGCGACGGCCGGGTAATCGGGTATGCTGGCGCTATAGCCCTGTTGATTGGCATACAGTTCGGGTTTTATTCATATGCTTCGATTTCATCGGATACCAGCGAGAAACTTATCTGGGAAAAAACCAGCGTTTACAGTCCGGTAGAAAAATTCGTCACCCGCACACCCGGCAATTTTACCTTGGGGGCAGAACACCTCTGGATCGAAAAGGAAGACGAAATTGCAGCGCTCGACATTAAAACGGGCAAGTCTATCAACCGTCAGAATTTCAAGCCAGGAGTCATTCACAAAGGATTTCAAACCAGCACCATGCCAGTGTTCTGCGCCAAAGATGGATTTTATGGTTTTACCAGCAACATGAGCGCGAATATCTGGAAGACCTCGTATCCTGCCAGCTTTCCAAATCTGGAAATCAGCGAAGAGAGCAAAGAATTATTCAACAACAGCCCGTTGACGACCAGGTTTATTGAAAGCGGTCGCAAGCTGTTGGCATTTTTTGACTATGGCTACGCCGGCATGTATAAAACCGAAGATGGCAGCCTGATCTGGCTGAAGCAGATTGATCTGCAGATTCGCACCAATAGACTCTTTCCTGAAGCTTTTCTCGATAATGGTCTCTTTCTGGAAGCCGGCGATAAAATCATTATCAGCTGCCATAATGCACTGGTTCGCTGCCTGAATCGAGATACCGGCGAGCAGCTCTGGCAATATCAGCATGGAACTCCCAAAATCAGCGGGCGTAGTCAAAAGGCATATCTCTCGTTGAGCGAAGACAGGCTTGTCGCTGCATTTAAATCTGGAGAAATCGCAACTCTGGCACTTGCCGATGGCAGAAAAATCTACCAGGCGGCCAACCAGGCCTTTAACACCTGTGGGCCAGCGTATTTCAAAGATTTACACGCCAGCATATTAACCGAAGAAGGCATCTTCCATAAACTTGAACTGGATGGCGGCAAGATATTGTATTCAGCAAACGTTCTGCCGCGCAGACTTGACCTGGTGCCGGTTGTTTACGATCTAAGTCACGGTATTGTCGCTCACCGCGACGAGATCATGAAACTTGACGACGAGAACAAAAACGTTTCAGTAATTTTTAGCAGCAAAAACCGGGTATTTGCCACCCGACCGGTTTTTGACGACAAAATCATGTATATAGGCACCCAGGATGGCTGGATCTACTGTATTCATTACGGCAGCAAGCACGAAAAGTGGTGCATACACGTAAATGGAGAACTCGAAGAAGACTCACTTTGTATAGTCGAAGACAGTCTACTCGTAAAAACCAGATCTGGTTCGATATACAGATTTAAACGCGACTTCTAATTCAGTTCTTTTTCGCAGTCTTTTCCAGTTGACGCTCGCAGTAGGCTATACGCTCATCTGCGAGTTTTTTCATAGTGGCGTCCGGCGAAAATTCAAGAAATTTGCGATAGTTGAGAATCGCATCCTCGAATTTGCCACTAAAGCCATAGACAGATCCCAGATTGTAATAGGGATCAGGAAAATCCGGTTCAAAAAGAATAGCCTTTTTATAATACTCAATGGCATCCTTGTTCTTGTCGAGTTGATAATAGGCGATGCCCAGGTTATTACTGATTTTTCCTGATCTCGGGGAAATTTTCAGCGCGTTTTTCCAGGATTCAAGCGCCTCATCGATTCGCCCCAGTTTGAACTGGCAGTTACCGACATTATTAAGTATTTCGGCGTTTTGCGGGGCTTTTTTGATCGCCTGCATATTTTTATCGAGTGCCGGGACATACTGTTTTTTCTCATAAAGGCGTATAGCCTCGTTGTATAGCTCTTCGGCACTACCGGACACTTCAACCACACTGGCTGGAACAGGTTTGGCAACAGCTTTGCCCTGGTCAACTACGGCTTTTTCCTTTGCCGCCTCTTTGGGTTTGATCTTGGGCTCGGATTTAGTTTCTGTTTTGGGCTTCGGCTCTTTCTTTACAGCTACCTTTGCAGCTTCCGGGACTTTTTCGGAAACAACAGTAGCAGAAGCACTCTCTGCCGCCGGTTCCGACGGGAGATCAGCAGTGCGCTCGGTGCTGGTCTGGTAAAGCCAGCCCTCAGTGCCATCTTCAAAAGCTACTTTAAGCCAGCTTTTGCCTTCAAAAAGAACACGGTAACTTTCACCACGCATTTTTTTACCAACAATTGGCGAGTTAAAACGCCCCTCGCTGCGAAGGTTGATGTAACTTCCCCTGACAACACCTGTGCGGGCAAATATTGGAACAGTAACAACTACCAGCGCAGTAATCATAAGCACTCTGGCAATTTTTTTCAGCATTTGTGCCTCCAGCTATAAATAGAGCTATACTATAGCCTGCCAGTCTCTGGCTGTCAATGGCTTAAGCGATGCAGTTTACATCAAGACTTATAACAGCCGGTCCGCTGATTGTAATTCTAAGCCTGTCACCAGACGTTACCGGCCCGACACCTTCTGGGGTCCCGGTCAGAATCAGGTCGCCAGGCTCCAGAGTCATACAGGCAGAGAGATCGGCTATCAGCTCGGCTAAGCCAAAAACCATCGAAGAGAAACAATCTTTCTGAACCAGCTCATTGTTTTTCCAGACTTCCAGAATACCTAGATTCCAGGCGGGTGACCATGGCGCCACCAGCGAAGCCAACGGCAAAAACGTATCAAAGCCCTTCGCCCTGGTCCATTGGCCATCAGTTTTCTGCAACTCGCGCGCCGTCATATCAAAACAGGCGGTTACTCCGCCGATGTAATCGCAGGCTTCAGCAACACTGACGTTTCTGGCTCGACGGCAAATCAATAGAGCAAGTTCACCCTCGTAATCGATACGGCCATATCCCTGAGGCAAAAAAACCTGTTGGCCGTCGCCAGTTATCGAACTGGGCGGTTTACTAAACCACAGTGGGCGCTCTGGCACGTCGTGACCTAGCTCGGCAGCATGTTTGCGATAATTTCTTCCAACACAGACAATCTTGGTGCCGGCAAAAGCTGGCTGAGCGGTTTTCGGGTAATTTCCGGTTATCGAACTGAGGCCGGCATGCCTGGTTACTCTGTCATCGAACACGGCAGAACCCGTGTCACACCACTCTTTACTATCAGCAGCGTAGTAATGCCAGCTGACCTTATCACGATAATACATATTCTTGCTCCCCGGTCAAGGAAAGGGCAGCAGCTACAGATAGCAGCTGCTGCCCGATCAGTTATTACAGATCGTTATCATTGCGGTGAAAATTCAGGTTTATCGGACAGCTGCCTCTTTTTTAGCGAAGGACAACCGACCTCCAGCCTTCAGAATAACCATGTCTTCATCGCTCAATGTGTGGATTATCGCCATCTTAATGCCCTTAGTAAGGTTTTCGAGAGTCAGTTCGCCATTTAAGTCTTTAACATTGATCTTAATGTCGTCGCCCACCTCGATTTTGTCGTAATCTTCAGGATTTTTAAAGGTTGCCGGTAAAATTCCAAAGTTGACCAGATTGGCGAGGTGTATACGTGCAAAGCTCTTGCAAACAACAGCTTCGACCCCTAGATACATCGGACAAAGGGCCGCATGCTCTCGCGAACTGCCTTGACCATAGTTATCGCCACCGATAATCACACCTTTTTTCATGGTAGTAGCACGCTTGTAAAATCCGCCATCGACACCTTCAAAAACATGCTTGGCATATTCCGGCACATTCGAGCGCAAGGGCAAATATTTTCCGGCAGGCATGATGTGATCGGTTGTAATGTTGTCACCAACCTTGATCAGAGCTTTACCGTGCAGTTCGGCAGGCATTTCTGCTTTTACCGGAAGAGCAGCGATGTTCGGACCTCTGACAATCTCAACCTTGGAGCCATCGGCGTCTGGGAAAATAAACATTGAGTCATCAATGCTAAATTTATCAGGCATCTTAACCTCGGGACATTTGCCCCATTTGCGGGGATCGGTAAATTTGCCTTCAATAGCGGCAACTGCCGCAACCTCCGGGCTTACCAGATAAATCTGGGCAGAATCAGTTCCGGAGCGTTTCTCAAAATTGCGGTTGGAGGTTCGCAATGCTACCGCATCAGACTTGGGCGCAAATCCCATGCCGATACATGGCCCACAAGCACTTTCTAGCAACCTGGCACCGGCACCTATCAGGTCGGCAAGGGCTCCATCATCTGCCAGCATGCGCAGCACCTGGCGAGAGCCCGGCGCAATACCCAGCGACAGGCGTGGATGCACGGTTTTACCCTTAACAATCAGAGCAGCACGAGTAAGATCAGTATAACTTGAGTTGGTGCAACTCCCGATCATTACCTGGTCAACGTTGATATGTTCTAATTCGCTGATCGGCTTTACTACATCAGGCATATGTGGACAGGCTGCCAGAGGCACAACCTGAGTCAAATCAATATCAATAACACGATCATAGGTAGCGTCTGAGTCAGCTTTGAGCTCGATCCAGTCTGCCTCGCGCCCCTGTGCTTTCAAGAAACGTCTGGTTTCTTCATCGCTCGGAAAAATCGAAGTGGTAGCGCCAAGCTCGGCTCCCATATTGGTTATGGTTGCGCGTTCAGGCACGGTTAGAGTAGCCACACCGGGGCCGGAATATTCATAAACATAGCCGACACCGCCCTTAACGGTCTCGCGGCGCAAAATTTCAAGAATCACGTCTTTGGCTGCAACCCATGGCTGTAACTGACCGGTCAGGTTAACTTTTATCACCTGTGGCATTTTGAGATTAAAAGGATGCCCGGCCATTGTCATAGCTACATCCAGACCACCGGCGCCAATAGCAAGAGAGCCGATTCCACCGGCGGTGGGAGTGTGGCTGTCTGAGCCGATCAAGGTTTTTCCTGGTTTTGCAAATCGCTCCAGATGAAGTTGGTGACAAATGCCGTTGCCAGGGCGAGAAAAAACTATGCCATATTTATTGGCGATGGTCTGCAAAAAAATATGGTCGTCCGGATTTTTATAATCCATCTGCACAGTGTTATGATCGACATAACTCACAGACAGTTCAGTGCGCACACGCGGCACACCTAACGCCTCAAACTGCAGATATGCCATGGTTCCGGTGGCATCCTGAGTGAGCGTCTGATCCATTTTTATGGTGATCGGGCTTTTTGCGGTCATTTCGCCGCTGGTCAGGTGAGCCTGTATTACTTTTCTAGTCAGATTTAGCGACATTTGCTTCTCCTTGGCAGTATTAGTTTGGGATCGCTGTTAAAAAGCAACTCCCTTTTCTGCATAGCAAAAAAGGGGGTTGAATCCACCAATTTCAGTTAATAGCTGTAATGTAATTCATTGTCAGGGCTGACTCACAACTTACCGGTATCAGTCGCCGGAGTAGTCACAGCCTCTTTTTTAAATTCAATGTTCTTCAGCGGAATGTCGACGATTATGTCTTCATTCCCATCCAGTTCTGAGGGTGCAAGAGGATCTCTGCCAGCCGACAGAACTTTGACAAGGGCAATTGCCGTATGATCAGGACACTTTCCCTCTTCGTCCTGTTCGTAACCACACTCCGGACAACGGTATATCTCAGGTAGGAAGGTTGCCGTCTTGTCGGTCTCTTGCAGAAACATGGGTTCCTGCTGCTCAACTTCAACCGGCTGATCTTTAGAGACTTTCTTGCCTTTGCGTTTGCTGGCGCTCGTTTCGCGTTTTTTACTGGCTTCCTGAGCAAAGACACGGCGAGCAGGCTCAAGCGAAACAATATCGAAGCAAGAAAGCCCTGCGCCAGTGAAGGCGAGCAGGGCTATCAGAAAACATCTGCTTTTTTTCTGACTAACCAGACAATTGCACGGAAGATCAGTCATTTTCCTGAATTATCTGCATGACCGCTGCCGGATCTTTAGCTTCCAGAAGCGAGGTTTTGAAATCATCGCTGCGCAGCAGGCGTGAAATCTTGGCCAGAAGCTTAAGATATGGTCCACCAGATGAAACCGGGGCAAGCAGCATGAAAATGATGTTTACCGGGTTGTTGTCGATTGCTTTAAAATCGATGCCATTTTCGGATCTGAAAAAAGCCACTGTCAGATCTTTAATTGCGCTGGAGCGGGCATGAGGCATAGCGATACCACCGCCTACGCCGGTTGTCCCAAGCTTTTCTCTTTCGAAGAGTGCATCTTTTAGAGCTTCTGGTTCTTTGATTGCGCCAGTTTTCTGGAGCGAGAGAATGAATTTTTCAATAGCCTGTTCTTTGTTTTCTGCTTCGAAATTAAGGAAAACCAGATTTTCCTTCAGTACATCAACCAATTGCATTATATTGCCCTCCGAGTGAATGAGGTTATGTTGTGATTATACGAACAGGAATGCAGGAATGCAATAATTTTTGCTAGAGTTGCAAAAATATTATTCTATATTCACCAACAGAAGGTTAACAGTTTGCCCCCTGACAACACGAAGAACGGCCTGAGAATCTGACTGTAGCTGTGCCACTGCGTCATCAAACGCCTTCTCGCTCAGGGTTGGGACGCGATTTATCTGTTGCAGCACATCTCCGGCCCGCAGTCCAGCCTTTCCGGCCGGAGAATCAGGAGCCACCATTGTTATTACAACGCCCTGATCGACAAAGAGAGAAAATTTCTGCGAAAGTTCAGAGTCAACTTTTTTAGCCATTACTCCCAGCAAATTCTTGCTGGCAGGATTTTCGTTGAACTCAATCTCACATACTCCAGCTTTTCCCTTACGTAATATCTTTATCTGCCCCTTTTCGCCAACCCTGCGTTCATCGAGAATTTCATTAAAATCGTCGATTCCACTGACTTTTCGCCCTTGAATCTCAGTGATCACGTCACCCGGTGCTAAGCCAGCTTTTTGAGCAGGGGAATCTCTCACCACATCGGTAACCAGAACACCTTCCCGTGGTATTTCAAAATATCTGGCGAGTTCAGGAGTTATACTCTGCACGGTCGCCCCTAAAAACGCCTTCTTCACACGGCCATAGGCCATAAGATCGCCAACTATGCGTTTGGCAAGGTTGACTGGAATCGCGAAGCCAATTCCCTGACCATAAGGGATAATTGCGGTGTTAATTCCAATAAGCTCACCACTGGTATTAAGAAGGGCACCGCCAGAGTTGCCGGGATTAATCGAAGCATCGGTCTGAATCAAATCTTTATAGCTGCGCTCACGGTCGACCGAAAGATCGCGATGAACTGCCGAAATAACGCCTGTTGTAACGGTGATTCCCAGGCCAAACGGGTTGCCAATGGCAACAACCCATTCCCCCACCCTTATACCCGAAGAATCGCCAATGGGAACATGTGGCAACACCTCATCGGCGTCTATCTTCAAGACAGCCAGATCTGTGCGCATATCTTTGCCAATCACCCGGGCTTTATAGCTCTTATCAGGTCTGAGCTTTACCAGAATTTCATCGGCACCCGAAATCACGTGTTCATTGGTCAGCAGATGCCCCTCTGGGCTTATCAGAACACCAGAGCCATTACCACGCTGAGGAATGACATTGTTGAATCCCGTAAAATCATCTTCAAAAAGGTGCCCAAACAAGCGGTCAAGAACAGGATCGCCAAACCCGCCCCGGCTCCTGGCTCTGACGTAATGAATCGATTCGATGGCAACAACTGCAGGGCTGACACGTTCTGCAATATCTGCGATAAGCGATGTGCCAAAAAGTTCAGGCGGAGCAGCCTTTACTGTGATTATGAATGCCAGCGCGAACAGAACCTGAAGAACGACTTGTGCTATTCTTTTCATGGTTGTCTCCGGTTTGACAGATCATTTACCAGACGCAGCTCAGGGGTGTAATCGATTTGCGGCCGACGTTGCGCGGGATGAGTGCGATTGAACTCCTGCAGCTGGCGCATAAATTGATCGACTTCGGCTGCAGATACGGTTTCAAGGGCTTGGGTCTCAGGTGGCTGACGGTTACCTGTTCGGCCAGGAATACTTTTACCAGCCAGTAAAGCAGGTCTGACCGGCTTAAGATTAAACTGCGACGAGTGATCAATCTGCATGAGAAACATGAACATCACCAGACATCCAACCGAAACCACAAGCTCAAGAGGCTGTAACATACGTTCAAAAAAGCGGGAAAGCCAACTCGGCGTATCATCCGTATCACCGTTCTTTCTGGCATCTTCAAGATTTCCCATGATCGTAGAATGTAACGCCGCCGGGTAATCTGGCTCCGGTATTTCAGCCATAAACTCAAGCAAATCTCCGCGCAACCTCATGTCAGTGGCGCAATCCGGGCATCTACCGGCATGCATGCGCACATCCTGCCAGGCGGCAGAGTCTTCGCGGGAGATTTCTTCAAGAGCATCAAGATAAATGCAGCACTTCTTCATTCGAGTCTCCCTTGAACATAGCCCTGTAAGGATTCCTGCAGAATCCTGCGTCCACGATTGATTCGCGACTTTACTGTGCCAATCGGCAAATCGAGAATTTCTGCGATTTTTTCGAGCGACAGTCCTTCCATATCTTTCAATATCACCGCCATACGGTAAGCCTCTGGCAGTAATGCCACTTTTTCTGAAACCATCTTCTGGTTCAATTGCTGAACCTCGCGACCAAGAATCTCTTCCTCCGGAGTTGTTTGTGACTCAGCTGTCCACCAGTCCAGAAACGTCTTCAGCAAGCCTTCCTTTTCGCGCTTCTTTTTTTCGGCGATGCTTATACAGGTATTTGAGGCTATGCGATATATCCAGGTAGCTAATGATGCACGCCCCTCAAAACCACCGATTGCCTTATACACCCTTAAAAAAACATCCTGAACAGCATCCAGAGCATCTTCTTCGTTCATAAAGAAGCGCCAGCAGATGCGATAGACACGCTTTTCATAATCGGCTACCAGTTCGCCGAAGGCTCTTTGATCGCCACGACGAATTCGCTCAAGCAGATCAAATTCATCTGACCGTTCAAACGGTTTAGACTCTGGAGTTATTGTCGAGGTTCCAATTTTTTTCATGGTCAATAATGAAAAAACGGAATTTTTTTGTAAACTCGCGAGATTTTATCGGGATGAATCCCCACCTGAAAAATTTCGCCATGCCACTTGTCCCGGCCATACAGAGATGCCTGGCTATAAAGTCTCACTGTTAAAAAATAGTAACCGTTATTGAGACTGATCTCGGGAAAAAGAAAAATTCTTCGATTTTTCTCTTTTACCACCTCAATATCGCTGTGATTAAGCGCAGCCAGACGCTTATCGCCAAGCCAGATTTCGACGCGGTCGGCAAGTTGCGAGACACGACGCAGATTGGCACCCTTAAAGCTTTCAATAGAAACAGTAAGGCGACCACGGCCGCTTATCGGTTCTGGCAGACCTTCGTCAAGGACCGGAGTTGCAGTGGCTGGCTGACCCTGTATTACAGTCTCCGGCTCTACCAGATCAGTAAAATGCTGAGCTCCGCAGGTATTGCAGAAAGAAAAAAATGTATGAAACAGCAGAGTAAAAAAAACAAGGCTGAATCTATGGGTTAGGCATCGCCGGCTCATCGAAAACCACCCGGCTACAAATCTGAAGCGGTAACATTCAACTTGCTCGCAGTAGCTGGGCCTGTTATAAACAAATCCTTGTATTCGAGCAGATTCACTTCGACCCGGTCCTTTATTCTACGGCCAGAAGAGTCGGTAACAATCTTGATAACCGGACGAATGACCGAAGACGGGTTGTTTTTGAGAACTAATGCTACCGTCCCATCATTAAGACTTACCAGGCTGCCTGCCGGGTAGAGTGAAAATTTGCGAATAAATGCCCCGAGAACTTTAGGATCAAAGTGGTTATCCATGCCCGAAGTCAGAATTTTCATGGCCTCATAAGGCGTCATTGCAACCCGGTAAGGCCGGTCAGTGGTGAGAGCGTCATAAACATCTGCTACTGCGCAGATTCTGCCAAACAGACCTATCTCGTTGCCTTTAAGGCGACGCGGATAACCACCGCCCTGAAATTTCTCGTGGTGCTGCAAAGCAACTATTCTGGCTCTTTCCGGTATACCTTTTGACTTGGACAGAATATCGTAGCCATAAGTCGGATGCGACTTCATTTCCATGAATTCCTGGTCGGTGAGCTTACCGTCTTTATTGAGAATACCAAGAGGAATTTTAAGTTTGCCGACATCGTGAAGCAGGGCGCCCATGCCGAGATCGTCCATTTCGTCATGTTTCAATTCGAGGGCAAGGCCTATCAGCAGCGAAATGGTCGCCACGTTAATATTGTGAGTAAAAGTATAATCATCAAAAGACTTGATATCCATCAGGTTCATGATGGCGTCAGGCGATTGCAGAACGTCTTCAACCAGCTTGGTCGACACTTCCTTCGTCTGCTTGGCATCGATGCCGTGCCCAGCCTTTACCTGGTGAATAACGTCCGATACAGATTTAAAGGCGAGGACCTGGGTCTTTTTGGAAATGACAACCTTCTCGCCTGTCGTAATCGACTTCAATTCTGGAAATTTTTCGAACAGCAGATCAAAATTTCGTGCGATTCCGCCTACATTCTCAGCATCGGTAATGTCAGTTATCTGAAAATCACTGACAATATACTCTTTGCCTTCCTTGGTCCGCAAATACAGATCCTTACGGATCATCAAAGCCTCGACATCATACTCACAGACGAGCCCACGAAAAATAAAACGTGAGGGCATCTGTTTGTTGCCGATTCGATCACCAGGAATCCAGACAAACTCCCGACTGGAGCCTATGTAGCTATACCCGGTAAAAATTGTTACTTCGCTTAGTTTAGTTGTTTGTGCCATATAAAAGAATCACCCTCTCGGGTGATTCATTATAGCACGCTTACCTGATAAGTAAAAGGATTCAGCTGTTTTTTATTTCCTCGACCAGATCTTCTCGATAAAGATTCTTTTCATGAGCACTCTCAAATAGAACACGATTGCGAATAAAGGAAAGTGCCAAAGTTGCCTGTGCAGTGTTTTTGATGCGCTGCCAGCTTTCGCTGTTACCTTTTCGTAAATCTTCGCAAACCAACAACGCCGCACGCTGGCTGATCTTTTCGAGCTGCTTAAGCACTTCGTTGCGCATGGGGATATTGCCTTCGCCGGCGAACAGGTCAACATTATCTACAATCGCCCTGATGCTTCCATCAAAGCCGAGAGAATTGATCAGTTCATCAGAGCCAGAAGGAGTTACCAGACCATAGGTTCCGGCTTTGTCGATCAGATAAAGAGCTGCCGGCACATTGAGTTCGTTGAATTCACTGATCTGTGAAGCGGGCGGAATGAAAGTAGAGCACAGTTCGAAAGTAAACGAAAGCATTTTGAGATCGCCATAAAGAAAATCGTCGCAGTCGCCCATCGCGGGATAGAGCTCGGCGCTGTTCTGCGGAGTGTATTTGTTAAAACGAGCCATATCACCGGCCATCTTCACAAATATTTTGCTGTCGGGGTTAGGAATGTTGTAGCCATATCCGAATGGATAGAGAATAAGTTCAGAATAGGTATGAAAAGAAATACTTGCCTGGAACTTTTCGCGCTCTGCAAATTTCTTGATCGCAAGGGTCTCAGGCTCACTGAACGGGCCGGTGCCATGGTAAGTATCGGAGCTGGGTGAGCTGCTGGCGCCAACATTTCCCCATTCATAGCTATAATTACGATTGGGATCTACGCCATAACTACCGTTGCCGTTGTTGCGGCGGTTTTTGCGCCAGTATTTGCTTTTTTCCATTGAATAAGTGACTCCATCAGGATTAACCATCGGTACAATCCAGATTTCACGGTTATCAACAAGTTTCTTAACTTCTTCGTTCTGGGCATATTCAGTCAGCAATTTTTTTGCAGTCGCCATCGGCACTTCTACAGAAGGCCATTCTCTTGAATGGTGAGCACCCATCAACAATGCTGCCGGCTCTGGCTCATTCTTTTTCGGGTTATCACTGATCTTGAGAGCCCAGATATCGCGATCTTCACAGCTCTTGCCTATAGATTCAAGAACACAAATTTCCGGGTATTCTTCAACCCATGCCTTGAACTGTTTTTCCATGGTAACGTATGTAAAATAGGCAACATTTTTGGTCTGTGATGCCTTGGCTTTCTTGATGTAGACGTCGAGGTCTTCAATAATTACCTTGACCGGGTGCCCTTTCATGACAAAATCTTTAATCTGAGCTTGGTCAAGAACGATTTCGGCAAAATTCACACCGCGCTTAGCGATGTCAAAACCTTGCGCAGCAAGACTGACTATTTGTTTATTGGTAAGTTTGGTTACTTTGGCCAGACTTCTGACTGGTTCAGCATTAGCCTGACCACAAGCGAACAGCGACATGCAACAAAAAATGGTAACTAGAAATCGCCTCATACTCTTATTCTCCTTGTAAGGCACGGAAACTTGTAAAAAATACTACTTAAATACTCGATTACTCACTAATACTACAATGAGATTGTTCTAATTCTACGCCTGTACATAACAAGTGTCAACAGCAGGGCAAATATTTGTGTAAGGCAAACTCACACTTTTTCAATTCTGATCTGACAATTACCACTCTGTATTGCTTTAAGAATTCAACTATTGATGTAATCATGCAGTTTTGAGCTGCTTGTCGGTTGCCCGTGTAAATTGCCTGCAAAACGGTTGACTTTTTACCTGCTTGGTATATAATGATCCAAACCGGACTATACCATTCAACAGGATTATTGTAATGTTGCAACTTAGCATTGTCAACAACGGTCAGGAACCTATTTACCGACAGATAAGCGAGCAGATAGCTACGCTGATAATAACAGGACGCCTAAAATCTGGCCAACGCCTGCTGCCTGAGCGCGAACTGGCGCTGCAACTTGGAGTCGCACGGGGTACTATTAAAAAGGCATATGAAACCCTGATACAGCAGAAATACATCGTGGCTGCCAGAGGCCGAGGTAGTCGGGTTGCCGACTCATGGCGGAGCAATGTCGAAGCAGATGTTCCCGTAGCAGGCTCAAATAGGACACGAGCAAAAAGCAGAAATGCCGTCCGTATAAGCAGGACTTCTTCAACAAACGCAGACGATCAAACTGGGCAACACCCCATAAGTCGCATGGAACAAGCATCAAAGATTATAAACACCAACATTTTGCAGCTCGAACAAATAGGCTTTTCTTATCGCGAAATATCTGATCTTTTCGGCCTCTTGCTGTCGCGTCGCGAAGAAGAAGCTGCAAAATTTTACATAGCGGCGGTCGACTGCAATCCAGAGGCTCTTGGTATATACCAATCGCAGCTTGTAGTATTGACACACATGTCGACTGCCAGAATACTATTTTCTGAACTGCGTCAGGTTGCCGATCCATCGACCATGCTGGCGCCTTTTGACCTGATCTTGACCACGTCAAATCATATTGATGAATTGCGCCAGCTCGCGCCTTCCGTAGCTGAAAAAGCAGTTCCGGTCGTGGTGGCTCCTTCGCAGAACACCTTGATTGCACTTGCCCGACTGAATAACAACTGCCGCGTCGGAGTGCTATATCAGAGTGCCCGTTTCTTTCATATCATTGGCGGCTGGGTAAAGAAATCCGGTTTTAATGGCAGTCTTAGTGGTTCCAGTTACCTTGAAAGTTCCTGCTATGAGATCGAAGAGTTTGTCGCAGACAAAGACGTGCTGATAGTTCCTCCCGGCTTTTCAGCGCAGCTTTCGCCAGATTTTTTGCATATCGTAAATCGTTTCAGGGAGGGCGGCGGACAGGTTATCGACTTCGCCTATCAGATCGAACGTGGCTCACTGATGCATATCGAAGAATTAATCAAAAGATTACTTAACAGAGCAGGAAAACAATTATGACACCGGTAAATATAGTATTAGGCGTTATTGGCTTTGATTGCCATTCAGTTGGAAACAAGATTCTTGATGCTTTTTTTGGTGAGGCCGGTTTTAAGGTAACCAACCTCGGCGTAATGGTCAGTCAGGAAGAATTCATCAGTGCTGCTGTAGAGACTGATGCCAGAGCAATTTTAGTATCTTCGCTATACGGGCATGGCGAAATTGACTGTGCTGGTCTGCGAGAAAAGTGCATTGAAAAAGGTCTTGAAGAGATCATTCTTTATGTTGGCGGCAACCTGGTTGTCGGTAAAACCCCGTTTGCCGAAGTAGAAGCGAAATTTCTTAAAATGGGTTATGACAGGGTTTTTGGGCCTGACTGCGTTTTGGATGAAGTGGTGGAATTGCTCAAAGAAGACCTTGAATCAAGGTAACAGAAATGATTGAAGACAGAGTAATATGCGTTGACATCGGCTCAACCTGGACCAAGGGAGCCGTATTCAAACTAAGCCATGACCGCTTCAGCTTAGAAAGGCGGGCGGCCATGGCTACCACCACCGACTATCTGCCAGATGGCTTTTATGCCGTATTGCGCCATCTGCAGCCAGATTGCAACTGGCACAATACCGAATCAAGTCCATTGCCGGTCTATTTTTCGTCGTCGGCAAAGGGCGGCTTGAGCGTGGCAGTAGTCGGCCTTGTCCCCGAAATGACTCTGCAGATTGCCAGACTTGCCGCGTTTTCAGCCGGTGCACGCATCACTGCAGCATATTCTTATCGATTAACCCGAAATTGTATCGCTGCAATCGAAAAATCACGCCCCGATATTCTTTTGCTCTGCGGCGGCACTGATGGCGGAAATGAGCGCTATGTCACCGAAAACGCCCGCGTCCTGGCCAGTTCAGATTATGATGGCACAATTATCTATGCCGGTAACAATATGGCTGTCGATCAGATCCGTGACCTGCTGGATTCCCGCGATCTGCGCATCAGTGAAAACCTTATGCCGGATTTTGGACAACTTAACATCGAGCCGGTCAGAGAAGCAATCAAGAGTGTTTTTCTCGAACGGATAGTTTCAGGAAAAGGTCTTGATCAGCTGATTCGTCAGTTCGACACCCAGCCCCTGCCCACACCTCTGGCAATGATCAATCTAGTTGATGCTATCGGCAAAAATATAGCTGACTGGCAAAATTTTGCATTAATCGACATGGGTGGCGCTACTACAGATTTTTACTCGTTTGCCGAAGCCTATTATGCAGATTCAGGCACAATAATGAAGGGCATTGTGGAGCCAAGACTCAAACGAACTGTCGAGGGCGATCTGGGTATGCGCGTCAGCGCTGAGTCAGCTTTTGAAACAGCCCGCGACCTGCTGCTGGCAAGTCTTGAAGGTTCGCAACAAAGCCTTGAAAGTCTGCGGGCATACACCGAAAAGCTGGTTGCCAATACCAGTCACCTGCCCGCAGATCTTGCTGAACAAAGTTATGATCAGCTTTTGGCTTCTGCCTGCATATTTCACGCTGTCATGCGACACGCTGGAATCATAGAACAGATTTATACTGCCAAAGGGCCGGTATGGGCTCAGTCTGGCAAAGATTTGCGCCGTATAAATCGCATTGTCGGAACTGGCGGTTTTCTTGCTGCCATGGGTCGGGCGGGTGATGCCATCGAACTGCCGTTTTCACCGCAGCCAGATGTAGAGAAAATACCGCTTTTACCGGTTAACTTTGAATATTATGCCGACCCTGATTACATTTTGCCGTTGCTTGGCAGCCTGGCCGAAAAATACCCGCGCCAGAGTGCTGCAGCTGCCGTTTCTTATTTGACCCGACTGCATCCAAACGAAGAAGAAGTTAAGGAGTTCAGCCACAGTGAGTTCACAGATGCTTAGTATTGACGATTTCAATCAGATCCGTAGTGAAATTCTAGAAACCTGGCCTACCGGTCACAATCTCAGTCTCGAAGACGGTATTGCTTATCAGCAGAAAATTCCCGAAGCTAAAAACTTCGCGGCGGCAATGCGCAAGGCTTCCGAGGCCGGCGAAACCCTGCTGCAGCCGAGAGCCGGCGTGGCGCTTATTCAAGATCACATCAAGCTTTTGCAGTATCTCGAAACTGAGGGTGCAGCAGATCTGCTTCCGACAACAATCGACGCCTATACTCGCCAGAACCGTTATCAGGAAGCAGCAGTCGGTATCGAAAAATCTCTGCAGGCGCGAACCTCTCTGCTGAATGGTTTTCCTGCTGTAAATCATGGTCTGATTGGTTGCCGTCAGGTTACCGAAGCGGTTAAAAAGCCGATTCAGGTGCGTCATGGAACTCCTGATGCCCGTCTGCTCGCCGAGATAACTCTTGCCGGAGGCTTTACCAGCTACGAAGGCGGCGGCATTTCTTACAACATACCTTACACCAAGAAAGTGCCCCTTAAAAAATCAATCGAAGACTGGAAATATGTTGATCGGCTGGTGGGCATTTATGAGGAAAATGGTGTTCACATCAATCGCGAACCATTTGGACCGCTTACCGGAACACTTGTTCCACCGTTCGTCAGTCATGTTGTTGCAATAGTAGAAGGCATTTTAGCTTTGCGACAGGGCGTTAAATCGCTGACTCTCGGCTATGGTCAGGGTGGCAACATGTTTCAGGATATCGCTGCGTTGATTTCGCTCAAGAAACTGGCTCACGAATTTTTCAAGCGTGAAGGTTTCAGCGATTACGAATTGACGACCGTATTCCATCAGTGGATGGGCGGCTTCCCGGAAGATGAAGCCAAGGCTTTTTCAGTAATCAGCTGGGGAGCTTCTGTCGCTGTTCTTGCCGGGGCCGACAAGGTTATCGTTAAATCGCCGCACGAAGCTATGGGCATTCCGACAAAAGAGGCGAATGCGCAGGGACTGCGTTGTACACGCCAGGCAGTCAACATGCTTAGAGATCACAGGTTTCCGATCAGCGGCGATCATCAGAAAGAGATTGAGATGATTGAGCGCGAAGTAAGATGCATAATGGAAGCGATTTATCGCCTGGGCAATGGAGAGATTGAGACCGGTGTTGTTGCCGCTTTTGAGGCGGGTGTAATAGATGTTCCATTTGCACCTTCTATTTATAACCACGGCAAAATTCTGCCGATGCGCGACAATGAAGGCTATATCAGGGTGTTCAACAAGGGCAGCCTGGGTCTCGACGACGAAATAATGGCCTATCATCGCGCCAAGCTCGAAGAACGGGCAAAAGCTGAAAGGCGTGAAGTGTGTTTCCAGATGGTTACCGACGATATTTACGCAATCAGCAAAGGCAGACTGGTAGGGAGACCAAGATGAAAATTATAAAAGCAGCTTTTTCCAGGGGCATTTCGGCCTTCTTTTTTGATGACCAGCGTGCAATTAAAAAAGGCGCCGGGCACGATGGTTTTGTTTACACTGGTGAACCGGTTACTCCGGGATTCAGTCGCATAAGACAGGCCGGCCAGAGCATATCGGTTATGTTACTTCTCGAAGACGGGCAGATAGCGGTCGGCGATTGCGCAGCTGTTCAGTATTCAGGCGCCGGCGGACGTGACCCCCTGTTTCTGGCAGATGAATATGTGCCGTTTCTTGAAAAGCATGTCAGGCCTCTGTTAGAGGGTCTTGAACTTGGCACTTTTCGCGATATGTCGGCAAAATTTGCTGGACTGCAGATTGAAGGCAAACCACTGCATTCGGCCATTCGTTACGGCTTGACTCAGGCGCTGCTGGATGCCCGTGCCAAGTCCTTGAAGCTTCTTCCGTGCGAAGTAATCTGTGCTGAATACAATCTGCCGGTTATTGCCGAGCGCGTGCCAATCTTCGGTCAGAGCGGCGATAATCGCTACGATAACGTTGACAAAATGATTATCAAGGGCGTCGAAGTGCTGCCGCATGGCTTGATCAACAACATTGACGAAAAGCTTGGGCGCAATGGCGAAAAACTGCGTGAATATATCGAATGGCTGGTTCGCCGCATTAAAAAACTGCGCAGCAGCGAAGCCTATCAGCCCAGTCTGCACATCGACGTTTACGGCAATATCGGGGCGATTTTCAATGACGATATGGACAGGGTTGTTGACTATCTCGCCTCACTCGAAGCGCACGCCGGCGGCCTGCCACTTTACATTGAAGGCCCGGTCGACATGGAAGAAAAGCAGCTGCAGATCGAAAAACTCGGTTACATCACGCAAAAGCTTCACAAAATCGGGTCAAAGGTAAAGATCGTAGCCGACGAATGGTGCAATACCTATGAAGATGTCCGTGATTTCTGCGATGCTAAAGCCTGCGATATGGTTCAGATCAAGACGCCCGATCTCGGTGGTATTCAGAATATTGTCGAAAGCGTGATCTATTGTCGTAAGACCGGCGTAGAAGCGTATCAGGGCGGAACATGCAACGAAACGGACGTTACCGCGCGCATCTGCGTGCATCTGGCGGTGGCCGCCAGAGCTGAACGTATGCTGGCCAAGCCCGGCATGGGCTTTGACGAGGGATTTACTATTGTTAATAACGAACTTGAGCGCATAATTGCAATTCTGCGCCTGAAAAACGGGGTGAAGTAATGACAAACAATGAAGAATTCAGAGTTTTATCGCCTACCGCCATTCTTGGTTATGGGTTTCCAGAAAGCTCATTTAAACGCGGCATCGAACGACAGCCGCATCTGATTGCGGTAGATGCCGGTTCGACTGATCCGGGCCCCTATTATCTTGGCGCCGGCAAAGCTTTTACTGATCGTGCTTTCGTCAAGCGTGATCTGCGTTACATGCTTAAAGCAGGCGTAGCAAATAATATTCCGGTTGTTATCGGAACTGCCGGTGGCTCCGGGGCTTCGGTTCACCTCCAATGGTGCCGCCAGATAATTCACGAAATCGCCAGAGAAGATAAGCTAAGCTTCAAAATGGGCGTGATTCCATCGGACATCAATAAAGACGCTGTTAAAAAAGCTCTGACTGAAGGTCGCATCAGTCCGCTGGCCTGTGTACATGAGCTGACCGAAAACCTGATCGACGAAACAACCTATGTGGTTGCTCAGATAGGCATTGAGCCAATTATTGAAGCACTTGAAGCTGGCTGCAATGTAGTTTTGACCGGTCGCTGCTATGATCCGGCTGTTTTTGCCGCACTGCCGGTTATGAAGGGTTATGACGAAGGTCTGGCGCTGCATATGGGCAAAATTCTTGAATGTGCCGCCATTGCTTCGACTCCAGGTTCTGGCGCCGACTGCGCTCTTGGCATTCTCAAAAAGGATTCTTTTATACTTGAGGCGCTCAATCCGAAACGCAAGTTTACCTGTGAATCAGCGGCCGCTCATACACTTTATGAAAAGTCAGACCCTTATCATCTGCCCGGTCCGGGCGGCGCAATCAATCTTGAAGATTGCTCGTTCACCGATATAGGCGATGGCCGTGTAGAAGTTAAAGGCAGCCGCTTCGAGAAAACTCCGCGATACTGGATAAAACTTGAAGGTGCCCGTCCGATTGGCTATCGCAGCATCAGTATAGCCGGCACGCGAGATCCGATAATGATAGCCGGAATCGACACTATTCTTGCTGAAGTTCAGCAGCAGCTGAATGAAATGTCAGGCGATAACGATGGTTCTCAGAAGCTGTTTTTCCATGTTTATGGCAAAAATGGCGTAATGGGGCCACTTGAACCATTACTTCAGACAAGCTCGCACGAACTCTGCATTGTTATTGAAGCTCTCTGCCCTACCCAGGAGCAGGCTGACACACTATGCAGCGTAGCACGTTCGACTCTGTTGCACTACGGCTATGAAGGGCGCATTTCTACAGCCGGCAATCTGGCCTTTCCGTTCTCACCATCGGATATTAAAATGGGCCAGGTTTTTGAATTTTCAATTTACCATCTGATGGATCCGGCTGGTGAAAAGCTATTTTTCACCAGTATCGAATCGTTCAGGAATGGCCAAAAATTTTGACGCTCAAACCGGCGTCACTGCGCGGGTGGAGTTGCCACGCTACCGGGTTGAACAAGTTTCAGCCCTGATGTAAAGGAAACAAAGACATGAAAAGAAACATTCTCGAAGCAGCCAAGGTAATCAGATCAAAGAATGCCGGCCCGTTTGAGCTGACTTTCGATATTATTTTCAAGACCAGGGATTACTTTGAGCAGTTCAAAAGCCAGCAGATCATAAATGTCAAAATGATAGCCGGCCTGCTTAAAATCGACGAAAGTGACATTCTGAGCATCATATGGTTTGCTCCGGCCAACGCTGTTAAAATCACGATCAAACGGCCAATGCCTTCAGGGGCGCCGGGCGAAACCGACATATACGGTGCCCAGCAGCACGCGCCGCTTCTGGCAATAGAGTTCTGATATGCCTAACGAGTCGTTTCTACACGCTAATCAGTCGCATTTTGAGACGCTTCTCTATTCGGTGTATTACGCGCCGCGCGGGCGGCCGCGTCTCTACGTCCTGGCAGGTCAGCTGGCCAGTCGCTATCTGACGCCAGGCGATCTTCTGATCGGCATCATCGGCGCAGAAGGTGCGGGCAAATCCACCCTGATCAAGGGCCTTTTCCCAGGGCTGGAGCTTACCAACGACGATGATGGCGTCAATCTTCGGCCAACGCCGATTTACGATTTTCACTCTGATGATTTTTTTGCTGCGCATACCTTTCATCTTGATATTCGGTATGAGCTCGCATTTAAACAGCAGTTTGAGATTGTTGAAGCGATAAACCGTGCATTGGAAGACGGTCGGCGCGTAGTAATCGAACATTTCGACCTTATTTACAAGGCAATGGGTTTTAATGCCCAGATAATTTTCGGTCTTGGCGAAGAGGTTATTGTTGCGCGACCGACTGTGTTCGGGCCAACGCCTGCTTCGATCAAGAGCGTCGTCGAGAAGACGACAAAGTATCGCAAGATGGCTCATTCTGCCGAAGACATTACCAGTTACATTCTCGCGACTGATTATGGTTACACCCGCCGGGTACTACACTCTGATGTTAAGCATGGTTTTGTTATCAAGTTCCCGGAAGAGCCTAAGATAGATCTTGACGAGCTTGAAGCCAAAATTCGTAATGTTATTAGCAACAACGTGCCGATCGGCATCTGTGCCAAAGACCGCATCAGAATCGGGGAGTGGGAGATTTACTGTACCGGCACCAGAACGCATTGCAAGGCATCCGGTGAGATAGAGGATTTTCGACTCCTCAAAAAATACATGTTCGACCCGATCTGGCATGAATACATGCTGGTTGGTATAGTTGGCAAGAAGTATCGTTCGGGAATCGAAGACATGGTTTACTTTGACGAAGAGGGCTTAAAGGGGATTTAGGACAATGATCAAACGACAGTATCGCAAAGTCAGCAACGCAGGCGTTATCCGGAAGAGCTTCGAAGATCAATGTTTCTTGAGCGTGGAACCACAAGTTCTCTCGCAACTGGCTGCTGAGGCTTTTCATGATTTGTCATATTACCTCAGGCCCGATCATCTTGACGAGCTGGCAGCGATAGCTGGCGACCAGAACGCTGCTCCAAATGAGCGATTTGTCTGCACTTCGCTTATCAAAAATGCCATAATTGCCGCCGAAGGCAAACTGCCGTTGTGCCAGGATACCGGAACTGCAACGATTTTTGCATGGCGTGGCGAGCGTGTGCTTACCGGCGGCGACGACGAAAAGATGCTGAGCCTAGGCGTTGAGAAGGCGTGGTCAGAAAATTATCTGCGCTATTCACAAGTTGCACCGCTGAGCATGTTTGAAGAAAAAAACACCGGCAACAACCTGCCGGCGCAGATTGATATTGCCTTTTGTCCCGGAGAAGAGTATCGCTTCATGTTCATGGCCAAAGGCGGCGGGTCGGCCAATAAAACCCTGTTGTTTCAGGGCAGCCGCGCGCTGCTCAATGAAAAAGCGTTTTCCGCTTTCCTGAAGGATAAGATCGGCGCGCTCGGCGTGGCAGCCTGTCCGCCATATACGCTGGTCGTAGTTGTCGGTGGCACCTCTCCCGAAGCCAATCTTAAAACAATGAAGCTTGCTTCAACCGGCTGGTATGATGACCTGCCGATGCAGGCTGATGGCAGTGGCAGCCCGTATCGCGACCGTGAATGGGAAACCCGCGCTCGCGAAATAGCTGCCGAAACCGGCTGGGGTGCCCAATTTGGCGGCTCGCATCTCGTGCTTGACGCACGCGTTATACGAATGGTACGACATGCCGGTTCCTGCCCTGTTTCGGTCGGTGTTTCATGCAGTGCCCATCGAAATATGCTTGGCAAGATAACGGCAGATGGCGCTTTCCTTGAGGTTCTCGACCATAATCCGAGCCGGCTGCTCGAAAAGTGCAAGACTGAAGCGCTGCAGGCAGCGGCGATTGACCTTGACCGGCCGATGCCGGAGATTCTTAAGCAGCTCGCCAATCAACCTGCCGGTTCTCTGGTTATGCTCAACGGCACAATGGTTGTAGCCCGTGATATGGCGCACGCTCGTTTGTTTGAGATGGTTAACGCCGGACAGCCACTGCCTGATTATTTTAAGAACCATCCGGTTTACTACGCCGGCCCGGCCCGAACTCCACCGGGATACACGATTGGCAGTTTCGGACCGACAACAGCACAGCGGATGGATGAATACATCGATTTTTTCATGAGTCGTGGGGCTTCACTCGTTACACTTGCCAAAGGCAACCGCACTGAAGCTGTGGTTAAGGCCTGTGCCGAATACGGAGGTTTCTATCTTGGCACAATTGGAGGCGCAGCGGCTCTGATTGCAAGTGAGAATATTGTTTCTTCCGAGGTTCTTGACTTCGCTGAATTTGGCATGGAAGCGGTTCACCGCATCATAGTTAGAAACATGCCGGCATTTGTAATTTATGATGCCGGGGGCAATTGCCTGTATTAAGATATCTGCTCAAGCTGAATATTTACGATCGATTTGACGCTTGCTGCTACAGATGATAATATCTCGTGCACTATATATCATGCTGTGATTCAATATCAACGCCTGCAAATGGAGCTTTACATGAAAAATCTGTCTCTTTTTTCAATGTTTCTAATGGTGGCGGGCGTTTTTTTAACATCGCTCATGGTCGGATGCGGTGGTGGTGGCGGAGGAAATACTGACCCGGCAACGCTGGTGGCAACTCTTTGTGCCGGCACCCTTACCAACGAAGATTCTGGCGAACAGAACATTCTTTTTGCCTCGGTAAAGGGCGGCGGCAGCGGAATAACCGCGTGGGTCGAAGATCTCAACGGCAACAGAGTCGCCAATCTTTCTTATGTATCTGCCGCCAACGCACAAGAAGTAACGCTTTCAGCTGCGACGAAGCCTCTCACCCCTGGGAAATACACGCTTTACTATTCTGTTAACACTGAGACCTTTTCTGTTTCCAGAGATCTGAACTGGGGAGCTGCGTTACCCAGGTTTCAGACAGCTCCTGCTGCCCCTGCCCTGAATTCTTTTAATCGTACAGTTACCGTCAACTCGGTATTAGTAAATTCAGGTACTGCCTCTTATTATCTCAGGGTTTATTCTGCCATTTCTGCTGATAATCTGTATGTTGAATCGACTCCGGTGCCAGGGGGCGATTTATCAGAATACCTTTCAGGCAACTACGATGAGTTTCGAATCATGGTAGTTGCAGATATCAGCGAGGGCGGCCAGGTGGTAGCTACTGCCAGATATCTCTACAAAGCTGACGGTTTTAATTGAGCTCTGCCTGCAAGGCCGGCTCTTTGTCGGCGCTTACCCAATACCAGGTAAAGCGAAGCTCATCGGACTGTTTATAAACCTGCGAAAAACGCTGCGGAGCTGCGGCAATTTCTTCGCCCGCCTTGACAACAGCTATCGATTTACCCTGCGCAACAGTAACCTGACCTTTAACGACGCAGACTCTGGTAAGAGCCGGGTTAGTCTTAACAACTACAATAGCATCGACTAATTCAACTTTAAGATGTGCCGTGTTGAGCAGTAATTTTTCTGAGCCAGCCTTGAATCCAGCCAGACCCTGCCGCAACTCAAAACTATGCAGAGCAGATAGAGACAAAATTGTTTCCTGTTTTAGGCGCAGCTCTGATCCACTAACTTGCATGAAACACTGTCCATCGACAAAAGTGATAATACTGGTAGAAAACGGAACCCGGTATTGTCCCGGCTTCGAATCAAATGGTTCTGTATCAGGGCTTTTCCGAAAAACCCGACCTCTGACAAAAGTCATATCAAAATCGACTACCGCCGTTTGTGCAGCAATCATTGATGTCGCCGCCAGCAAAAAAAACACTAAGGTTGCTGGGAAAAAGCTGGCGCGTTTTTGCGACATAGATCAGCCTCAATCAGTGGGAGTAAAAATGTGCAGCATTTTGTTTTCGGCGTCAGCAACCGCTATTTTGCCGTCAGCACGCACTGCAACGGAGGTCGGCAACCAAGGTTTAGGAGCTGGCGGAGCCTTGAGTTCGCAGAGAGTGGCACCATTTCGTGAAAAACGCAAAACTCTGAACTGCCCGGCATCACAAACCCAGACGCCGCCCCATGAATCGACTTCAAGACCGCTACCATCGCTGCTTCCGCTCTGGAACGTAGCATCGAACTGCCCCATTGGACTGAATTTTTTTACCAGACCATTCTTTTCAAGAATAAAAAGAGAATCTTGATCTGCTCTGACGCTTACCGGCGCATCTATTGGCGCTGAGGACGTGGAGCCAAAACTTCCCAAAAAGCCACCCTGCTGATTAAAGCACAAGATTCTGGAAGTGCCACGATCAGCAATCCACATTTCTTCTTTTCTGAAGCAGATACCGCCGGGAAGGTCGATGGCAACCCCGGCATCTGAACCTGAAAAGATCGAAACGACAAAAAGGCCATCGGTGGTGAATTTGTGAATGGCGTGCCTGGCTGTATCAGAAACAAAAAGTGTCGAATTTTTCTGTGCCAATGCAACCGGCAGACCAAAAGCACCCTGCGAATCGCCCCTGTTGCCAAAACTTGTGCGAATTTGCCCTTTGTCATTGAAATTAGAAATACGGCGAAGCTGGCTGTCGAGTACCCACAAGCTGCCATTTTCATCCCAGACAACGTCTTGAGGCCATGAAACATTACTGTCGGCACTGCTATCAACAATCAAAAAACTTTTTTCAACGGCAAACTTTGTCTCATCCGGCAACTGGGCCCTGATACTGAATGAAGCTATACTGAATTCTTCTGAAGGCTTCTTATAAATTTCATCATCAAATGCCACAACGTTACTGAAATCGTCCGGTACTGCCTGAACGGAAGCTTTCTGCCAGTCTGCCTTGTATGCCGACATCTTCTGCTCTGCCCCATCTACTGCGGCGAGAATTTCTACGCTGCATTCGCCTGAAATCAGCGATAAAGGCAGCTCAAGTTCAAGGGCATAAGGTCGGGCACGCCAGTTTATGCCGGCGAACGTTCCAACAGGCTGCCGGGTCTGCTCACTGGTCAGCTGCAAAAGACTTTTTCCGTCAACATTTATCACAACATCACAGTTGTTGAGCGCCAGCATCTGACCCGTCGGGTTTGCAAGCAGATTAGTCTGCTGCTGCCACCAGATTCTGACGGTGAGATCGCTACCTGTCGGCAGAAATTCAACCGCAAGCTCTGGCATAGACTCAATCCGGGATGAGTTAATTTTAGTGCCAGAAATGTCAAAAATTTCTACATAATAAACGGCGCCAGGCACAACTGCCTGTGGGAGAAACATAAGAACATCTGGCTCAGGGCTGAAGAAATTCCCTTTGACTGTAGACTGGCTACCGTCAATCGAGCAGGTAAAAATTTTAATCTGCTTCTGGCGATCCTGCTCAGACATTAAATTTATCGAATCTGCCACGAACTTTAATCCAACAAATGGATTTATAAACCAACCCGCTGCCGGGGCCTGCAACACAGGCAACGCCTGGCCTGAACCATCAACGAGAGCAACAGATGCCACCGCAACCTGCGATATTTCTGGAAAAACATGACTGGCAACTGCACTACTTGCTGTTTCATTTGCAATAGTAAGCTGAGTCGAAGCAGTTACATCAGTAGCTGATGTTGCAACAGTAACTGGCAGATCTGGCTGTTTTTCAATAGCGCCAGACAAGCCATCTGAGGAGCTTGCTGTCAAGGTTGCCGGTGAAGTATCAGCAGCAATTTTTACAGCCACTTCGCTCGGTTTCTGAGAAACAGCTTGAATTGAATCTGCAGCTGGCTTTTCGTCTGAAATATCATTAACCTTCAAAATAAAACGGATTTCGCCCTGTGCCTTAGCGTCAGGAACAAGCGTAATCTCATAAATTCCTGTTTCAGGCAGATCAAGATTCTGGATCCCTGATGTCTCTTCGAAACTCACACTGGTATCTGAAGTTAACTGAACCTTGGTAATTGTGATCTTTTCAGTTGTGCCATGGCCCTGCTCTTCTATCTCAAATCTGATGCGGGCACCTTTTTTGAGTAGAATATAATTGGTAATTTTCGCGTTGCTATCGCGATCAGCCGGAAACATGCCTCGATAGTCAAACAATCTCTCAGCAAAACCGGCATTGGCGACAAGCAACAACACTAGAGCAGTAACCATCAGTTTTTTCACGACAAAACCTCCAGAAGCACAAAGATCACAAAAAAGCAGGCGGCAAGTCCTGCCATATTGGCAAGTCTTGCCGCCACTCAATTTAATTACTTAAGCCATATTGAATCGGGATAATTTTCTGAGAGCAGCTTCCAAACGGCTTGCGCCTCAGCATAGGCAAGATGGTTATTGTAAACATCTGCAAGAACAGCAAAACCGTGCTCGGCCTTGCGCATGCGTGGTTGTCCAGAAATCGCGGCAACCAGCAGGTCGGTGCCGAGATCGGGCAAAGTTGGCACTGCCAGTAGACCTGCCAGGAACATTCTGTCTTTCGCTACACTCGACATATAGAGGGGAAAAAGCAGGTCTTCGATCATTTTGCTCATTTGCGGAGTCAGTTGACTTTTGATCTGCAGGTAGCCCTCGTAAGCCTTTTCTTTAGCGCCAACAGCTGCATTGTAAAGCATTTCTGCCGGTAGATCCTGCCAGCCCTGAGCATTGATAGTGGGTATCTTGCTGTTCTTACCGTGAACCATATCGCCAATCGTGAGCAGAAATTGAATATAGCTGAGGCTTATAACCGGGAGATGACCGTTGTCATAAGGAAACAGGTGACCAAGTCTTGCCAGTTCCTGCAGCGAGTCATAGCCAGCCACAGTCATGATACTTTTCTGATTAAATGCCGAAACAATAGCTTCTACTTTTGCAAGCTGCTCAAATCCTTTCAAGGATTTCATCTGCACCAACATTTCTTCAGCCGCAGTTGCATCACGAAATTCATAAAGGTAGAGATAACGCAAATCAAGCAAAGCCTTATAAAGTTCTGGATTTGAGGCTTCGGGATAACTGCCAACGAGTTCCGACAACTTGTTAAGTCGCATCTGCGGCGAGGCGGCGTGTTTTACTACACGACTGAGGCTGCACCACTCGGTTCTTACCGGGTTGTAATATGGTGCCAGCGAGTCTTTGATGGCAATCGCGGTAAGTGCCGCTTCTGGCGCTTTTTTCGCGAAATAAGCAGTATCCAGAGCTGCATCTAAAAGCTGCACAGCCTTTTCGCCGCTGATTTTGCCAGTAGCTACACGGTTAAGCAGACCATCAATCGTTCTGTTGCCGGAGTGAAAGCGTCGAAGGTCTTTAGTGAGAGCATAAGATGGCTTCTGAAGGCGCTGGCCTTCGACAAACCTTTCGGCACTTCGGTGGTGGCCTGTCGCCAGATACCCAGACAAAGCTAGCGTCTGTTCCTGATAAGCGAATTTGCCTTTGGCGGCGGTAGCAGCATTTAGAGCTGTCGCAACGGCTTCGTAATTGCCCCGGGCATATTCTGCCATAGAGCGGTAAAGATTTACTTTCTTCAGATAGCGGCCATTCGGAAAGACCTTGGCGTAAGTTTCGGCTGCCAGAGCAACCTCTTCGACCAGTTCCGGGCTGAAACAGGAAACTGCCTGGTAGAAACCCTCTTCTCTAACCGATGGCTTATATTCGGCTTTAGTCCAGGCAATTGCGGACGCGAAGGCTTCACGCAGCATGATCTGTGCCTTGCCTGGATCATTTACCCATAATTTGCCAGCAGTATTAATATTTTTTTGAATACTGGTCAACGAAGGGGCCGCACAAACAGAAGCGGCCACAGCAATCAGAGCAAAACACAAAGCAGTACGCAAATATTTCATTATTTCCTCCACTCAAAAAGAGTTATGTTTCGGGCTGTTTTTTCTTATCATCACTGCCCGCGGATTTTTTATTTTTCCAGCGACGGCGGCGATTTTGTCCGGAACGGGGTTCCTGGGGCTGAGAGGGCTGAGAGGGCTGAGAGGGCTGAGAGGGCTGAGAAGGTTGAGAGGATTGAGAGGGTTTGTCAGCGGTTTTATTTTTGTCCGGGGACAAATCCAGCGATTTTTTTTCTGCAGGCGCTTTAACATTAGCTTCACTGCCTGCAGGTCTTGGCCCTTTTGGTCGCTGAGCCTTGCGTGGTCTCTCTGCTGCTCCGCGAGGCTGCGACTGCAACTGCGGCTTTCTAGTCCTGATTTCAGCACCTTTCACTTCGAGACCGGCAATAATTTTTTCTACTGCGTCAAGAAACTCTTCTTTGCCGGCCGCGCTCTTGGCCGAAAATGCCATGACATAGCCCATTTTGAGATCTTTACTGATATCAGCGCGCATTTTAATAACCTGCTGATGGCTGAGTTTGTCAGCCTTGGTAAGAATCGCAATGCTGTTAATTTTTTGGTCTTTGATCCAGCCCAGCATCTGCGTATCAAGAGGCGAAGGCTTGTGCCTGATATCAAGGATCTGAACAACGGCTTTGAGGCTTTTGCTTTCGGCAAAAAACTCGTTCATCATTGTCTGAATTCTCTGCCGGGTGATCTTGGAAGCCTTGGCATAGCCATAACCCGGCAAATCAACTATATAGAACTCTTCGTTAATACAGTAAAAGTTTATGGTCAGGGTTTTGCCAGGCGTAGAACTGGTGCGAGCAAGCTCTTTGCGCCCGGTTATGCAGTTTATCAGCGAGGACTTGCCGACATTACTGCGACCAACGAGTGCGATCACCGGCAGCTGATCGTCGGGCAAACCGTCTTTTCCGACTACGCAGGCGCTGAATGTCGCCGAAGTAATTTTAATTGTCATGCTATTCTCCGCGCTTTTTTGTGGTTTTTTTTCGTTTGGCGTCAGTGCCAAGGGCTCGGCGACTAAAAACCAGTGGTGTTTGTTTAGGTTTACCGCGTAGCGCCAGACCAAGCACCTCGGCAGCAAAAGCAATTTTGTAGATGGTAAGATTTTTGCGAATCTGCGGGGGCACTTCTTCGAGCTCTTTTTCGTTATCGTTTGAGAGGATGATATTGGTGATGCCCTGGCGATGTGCGGCCAGCAGCTTTTCTTTGATACCACCTACTGGCAAAACCTTGCCGTGAAGAGTAATTTCGCCAGTCATGGCAAAGTCACTACGTACCGGAACTTCATTTAGAGCCGAATAGATTGCTGTTGCAATAGCAATACCGGCGGAAGGACCGTCTTTGGGAACTGCGCCTTCTGGGAAGTGGATATGTAGATCAAGCGAATCATAGTCGATCGGGCGCATTTTGATCTCATCAGCGTGGCTGCGCAGATAAGAAAGGGAGGCGTGTGCTGATTCCTTCATTACTTCACCAAGAGAGCCTGTAAGAATGATCTTTCCCCGGCCAGGCATAACTACGACTTCTATCGGCAGGGTCGTACCACCAACTTCTGTCCAGGCCAGACCGTTGACCAGGCCGATATCGTCTTTGTCTTCACGCTTGGTGTTATGAAATTTGGGAATGCCCAGATACTGCTCGACAGAAGCATCTGTAAGCTCCAACAACACGGCATTTTTTTTGTCGGGGTCGACTTTAAGCTTGCCAAACACCAGATCGCGGGCAATTTTGCGACAGATCGCGGCGAGTTCGCGCTCAAGACTACGCACTCCAGCTTCACGAGTATATTTTCTGATAACTTCAACAACAGCCGACTCTTCAATTTTGATGCCTTTTTTAACAATACCGTTGGCATCCTGCTGCTTAGGAATAAGGTATTTTTTTGCGATTTCAACCTTCTCTTCTTCGGTGTAACCAGGGATATAAACAACTTCTAAGCGGTCACGCAACGGGCCGGGAATAGTATGTGGCACGTTGGCAGTGGTCAGAAATAAAACTTTCGACAGGTCGAATGGTGTCGAGATGTAGTGATCAGAGAAAGCGTAATTCTGTTCGGGGTCAAGAGCCTCCAGAAGTGCTGAGCTCGGGTCGCCCCTGAAATCCATGCCCATTTTGTCGATTTCGTCCAACAGGATAACCGGGTTGCAAGAACCGGTATCTCGCACTGCCTGAATGATGCGCCCCGGCATCGCGCCGATATATGTACGGCGATGGCCTCTTATTTCGGCTTCATCTCGCATTCCACCCAATGATATACGCGCGAATTTGCGGTTAAGGGATCTGGCAATCGACTTGCCGAGAGATGTCTTACCAACCCCTGGGGGGCCTATCAGACACATGATCGGGCCTTTTATCGACTTTTTAAGCCGACACACGGCAAGATATTCAAGAATTCTTTCTTTCACCTTGTCGAGACCAAAATGATCTTCGTCAAGTATTTCCTGACTCTTTTCGATGTCGATGCGGTCTCTGGTCTGTTTTTTCCATGGAAGAGCAACAAGCCAGTCAATGTAATTACGGGAAACTGTTGCTTCAGCAGAGCCCGGCGGCATTTTGCTGAGTTTAGAAAGTTCTTTTTCTGCCTTTTCGCGTGCATCATCAGGCATACGCGCTTTGGCCACGGCTTCTTTGAGCTCTTCGATTTCTTCAGTGCGCTCATCTGTGTCGCCAAGCTCTTTCTGTATGGCCTTCATCTGTTCACGCAGATAGTATTCCTTCTGAATCTGCTCCATCTGCTTGCGCACCTGACCGCGAATTTTCTTTTCAACCATCATTATCTCAAGCTCGCGATTGAGAATGCTGGCTATTTTTTCGAGTCTTTCACGAGGCACGAAGGCTTCGAGAATTTCCTGTTTTTCTTCGACCTTGAGATTAAGGTGTGCCGTGATGATATCAGCCAGTCGGCCTGGTTCTTCAACATTGTTGGCAACCATGATCACTTCAAGAGGAATCTTTTTGTTAAGCTTTACATACTGCTCAAACAAACTGATTACATTGCGCATCAGCGCCTGTTGTTCGATAGTCTTCTTGTCTTCAGTCAATATTCTTACGCCTTCGACCTCGAAAAATTCGTCGAGTTTGGTAAAACGGTTGATCTTGACTCTGGTAGTACCCTCTACCAGGATCTTAAGAATCCCGTCGGGCAACTTGAGAAGCTGTAGTATTTCAGCAACTGTACCGGTTTCATAGAGTTCTTCAGCTTCTGGATCATCGGTTTTGGCCTGTTTCTGTGAGCACAGGATAATGCGACGATTCTTCAGCATAGCCTCTTCGATGGCTCTGATAGATTTTTTCCGTCCAACAAAAAGTGGCACTACCATGTAGGGAAATACAACGACATCCCTGAGCGGCAGCAAGGGGTATATTTCTGGTATACCAGGATTTTCGTTGTCATCAAAGTTATCTGAATTAATGCTGCGATCTTCTATTGCCATTCCTATATTCCCCCAACTGTGGTTGAAACGATTCTACTGCAAAATTGGAATTTACCAAACAGAAAGTTAAACATTTTCATTTTTTACCGCTTACTTTTTCCTTTACTATGAACGGCAGCCGGCCAAGCTGGCGCAAAAGCCGCTGCAAAAGATTGATTCGCGACGCGTGTTCCGGGTTGGTGTCGTCAAGAACCGGTGGCAGATTCATTAAACATGCCTCGATATTTACCTTTTCCTTACTAAAGAAGCCAAAAATTTCCTGATAGTTGACGCCTGGCAACTTTTCGAGCCTGGCAAGGGGAACAACGATCTCTTTTTCGATCTGACAGTCAGAAATCTCTTCAACACAGGCCAAGCCACCTTCGACTTTGCTGCGCAAACGTTGAAACAGTGCAGAAATGGACTCAACATCAGCAGCTGTCAGATCTTTCCAGGATCTGAGCGCCTCATAAAACGAAGCTGGATCGAACTCATAAGAAGAGAGAAAGCTGTCACCGGTCAACTTGGGCTGGGATTCCTTGAAAGTTTCTGCGACAACTGTCTGCAGCCATGCGCGCCGCACCAGGTTGTGCTCAGGGAAAATATCAGAAAACGCCTGAAAAATATCGAGTCGAAAGCTGACCGCGCGCAACAGCGCTATTATTCTTGATGGCTCAATCAGCTCGCCGCTGTCTGACATGACATGATTGCGCATTAACAATGCAAGACAAAGAACCTGACCGGCGACATTTCCTGGTGCAGGGAGACGACCGGAAAAGAAATCACAAATTTCCTGCAGAACTGGAACCAACTTTTTAAAAACAGGTATCTCGCCTATGCAGTTCACCACTACGGCAAAACCGGTAGATGGCAGTAGAGCTGCAATTCTGGTACGCTCGCCTTCGGCAACCAGGGAAATCAGCAAGTTAATATCGACAACTGATGACTCAAGGGCAAGACGTGGGATGAGCCAGATGGCACAGCGTGCAAGCAAATTACCAGGTTCTGGCGTTAGAGCCTTATCTTTCTCGAATTTTCCCGCCAACTGCGCCAGTCGCCCGGGCAAGGTCTCAAGATCGCTGCGCCACAGCTGCATCAGCCTGGCAAAGTGATCATCAAGTTCAGCAGCACGCATTACAGCTTCCTGACTCTGCGGTCGACTTTTTTCAGAAATTGCGACGGCTGCAGGCATCATCCTGCCCCGATTGTTTTCACACGCCAGCAACGAAAAATGTTTGATCATGTAGCGGTGTAGAACCGCTTCTGGCATTTCGAGGTATTCAGGCTTGAATTTCAGCATCAAGGGCTGCAAAGACTCCTTGTAGTAACATAGATGGCTTATTCTAGCGCCTTCTGAGCGCAACAGACAGCCTTCTGGCAGAATAGATCTGATTCTGGTCTCAAGAACTTTTCGCCGTTCTGTAGTATCACAGATGACACCCAATTGTTGAAGAACTTGTGGATAGAACTGGGCCCCTGAAAGCACATGATACTTGATGGTCAGCCCATCATGGCTGGCGGTAAGATTTTTAGCCTTCAGGCCATCGAGCTCGATTTCACAGACCTTATCATCAATCATGGCGGTAAAATAAATCGGCGGTTGCGGAAACAGGCTTGAATTGCTCCAGGCAGGCAAGGAGAAATTTATCGAACCAAACACCGCATCTTTAATTCTGGCAACGCTCTTTTCGATTGGCTTTCCCGCAACCGAACGGATTGCAAAAAGATATTTTTCGCCATCTACTTCCCGGGTTATCAAATCTTTATATTGAACTCCCTGCGCAGCTGCAAACCCATGAACGGCCATAGATGGCACATTGTTATTGTCAAACGAGCCGCTGGCTTTGGGTCCACGAACTTCTTTTACCGAGTCAACCTGCGCATCTGTAAGCCCTTCGATCAATATACCGATTCTGTGTTGCGACACCCAACAACGCAATCGCGAAAACTCAAGTTTTTCGTGGCGCAATGCCTGACCGACCGGCTCACGCAGGTCTGGCAGGTTAGTCGCAAACAGGTTGTCAGGCAGACATAAGAAGCCTGCTTCAAGTAATAAAGTCTTCGGCAAATTCTACTCCGCTTAAATATTTGCAGGCACGAATTATAGTCGCACCACGCAATAAATTCAAGTCACCTGCGAAACCCGCGAGGACAGATGACTTGGCTTGATTTTCAGACTGACTCAAGATTTTTGATGATGGCTTCAGTTGAATCTGCATCGTCAGGAAATGTGAGTGTTTTGAATTCAACATCAGAATAGAGCTTTCTGGCGGATTCAAAATCAACGAGAACCTGATTAATATCATCAGTGACACGGGCCTGAAATTTGAGCGTGCCTCTTGAATTAAATTCAGGAATCATGACGAGAATGCTGTTATCGTCAAAACGGCACAACATATCAGTATCTCGCAAAAAGACAGTCAGGCACGCGCCAAGTTCGCGAATCAGCTCTGTTCGGGATTTATCAACTGTTTCAGTCGCTGCAGCATCATCTTTCAGATGCAGCTTTTTAAGTCTGATCATGAGAAACCCAACCAGTGTTTTCTCATTTTTGGCGCGATTGATAAGGTTTTTCATACAGTCAAGAAAGTATTCGCGAGAATAAAGCCGGCTTGAATTATCAACAAGATTGCGCTCGATCAGGTTCAATTTGTTATTGGTAGCCCTGATTCGGTTATTGAGCTCTTTCATAATTCCTAACGCAACCATCGGAAACTCGCTGATCAGATCACAAAATTCTCCTTTGCGCAGAACAAGCAGGCGCGAATGTACATCAGACATCGCTGCGGCTGCGCGCGGCTTATCATCATACAGACCCATTTCCCCGAAAAATGCACCCTTCTCGAAGCTGGCCAGCACTTTTATAGCTGGCTGTTTACCTGTAAATATCGAGATCTTGCCATCGACGACCAGATACATGCAGTCGCCAAAATCGCCCTCCCAAAAAAGAATCTCGCCTGATTCGGCCTCTTCTTCGCTGACGACTTCGGCGATTTTACGCAGTTCATAGCTTGATAGACTCGAAAAAATCGATATGCGCTTGAGGAAAAGAATTCGTTCAATAATTATCATAATTGCCTACTCATTGATATTGCATGGTAATGCCCCGGGATTTGAGGCTTTCAGTGGCCCACTTACAGGTCGACAGAACCGAATCGGAAAGAGTCGGATCTGATTCAATTTTTTTAAGCACTGGAATAAGGTCGCGAATTTCTGACATACACACAGTATGTATAGCAGCTTCTTTGAGCTCGTTATCTGAAGAATTAAGATACTTTCCCAGGATTATGCGCAGATCTTTTTCGCGCATACCAAAGGCCTTCATTCCGTATGCTGCGACATTTTCAAGTGAAATATTTTCGAGCACCGGAATTATGTGGTACACCAGCTGACGCTCACCCATATTCTGCAGCACCTCGACCGCATTACTCACCAGTTCTTCGTTACTTGAATAAAGACTTTTAAACAAATCATGAGCCTCCCGGTTCTGTTCTGGTGCGATCAGACAGACAATCAGCCGGGTCAACGACCATGCCCGTTCACGCAGCAACATGCGCATATATACAGAGCTCTCAGCGGCAGTTTCCCGGGTAATCACATATTCTTCGAGCTTATATTCATAAAGTTGCTGGATGACTCTCTTCCCAAACTGGTGCAGATAGTCTCTAACCCTGTTATCCTGGGATGCGGCAAGAATGCCGGCCACTGCCGCCTTGGCGAACAGAGTCGCTTCTGAGCTTTCGAGAACCATGATCAGATCACTGAATTTATCGTCGTAGTGTGAAATAAGGATTTCTTCGGCATATTTACGGTTGCGCGGACTTGAATCAGAGAGCCCTTCAATCACGTGATAAAACCACTTAGGTTCGGTCAGGCGCGCCAGCATTTTCAGGGTCAGAAATCTGATCTCCCGCAGATCATCTTTTATCAGTCTGCCAATGATGTCATAATGTTCATCGGACTCAGCACCAGCGAGAATTTTTTCTAGCGCCTGAACCGATGCCAGCCTGATTCTAACGTCGCCTGATGAGAAAAATGGGCGAAGATTAACCCAGAAACGCTCGTCGCCAGTATAACCAATGATCTCGATACCCTTAAGCAGACTGGTGTTTTCGCCGGAAGAGATATAACCCTGTATGATTTCCAGCGACCGCATCATCTGATCAAGATCGCCGATACGAACGAGAATCGCGGCTGCGACACACCTGAGCCGCTCTATATCGCTCGCGATAAAGTTTGTAACCCGCTGTCGCAAACGCGGAGAAGATGGGAAAATGCTTATTGCCTTGAGCGCCTGATACTGTAACTCTGTGTTATTGCTGTCAAGACAGTTAAATAGAAGCTCAGCGGTAAAATGGTCGACTGGCAGGCTGACCTGACTGAGCAACTCGACTTTTCTATCATCGTTGAAACTGCTTATCTTGCGCATCATCTGTTCTCGACAACCTCGGTCACAGTTGCTGACGATAAGCTGCACAATAAGAACCGAAGTTTCCTCGTCCGCTGCATCGAGGTGGCCAAGCAGCAGATTGAAGGTATTACGATCAAGATTAAGCTTCTGCAGCTCACCCTTATTGAAAAAATCAAGGCTTGAACTACGCAAGAGCTTAAGCAAACTCTCGCGGTATGGTCGTCTCATAAAAATAGCAATAGAACACCAGACGGCAGCGGCAACAAGCGGAAAAAACCTGATCAAATCTGTGCTGGTGCCGGCATAATAGAGCAAAACACCGGTAACAACTGTTCCAAGAGGTTGTATAACACCTTCGCTGACCGTTATGATGCGAGCTTTTTCGCGAGGTGGCAGGGCATTGTAAAAAAGATTGCTGACCGGCTGAAAAAGTGCAGTCAAAAGCCCCATCTGCACGAACTTAAGCCAGACGCATGGCCATAGTGAAAAAGACGCTGCGGTACCAGCAAAAGCTGAAAAAGCCAGGGCCGGGTAAACAATATTCGTATTGCTGATACCCAGACGGTGGATCATGTTGCCGGTAATAAATGCCTGAAACAGGAAAGCCAGGAGGCTTGCACAAATTGTGAACCAGCCATAAAACAGTGCCAGATCATTTTCGCTGGCAAACTGCGCATTCAATATCGATGCGCCTTGAAACTCGGCAAAATAAAACGAAAAATTGGCGAACACTGCTGAAAGAACCAGAAACAGAACCAACTTTGATTCTGTAAGAGTGCGCAAAAAGTTTCGCAGCCGATCAAAAAATTTCATCTTCTTCTGTTCACCAGGTCGCTGAAAGCAGTTTTGAATCTGTGGTTTAACGAGTGTGGTGCTGCCCAGAAAGAAAAAGATAAACGCGAATGAGTGCAAGGCCAACCAGAACCAGAGAATCGATGGCACCGGGTAGCGCAAAGCCAGATAGCTCAAAGTGCCACCGGCAGCCACTCTTCCAGCGATAACACCAGTAAAAATAATTGGCACCAGGCGCTTTGCCTTAAGAGAATTAAACTGAGTGCCAATTACTACAGACAAAACCACCGGCATCACGAACATCAGCAGATTCGTGATAAAATACAAAACGTAACAGCCGACAACCGAAGACTTATCGTCATCAGCACCAAGATAGCGAACAGCGCCCAGTATGGCCAGGGCTGAAAGCAGGCCGGCTGCAGCAGTCAGTTGGCGTTTTCCCACTCGGCCCTGCAATACGGCCAGCAGCAAACTTACCGGAATAGCAGCTAATGAGCAGAGAATAAACATAAGTGGCAGATTTTCGACGCCAACTCTTTTGATGAAGAGAGTGTCGGAGATTGAATCACCCAATCCAAGCGAGAACCAGCACAAGAATGTAAATAGCCAGAAGAAGCCAGTTTCCTTCCATTCTCCGGCTCTTACGTTCAACAGCGATTCAAGTCTTGTCAACAGCATTAAAGCGCATTCCTGTTCTTACCAGAAGTTCCAGTCATAGCGCACGTTGATGCGCTGCTCCTGCACCGGCTCTTTAAACTCGAGATTTACTACAAAACCCTTAGGCAGATGATACTCAAAAATATAGGTCTCCTCATCTGACTCATCCATCGTGCCTTCGTACGCCATAAATATGTTACGCCCAATGTATTTGCCAACTCTGATAAATGATTTTGTTTTACCAGAGGAGCGGTCGAAAAGGGAACTCAAAAACAGTTCATCGAGATTGAGCGCTGTAGATATGGTATTCCCAATCAGCGCAGAAATGTAAGTATTTTTCAATCCATCAAGAATCTCTGTCTCAAAAAGCTCTCTGGTATCGGACTGCAAGACAGAAGACATATCGCGACCAAGCGCCAGCATCGCCAACAGGTCACTTTCCGCCATTGGCGGGCTCGAGTAAATACGCGGAGTAAATGATGAGACACGCCCCTGAAGCGTCAGAAAGATTTTAGTGCTCTGTATTTGCCCTTCAGATTTAACAAAAATATGTGGGTCAAAGCTGTTTTCGACACCACCAAACTTGATTTCGCCAGTGTCAATTCTGAAGCGGCGCTGCTGAAAAAAGAGGTTGCCCTGAACACAGCTGATTCCACCGTCTATTTTCATATCATCAATGTCGCCGGATATTGAGAATTTACCACGCATCTCGGCATTCAAAAATGCGCTTTTTACCCAGAAATTACGTGGCACCTCTATGTCAAAGTGGTATGCCAGAGTATCGAAGAACAGATCAAGTTTCCGGCGGCGACTTAAAAGATCAGTAGTCAGATTAAACTTGCCCCGTGGCACCAATACTGCACCCTTCACAACAGGGTTATAAAGATCGCCGGATATGTCTATGCTGGCGCTGGCACCGTTTACTTCAAGATTCATAAACGAAAGATCCAGCTTTTCACCACTTATACTGGCGGTAATTGAACCCAGGCTGTCGCGAAAATCCACCTGACCCCGGCCTGAAAGCTTGCCTCGACCAAGATTAGCTTCAAGAGAATCTATGTTTATCAGCATATCTTTGGTAGACATGGCAAAATCAACTTTGGTAAGTGGTTTGCGCATATTGCTGAATGCCAGAGAATCGGCTTTCAAGTGAAGCTCTCCAGTTATCAGGGGATTGGAAGGTTTGCCGGTCAGATTCAGGTCAGCCCTGATCGTGCCGCTTGCCTCGCGAAAAACTTCAGGCAGATATTCGGGCAGATCGGTCAACGGGCCCTGCGGCACAGACAGATGCATGTTCATGTTTATTGGCCGATAACCTTCAGCCAGATCAATATTGCCTTTCAGATTAAACGAGCTGGCCGGCAACGTGATTCTGGCTTCTTCGAAAACGATCCTTGACTTGTCACCTTCTACCCTGGCTCTTACCTCATTAATTTTGCGACCGGCAATGATGAAATCATCTATTCTGGCATCTGCTTTAAGTTTCAGATCATTTAAATCACCAAACAACCTGGCGCTCAACGATAGACTGCCTTCGTAGTTCCATTTCGGCAGGTCAAACAGTCGCCCAAGCGCCTTCATAGAAAAATCTTTACCGTTAACCATCAGAGCCAGGGACTTGCCTGGCACAACAACGCCCTCGACACCCAGAATACCAAGACGATATTTCAGCTCCAGTGAGCGTATTTCGACGCCACCATTCTGATAAATAATCTGCAACGGGCGATTTGTAACAATAACATCGTTTTCTTTCTGAATGCGTACAGACTCCAATTGCATGTTGATCACATCAGGCATGCCAGTCTGCAGATCACCCTGCACGCTGCACGCGCCGGAAACCAGCAGGCCGCCATAATCAAAAGTCTTGATGCCATGCGATTCCGGAATAAAAGAAAAATCTACGTTATCGAGCAACAGCTCTGCCGTATATGGACGCATCCCAGCCCAGTCAATTTTGCCGTCAATTTTGATGCCAAGTTTATCAAACTCACCGCTGTTCACACGCAAGCCAAAATCGTCAATAGCGACTTCACCACCAAAATTGCCGAGATCACGTCCCAAAGTCTTAAGGTCATGCGCAAAAAGCGTAAAAATACCAACCTTTTTGTCGGCAGACCACTCAACATCGCCCTGAAAGCTTAGTTCACCTTTTAAGTCTGGCAAAAATGCGCGCATAGCTGGAATATTCGCAAACTTGAGTGAGTCAGCCTCCACCTCGCCGGAAAAGCGCTCTTTATCTGTTATCTGACCAGAAACCGTCAGCGTGCCGCCAAAAGCTCGCACAAAAAGACTGCGGATCTCGCTCTGTTCTCCAAAAACACTGCCTTCACAATAAATGCTGTCAATATCGTTACCGTCGATATTCACTTTGCGCCCATCGACAAGGAAATCCCAGTAATTCTGCTCTCTGGTGCCATCAAAGGCCACACTGCCGGCAATAATGCCGCTTAGATCGGCATTGGCCATGCTGTCTGGCAACAATGCCCGCAGCCGACCTGATTCAAATTTCTGAAAATTGAGCTTAAACCGATTCAGTTTGCCATTAACCAGGTTCAACGACAGATAACCGTCAACTGAGGCATCATTTTCGAGACTGATTACAAGGGGCGCCAGATTCAGCAAGTGATCTTCGTATAGCAGCTGTGCTCTGACAGTCTTGCAGGAAATCTGCATTAAATCAACCTTCTGCCCCCAGAGCTGACCATGTATTATCGGAGCCAGCAGCGGGCCTTTCACTTCGGCCTGCAACGAGGCACAACCCGACGCAATCTCTGGCGAAATATCAAAATGCGACAGATTTACATTGCTGATATCTATTTTTGCAGCAATACTGGAGGCGTTTATAAGCCCGTCAACCACTATCTTGCCGCCATTGGGGAAAACAGCGCGCGGATTTGCCAGATTCCA
>JAHISQ010000118.1 GCA_018818125.1 Candidatus Rifleibacteriota bacterium
AAATGGCAGCGGGTTATCGGGCTGAAAAACAATCTTGCGTCTGTCGGCACTGAGTGTGCGGGTGCCAGCTATGCTGACTGCGCCAGACGAGATTGCCAGCGAAGTTGGATTGCCGCCGTCGAACAATTCGTCAGAAAAAGTGAGAGTCAGCGGAGTGTCGACGCGCACATTGCTGGCATTTGAAGCGATGACCTGGCCGCTGATGTTGTTCACAAAAGTTTCGCCCGCAACCAGCGCTGGAAAAGTTACGGTAAGGGTTGCAGCATTGGCAGGAGCCAGATCAACACTGAAGGTCAGGCTCCCGATAGATGTTGATGCCAGGGTGGTTGGGAACCCATATAGCGGCAGTGAGCCCAAGTTGAAGTTGCCCTTGTATATTCCGGTTGAGTTTGAGGCTGTTTCGGTTAAAGAGAATTTTGCTGCCGCAGCGCCCCATGAAAAACTTAATGTGGCAGTTGCCAGGTCCTGGGTCTGGGTTGCTCCATCAGTGCCATTGACCTTGACGTAGACTGTAGCTGAGGCCGGTATTTTCTCATAAAGCCCCCATTCGGTCGTCAGCGAATCATTCTTATAAAGGGTTATACTGCTGATCGCAGTCGGTGGCGTGCTATACGGTTGCGTGGTGAACGAGCTGAAAGTGGCGATAAGAGAATTCCCGGAAGGGTCGGTGACGGTATCTATGATTTCGAATGTGTATGTGGTTTGCGGGCGCAGGCCGCCGTCTGGTGCGTCGTCTGGGTCGATGCGAATCTGGCTGCCGCTGAGAATAATGCTGTAGCTCGCCGCGATGCCGCCACGAGTCAGTTTAACCGTTGATTTGGTAACCGTGCTGGCCAGCAGCGGTTCGCTGAAGTCGATGATGACGTGGCGATCAATGGTCACGCCGAGTTCGCCAGTGCTCGGGCTGTAAGTTGCTACTTCAGGCTTGGCTATGTCTGCAATCGTGAATTGGTATGAAAGCGCTTTAATTTGGCTGTTGTAGTAAGCGTCACTCAAACCGCTTACCGAAACTGTGTATGTTTTTTCGCTTTCAAGGTCTGCTGCAGGTGTCATCGAGATCAATTTGCTGCCAACAACGTATGTGGGGGTTGCTATAATCTGGATGCCGTTGAGCAGCAGTTTAATCGTGGTGCTGGAAATCGAGCTGCCCAGAAGCTCTTCGCTCGCATCGATTGTTATCGTTGGCTTTGCTTCGATTCCGATGGCACCTGAAGCTGGGTAGGCTGGTAAAAAGGTCGGGTAGGTTACTACAACGCTGGTTGATGTGGCTGAATCAGGATGAGCTTTAAATGTGTAGATGCTGTCGGTTGCCAGAGGCCCGGAAAGGGCGAATGAACCGTCAAAGAAAGTCGATGTCGCAGAAGCTTGGGTCAGGGTTGTTAGTGCGATTTGCGCACCATTTAGCAAAATGCTTACCGTTGCGGTGTCGATTGTATTTAAAGCAGGATCTACCGCCTCAACGCGCAGATAAACAGTTGCCGTGTTGCTGGCTTCTTTGCCGATGGCTTCTCCGTCGCTGGCAATTATTTTTGCCACGGAGTAGCTGTTGTCTGAATAGACTGTTATATGTTTAACTTCGCTGGCCAAAACATTAGAAGAGGTGTTCTGGGTGGTGAAGGTAAGTGTTATCGGCTCCCATATCTGGTTGCCGCGCCAGTCAATGACGTCACTGGCGATGGTAATACTGTAACTATTGTTGAATAGAAGGTCTGTCGCCGGACTGAAAGAAATTTCGGTTGTTGTGCTGGATACAATATTCAGGTCAATCTGACTGCTGTTCGAAGCAAGTAGGCGGATTTTGCTGGTGGGTGAGTTATCAAGGTAGCTGACATAGCTTGCTGGATACATATTCGTATCGAATTTAACAGTAAAAATATTGCTGGCATTCACAATGACGCCAGTCTGTCCGTTGAAGGCCGACATTGCTCCATTGGTGTTAATTATGCTGGTCAGACAACTGCTTGTCGCGACCTCGGCGAATTCATACTCGACCTTCACCTTACTGTTAAGCTGTGGTGGTCCTTGCAGATGCAGTGTCTTGGTGTCTTTGTTCCAGCGCCCCTCGGCCGGGAATTTAAGTTCGCGGCTGTAAAATTCGTAATCACCGTAAGCGTAGCTGACCAGTCCGGCATAGTATCTATTGTTTTCTTTGAATGGAAATTGCACGGCGTACCCGGCGGGGCTTAGGATGTCGTGGGTGGCAATGGTGCTGCGCAATGGGTAGCATTTTAGGTTGTCGGTAGTAGGCAAGACGAAGCTGTTTTCAAAATTGTTGTATCCCTCGCAACTGACGCCGTAAAAAATTTCAAAACCTGAATCGATTGCAACTGATCCGGCGGGTGGATTGTAGCTTCCTGGCGCGGTAAAATCATAGACTCTGTAATAGCCGGTGTTGCCGCTTATCCAGGTCAGTATTACTTTTTCTGTGCGCGGATTCTGCGAAATTGCGACTTTGCGGGAACTGATGGTGCTGAGGCTTATGGGTTGTGTTGTTGAGGCCGGGTAACTGCCATCTTTAAAGGTTAGGATATTGATTTCGGTCGATGATTTGGCATAGGTCAGGGCAATGTATTCATCTACACCTGATTTGACGGTGCAGCCAGCCAAGCCGATGCTTGCGTCAAGGTCTGTGACGTTAACGGTTGTGGAGGCGGTAAAGTTCGTGCCGTCAACTGTGGTGGTTGTTTTTATAAGGCTGTTTTCGATCCAGAAGAAATAAATCCTGGACTTGCTTTGTATCATGGCAAAAGATTTTAAGTCCTGTGTGAGTGAAATGGTTTTGGTCGTGTCTGAAGCTAAAAATAAAGTTGAACTGTCGCTGAAAGTGTTGACTACAAGGTCGAAAGATGTGGTAGCCAAGATTCTGCCTGTGATGAAGCTTCCTGGGGTTAGTGAAGTGGTGGAATCTGCGCGTATTTGGCTAGTTTGTAATACAAGGTCGTAAGATTCTGTCGGAGTTATTAAAATTTTGTTGCTCCAGCTTGCAGTCGGATAACTATCCTGCCATGCATCATAAGCTTCCGTTCCGATAGAGGGTGTGTACATCTGCTCGCTTTCGGTGGCTGTGAAGTAGAATCTTGCGGGTACAATGTGGGCGCGCGACTCGGCATTAGTCTGTGCGGAAAAATCAAAGCTTGCTGTATATATCCCGGGTTCCTCAATAACATCAATAGTCTCAATAGTATCAGTTGCTATTTGTTTAGCTTCTAAGGAGACGGGGAAAAAAATCCCTAGTCCAAGAATTATGACTAGGGAAAATTTCCTCTTTTGCAGAATCTGTAAAATGATATGCATTGCTGCTAGCCCTGTTAAAAGGGAACTTGCAAGATTTTTAGTTTTTTTGTAAATCAGGTACAAAATTTGCATGCCTTATAGTAGCGCCATTTGATTTTTTCGATTCGAACAGGAGGAACCCATGAACCGGTATAAAATTCTAACAATAATGATAGTGCTTGCCCTTCCATTCCTTACCGGTTGTTTCTCTGGTGGTAGTTCAAACCCGGTAGGTACCTCTGTAGTTAATTCAAATTCGGCGCCGACTTTGGATTCAGCTCCTTCAGATCTTCGTGCCTGCAAGTTCGCTAAATCTGCCGATCGCAAGTTCACCTTTGCAAAAAGCAACCACAAGATTGACTATGCTTTTCGCTCTAATTTCCAAAAGACTGCTGCCTGTTTGAAAATTATGTTGCAGGGTGTCGAAAGTGCTGACCATATCTTTATAACCTTTGAAAAGATGGCGGTCAAGTCTGAAAGTGGTGTTGTCACCAATATTTCTTTGCCGAGCAGTAAAATTGACCTGCTTGCCGCTGCCGAGCTCTCTCAAGTGCTCGCCGATTTAGCTCTGCCAGCTGGTATTTACAATCAGCTTGTCGTATCTGTTAAAAGTGCTGAGATAGTTGTTAATAACGTAACCTCCGCTCTTTATGTTCCATCCGGCCGGATCAGATTTAATGGCAAAATTGAGCTCAAAGATGGTTATACGACCAATCTGAAAATAAAATTCATGAGTAGAATCCTTCGGAACATAGGCCACGGCCACGGCCACGGCAAGGGTAATGCAAAGCTAAAACTCATGCCAGTTATTAAAGTGTCATCAGAACTCGTGGCCAATGTGGTAGAAGTCACAGATGGAGATATCAACGGAAGAGTTGAGAACTTTGTAAGTGCTCAGATTCTCTCAGGTGTTACTGTTTCTCTCGACGGAACCGACTTCTCTGCTGTGACAGATGATGCTGGCGCCTTTAGCTTCAGTAAAGTTCCGGCCGGTATTTACACTCTTAAAGCAGTTCACCCCGATTATCTCGACTATTCTCTCGCTGTATCGGTTGAAGCTGGCCAGGTGGCCGCAGTTGTCGTGCAGATTAACCCGGCAGTCATCAACAGCAGTATTGCTAACACAGGCTGGTTCTCAAAAATCTACCCCTTCTCAGATGCGAAAGGTGAATATGCAGAAGTAGCTCTTGAAACTCCAGTCAATATTGACTTCGTAAGTTTGGCCTTTGTTAAAGCTGAAATGAAATTTACAGCAGAATATTATGCAACAGGCTCTGGCAGATGTCTTAACTATCTATCGACCACTCAGCAGGTTAGTGCTCTTGCTGATCTGGGTGACTGGTGGGCCGGTAATACTGCAGTAACTGGTACTTATCTTGGCGAATTCTATGCTACAACCACTCCTGGCACAACTTACACTGTTGATGTTACCGAAATGATCCGCAGCAATCCAAGCAGTGCTTATTACATGGCCAGTAGAAACATTGGTCTGCTTAACATCCGTCTGACAAACATTCAGCTCTCGGTTTACTACCGCTGAAAACGTGTTTTGATCATAACATCCCAATTGCTTTTCCCCGGTGAAAACCGGGGAGTTTTTTTACCCGGCAGTTGCAACCAGACGTGAAGCGAATAGGGTCAGACCAACTAGGGCCATCATGATCCCAGCCATCCAGAATCTTATGACCACCTTTTCTTCGGCCCAGCCACAGAGTTCGAAGTGATGGTGGATCGGACTCATCTTGAAAATGCGTTTGCCTTTGGTCATTTTAAAATAACTGACCTGCAAAATGACCGACAACGCTTCGATTACAAATATGCCGCCGACGATAGCCAGATAAAACTCGGTTTTGCTGCACAAGGCGATGGCGCCAAGGGCTCCGCCAAGAGCCAGAGAGCCGGTGTCACCCATGAATACCGAAGCTGGGTGAGCATTGTGCCATAAAAAGCCAAGACAGCCGCCGACTATTGCGGCGCTTATTATTGCCAGTTCGCCAACGCCAGCAATATAGGCAACGCCAAGATGCCTGGCAAAAATAAGGTGTCCGCAGACATACGAAAATACCAGAAAAGGCGTAGAGGCTACGATCATTGTGCCTGCAGCCAGGCCATCAAGGCCATCGGTAAGGTTGACTGCGTTGGTAGCACCAACGATAACAGCTACGGCAAATGGAATGTAAAGCCAGCCAAGATCTATGGCGCCCAATACCGGTATTTGAGTAGCGGTTGGGGAAAGTTCAATGCTGCCACTGCCGGGCACTGTCATTTCGAAACGCAGGCCAGGATAGTATTTAATAGCCAGGGCGGCGCCAATTCCGGCTAAAATCTGGCCGAAAAGCTTCTGGCGTGCGGTCAGGCCAAGCGATCTGGCTCTGACAACCTTGGTGATGTCATCGAAGAAGCCGATCAGACCCATGATAGCAGTTACCAGCAGAGCAACCACCACGAATGGGTTTATTTTGCTCCAGAGTATGGTGGTGATCATGAGCGGAATCAGAATAATTATGCCGCCCATGGTCGGAATTCCGCTTTTTTTCAGATGCTCTTTGACGCCATCTTCACGGACAGTCTGACCAATCTGTCTGGATTTAAGGTTGAAGATGACTCTGGGAGCAATAATCATCGACAACAGAAAAGAAGTGACAATTGAAAAAATGATTCGTATCGACAGTGGCTCGAATATAGAGCTGAACAAGCAAAAACTCCTTATATCTCTGACTCAGTGCAGGTCTTTTCCGAGGTCTGGCCAGAGCTTGCGCACGATAGTTTCGAAATGCATGCCTCGGCTGGCTTTGAAAAGAACGGTTGAGCCCTTTATTAGTCTTCCTTTTAATAATTCGGCTGCCTGCTCGTTGGAACTTAGCGCTATTACTGACAGGTTTGACAGTCCGTTTTCGCGAGCTGCCTCTGCAATATGTCGAGCATCACTGCCAACGCAGATGAGCAGGTCTGGCTTGCTGGCGGCGGCCTGAACACCAAGTTGACGATGCATTTCTATCGCCATGTCGCCGAGTTCACGCATGTCACCAAGCACTGCGATTCGCGGAGTGGGGCAGACGGTAAGAAACTTCAGTGCCTCGCTCATCGAGCCCGGGTTAGCATTGTAACAGTCGAGCAGGATGTTGATGCCGTCGATTTCGACCCTTTCCATGCGGGCTCCGACTGGAACAAATGAAGCCAGGTGTCGGCAGCCTTCGCCAATGCTGTGTCCGAGTTGATGGAAAAGGGCGAGCGCAGCCGCTGCATTAAAGGCGTTATGGCGGCCGGCCAGATTGAGCTGACAGCTATACCTGTCATTCGTGTTGAGCGTAAAATTGACGGAATCTACCGTCATCTGCAGATCACTTATGCGATAATCGTTGTTGTCGCCTTCGCCAAAAGTGAAGAGCCTTGCTTTAGTGCTGCTGCGAAAAAGATCAGTAAAATCGGTATCGCCAGGAACAACAGCAAGCTGCTGTTCACTAAGCTGTTCAAGTATCTCAGCTTTTGCACTGGCAATGTTTTTGAGACTGCCGAGAATGCCAATGTGTGCAGGGCCGATATTGCTTATCAGAGCGCTGGTGGGTTGAGCAATGCAGCAGAGCTCGCGAATCTCGCCCTGATGGTTCATGCCCATTTCAAGAATTGCGTAGTCGGCTGTTGTGTCCAGACTCAGAAGTGTCAGTGGCAGGCCAATATGATTGTTTAGGTTGCCGCTGGTTGCGCTGCATCTACCAACCATGCTGAGCATGTGCTGTAACATTGCCCGGGTTGTTGTTTTGCCATTACTGCCGGTAACGCCGATTACCTGAGAATTTAGTTGTTTTCGGCGATGTAGTGCTATTTTTTGCAGACCCAGCAGAGTATCAGTTACTTTGATTTTCGCCACTGAGCCTGCTGATCCGGTTACTGCAGATTCATCAGAAAGAAGCAGAGCAGCAGCTCCTGCTTCTGCCGCTTTATTGGCATAAACGTGTCCGTCCTGATTCTCGCCTTTGAGTGCGATAAAAAGGTCGCCAGGCTTTAGCGTGCGTGTGTCGATGGAGAAGCCGGTTATCGGCTTTGTTGTGGTCTGCAGAAGCTGACCATCGCAGGCTTCAGCAATTTGTGCTGCAGTCCAGTTACTTGTCATCTTCAGGTTTCCGAAAAAAGCTGCGTGCGACTTCGCGATCGTCGAAAGGGATCGTGCGATCTGCGAAATACTGCCCGGTTTCGTGCCCTTTTCCGGCAATTATTACGGTATCTCCGGTTTCAGCTGCTGACAGAGCTTTGAAAATCGCAGCTTTGCGGTCTATTTCCTGTAGAATTTTTTTGTTCTCGTCTGGTTGAGATTCATTAATTCCGTTCATGATCTGTTCGATAATGGCCTCTGGTTGCTCTTTTCTTGGGTTGTCGCTGGTAACAACAATCATGTCAGAGTATTGTACTGCTACTTTGCCCATCATCGGCCGTTTTTCGTGTGAGCGGTTGCCGCCGCAGCCAAACACGGTAATCAGACGCTTTTTTGTTACTGATTTCATTGCCTTGAGCACATTTTCAAGTGCTGCCGGGCTGTGCGCATAATCGACGACCACGTTGATGCCCTGGGTGTTGGGAATTGTCTCCAGTCGCCCGGGAACACACTTTATAGCTCCCAGCCCGGAGGCAATTGCCGCCAGATCTGCTCCGGCGGAGTGGCTCAACGCCCCTGCCATCAACGCGTTAAATGTATTAAACTCGCCGGGCAGGTTAATGTGGCAGTCTTGTTTTTCCTGGCCGCAGCAGAACGTGAAATCACTGCCTGTCGCGGACATTTTGAGTCCTTCGCTGTGATAGTCAGCGTTTTGATCATAAAGAGAGAGGGTTTTTACTTTTAAGCCTGCGGTTTTGCATTCTGCCGCCATTTTTTTACCGTAGCCATCGTCTGTGCTGATTACACAGATTTTTCCGTGGTCGGCGATGTCGAGAAACAATCGCTTTTTGGCGTTGTAATAGTCTTCCATATCAGGGTGAAATTCAGTATGCTCGACGGAAAGGTTGGTAAAGCCGGCGACAGCGAATTGCAGGTTTTCTACGCGCCAGGTTCTGAGAGAATGTGAGCTGACTTCGATAACTCCGTGTTTTATACCATTTTTAAGAGCCTGATCGATAAGATGGTGCAATATTTGCGATTCTGGTGTGGTATTGCTGGCTGGAATTTTTTCGAATTCCATATCGTACTCGACTGTGCCAATTCTGAATGAGTGCCCGAAGGCTTTTTTTAGAATTGCCTGAGTAAGGTAAGTAATTGTGGTTTTGCCTTTGGTGCCTGTTATCCCGATTAGTTTAATTTTCTGCGAAGGGTTGTCGTAGAACTTGGCAGAAAGCTCTGATAAAGCCTGTCTGGCGTCTCGAACCTTAACCACGGGTACTTCGATGTTTTTTCGTGAAGACTCGGTTATTACAGCAGCAGCACCGCGTTCTAGGGCGTCAAAAATAAAGGCGCTGCCATCTATATGCTGGCCTGGCAGTGCAACAAAAATGTCTCCCTTTTTTACACGCCTGGAATCAAAAGCGATGCCGGAAATTTCGATGTCGAGCACGCCTGTTGTCGAAGCTACGTTTGATGGCAGAATGCTGCGCAGTGTTTTCATTACAGACTCCCGTTATGCACTTTCAGTTATCAGAATACAGGATTCTATCAGTTTTTTATGCTGGTTAAAATAGTTATTTTTAATTCTCTGGTTCGGGTGACAGGGTAATCATGAGAATTTTAGATTCAGGAAGGGGTTTGCCGGGCTGGGGAGATTGTTTTATTACCACGCCGTTACCTTCAAACACTGCCTTTAGTTCAAGACTTTTTACTAACTGCATTGCCTGTCGCAAAGATTTTCCCTGCAGGTTCGGCACGGCCTCATTTGTTGCTAACTTTGCCGCTGGAGTCGTCAAATCCTTTGCGGAAGACGCACTGCTGAGCATATTGGGTAGATTGATAATCTCTTTTTTTTCACTGCTATGCTGCAGTTGCAGTAACTGGCGCTCGCGCGCTGCTGCGGTAAGAGAACGATCTGGAGCAACCTTGAGATATTTAAGTATGCGATCCGCGATATTAGCAAAGGGTCGGGCGGTAACTTTTCCGCCATATAGTGTTTTTTCGTCGCCTTTTGGTTCGTTTACTGCTACCAACAAGACTATTCTTGGATCCAGAGCCGGAGCCATTCCGATGAATGAGACTACAACCTTTTCGTTAAAATAGCCGCCTTTGGGATTAGCCTTTTGAGCTGTGCTGGTTTTTCCACCGACTGTGTAATTTTCGAGAGCCGCCTGGCTTCCGGTGCCACCCTCAACAACACCCATCAGCATGCGACGAAGCCACCTTGCTGTGTCGGCCGGTAAAATTTTGCGAACTTCTTCCCGTTTGAATTCCTGGCGAATTTCGGAGTCAGGAGAGCTGATACGACGTATCAGTCGAGGCTTTACCAATGTACCGCCATTTGCTATTGCTGAGTAAGCTTGAACGAGTTGCATGCCGGTAACAGCCATTTCCTGGCCTATGCTTAGAGAGGTTGCCGAGAATCCGGACCAGCGGGACGGCGGCTTAAAAATGCCATTGCTTTCAGTTACTACTTCGATACCGGTGGGCTCACCGAAACCAAAATTCTTATAAGTTCGATAGAGCTGCGCCGGTTCAATGAGTTGCGAAATCTGAACCATTGAGGCGTTGCATGATTCAGAAATTGCCTTGTCGAGGTCGACCAGTCCGTGCGCGCCATGACAGCGCACCCGTCTCCCGTTTATTTCGGCAAACCCACGGCAATAGAATCTGGTGCCATGGTCGGCTTTTCTATTTTCGATAGCACTGGCCACGGCGAATATTTTTATGCAGGAACCAGGCTCAAAGATGTCGGTTACTGATCGATTGCGCCGGTTTTCAGGTTTTGCTTCGCCAAAATTGTTGATATCATAACTGGGGAAACAAGCTAGACCTAGTATTTCCCCGTTGTTGGGATCCATTACTATGGCGGTAGCATCGATCGGATCATACTGCTTGACCAGTTGTGCGAGTTCTGACTCAAGAGTGTGTTGGATAAACGTATCAATAGTTAAATGTATATTGCTGCCGCCCATTGGCGGGGTTATTACGCGCATTTTTGCCGGGCCACTTTCGCTGAGGCTAATGTCCTCCTGGACTGCAAGACCCGGATATCCGCGCAATGTTTTGTCGAAAAGCATTTCCAGGCCTTCGAGTCCCGTTTTCTCAGTGCCGGTAAATCCGATAAGATTTGCTGCCAGCCGCTTTTGTGGGTAATAACGTCGATAATGACTCTCAAGATTTACTCCGGGGATATCTAACTGCTGTATCTTCATTGCCAGATTTGGCGCAAGATCTTTATAGATGGGTATGTAACCAGAGCGATCGCCCGCCTTGCTTATGATTTCTTCACGCGTCATTGGTAATACGGTAGACAGCAGGTTGGCAGCTTCTGGCAGCGACTTGAGCTCACGAGTAAAAATGAAGACAGACCAGGTGTCGACAGAGATGGCGAGTTCAACTCCATTGCGGTCATAAATATTGCCGCGTTTCATGTCCAGAACTCTCTTGCTTACATGGTTTTTTGTAGAGCGCAAAGCCCATTCTTTGTGCTGAAAAACCTGAAGATGGACTAGTCTGAATGCAAAAAGAACCAACAGTAACGAAAAAAAGGCCAGCAAAGATAGGGCTCTGATTATTCTCGGGTGCATGGCGCGTCGTTTCATCTGATCATCTTTCCTCGCCAGCGATGTATTTTCGGCAGCTGCGCAGTCTTGCCGACCTCGCTCTCGGGTTACTTTTGGTTTCGCTGTCTTCGGCGAATATGGCCTTGCGGGTAAGTATCTCGACTTGTGGCTTTTTGCCACAGATGCAGACCGGAAATTTTGGTGGACAATCGCAGCCGCGTGCAAGATTCTGCATGAAGTTTTTTACCAGCCTGTCTTCGAGAGAATGAAATGAAATAATACTAAGATGTCCTCCCGGTCTGAGGCATGAGAGAGCGACTGATAGAAAGGCTTCGATTTCTTCAAGTTCTTTGTTGACTGAGATTCTGAGCGCCTGAAAAACTCTGGTTGCCGGGTGGATATGGCTTTCGCGTCTGCTGGCTGCCGGAACTGCCTGCGCAATTATTGCAGCCAGCTGGTCGGTTCTATTTATGGGCTCTGATTCGCGTTTGCGAATTATGGCATCGGCTATTCGCCCGCTGAATTTTTCTTCGCCATAATCGCGAAATATTTTAATCAGCTTGTCGCGCTCAAGATTATTTACCAGATATTCTGCCGTTGTCTTCTGTTCAGTGTCCATGCGCATGTCGAGCGGGCCGGGACGTGAAAACGAAAATCCACGTTCCGGGTCTTCCAACTGGTAGGATGAAACGCCAAGATCAAGCAGTATTCCGTCTATAGCAGGTATGCCGAGTTGCAGCATTGCTTCAGGCAGTTCTGATGCGCGAGCCTGTATGCGCTTGATACGGTTGTCATCAAAAACTTCGCTGGAGTGATTCAGAATCTGTCGGTCGCGATCAATAGCGATAACTGTTTGCAGATGCGGATAATGTTCAAGAACTGCTTTGGTATGGCCGCCAAGGCCAAAAGTGCAGTCGGCAAAAGTCTGGGCGTTCTCTGGCAGTGCGTATTTTACTACTGCATCAACTAAAACCGAAATGTGATGAAAATGATTCATGGCTTTTTGTTCCATTTTTCTGGCATGGTTATATAAACCAGCCTGGCAGGCTCAACCATGCCAAGCTCAGTTTTGGCAACAGTTTCAATACGGGTTAGGGACTGTAATTTTGAGATCTCAGCGCGAAGATCAGCGTTGGCATTTTCGAGGCTGGTGATATCTTTTTCAACGCTTTTTATGCGAAGTTTGACTTCGACCATCTTGGTGGACTGCCAGACATAGACGGTAAACATTGAGCTGAGCAAGAGAATGGCGGTGAGGTAGAGCCTGATGATCTGCCAGCGTCGGTTTGACACTGCAGGGTTAAGTTCTTCCCGGCTCGCATTGCGGGTCGGGCTGTCAATAGGTGCAGAGTTTATAAGAATTCGTGACTTGTTCAATCTGGCACAATCCGTTAATAATGACTTCAGCTGGCAAACGTACAAAACAAACAGCCGGTCGGCGGAAGTGAATGACTTCTAAATCCAGTTTTTCCGATCGACCGAGCCGCTGCCAGTGTTTGCTGGTTAACGTTGCCTTAGAGTACCATGTTGGCTGTTAAAATCCAAGAGCGATTGCACATTTTTTTCGAGGTTGCCTAGAGCGCGGCGTTCCTTTGATGGAAGCGACTGTATTTCATTGAGCACTTGATCGCGACTCTCTGGATTTTTGCTGAATTCTTCTTTTATCTGTTGGAGAAGTCTGGCTTCAACGCTTGAGAGCAGGTCGGCGCGTTCAAGAATGACGCGTTCGCTTGATTGCCCTTCGGGAATCCGCCGTGAAGCTGCATTGGCGAGATTGCGAACTTCGTTTGCTGAATCTGGTTGCATAAAGGCCGCGATTTCTTTCATGAAGGCGGTGCGCTGACTGCTGCTGTTAATCGCCTCAATCCCAAAGCTAAACAGCATCAGCCGGTAGCCGTCAATTAATTTGACGCCGGCAATGCCGCTTGACTTGATCCCGCGCGAAAGCGAGCCAGGTTTGTGACTGGGGCCGATCATTTCGCGTTCATCTGCCTTGTCACGTGCTCCCTCTTCGTATTTAATAATAGCTTCGGCACCGGACATCGGGTCGATTTCGTCAGGCCACTTCTGGTTGTTGGCGCCATCTCCCCCGAAAATCTGAAAACTCTGATTCCCGGCAAATCCGTTAGTGCCAGATACCACGTGCACGTTAACGTCGTCCTGGACAAAGCGAACCTTGCAACGGGTGCGCAAGAAATCGCTTTCGCGAAGAGTGAACCCAAGATCCTGGCCGTTTAATACCAGTCTGCCGCCAGACTTGAGAAAGCTGTCAAGTGCTGATATCTCTTCTTCGCTTAGTGTCTGCTCTGGGGTTGAGTCTTGCGATGTTACTAATACCCAGCCTTCAAGATAGCGCTTTAGAACTTCAGGTCGTAGCTCACCGTCGAAAACGCGATCCCAGGTGTCAAACTTTACACCCGCACTTTGCAGCATTTGCTGCAGCACAGGGCTGGCCGGCGAAAAATGGTCGGTAATAACCAGCAGAGCATACCCGGTAGAGGCAAACGGCTCCTTTACGTAAAAGGTGGTTTTGATCGTTGAATCTGGCAATCCTTCTCCCGAAAGGGTAATGTTGAGGCTTATTTCGCTGTGTACTGGAGTGTTTTCAGAAACCCTGAATTTAAAACCATGTACCAACTCGACCTTTCCTGGTGCTGGCAACTGGTTTAGGTTTAACGAATATTCGGTGTTGTCGAGAAAGGTGCTGTCGGTAACGCTTTTTATGCTGGCGCTTTCCTTGGTTTTACGTCCAAGATTGCGCACAGAGAGAAGCACGGTTACTTCCTCGCCGGCAGCTATTCGACCATCTTTGTTATTGTCTTCGAGTATTACGTCTTCGAGCTTGAAGTAGGCAAGATTTGGAGTCGCCAGTTCGCTGAGAAAGTTATACCACTCTGTATCTTTGGCGATAGAATGAATCTTGTATCGGTTTCGGTAAGTTTTGAACCCCTGGCGGGTTGGGAAGAATATTGACAGGCCGCGGCTGTTTGCAAATTTGTCTCCACTTGCTTCCAGTTTGCTTACATAGCCTGGATTGCGACGGTCGCCGGTAATGGTCTTCAGCAACCTGGCAGCAGCTGACTTGGTCTCGGAGTTAACTCCAGATTTGATCAACAGTTCAAGAAAATGACCGAGATCAACGTAATCGCCGTATGAATATTTGAGCGCATCATTTCTGGCGCTCTCGTATTTATCTATTTCGCCAATATTGCGGCGGGCAGAATTGCAGAAGTTGTTGAGTGCGTTACGGAACGCCTCGCTTTTGCCCATATCAATAGCAGATAATACCACGGCTGTGTTGCCCTGTGATCCGCCAACGTAGGATTTTCTGTAGGCGAGAACGATGGCGTCAGCAAGCCCTTTGGCATCCATCTCGGGCTTTTTTGCGAGGGCCGAAGCTATCAGGTCGTAAGGCCATCCACGCTCTGGTTCAAGGTCGGGAGATCCAACCTGATAGCGCACATAGGGGGCCGCTGTCCAGGAAACTTCAGCCATCTGCATCAGGCACGCGTCGAAACCAAGCAGATCAAGAGGTTGTCCGAGAGTTGCTTTTATCTTTGCCAGGGTTTCGCCGAGAGTCGGTATGTTCATCGAAGATTTTGAAGTGTCATCGTATGAAATATTATAGGATATGTTGTCCATCGCAGTTTGTAGTCCCGCTGGCAGTCCAATTTCTCCGATGTCTGCATCCATGACGCCGGGTTGAATTTCCTTCCAGCCGGTTCCATGGTTCCATAAAATAAGAGCGTATTTTCGTGCCGGATAATTCTCTCTGGCCCAGCCGACAAAGTCAGTGAGCGTCAGAGGATCAGCCATATCTACGTTGCCGAGATCTTCAATCATCTTTGAGCTCATTTTATCAGGGCTTCTGTCTTTGGTGACATAGAATCGGCGTGCTCCTGACCATTTGAGCTCGGAATTGTTAGAATAACTGCCGTTGCGATCGATCTGGGCGACAAAATTCACCTGATCGGTTGAGCCAAATTGCTCAATTTCGTTTATATCAAGGGAAGTAGCGGTTTCAAGATTGTTGTCGGCCGCCATGAAGATCATGAATGTCCATTCTTTTTCTGCCGGTGCAGATGAGAAGGCAGGAGAAAAGGCTGCGAAAAGCAGAATTGCAATGATTAAAGCTGTCGAGGTTCTTATACTTTTATTATACACACTTTTCCTCCAGAGCTGACTAGACTTTTTAATTATACGGTTCTGTACAGAGAGTGTCAATTGGCTGGGCCCAAAAATAAGTTGCGCTGAGCTGGTCGGGTTTTGTTGCTCAGTTTCATAACTTTTGTTCTGATTAATGTTTTGACATATAGAGAAGGATATGATACCTTATGGTTAAACTTCCTTGAAGGGAGGATAGATTATGGCACGTGCGAAGACGATCAAAAAAGCTGGTGCAGCCAGCGAAGAGACCGCAATCAAGAAGAAGGGCAAGGCCGCTGTTGGTGAGGCTCGTGAGTATTCGGTGACTAGTACTTTCGCTAAGGGCGACACTGTGTATCACAAAATATGGGATGACACAGGCGAGGTTCTCGAAATAGGTACAACCGATGACGGAATCAACAGAATGAAGGTTGCGTTTGAGAAGGTTGGAGTAAAAAACCTGCGGATGGGTTGAGAAATATTTCCAGCTAGAAAAAGACCCGGTTAGTCCGGGTCTTTTTTTAAGAAAAATCTGGAAGAATGAGGACAAAAGTTGGGAAATTACAGTTTGCGACAGAATGGCTTCTGGTTGCTGAAGCCGTGTATCCGTAAGCTCATTGGTTTCCTGTCACATCAGGATTCCCGCCTACGTGGCGAAGGGGCACGGTCTCTCGGTAAAATCGGAGATCCCGAAGCGGTAAAGCCTTTGATAGATGCTTTGTTGCAAGAGCGCCAGGACGAGCAGATGCCTCTGGCTCTTGCTGAAATCGGTGATAGCGAAGCTCTACAACCTCTCCTTGATGCTTTTAAGGAAGCGGATCGCGAAGTTAGACCCAACATCGCATTGGCTCTCGGGGCTTTTAAAGACCGCAAAGCAGTGGATGCGCTGATCGAAGGATTGAGTGATCTTGATCCGAACGTGCGCTTCTGCAGTATCAGTGCACTGGGCAAACTCAAGGATAGTTCTGCAGTTTCTTATCTTCTTGGGTGCCTTGGCGAAAACAACGAATGGATTTTTCTTAATGTTGTTGATGCTCTGGCACGTCTTGGTGCACATCGTGCGACCAACCCACTGGTTGCTTTTTATCTCAAAGAGAGAAACGAACGTAAGCGCTCGGCGATAATTACTGCTTTGGGTGCAATAGGTGATCTTACCTCGGTACCAACTCTGTCAAAGGCGTTGCGTGACACGGATGACCGTGTTAAGGCCAATGCTGTAGAAAGCCTGGCCCGGTTGGGTTTGCCTGCTGAAAAAGCTCTTGTTTTGATTCAGCCGTTTTTGAAACATCCTAACAATCGCGTTCGCGGTAACGCGATGGTGGCAGCTGCCAATCTCGGCAATATTGATCTCATGCCGATTATGCATAGCATGCTTGAAGACCCTGACAAATGGATCAGAGCGACTTTGGGTTATGTTTTATCGGTTGTAGACCATGAATGTGCTCTTGAAATGAGCATAGAGTTGCTGAAAGACGACGATGCTGATGTGCGTAAAAACGCCGCACTTGCTTTGTCTAATAGGGCCAAAGAGGCGCAGACAGAACTTTTGGTCCGCATGCTTTCTGACAAAATACCTTTTGTTAAATTGCAGGCTGTAATAACTCTGGGGCGGTTACGTATCGTTTCGGCTGTACCATGGCTGGTAAAGATGCTTAAGACTGACCGAAATTTCAAGATCCGGTCGGCGGTTATCACCAGTCTGGGCCGAATTGGCGATCGCTCGGGGATACCGACTCTTCAAAATGCCCTGCGCGACCGAGATTCTCGTGTTCGCGCCAATGCCGTTGAAAGTCTCGAAGAGGTGCTCAGTGAAGCTGGTATAAACGTGTTGCGCCCAATGCTGCGTGACTCAGACAATCGCACCCGATCTAATACGGCCAAGGCGTTATTCCGACTTGGCGATATCGAGGTTCTGAAGGAGCTTGAGAAAATGCTGGCCAGCGGCGAAATTGCTACGCGGGTCTCAGCGGCTTACGCTCTTGGTCAGATCGGATTGGCACTGCGCGAACTCGAAACCTCGCCGTTGTTGTCGCCATTAAAAAGCAGTCTTGAGAATATAAATAGTCCTGAAGCGGATGCTGTCGCCGTGGAACAGAAGAAAGCAGAGGCAGAAGCAGAGGTGGCTGCAAGTCTTGAATTAGCAGAAACTGTGCTGCCAGCTTCCCCGCCATTGATCGAGGCCAAGATTTTGCCTGTAAATAAAGAATCTTTGCGCAAACTTTTTCTTGCAGATTTTCAGGGTGGGCGTTTCGAAGAAGCGCTGGTTGGCGTGAGTGCCTTTCTTGAGAAATTTCCGCATGATTTGATGGCGGTCTTTTTTGCTGGTAATCTCAATTTTCAATTGAATAAATGTGATGAAGCGATTGCTCTTTTTACCAAGACGATAGAGCTTGACCCATTTCATGTTCAGGCTCACAGTAATCTTGGAATCGCCTATTATCGCAGCGGAAAGATTCAGGAAGCTATCGACAATTTCAAGAAGGCATTGCAGCTCAAGCCCGATCTGTCAGTGATCAGATTTAATCTCGCCAGTCTCTTTCTTAAGGCAAATCGCTGGGAAGACGCAATCAGACAATTTGAAGAGGGTTTTAAATATCATGAGCCCAATGCTAAAATTCTTACCAATATGGCTTTTGCCTGCCAGAAGAGCGGCGATTTTGAAAAGGCGGCGCAGGCTTATACCAAAGCGCTGGGACTGGATAGTCGGGACGCTGGTATTTATTATAACCTTGCTCTTATCCTTGTTAAAAGCGGCAAAAAGCTTGAAGCAGTCCAGCTTTTGCAGCGGTCACTCAATGAAGTGGCTGAGAATTCACCTGGTCTGAAGAACCTGCGTGATCTGCTTGAGCGCCTGAAAATTTGACTGCGGCCTAAGGAGATGACATGGAAAATCGCCTGATGACCATAGTGTTCATTGATATGCAGGGCTATACAAAGCGCTCTGCTTCTCAGACTATTGAAGAAATGAAACTATTTCACGATCAGATGTTCAAGTTCGTCTCAGACACTGTTGAGAAGGGCGGCGGAGTGATGGTTAAAACCATGGGCGATGGTTTTATGGTTCGCTTTGATTCACCTACTAACGCTGTTCAGACGGGCATCGAGATTCAGAAACGGCTCGAAAGTCGCAATGCTCAGATGATGAACCCCGACAGCATTGTACGCTTCAGAATAGGTATTAATACCGGTGAAGTAGGCATTGACGAAAACGGCGATCTGTTTGGCGACCCGGTAAATATTGCTGCCCGCATTCAGACTTTTGCTGATTCCAACGATGTTTTTATTTCTGAGACAACCTATCTGGCAATGAATCGAAACGAATTTGGCTCTGTTGACCTTGGTGCCCAGGATCTCAAAAATGCCACTCGAGAGATAAAAATTTACAAAGTTCTTAAGAATGGCTCGCCAGGAGTAACAGTGTCGGGTGCCAGAAAGCCAGTTCAGCCCTCAGCTGCTGGTGTTACTGAATCACATAAAAAACTGATTGTTGCTGCAGTTGTTGTTGTGCTGGTTTTATTCACTCTATTAGCCGGTTATTTTATTGGTGCGCGAAGAAATCGACAGGTTTCGCCGCCGCCAGAGCCTGTTTATGGCTATCAACAGCCAGTGCCTCCACAAGGAGCCCAGCCAGAAATCTTTGGTGATCCCCCCCAAAATCCACCGTCCTCTGTTCGTCTGCCTGAAAACGTTGATACTTTGTTGCAGTTAGATCCGTTCTCGCTTGATTTAAAGCTGAATGAGCATGAGCGCCGCACCATACGCGATATTCAGCAGTTGTTTAACGAAAAACAGTTAAATCGTGCCGAAATTTTATGCGGTGAAATGATTTATCGGGTTGGCGACATGCAGAAACCAGTTTTTGCTTTACTGCTCTCAGAAATCTTTTGGATGCAGAATAAAACCAAAGATGCTGAGCAGATTTTTGCCAATATCAGAAACAGTGAGATCCCGTCCTTCGGCAAAAAAATGTGCGAGAGTCAGATAATGAGAATCAAGGGACGCATTGTGCGTTAGTAAAGATGTATAAAAAAAGCCGGCGCTAAGACCGGCTTTTTTTATGCAAGTATGATTTTATGCCAGGTTCCAGCCTGTTTTGAACGCTTTTAAATTAAGTTCCTGCAGGCGTTCGGGCACCATTTTTTTGATCATTTCCGGCCAGATTTCTGGTTTGATTTCTTTGATTCTGCGGGCAAGCACGCCAAGCAGGACAACATTTACGCACTTCTGATTGCCAAGTTCTCGGGCTTTGCCAATAGCATCGACTGAAATTACATCAGCTGAGCAACTCGCCAGTTTTTCTGTGATACCGGTCGGGTATTTTGAATTTCCGGCTGAAACTGACATTGGCAGAATGTTTTGTGCATTGCTGATAACCAGTCCGCCTGGTTTTAGAAATTCGGTCCAACGCAGAGCTTCAAGCTCTTCAAATGCTAGCAGAATGTCACATTCGCCTTTTCTGATTATGGGTGAACAGATACGTTCGCCAAAACGAACGTGACTTACTACGCTGCCACCACGCTGTGCCATGCCGTGAATTTCAGACTTTTTTACATCAAAGCCGGCTTCCATTGCGCACTCAGCCAACAGATTGCTGGCCAGCAGAGTGCCTTGGCCGCCAACGCCGCACAGAAGAATATTCGTAGTCATGTCTTATGCCTCCTCTTTTGCCTGAGTTATGGCGCCTGGTCTGCATACTGCAGCGCAAAGTCCGCAATGAACGCAGAGGGTGGGGTTGATCTGGGTTTTGCCGTCCTGCTGGTTGACTTCAATTGCCGGGCAGCCAAGTTTCCAGCAGATGCCGCATTTGACACATTTGTTGCGATTGATCGACACCAACTGCACTTTGGGTTTATAGCTTTTGAGCAGAAAGCAGGGGCGGCGGGCTATGATTACCGATGGCTCGCTGTCGTTGAGCGCTTCTTTTAGAGTTGATTCTACCGCTTTGAGATCAAAAGGATCAACAGTGTGTACGTTGGTAACTCCGCAGGCATGACACATGGCTTCAAAATCTAGAACCTTGGCGGGTTGGCCCTTGAGCGTAGAACCGCTGGCTGGATTCTGCTGGTGGCCTGTCATGGCGGTGATAGAATTGTCGAGAATAATGGTTACATGACGACCCTTATTGTAGACAGTGTCGATAAGGCCAGTAATGCCTGAATGCATAAAAGTTGATTCACCAAGGATTGCAACGAGTTTGCCGTGAATCTTCTCTTTCATAGCTTTTTCAAGACCAAGTGAATTGGTTATCGAGGCGCCCATGCAGACAATTGTGTGCATGGCATTGTGTGGCGCAAAAGCACCGAGACTGTAACAGCCAATGTCGCCGGTAACGGTGCAGTCATGCTTGCGTAGCATGAAAAAGATGCCACGATGTGGGCAACCCGGACATAGAACTGGCGGTCGCACAGGAATATCGACATCAGGCATTTTAGTAAGCTCTGGCATTGTCTCTTCGACCAGATCTTTGAGCGACTTATGAATGATGTCGGGATTGAGCTCGCCGCAGACTGGCAGTCGGTCTTTCCCTATGCATTTGATGCCAAGAACCCTGACTGCGGTTTCGATAAATGGCTCGTTTTCTTCAATAACAATAAGAGTTTCGACAGTTTCGGCAAATTTTTTGATTAGCTCGGTGGGTAGTGGAAAGGTCAGACCCAGTTTGAGATAAGAAGCATTGGGAAAAATCTCGCGGGCATGACTGTAGCTGACGCCTGATGAAATTATGCCGATGCTGTTGTCGCCGCTTTCGATGCGGTTAAATTCACAATTATTGCCAAATTCGGCTATCTTTTTTAGTCGTTCTTCGACCTTAATATGCAGGACTCTGGCATTATGCGGCAACACGCAATATTTACCCATATCTCGCACAAATTCCCGGTCGGGAGCAGTTTCGCGTTCACCCAGATTAACAATGCTTTCTGAATGAGAAATACGGGTGGTAGTGCGCAGCATAACCGGAGTGTCATATTGCTCAGACATTTTGATGGCGGCTTTGGTCATGTCTTTTGCTTCCTGACTGTTGGAAGGCTCAAACATCGGAACTTTCGCCATCATTGCATAATAACGGTTATCCTGCTCGTTCTGAGAGCTATGCATGCCGGGATCATCGGCTGTAACAATGACCAGGCCTGCATTGACTCCGGTATAGCCTACGGTAAAAAAGGGGTCGGCCGCTACGTTGAGGCCGACATGCTTCTGGGCACAGAGCGATCTGGCGCCGCCGTAACAGGCGCCAATAACTGTTTCCATCGCGGTTTTTTCGTTTACCGACCACTGGGCGTCAATTTCGGTATAGGTCCCGCAATATTCGAGAATCTCAGTTGACGGTGTACCTGGATAGGCCGCCGCGAACCTGACGCCAGCTTCCCAGGCGCCACGGGCAATGGCAGCATTTCCTGAGAGAAATGCACGGTTTGATGATTGCTTCATTCCCTTCTCCTTTGGCATGTAATTTTTACTCGAAAAAGTATAGCACAAAATTAGAATTCGGGCTTGCAGTGCAGGCAAAAAGAGGATACTATCAAAAAAAAATGAGGAGCCGTTCATTATGAAGATTCTGGTTACCGGGGCTGCTGGCTTTATAGGTTTTCATCTCAGCATTTACCTGCTGAAGCGAGGAGACGATGTTGTTGGTCTCGATAATCTTAATGACTACTATGATGTTAGACTTAAAACCGGTCGCCTTGATATTCTGCGCAATCACCAGAATTTTACTTTTATCAAGGCAGATCTCAATGATCGGGCAGCCATTGAAAATACATTTGTCGATCATCGCTTCGATCGTGTAATCAACCTGGCCGCTCAGGCGGGAGTTCGCTACAGCATTGAAAACCCGCAGGCCTACATCGACTCCAATATTGTTGGCTTCATGAATATTCTAGAAGCCTGTCGCCATAACAAAGTTGAACATCTGGTTTATGCTTCCTCAAGTTCGGTCTATGGCTCAAACACTCGCATGCCTTTCTCCATTCATCACAATGTTGATCACCCGGTATCGTTGTATGCCGCTACCAAAAAAGCTAACGAGTTGATGGCGCACACTTATTCCCACCTGTATGGCTTACCTACTACCGGTTTGCGCTTTTTTACCGTTTATGGCCCCTGGGGTCGCCCCGATATGGCACTTTTTCTGTTTACCAGGGCTATTCTCGAAGGCAAGCCGATCAAGGTGTTTAACAATGGCCTGATGCAGCGTGATTTTACCTATATTGACGATATTGTCGAGGGAATTGTAAGAGTTTGCGACCGAGTTGCCACTCCGAATGAATTCTGGAGCAGTGATGAGCCCGATCCGGCAAGTAGCCGGGCGCCTTATCGACTTTATAATATTGGCAATAACAAGCCGGTTGAACTGCTAAAATTCATCGAAATCATCGAGAAGAAGATTGGCAAAAAAGCAGTTATGGAAATGTTGCCGATGCAACCTGGTGATGTGCCCGCTACCTGCGCCGATGTCGATGATCTGATGCGTGATACTGGTTTTGCCCCAAATACTGCGCTTGAAATTGGTGTTTCAAGATTTATTGACTGGTTCAGAGGATATTACCAGTTCTGAGCTAACCTCATTGATTATAAAGCGCTTGCTTCGGGGCAGAACCCCCTGCATGACGCGTATTTCAAATGAGACAGAAGACTAGGCTGATAAATTTTCGTGGTAAAAGCTTTCCCAGACTTCTTTTTCCTCGTTGAGAGTATGCAGGGCAAGTCGGTCACGCAGCAGTTTTATACAGAACTCAGTGATTGTTTCGTCTGGCGTTGTTTCGTTGGCGTAATAAATGAACGCTACACCAAACAGTCTGTTGCTATGCATGAGAGGATAAGCAGTGCAGATGGCTTCATCTTCTTTGAGCTCGATAGTTGCTTTGTGTCTTGGATTATTTTTGACAATTTGTATCAGCTCTGTCTCGGCAGGGTTGAGATTGAGCTGGCGTGAACGATCAACTCTGCTGCTGGGTTCTGCGCTGCCGTCATTGTGAAGGCACACCAGCATGATATCTTTGATTTGAACAATTTTGGTGAACTCACTGAGAATTTTGAAAAAAGGCTGGTCTTCTTCGTCGGGTCGCGAAAACACCATGGCTTTTATGCTGTCGAGTTGAGTGTAAAGCTTAGTTATGCTTTTATGCATCCGATCATTTTTGCTTTGTGACTCGCGAAATGCGATAGCATTTTTGATCGCGGCAGAAGCATGTTTGAGGTAGTAACTGACCATGTTGATTGTTGTCTCGGAGCTTTCTTCCTGCCCGAACCTCTCAAGCATCATCATGCCGAGAACCTTCCCCTGATGCCTCACCGGGATATATGCGGTTAGACGATGCATAGAACCATTTGTTATTTCCATGGCTGCTGATTTTTCAGGAGTAATCTGAGCGTTGATTATGACCGGCCGCCCTTCGTCGAGCACCGGGTTCAGAGCTTCAGGATTATTGCGCGGGATATCGAGAAGTCGGGGCGAAGCTTTTCTGATGTCGAGAATTTCGTTGCGGCGATGTAGACTGTCTTCAGCTGTGAAAATGTGCAAACAGGTGTTATCGAGCTTAAACATTTCTCTTGCTCTTTTTTCGATGAGGGTAGTAAGCCCTTCCAGCTCTGTGCAAACATTGACAAGATCTGAAATCTCATCGAGAATTATCTGTTTATACTGCAGGTCAGATGAAAGTTGATCGTTGGTCGTCTTGAGCGAAGCCAGTTCGTTCATCAGACTGGAAATCTGATTGTTGGAATTGTTTTCTTCTGCTTTGAGAGCTTTTAATCTGTGGCTGAGAAGTTCGATTTCTACTGCTCTGTCGTTTGCAAGTTTCTGCATTTCCTCGAACATGCTGCGGTTTTCCCGGTTTTCGAGAGAAACCTTTTCAAAACTTGTCTGCAGCTCGGTTAGTTCCTTTTTGATTGATTCAAGATGGGTCTTTATAAATATTTCTTCGGTACGGTCGTCAAATATAGCCAGAATTCTTGTCTGGTTGTCGCAATCTTTGAACGAACTTATTCTGGCATTAAATATATGTTCAGTGCCTTCGTGTGAACGAATTTTTATCTTCTCGAGAACCCGCCGGCTTCCGCTGGTTATTACTGCCTGTATAACATAGGCCATGCCATATTGTTCGAGCTCTGGATATACCTGCAAAAGATTTTTATCGACGAGGTCGGCAGGAAAAATGCCACTCTTATCTACCTTTATTTTTTCGACTTTTCCTTCGGCATTGGCGATCAGCCAGGCACTGCTGGTTTGTTCTGCCGCAAGGGTCGAAGATATTGCTCTGTTATTGCTCTTATAAAGCATGTCGTTAAGAAAAAATATTCTTTCCTTGAATACCAACGTCAATTTATGAGCAAGATAGGTGGTGGCACTCAATCCGGTGCTGATAACCATGGCGCTGGAAATAACCCATCCTGAATTCTGGCTGAGATCGCCGTAAAGAGGCGGATAAAATTTGATATGTGGAATAAACTGGTATTTTACCAACATACTTATGAACGACCATGCCATGACAGCCAGAGAAGTGTAAGCAGCTCCAGTTTTGAAGCCCATTACGGCTCCGGCAACTGTGATGGGTACAACGCTCAAAAATATGAGGGGACTTTCAGTTGTTCCGGTATATCTGGTTAACAGCATTATTATCAGCAAATCGCCGATAACCTGGGAATGCATGACATTATTGATCGAAAAAATGTTGAATGAGAGATCCTTGAGCGCTTCGAGCATCATAAGATAGAGAACGGCAAGAATTCTCGGAATTGCGGTGGGAAGTTGCAGAATTCCCATTGCGCCTCTGCTTCTGATTCTGGCAAAAGAATTTGAAATGACCTTCAGCAGGAGCTTTTTGAGACTGCTCATGCCATGCGTTATCATCATGTGCCTTGATAGCAGCGAAAAGTGCAGCGTGAAAAATACGTTGATAATAGCCAACATACAGCATAAAACATATATTGGCTCAATTCTAAAGCTCATGCCAAGCAGATTCAGGCTTATCAGGCTGAATCCGAATATTATCGGAATACTTGCCCAACGAAGGGTTATCAGGCCACGGGCTATCTGCAGTTCTCTTATTCCAGAGCGATTTTCAATCATAATGTCTCCTGAACTTCCAGCAAATACAGCTCAGTAAATATATCGACTGTTCGAAAGCTTTCAATAAGCATTTGTTTGAAAATCGTTAGGAAAACCTGTCCCTGTGAGAGACTACGGGATACGTGACTCTAAATGGCTAAAGCCATAAGAGCCACCTTCCCTGTGAAAGACTACGGGATACGTGGCTCTAAATGGCTAAAGCCATAAGAGCCACCTTCCCTGTGAGAGACTGCGGGATACGTGGCTCTAAATGGCTAAAGCCATAAGAGCCACCTAAAAAACGGTGTTAGATACTTTACTCTGGCAGGCTGAAATCTTTGATCTGATATCCGGCAGCCGAGATGGTGGCGAGAAGCTCGGAACGGCCGCGGCTGGACGCAAGATACAGCTGCCAGCGTTGCCGGAGGGTTTCTTTGTTGCCATCGCTTATGTCTAATAGACGGGCAGCGTGAGCTGCTCCGGGCAGGTAAGCCAGAAGCTGTTCATTCGGAATAGGCGACCATCCCCGTTGCAGTAGGCCGCGCAACTCGAATGGCGGCAGGTTGCTGATTCCGGCGATACCAATTTTTAAGTCACCGACAGGTTCGCTTATCAGAAGCTTCTCAGCGAGGTTGTTGTATATATTGTTGCGCAGGCGCGCCAGATGTCCGCTGACCTCTGTTGAGCTACAATTAAAAGCAATTTTAAGCAGTTTCTGGTCACGGGTCATGGTTAATGGCACTATTGCAGAAGGATTGCTGCTGAAATTACGATGAATCTCGTTGATGATTTCCTGATTGTCGCCGCCAATTGCCATGGTAATATCACAGGTATCATCGCCATCAGGCCGACTTGTCGCCGCAAAATTTGGAAACAGCTTGCTGGAAAAGCTCAGCAGGTGTTGATGATCTGTTGGCATGCAAAAGCCAAAAGACCTTTGCTCCGGAGCTTCTGGGTGATAAACATTAAGGCTGTCGAAGGAGCCTTGCCAGTGTTTTAACCAGCTGGTAAACAATGCTTTTTTGGCAAGATCACGCAAGTCGTCTGCCATTATTTTGCAGAGTGAATCGCTGAATTGTGTCCAGTCGGGGGGGGGCTCCTGGCTCAGCTCGAAATTGTGAATTTGTCTGAACTTTTGCATGTTTTCCGCCAGTTGTTCTTCGTTCCCGGAAATATATACAACCAGATTCAGTTCGGAATTTCCGTAAATTATCTCATATTTGAGTAACTGATCCAGTCCAGCTTGTTTTATGAATTTTTCGCCCAGAAACTTTGCCGTGGAAAACGTTCTGAAGCTTATCTCTGGCCATCTGAAAACCGTATAAACCGTGGGCAGAATGCCGGGCAATACTTTGTGATTATTAACCTCGCAAGTGGTGTTTTCGTAAACAGGCAGTAGTTTGGAAACAGCTGCATCAAGTTCAATCTCGTATTTGCCCATGTTTGCTGAGCAGTTTATGCTGACAGGTTTTCGCGAAGACTGTGATGACAAGACGTCTGGCTGCAGGAGCGCGTGTATGTAATCGGCAAACTCTCTGGTCTTTTTTTCTTTTTTGAGCTCGGTCTGCATTTCGAGGTGGAGTCTGGTCAGAAAGTTTCTGCATATTTGCGCTGCTATGGCAGAGTCGTCAAAATGAAAAAGCGAGAATTGAACCCCGCAGAGGCTGTGACTGACAGACCACATGGCGCCGTTTTTTTCTATAAGCTCCAGAAGTCCATTTTCGGGCGCTCTCATGGTATTTATAATCAGATGATAAAGTTCTTCGCTGCGGTTAACGCAATTTATAACGGGTGGATCAAAAGTTATCACGATCGAGTCGAGTCGATTGTCTAGTGCTGCACTCTCGGCATTAACCTGAATTAGTGGCAGAAAAATCAGCAGAACAATAAGCAGGGGTTTGAGCAGCTTTAAAGAAAATTTCATAAAAAAATTATATCACAACATTTACACGAAACGATTACCCCCGACAAATTTTTAAACAAAATATCTGCTGAAAGTTCAACCTTGCATTTATGCGCCAGCCTAATTAGAATCTACGTGAATACACATTGTCTGGCGGGTAACTAATGATAGTCTGGGAAAGCGAGATTGGTTCAGCGCTTGTTGTTGCTGCCATTTTTTTATCGATAGTAGGCGTTGGCGAACTTTTGCGTGGCACTGGCTCCTGCTCGCAGGAAGCCACCCGTAAGTTCGTTCACTTTGCCGGTGGTATTGTTTCGCTGAGCTTTGCCTACATTTTTAGTTCCCACTGGACCGTTCTGGGATTGGGCTTTGTTTTTATCGGACTGATGTACTCCACCAAAAAACTTGGTCTGTTACAGTCTGTTCATGGGATTAAACGCAAGTCTAGTGGCGATCTTTTACATCCACTCGCTATATACCTGACCTTTTCTGCCACCAGCTACTTCGAAAAACCTGATTTCTACATGATTTCGATTGCAGTTCTATCGGTTTCAGATGCTCTGGCCGCTTTGATCGGCATTAGCTATGGTTTCAAAATCTACAACGTTGAGGAAGAAAACAAGAGTCTCGAGGGCTCATTCATTTTTCTGCTATCGACCTTTTTGATAGTTCATCTTGGGCTGCTGCTGCTGACCCAGGTTGGAAGAATGGAATGTGTGCTGGCCGCCCTGTTGATATCCGTGCTGGTAACCTGTTTTGAGGCAATTTCACTTGGTGGAGCCGATAATATAATCATTCCGTTCGGCACTCTGTTTATCATCATGAAGATCACTACCAAGCCGATTCCCGAGATTATCATGCAGCTGTGTTCGATTGGCATGATTTTTCTGACTACCTATCTTTTTGGCAATATTTCAGGCCGCCTCGGACACTCTGGCATGATAGGAGTATCTCTGGCAGGCTATGCCGCCTGGAGTCTCGTTGGCCCGGAATGGTATATCCCTGTATTGATATGTACGATTCTGATTTCTCTCATCGATATTTTTCTGGAAATGCCGGGCAGTCAAGACGAGCGGTTCAGAGTTCGGCCGATATTCTACATGTTCATCGTTTCGTTTGCCTGGATTCTCGGCGCAAACTTCAATTTGTCAGAAGATAGACTGTTTTTTATTCCCTATGTTGTCAGCTTTGCAGCTATTTTGAGCATCAGATGGCGATGGTATCAGCGTGAAGGCAACCTGATTTCGGTTAGTCGTCGTCGAATTATTCCCCACTGGATAACTAACGGAAATTCTCTGATCAGAGGACTGTGTCTCACTATACTGTTCATCAGCGCCAATCTTGCGCTGGGCCTTGAGTTGAATCCTGTTTTTTCAGCTCTAAGCTGTCTGGTCGGTATTATGATCTCTGACTTTGTATACTGGGGAATCGGCAGCCATTACCACGGCAGCTGGAGCCGAGTTGCCTTTTTACGCATGAGCATGGTGTCGGTAACGATCGCATCATCCCTGGTCTTTGTCGCGCACCTCTGGTTTTATCGCTGACCTTAATCTCTGATTATGTTTACCGCTGACCTTGAATAATCAGGAACCGTTTTTACTCTGCCGAGATAGTTAATTGCTGCATCACGCATAAAAACACCCGAATCTTCGACGCTTTCTACTTTGGCAAAAAGCTTGTCACCGTCTATATTTCCATTTGCCATGAACGAAGAAGTAGAAACTCGATATTTTTTCTCAGCGTCAAGAGGTTGCCCACCAATGAGAATGTTTTTTGCCTGGCCCTTGACCATGTCTAACTCAGCGTTCATGCCGGCATACTGATAGCCGTCAGGTGGAGTTTTATTGGAGCAGATAAAATCAAACATTGCTTGAACATCTTTTCCGGACATGGTAAAGGTGACTACAGTGTTGTCGTAGGGCAGGGCTTCATAAATCTCGCCGATAGTAATTTCACCAGCCTCGATACCGGTTTTTATTGCGCCAGAATTAACCACACAGATATCACCTTTGCCAGCCTCCAGCATGCTTTGCGCGGTAAAAGTGCCCATCGTCAGGATGTGAGTTTTTTTAAGATCCTTGGTCAAGCTCAAATCTTTATCAGTAAAGCCTGCTACTGTACCCATCTGCTGTTCCAGTTGATGGTTGTATCTGCTGACAAGCTCCAGGAGCTGATCTCCTGGCGGGGGTTCATGCTCTGATGTTATCTTGATGAGCTGCCCATTGTAATTCGAAATCTGGCCATTATCGTCGATGAGCAGGTCGAGTTTGCCGAGAAAAGTGCCATGCTCGCCCGCCTGTACAACAATTGTACCATCGAGGCCGTTGTTACAGACACCGATTTCGGGATTGTTGTGGATGAGTCTTGGTTCAAGTATCTCTTCATGGGTGTGTCCGCCAATTATTACATCTATTTCGGCGATCTGGGCGGCCATCTGTTCATCAAACTCTATACCGGCGTGCGATAAAACTACGATAAGATCTACATATTTGCGCAGACGTTGCGCAACCTGTCTGACTGCTGTAGTCTGATCTGTCTGGAAAAGCGGCGCGCGAATCTTGCGGTCAATGACTTCCCAGGCTTCGTTGCCTATACTTCCTATTACCGCAATCTTAAGACCGTTACGCAAAAAGATCTGATAGCCCGGAAATATCGGTCGTTTGCTGTCACGATAAAAAACATTGCAACACAGTAGGCGAATGCCGGAATTGGCAACCTGAGTCTGCAGATTTTCAAGACTGTTGTCGAGCTCGTGGTTCCCGATCGTGACAGCTTCATATCCGGCCGCGACAGCCAGTTTGTGGCATGCTTCACCCTTGAATATGCTATAAAATGGCGTTCCCTGGAATATGTCGCCGGCATCGAGAACCAATGCATAAGGTGTTTGAGCTTTCAGCTTTCTGATCAAATTTGCCCGTCTGGCAATGCCGCCAGTCTCCGGGCCATAAGCCTTGCTGTCAAATGGCATTATATGGGCATGTGTGTCATTGGAGTGCAGCAGAGTAACCGATGTGTCGCCTGCCAGCGGTGGAGTTGCTGCAAAAGCAGTCGCAAACAGCAGCAATATTGGAAGTATTCGTTTATGAAGAGCTTTCATGGTTGACTTCAAAGTTCTGCCAGTATCTTGCCCAGCAGCTTATACACCTTGTTCAGAGAGGGTAAAAACATTCTTTCGTCTGGAGAATGTGGGTTTTTGATGGTCGGGCCAAGAGAGATCATCTGCATTCCCTCATGGAGATTACCGATTATACCGCACTCAAGACCGGCGTGAATTGCTTCTACAAGAGGCTCAGAATCGAACAGAGACATATAGATCTTTTTGCAGGTAGCCAGCAGCTCTGAATTGAAGTCCGGTCGCCATGACGGATAGCCATTTCCACTATAGGCTCTGGCTCCGGACAGTCTGCCAATAGCTTCTATGCGGTGTGTCAGGGCATCGAGTCTGGTCATCACCGAGCTGCGCTGACTCGAATGAATAAAAAGCTTACCACCATCTACCCAGGCTTTTGCCAGATTATTAGATGTTTCGACCAGATGTGGCATATCGGTTGATCGTGCTGCGACGCCATGTGGTAACGCATAAATCAGATCGAGAACTTTCAGAGAAACATAGCTCATCATGCCTCTGCGATCAGGTGTTATTGCCATTTCGGCCAGATAAACCTGCAGGTTGGGGTCGGTGCGCTCAAATTCTGATTTAAGATACGCCTCAGCTTTGGCAACATGCTCCTGCACAGCCTGTATCTGGTCTGTTGGAATGAAAAATGTCGCTTCGGCATCGCGAGGAATAGCGTTGTGTGCTGTGCCGCCTTTGATCCAGGTCAGGCGCAGGTCACATATATCTCGAATACTGTGCATAATTCGATTTAGCACTCGAATAGCATTGGCACGCTCATCGATGATATTTTCGCCAGAATGACCGCCAGTGAGACCACTGACCTTGAGGTGCATGCCGCGAAAATCGTAGGGAACCTCTTCGTAGCCGAGATCAAGTTCAATATGAGTGTCTTTGCCACCCGCACAGCCTACTGTAAATACATTATCCCTTTCGGAGTCTATATTGATCAGATATTTGGCCTCAATTATACCAGTTTCGAGACCTTTGGCGCCGGTAAGTCCGGTTTCTTCCTCAATGGTGAAAAGCAGTTCGAGCGGTCCGTGCTTGACCTTGCTGTCCGTAGCCAGGCACATGGCCATCGCAATCGCTATGCCGTTGTCGGCACCCAGCGTGGTTCTGTCGGCCTTGAGCCAGTCACCGTCATAAACAAAGCTGATCGGATCTTTGGTGAAATCATGCTGCGAGTCAGGTGTCTTTTCACAGACCATGTCAAGATGACCCTGCAATACCACGGTATCGTGCTTTTCCATGCCTTTGCTGGCAGCAATTTTAATGATCAGATTGCCGACCTTGTCGGTAATGTACAGGAACTTGTTTTTGCGGGCCCAGTCGATCAAAAATTGTCTAATTTGCTCTTCGTTGCCAGAATTGCGCGGTATTGCGCTGATCTGCTCAAAAGTGTCGATAATATTTTTCTCGGTTGCATCTAATTTATAAGCAGTTTTAGACGCAGTCGGCTTAGCTGTTTTTACGGTTTTAGCTACTATTGCTGGTATATCAGACTTTTTGGGGGCTTTTGATTCTTTTGCCATTTTAGATCTCCTTGCCGTTCGTTTCGTCCAACTTAATACAGTTACAACTTCTTTTCAACTTTGACGAAAAAATCGTGCGTTTGTCCGGTAGTCATGTTAACTTAGCTGCATAGTCAGGAGCAACGTTTATGGGTGTTGAGCAGAGACCAGTAATCGCAATCTCTTTGCTGAGCGAAATTGCTCAGGCAATATCGCATTTGAACGCTGATCGTGCCCTGCTTTTTTTGACTGAAAGCGCAGTTTCGGTAACAGAATCGCTTGGTGCACTTTTGTTGACACCACACGAAAAAAGCAACACAATGATTCCGTTCGTAAAGAGTTTTCAGGAAACTTCGCCTGAACCAGAGCTTACCAACGATTTTTTTAGCGACTGCTTTCTCGTATTCATGCGTTTACGCGACAATGCTCTTGGAAGTTCAGCCACAGAATATGAAATTTCTGAAAATTATCCGATAAAGAAAATGTCGGCCTGGCCGGTAATCCTTTCAGGAAAGCCAGTTGGCTTACTTGTCATGTATAAGCCTGAGAGCCGTAGCGATTTTTCGTTTGAGCACCGCAGTTTCCTTGAGATAATAACTCCATTTATGGGCTCCCTTTTTGAAAATCTCAGACTGAACAACGAAATGATTCATAAAAATTCGCGTTTGTCTGCTCTTTATGAGATTTCTCAACAGGCTGAATCTTTGATCGATTTTCGCGATATTTACGATGCACTAGGCAAGGTGGCGCGCAGTTTTATCAATTTTGATGTTTATCTGCTTTATTTTGTATCCACCGATGGAAAAACTCTCGAAGCTCGTGTTGATCAGAACGTTTCCGCCTCGTTTCCGCAAACAATTCAGGTCGGCGAAGGCCCGATAGGGCTTGCGGCCAAAGAACTCAAACCCTATCTGACCTATACGAGCGAGTTCAATTCGGTGCTGATCTTGCCGATCGAAGTTTCTGGGCGGCTGATCGGCGTGTTGACCATCGGTAGTCGTAAGCCATACGCTTACCGCGACGAAGATATTATCGGTCTGCGCATCATTGCAACTCAGATCGCCTCGATTGATCACATGTTCAAGGATCTGATTCGCCTTAAAGGTTTTACTGAACGAATTCTTGAAAGCATGACTTCAGGTGTGCTCATCTTCGATCCCGAGGGCCGCGCCACCTATGCGAATCCTGAAATCAAGATCATCATGGCTCGCCAGTTTCCCGAGAACTGGAGTCCGTTCGATGCTGAAGACAAGCTGCCCGGGCATCTTAATGAACTGATGATTGAAGCGCTTACCACAAATATTACTCTTGAGAACGAAAAGGTAAAGATTCGCAACAGCAATCCTGCCAGAATTGTTGAAGTTAACGCTTTTCCGTTCAGGAATGAAACCGGTGGCATGCTTGGCACCGCCGTGTTTATCAAGGATGTTACTCAGCTCAGTGCGCTTGAAGAACAGCTCAAGCGAGCTGACAAATTGTCGGCTCTCGGCGTGCTTGCCGCCGGCATTGCCCATGAAATCAGAAACCCATTAACCGGCATGAAAATGATAGTTCAGCTGCTGCAAAGCGAATTTGGTGATAAAGATCCACGCAGCGAGCCTTTAAACATAATTCAGAGTGAAATAAACCGCCTCGAAAGCATAATTGGCAGCCTTCTCGATTTTGCCCGCCCGAGCAAGCCAAAGGCTATCGATGTTGAGCCTGAGCGTGTTGTAGAAGATTGCTATGTGTTGGTAAAAAACCAGCTTAAAAAACAGAGTATCAAGTTCTGCAAAACGGTTGTTCCAGATTGCCCAAAGATCATTGGTGATCCAGATCAGCTTAAACAGGTGTTCATAAATATAATGACCAATGCTGTGCAGGCTCTTCAATCCGGCGGTGAGCTGCGTGTAAATATTGATCTGCGTGAAGATTTTGTGATAGTTGCATTTGAAGATACCGGCAGTGGCATCCCCGCCAGCCGGCTTCCTGACATTTTCAATCCTTTCATGACCACGAAAGAAGACGGCACTGGCCTTGGTCTTTCAATGGCCTTGCGTATTGTTGAAGAACATGGCGGCAGAATAGAGGTGCAGAGCGTGGCTGGTGAAGGCTCAACTTTTTCGGTCTATTTGCCAAGAAAGCAGGATTAATATGCTGGTAATCGGAATCTCAGGTCAGACCGGAGCTGGCAAGTCTACTCTTGCTAACATGCTATCGAAGAGAGGTCTGGGCGAAAATGTCGAGGTTGATGCGATTGGCCATGACCTGCTTAATCAGCCCGCTGTTCAGCAAATGCTGGTTAATACCTTTGGTGATGAGATCATGGTTGAAGGAGCAATCTGTCGTAAAACCCTTGGCCGATGCGCTTTTGCTAATGACGAGGCAACTCAGGCTCTTAACAATATCATGCACCCGGCTATGATCAACGAGGTCAAACACATAATTGAGCAGGCAAGGTTGGCTGGCACAACGTCAATAATAATTAACGCAGCGTTACTGTTTTCGATGGGGCTCGACAATTTCTGTAACCGTCTTATCTATGTGCGTGCCAACCCCGAACTGCGATTGTTGCGTCTGGTAGATTATCGCCAATGGACCATCGACAGCGCGCGCGAGCGACTCTATGCTCAAGATGAGCTGCCCGAAAATTCGAACATCATTGTTGTTGATAACAATGGCTCAGAGTTGGATCTTGCCGAGACTGCCAATAATATCTCAGCCATGTTGTTGACCAGAATAGGCGAGTCTAGCCCGCTCACTGGCAGGCATCCCTACACCGAAGTCGAAATCGCTGAAGGTGAATCGCTGGTTTTTTCGACGCCAGATCCCGAAATTCCTGCTGGATTTATCAAGTTTTTGTCTACCGTTTTTTCGCCTCTTGAGGAAGTCGCCGCAGTTTATCTGTTCGATACCTCTAAGGCAGGTGACACAAGTGGTAATCTTGTTATTGGTATTGAGCCGACGCGAACTCTCGCTGGTCTTGAGGTTGATCGCCTGTCTTTTCTAGTTCTGGAGGGGGTCGAAGAATACATTCATGATCGCGAAGTTCTTGATTTTATGGTCATAGATAATGATGAGCTGCGCCAGATTGTTTTGTCGGTCAGCCCTGAAGTCAGGCTTGTCCGGTAACTCCGCCAGGACAGAAGGAAAAAGCACATGGGACACCATGAACATGAAAAGCTTGCCACCGCCAGTCTTGATGTTGGTGTAATGACTTTTTCTGACACGCGCGACGAAAACAGCGACAAGTCAGGAGCTATTCTCAAAGATATGCTTGAAAATGCCGGGCATAAAGTTATCGTTTATCGAATTGTGCGTGAAGACCCTGAGTTGATGCGTCAGGCGCTGCAGGAATGGCTGATGATGCCAGATCTGGATGCAGTGATAACCAGTGGTGGAACCGGTTTGACTGCCAGAGATGGCACTGTCGAAGTAGCTCGCTCGCTATTCACCAAAGAAATGGAAGGTTTTGGCGAGCTTTTCCGCTGGATCTCGTTCCAGCAGATTGGTACTGCGGCCATGCTCAGTCGAGCCTGTGCCGGGGTAGTTGGTGATAAAATGCTTATCTGCATTCCCGGGAGCAGTAAAGCAGTAAAGCTGGCTGCAGCAAGACTTATCGTGCCACAACTGCCTCACATGCTCTGGGAAATCAGAAGACAGTAATCAGGATTTGCCGGGCTTGTCGGATTTGCCGAACCAGCCCTTGAGGGTGCCAAGCAAGCTTTTTTCAGCTTCTTCAGTGATTTTTTCGCCAGTAAGACCGGTTATCAGGTGAATAAAATCATTCCGATAAGTCGATTCAACAGTGGTGTCGAAGATCGTTTTCTGCTCGTTGACCATGCCGAGTGCATGCTTCCAGTCGTCGTGCAGGCAGAAATCAAATTTTCGCTTTAGTGTCGCTTCGATTTCGGTACGTGGAATTGCATACATGCATTCTTCGCGGTTAAGCACCAGTCGGATTTTTTCTGACGGGTATTTAAGCGTTTCGACCACTTTCATGCACATGTGCATGCTTTTTATATGATTCATTTCGGGTGCCATGATCAGGCAGATGTGATCAGATATGTCGAGCGAATTGATGGTCAGATCCTGGAACAGGGAATGAGTATCAATAATGATGTAGTCAAATATGGTTTTTGCGATCTGGACTATTTTTCGCAGGTGTTTTGAAGTGATCATTTCAGACTGTTCAGGCTTAAAGGGCGAGGGCAATACTGAAAATCCATGTGGATGCACGGACAGAAATTTCCTGAGATCGTCTGCGGTTTCGGGTTCAGACTCTACCAGATCTGCAATGCTGTGTTTGGCTTTGAGGCCAAGCATGAAGGCAAGATCGCCGAACTGCAGGTCAAGATCAATCAAAAGTGCTTTTTTGCCGGTCAATTTGGCGATGCCAGCGGTCATGTTGGCTGCCGTTACACTTTTGCCAGCGCCGCCTTTGGGGCTGAAAAGAGTGATCAATTTGCCGGCTTTTACTTCTGCTTCCAGCACTATAGCTTTCATGAGCGTAGTGGTTTTGCGTATCCGCTGGGTAAGCGCCGTCATGATGCGCAATGCGATAAAAGAATTGAGGCGCAGCAGCATGTCGAAGTTTATCTTGTCGATTTCGAGAACCGTGCACTCTGTTTTGGTTTTGATCGTGGCGTTACGCGGAGTGCCCTCGATCAGAGCCATTTCTCCGAAAAAATTGCTTTCATCGGAGCTGTTAATATCGATGATCGCCTGGTTGTTTTCTTTATGAATCTCGATAGTGCCTTCTTTAAGAAGATAAAAGGCATCGCCATTGTCGCCTTCCTTGAACAGAACTGTTCCAGCAGGGACAGTGCGTTCTTTGACAACTTCTGAAATCTTTTTTAGATCATGCTCTTCCAGACCTTCGAAAAGTTTAATCTGTTTAATAGCCTCTGTACTGATAATAGTGACACACCCTCTTTCAAAAAAATTTCAGGAACAAAATTCAGTCCCGATTAATCCTTCTTGTCGTTCTCAGGATCTTTGTCAGCAGACTCAACCGGTGTGTCTGCTATGCCCATGAGCTTGTTGTATATTTTTTCGCCAACTTCAGGTTTGAGAATTTTTTCCCAGATCGTTTCTTTTTCTTTCAGCGAAATCAGTTTAACTTCCTTTTCACCTATGACAATAAAAGCAACCGGTTCAATTGTTGCACCACCACCAGAACCGCCGCCAAAGCCTGCGGCATCATTTTTCCCCTGGCCGCCGCCTGCGCCAAAGCCAAAAGAAACCCGGGTGACCGGTATCACAGTCCAGTTCTTGAAAGTGGTTGGCTCGCCGATGACGGTTTTTGAGTTAATCGCCACTTTAAGTTCTGATAATACTGTTTTAATTAAAGTATCAATTGCCATTTGAGCTGGAACCTCCTGAATTTCGAGATTATCTTACCAGAAACCGCCACATGTAGGAAGAATTTTTTAATGTTGTTTTTTTTCGCGGTACCATTTGAATAATTGCCATATTTCTTTATACAGCTGTTTTTCGAACAAAAGTGCAGCAGTAGCATAGAGCAGACGCCAGGGCCTGACAACTGCGGTTACATAAGCCCGACTGTAAATCATGGGCGCACCAAATTGCGGCACTGGAACGAAGTTTACACCCCATTGTCCAGCCATGCCACTTGCCACTGCAAGTGTTCCGTGGCACATGCCGGTTAAATATGGCTCATGCAGAGCATAGCGTAGAAGCAGGTCAATGCGTGGCAGTCCGAAACCAGGTTTGCCTCTCTGCCAGAACCTTTTAAACACAGGTGATAAACTACGCCATTTCAATCTGAACAGGCGTGCATAAGTCTTAAATTGGTTAAAGCGTCGGCTTGCATCGCGCTTGAAACGGCGCAGAACCTGTTTTAACGATTTGGTTGCCTTGCCCGTGGCATCGGCAGTATCAGCACCCGGCTGGGCATTGGCTCTGCCAGACTCGTTGTCTTTGGCGGCTTTGTATTCAGCTTCAACCTCGTGCAATGGTTTGAGTGGCCGACTGTCAATATCAGCTACCGGTTTGTCGGACTCAATTACAGGTTCAATGGTTTCTGGCTTTTCAGGGTCGATCTCTGGTGCATTCTTTTCAGACAGCGCCGGTGTTGCCGCGATCTGCTCTGGTGATTGTTGTGTTTTATGCGGTAATAGAGGCTCGTCAACCACAGCAGAGACAGTGTCCGATGCTTCTGCTGTGCCAGTTGTCGCGTCAGCAGTTTCTGTTCGATGATCGACTGGAATGGCTTCTGAACTTGTCGGCGCTCTGCTGCTAGGTTCTTTTGATTTCACAACTGAGTCAGTTATTGGGGGGGATTCTGCTGTTACATCTGCTTTAATCGGCTTATCGTTGACTTGCACGTCAGCGCTGGTTGCAGATTCTGTTGTCTGGGGAGCAGCAGTAGAGGTAGTAGGGGCGCTTGTGTCTGTAGATGGCACTGCCCCGGAGGGTGTTGTCGGCGGCGGATTGCTTGCAGGCTTTCTACTGCCCAGTCGGTCAAGTCGCTTTTTCCAACCCATGAAACTGACCACCAGATCCTGGGTATGTGGTGTTGCAATAACCCCGATCTTGAAGAGCCTGAACAGATAGACGAACCACACTTCTGCTCTCTGTCCTTTAACTGAGCCCCGCAGTTTTACATCGAAACGCAAGGGGTGGAATAGTGCGATCAGCAACATGACAGAGCTGATGATCACTGTGATCAGCAGCAGTGTTTGTGTGATCTGCCAGATTGTTGAAAGTATTTCCATCAGGGGGTTATTATGTTTGTTGGCTGTGGTGCCAATGTTATTTCGAATCGATCGGTTGCCGGAAAGACCTCACCATCCAGCTGGTAGAGGGTGGGGCGGTCAGCTTCGACAATGAAATGTGAACCTTGCACTATCTCGGCGACATTGCCAGGAAACCTGCCATTTCCACGGGCAAAGTTGAGCAGTCGTAGCAGGCTGCATACCGAAAAGCGTTTGAGTATCACCAGATCTAGTTTTCCGTCGTCAAATCTGGCCTGAGGAGCAAAAAACAGTTCACCGCCATAGCGGCGCATGTTGGCTATTATCGCATAACGGCCACGATAAAGCTTGCCGTCACAGGTTATTTTAAGCAGTGGCGGCCGGTAGGTAACAAAACACAGCAGGCCGGCCAGGTGATAGGCTGCTCTGCCAAGAATTTTTTTGAGCAGTCCGCTTACGGATGCTGCAACTTCGGCGTCGAAACCAAAACCAGCTACAAACAGATATTTGCGCCCGTTGCAGACAGCGGTATCAACCTTTTGAACAGCTCCGGTTAACAGAACCTTAACTGCTTCGCTGATTTTGAGTGGTATGCCAAGCTCTCTGCCAATAACATTGGCAGTGCCCGCCGGAATAATGCCAAGAGTCCCGTTGGGTGCAAGCGCGTTAAGCAGGGTGTTTATCGTGCCGTCGCCGCCGGCAGCAGCAACCAGATTGCCATCTATTGCGCTGAGTCTGGCGGTTTCACTGTCAGCCTGTTGCGGGCTGTTTGTTCTGATGATCTCGACTGCCATGTGTTTGGCAATCCGTGCACATGCGGCCTCTAAACCCTTAAAGTCAAGAGTCCTGGCGCCGGCATTGGCGAGAATATAGATTTTTTCAGGTTGTTTCGTTGTCATCGGCGCTGATCGCTTTGTATGAGCCATTGTCGAGCTCGATTTTATAGAATGACGCATTATGTGCGTGCGAAAAGGCAATAAAAGTGTCTGGGCGCAATGCCCGCCGCAACAGGGTGTTGCGTGCTCGAAGCGTTTCGAGAGGGTAGAGGTCGAATGCTTCGCGTCTCTCCGGGTCTATGTGCAAAGTGGTTGGGCAGATGTCGGCTGGATAAATGATATTGAGCTGACTGTCTTTGATTCGAACTATCTGATGTGCCGCTGTGTGTCCGCCGCTTACTTCGAGGTGGATACCATCTGCTATTTCGCAGTCGCCATTGATAAATCTGATGTTGCCGGTTTCAAAAAGCGGCATGAAATCATGAACATGGTAACTGCTGCGTGAGAATTCATCTGGTTGGCAGGCGGCCTGCCATTCATCTTTTTGTATAACCAGGACAGCTTTACGAAAGATCGCTGTGGTTTCTTCTTTACTGTTCTCAGTGGAGCCGCCACAGTGGTCGAAATGAAGATGAGAAAACACCACATGTGTAATATCATCAGCGGTAAGCCCGAATTTGTTGATAAGCTTGCTGGCCGGAAGAGCATCTTCGAGCCCCATTGTTTGCAGACGACCAGATCGTATTTTTCTGCCAACACCGGTATCGACAAGCATGTTGATACCTTCGCCTCTGATCAGCAAAAAATTGATGCCGATCTGAATGCGGTTTTTGTTATCCGGGCTGGCAAAAGCTTCCCATTCTGAGCGTGGCAGTCCGGCAAACGCAATGCCGCCATCGACCCACATTTTGCCTTCCTGAAGTATGTTTACCTGGTATTTTCCGGTTTTCACAAACTGTTCTCCATCGGTATCATTTGTCGACTGGTTCTTTATCGGGCACTTTCGGCTTTGTCGTTAAAATGCTTTCGCCCGTTTCTTCAAACCGGAAGCTGACATTGAGCGGGCCTATGGCATAAGTATCTTCCAGTACTACCGCGATCAGTATGAACTGGCGGTCGAGGTCTTTTATGCGGTTGACCATGTCGTAAAATGACAGCATCGAATCAGAAGACAAATCGCCAAAGCGACCTGTCAGTGGGTTGGCGATCATGCCGAGATTGACTACTTCCTGGTTGATCTCGTCCATGAATTGTTTTAGATTTCGTGCAATCTTACCGCGGTCGAGTCTGCCATCAATTTGAATTGAGGCTATAGACTGATTTTTTTGAAATATCCGGTCATTGGGCAGTAGAATGAAACGCACGTTACCGAGCTGCTCACCGGCATTGATGTTTTCGGCTGCAATCGCGCCAACGACCATGTCTTGAGTAGAACTTGCAATGTGAGCCGCCATACCGTCGAGCTGCTTTTTGTTGGCAGTAAAAAAGTTGATTTCGTCCTCAACCTTGACGCCCTGTCGGCGAACTCTGCCGGTTAGATTTATTACCAGTGTTGTAAGCTGTTTCATCACTTCGTTGATACTTTGACTGGCTGGGATTATTGTCACTGCAAGAGGTTCATCTTTGCGGAAAGCCACGCTTCCGGTTTCTTTGATTCTAACTGTTGTCGTCAGGCGTTCTACATCCTGTGTCAGTTCAACCTTGTCCTTTTCGAGCCGCAATTTTACCTGCTCCAGGCCTCTGGTTTCATTTTGCAGCGACTCGAGATCCTGGCGCAGCGAGTTCATGTGAAATAGGGCGGTTCTGACGTCTTCTGACAGAATTGTCATAACGCCAAGTGTCAGCAATGTGATGAAGATGCCGGTTGAAATCGCGACAACAACCGCAGTTACACGTGGGCGTAAACCCAACACTGTCAGCCGTTTTTTGCCGACATAGGTGCCGAGAACATCGCCAAGATATGCGATTAGAGAGCTGATGATAACCAGAATTACTATATAGATCATTGGCCGATCTTCTCGATCTGATCCAGCTGAAAGCGTTCACCCAGATAAAATTTGCGTGCTGTCGCATCTTTAGCGACAAATTGTGCTGAGCCTGATACCAGGATTTTGCCAAGACTCATAATATAGGCGCGGTCTACAATAGCCAGGGTTTCTCTGACGTTGTGGTCTGTGATCAGCAGCCCCAGTCCTTTTTTTTGCAGTGCGATGATGATGCTCTGAATATCCTGCACCGCAATCGGGTCTACTCCGGCAAATGGCTCATCCAGCAATATGAAGCTTGGTTCAGCTGCCAGTGCCCGGGCGATTTCGACGCGACGCCGCTCTCCACCAGAAAGAGAATAGCCAAGACTGTTCGCCAGTCTTGAAATGTCGAGATCATGCATCAATTTATCAATGCGCTCGTGGCGCTCCTTGTCGCTGATGTTTATTCCCTCAAGAATCAGCCAGATGTTCTCACGAACCGTAAGTTTGCGAAAAACACTGGCTTCCTGTGGCAGGTAGCCAATCCCCATGCGGGCGCGCTGATACATGGCTTTATTGGTTATGTCGCGGTTATTGAAAAGAACTCGACCACTGTCTGGTTTTACCAGACCTACTACCATGTAAAATGTCGTGGTTTTACCCGCACCATTGGGGCCAAGTAGTCCGACAATTTCGCCCTTTTTGATGTTTAATGATACATGATCGACAACTGTGCGCCCTTTGTAGGCCTTGTTTACCAGCTCTACCGTTATTTCATCCGGTTTTTCTGCTGGCTTGTCAGTTGTTGTAGGTATTGGTGTTGCCGATTCGCTACTGCTCATCTATGTTTTCCCGTTTTATTCATCTTCAGTCGCCTCAATATAGGTGTCTTCATTATCTTCTATTTTCAGGTATTCACCTTCCGGCAGGTTCTCAGGCAGCTCCTTTGGCGAGTTCCCGGACTCCTTTTTAACTACAATTCCTTCAGCGTCTTTGTTCTCGTTTTCTCCGGACTTTTTCTTTTCACGCTTTTTCTTCTTCTTATCCTTATTTTTGTCGCCTTTACCACTGCCGCCACTTGACGGGTAGACAGTAGCCTGCACGTTTCCAACTGCGATTGTTCTGTCTTCATCAGGGTAATAAATGATTTTGTTGGCGTAGAGCTCTGAAACCTGTTCGGCATTTGTGCCTGCTTCTTTGGAGGTCTGGAAAGCATGTGCACGCCCGACAATGATCATGCGGTTTTCGCGGTTAAGATAAATGGCTTTATCACCTGTTGCCCGCAGTGTTTCAGTAATAATTTCGACGTTGTTGCGTGCGATTCCCTTGTCTTCATTGCTGAAAAGTTCGAGAGTCTCGCAGATCAGGTCTGAAACCGGAGAATTTTCACTTTCGGCGGCTTCTTCTTCGGTTTCGCCATCACGGTAAGCAACTTCGATAACTCTTACGTCACCCTTGGCAAGAAATCGACTTTCCTTGTTAAAGCCTTCTATCTCGTTGCAGGTAAGAATAATACGGGTTTTGCGCATTTTAGTTTTGCCTTCTCCATCCGGACTGGCACGTTCGACAATGCGAACCAGTTTTGGGTTGCCGCGTGCCAGAATGCGATCTTCCTTGACGTAGGCCTCAAGGTAATCAGAGGTGAGAACCGAGCCGGGCTGGATGACCTCAACGTTGTCGATAGCTTTCACTATTTCGAGTTCGCGGTCGTAGATGCCACGGTCGGCGGTAAGCACCGAATCTTTCTGCTCGGCTTTTAAACCGCCTCTGGCCACGTATACGTTTTTGAAAAAGGTCATGAGCTTGCTCGATATGACCATGTCGCCGGCAGTAACAGACGTTTGTGCCGACAGCGGAGCTGTAAGCAAAACTGCCGTCATTATAAGCAGAATGTATTTTTTCATGGCTGTAATTCCTTGCTGGGATCAGAACTGATAGTCGCAACATCAGCTGTTGCAGATGACAAATTATTTATTGGCAGCAGAAGCTGGGAAAGGGGTGGCGCTACCGGCACTCCTGAGAGCATCTCTACGCCTTCGGCAGGTTTGACAGTTTTGCTCGCGGTATCCCAGATTCTAATAACTACTTGCTGGTTTATCTGTGCTTCTTTATCGAGAGTGTTATAACGCAGGCCAAGTCCGGTTAAAACCGCGTTGTCTTTCCAGATTGTAACCGGCTTCTGGGTGTGCAGTTCTTTGCGGTTGAAGTAATAGCGCAGCTCGTCGGTGCGAATTCTTTCGTTGTCAGTATTCCAGCCTCTGACGTCGCCCCAGAATTTCGCTTCGAACGGGTTTTTCAGGGCACGCTCGGAAAGAAGCTTGCCGGTCCAGCTGGCCTGATCCGGCTTGAAGAAGATGGTGCGTACGTTTGATGCATTCATGTTGTTCTGATTGTCATCCATATCGCAGATGTCTGCATAAAGCCTTGCGTGCTCAAATCCGTCTTCTATTTGACTGAAGTTAACATTTTTAAGAACCATGCGGTATTTGACATAGGTGGCGGCTGCTTTTTCGACATCGTCATCCCAGAGTATGATAACGACAAAACTGAGCAGAACAATGCCCCAGAGCCAGTAACTGAACAGAAAGTTCTTCATCAGCTGATCCTTCCAAGGCTGGCAAATTCATAGCGTTCATGAAACCAGCACCAGTGGTCAGGACGACGTCTATAAGCTGATTCGTAGCGATCAACATAGCGTTGTATGTTGTTTAGCATGCTGTCGCCACGCTTAAACTCAACCGGTTTTTCGAAGCGCACCAGCAGACGTCCATTTTTCTGGCGCTCAGCAAACACCGGCACCAGAGGTGCCCTGCTGCGCAATGCCATCAAAACGGGCGCATTGTAAAAAGATGCTGTTCGGCCAAAAAATCTTACCTGGTAACCGCGTTCGCGGGCGTTAAGATCAGAAAGCAGCCCGACTGTCTTTTTGTTTGCCAGAAGTTTTAGGGCTGCTGGTATTGTGTTATGCATTATCAGCGTAATGCCGCGGTTTTCGCGAAAGCTGTTCATTAATCTGGTCATCTGGTCAACCGCCTGCTCACGCGCAATAACATGCAGGGGCAGACCCATTTTTGCCAATGTGTAACCTGCTACTTCCCAGTTGCCAAAATGACTGGATAGAATGATCAGACCTTTGTTCTGTGCCACCGCGTTGTCGATGTATTCTCTGCCCTCTATCTGCACAAAATCGGGGTCGGCTGCCAGCAGTTTTTCGTAAAAAAAGACTTCAAGCAACGTCATGATTTGATTTTCGGCCATTCCGGCAATTATACTGTCGCTGCGCTCGGCAAATTCTACCGGCAACAGCTCGCGGGCTCGCTGAATTTCTTTGGCAAAAATAATAGGAAACGCCTTGAGCAGTAACCGCTTAAGTTTTGGCACAGCTGGAGCCTCAAGCCTGGTCATAAGGCTGACCAGCCCTTTAATCAGATAGGCTCGCGCCATTCGTTTGTATCTTTTCAGAGTGTCGCGCATTATTCCTGATTGATAAAGTCTTTGATCAGATTCTCCATAAGGCCTTTATAGCCGAGGATCAGGTCTACTGTTTCACGTATAACACCATGGCCGCCGCTGGCGTTGAGAATGTAGTCAGCGTATGGTCTTATCGAAGGATGATGGTTTGCCGGTGCAAAGAAAAGACCAGCACGGGTTCCAACCGGAAGGTCGTTGAGGTCATCTCCGATGTAAGCAATCTCTTCTGGCTTGAGTCCACGTCGCTGCATAATTTCGTCAAGCACATCGCCCTTACGTGCTATTCCCTGGTGCAGTTCATCAAATTTAAGTTCTGCTGCTCTCCGCTCAAGCGCCTCAGAGGACCTTCCGGTGATTGATCCCGAAAGCAGACCCGACTTGTTCCACATTTTCAGTGCGAGACCATCAGTGGTTGAGAAGAACTTTAGCTCAATGCCGTTATTCCCAAGCGCGATACGACCGTCGGTAAGTACTCCGTCACAATCGAACAACAGTATTTTGATTCTCTGGCAGGAAACTTTAAAGGCATCGTGATCTTTTCTTGAGCCTGTCATCTGGTCTGAGTCCTTTGCGACAATTTGCGACAGCAGTGGCACCCTGTCGAGTAGAGCTAAGGTTAGCATACATTGGGATTTGACGCAAACAGCAGTCGCAAAAATGGCTGGTAAGGGTGGCAGTTATCTGATATACTCGCAAGGCTTGAAACAGGTCATATTTTCATTTTTAATTGCCTGGCTGGCTGGCACTTTGCTGGTGCCGATGGTCAGACGGATTGCCCTCAACCTGGGACTTGTAGACCGCCCCGGCGATCGTAAAATACATAAGTCTCCGATTCCACGGGTTGGGGGTATTGCCCTGTACGTCGGCGCTCTGGTCGGCGCGTTGCCATTTTTGAGCGAGAATATTGAAACTATTGGAATTTTGCTGGCCGGTACCTTTGTTATGCTGATCGGGCTGCTTGACGACCTGATTGATCTGCAGCCTCGAATAAAGCTTGCAGGGCAAATTGTGGCATGTTTAATCCTTCTTGCCTGTGGCGTTAAGATCAGCTTCGTGACAGACTTTATCAGCGGCCAGGGGCTTGTTGCCCTCGGGCTTTTAACCATTCCGCTTACCATCTTGTGGGTGATAGGCCTAACCAACACAGTAAATCTGGTTGACGGTGTTGATGGCCTGGCTGGCGGTATCGTTTTTATCGCACTTTCTACGCTTCTGGCGGTGCGCCTGGTTACGCCCCATCTCCATGATTCCGAATTGATCCGCAATGTATTAGTGCTCACGGCGGCGATCATGGGCTCGTTGCTGGCATTTTTGCGCTTCAATATTTATCCGGCGGTTATTTTTATGGGTGATTCTGGCGCCTATTTTCTGGGGTTTATGACTGCGGCCCTGTCGGTTGCTGGCGCTACTAAGGGATCAATTCTGTTTCCACTTATTGTGCCGTTGATTGCGTTAGGGTTGCCGGTATTGGATGTGTTTCTTGCCATTCTCCGACGTTACTCAAAAAAGGTGCCAATTTTTCAGGCTGATAAGGAACATTTGCACCACCGACTGCTGCAAAGAGGCTTTTCGCAGCGAGATACGACGAGATTTTTATGGATGGTATCGACCTGTTTCGGCTTTGTGGCCGTACTTGCTGCCGATATACCGCATCGGGGTATTCAGGCTATCTCAGCAATTTTTCTGGTAATCATGATCTTTTTCTGTGTTTCATTCTTTATGAGGAAAACCAGTGGCAATAAATAGCGTTCGTTTTAGTGATTTACTGCAGCAGAAGACAGCCAGTCAGCACCTGAGCAGTTCTGTCGCCGGTGGTCGCATAGCTCAAACCTATCTTTTTACTGGTAGCGAGTCTTGCGGCCGTCTGCCGGCCGCACGCGCTTTTGCTGCTTTGCTGCAGTGTGAAAGTCCGATATCCGGCGAAGACCTGGCGCTGGATGCCTGCGGCAGCTGTGATTCATGTCGCCGCATAGCGCACGGTAGCCACCCCGATGTATCCATGATAACTCCCAATGGCAGGGAGATTCGTATTGATCAGGTGCGGGCTTTGCAGGAAACTGCTGTTCTAAAGCCGAGCAGTGGCCGGTGGCTTATTTTTATTCTCGATCCAGCCGACCGCCTTAATCAGTCGTCTGCCAATAGCCTGCTCAAAATACTTGAAGAGGCGCCGTCGCATGTTGTGTTTATTCTTCTGGCACGTGAAACCGGCGCACTCTTGCCGACAGTTCTAAGCCGCAGCGAGATTGTCAGATTCGCGTCACCTTCGCCCGCCGAAATTCGCGACGTGTTGGTTGAACAGCGTGGTTTAACTCATGAAGCTGCTGCCCGTTGTTGCTCGCTGAGTGAAGGCCGTTTAGGGCAGGCGCTTTTGTTGGCGCAGTCAGTTGAACCAGAGCTTTCTCGGCCAGGCCTGAAATACGCTCATGCTGAGTTTCTTATTGAGCTTGAAGCTGCATCTCGCCATTGGCAGGAAGTTTTTGCCGCGGCCCGGTCAATGGATGAGGCTTTACGTCTTGCCGCGCGCCCTTTTCATGAAGCATACGCTCCGTTGCTGTTGGGTCGTAAGGAATTTTGCCGGTCGCTGGTTATGACAGCATCTTTGCCGGCGGCTTTTCCGATTTTATTCGCCGATATGCTGATAGAAAATCTTGACAATGCTGCTCGGGAGATGCAGAAGAGTTTTGCCCCAATGCTGGCAGAAGCCAAAAAAGCGTATCCAGCCGCGGTAATAAAAGAGTTTGAAGGCGTGCTCGACAGTTTGCTTGGTGGTTGGCCCGGATTGCAGTTCGAAGAACTGTTGCTGTGCCTGCTTAATTGGTACTCTGATGCGTTGAAAGCTGCTGCTGGTGCCGATGAAACCTTACTGTTGAACCTTGGGCGCAAAGAGGATATCATTACAATCGCCGAAGTTGATGGTGTTGCTTTATTGCGCGCCAGAATTGAGCTTCTCGAAAACTCAGTCGGGCTGTTGCGTCGTCACGTGCAGCCTGTTTTAATTGTAGAAAACCTTATTACGCAGATCGGAGGTCTCGAACCTTGAGTCAATATGTTGCTCTGAGGCTGCGCAAGCTGCCGACCATTCATTGGGTCACCAAGCCCGATATGGAAATTGAAGCGCCACAGGATCTGGTGGTTACAACCCAGCACGGTTGTGAAATTGCACGGGTAATGCGGCTGGCTGAACAGCGTCCTGCTGGCATAAAAGTGGAATCCGACCCTTTTATTGTCGAAATACTGCGCCCGGTTAATCAGGACGACCGTGCGAAGATGGCTGAGTTGAAGCAGAAAGAACGCGACGCTTTTCTGCAGTCCCGCGAGAAAATACAGCTTCATCAGCTGTGCATGAAGTTGCTTAAGGCTGAGTATCTGTATGATTACAGCCGGCTTATTTTGTATTTCAAGTCTGAGAACAAGGTCGATTTTCGTGATTTGCTAAAGAGTCTGGCTTCTATCTTTAAGACGCGCATAGAACTCCGCCAGATCGGCGTTCGCGATGAGACTAAACTCATCGGTGGTATCGGTTGCTGTGGCAAAGAGGTTTGTTGTGCCCAGTTTATGAGTGCCTTTTATCCGGTGTCTACCAAAATGGCCAAGGAGCAGAACCTCAGTCTCAATCCGGTCAAGCTTTCTGGTATTTGTGGCCGTCTGCTCTGTTGTCTGGCGCACGAACATGAATATTATGCTTCCTTTCATGGCAAGTTCCCCAAGATTAATGCCGAAATAGTTGTAGGCGCAGAAACTGCCAGGGTTATGGATATCAACTACATTACCAGTAAAATCCTGCTTGGATTTGCTGACCGTCGCAAAAATCACTACACTCTCGACCAGGTCAAGGG
>JAHISQ010000119.1 GCA_018818125.1 Candidatus Rifleibacteriota bacterium
GGCTGCGAAAGCACCTCAAGCTGTTGAGACTGCTCAGCCCAAAAAGCGCGGGCGACCGTCCAACGTTGCTAAGACTGCAGAAGTCGTCATGCCCAAAAAACTAGGCCGTCCACCGAAAGCTGATAAAGCCATTAAACCGGCAAAAAAAGGTAAAGTTGGCAGACCATCCAACGCAGAGAAGGCTGCGAAAGCACCTCAAGCTGTTGAGACTGCTCAGCCCAAAAAGCGCGGGCGACCGTCCAACGTTGCTAAGACTGCAGAAGTCGTCATGCCCAAAAAGCTTGGTCGTCCACCGAAAGCTGATAAAGCCATTAAACCGGCAAAGAAGAGTAAGGTTGGTCGACCGTCCAATGCCGACAAAGCTGCCAAACCCAAAAAGCTCGGCAGTCCATCAAAATCAGCAAAAACTGCTGTTTCCAAGAAAACAGGTCGATCGCTAAAAGCGCCAAAGTTGCCAAAACTGACTGAAGCACTAACTTCGCCAAAGATCGAATCAGTTCCTGTGGTTGAATCTGATCAACTGGTAGACAAGCCGATAGAGCCAAACGAAATCAACTGACATACAGCAGTCGCTGGACAATTGTGACTCGCCGACGACTTGTGCGCCGGCGAGTTTTCCTTTCCGGAGAAGAAGTTACATTCCAGTTCTTTGTAAAATAGCTTTTGTTTGCAAACGATGCCCTGATCTATGTTTGGTGAAACTGGTAATTTATGTTTGAATGGGGTATAAATTGGGTAATGCGTGTTCTTGCTAAAATTTATGTAGTTGTATTCGCCTTGACGATATTGCTGGCGATTTCGTCGTCAGGCGGGCGTTTTTTTGGCTTTGCCATGAGTGATGGCGAGGTTGAGCATGGGAAGAAAATTCCCTTTGCATTGGATGAGGCAAAGATTTATCTTCCCGGTGCCGCTTCGATAAGCGTGCTTGACGAAGACGAGGCCGAAGTTCTCGACAGCGGTGGCCGTATGATTGGCCGCCTGATTCATACTCAGCCACAGACGCGCCACATAATTGGTTATGGAGCAAGTCTGCCGTTGGTCGTAGTCCTTAACAGCGAAGAAAAGGTATCAGGGCTTTTTTTGCAGGCGCACCAGGAATCCCCCGACTTCATTGCACGGCTCGAAAGCTTGAATTTTTTCAAGAACTGGAACGGTTTGACCGCCAGCGAAGCGATAGCTGCAAAGGTAGATGCAGTTTCGCGTGCGACTTTGACTACCCAGGCAGTAATCGACAGTGTCAGATTGCGACTGGCAAATCATATTAAAGTAGATCTTGAACGTAAAAAGATAGACTATGTTGAAATAGCGCGATCGGCAACTGGCTGGTTGTTCCTGCTGATATCGTTGCTGGCTTGTTACAATCGCTCGGGAGTGGCAAAATACCGAACCTGGATTCTGCTGGCTGCCATTCTGGTGCCGGGTTTCCTGCTTGGGCGTTTTGTTTCGCTTGAGCTTATCGTTACCTGGGCGGCGAATGGAATTCCGTATCAGGCCCAGCTGTTCATGGCTACAGTGATGCTGCTGGCTTTGGGGTTGCCAATATTAAGCGGTCGCGCCTGGTATTGCTCATGGTTTTGTCCTTTTGGCGCAGCCCAGGAGCTGACTGGCAAACTGTGTAAACGAAAGATTGATGGCGGTGCCAAATTTGTCGCATTGGCAAGGCTCCTGCGGCCCTTGTTAATGCTGGTTGTTGTGTTTCTGCTGCTTGTTGGCAACAGGCTTAACCTCAATCTGATCGAGCCATTTTCGGTATTCCTTCTGGATTCTGCGGCAGCCTGTGTGATCTGGCTTGCGCTGGTTTTTATCGTTTTATCCCTATTCATGAGGCGCCCGTGGTGTGGATGTTTCTGTCCGACCGGCGTGCTTCTTGAAGTGTTGCGCTTTCCACAGGTGTTTCAGGAAAAGCGCGAACCCCAACAGGAGGCTGGAAAAATGAAGTTTGTAGAAGTGATAAATCTTTTGCTGGTAATTGTAATAATAATGCAGGTGCTGTCGTCTTCTCGCATGGTGCAGTCGCAGCCGAACCCGTCTCTTCAGGGTAATCAGACGGCATTGGCTTCCGCCCAGCCTTCTGTTCAGACAGCGCAGCCGCAGGCTGTTGCGAGCGTCAATCCGGTATTGCAAAATATTCATCAACGCAAGAGCGTGCGCAACTTTACCAGTCAGGAAGTCAGCGAAGAACAACTTGTTGAGCTGGTGAGAGCAGGTATGGCGGCGCCTACTGCGGTCAATCGCCAGCCCTGGCAATTTGTGGTAATTCGCGACAAAAAGGCTATGCTTGATCTTGCAGGCAAATTGCCCTACGCTAAAATGCTTGCCAGTGCAGCAGCAGCTATAGTTGTCTGCGGTGATCTTGAAATTGCAAAAGTTGGCAAGACTGAAGGGATGTGGATGCTCGATTGCTCGGCAGCTACCCAGAATATTCTGCTGGCGGTCGAAAGCATGGGCCTGGGTGCAGTCTGGACCGCAGCTTATCCCTATGATGATCGCATGCAGGCAGTCTCTACCGCACTCAGTTTGCCTGAGCACGTATTGCCTCTTTGCGTTCTTCCAATCGGTTATCCGACTGGAATGGACAAACCAAAGGATAAATGGAAGCCGGAGCGAATGCATTGGAACAGTTGGCAGCCGGGAAAATGACAAGTCTGTTGCTGTATTGCTCAGTTTAAGTAAGAGACTGCTGTTTGTAGAAGTTCTTGCTTAATTGTCTAAATTAGTGCTGCACTCAGGATCGGCTTAGACAGGAGAGTTTACTACTCTGTTTTTTTAAGTTTGTCCGTGTAAAATTATGCTAAAATACTGCCAATATAATGTAATTGGTTTTTTACTATTTCAGGGAGGTTATCTGTATGTCTTTTAAAGTAGAGAGTCTCGAAAATGCTCAGGTCGTAAGGGTTACTGAGAGCGTTTTTTTTGATACTGTACAGGATTTTGACAGCTCAATTCAACAGGCCGAGGATACTGACTGCAAAAGCGTCATTGTTGATCTGACAGACATCGAAATGATCTGCAGTTCAGCTATAACCATTCTGGTTAAACACCATATGAGTCTGCAGAAGAAATCGGGTCGCCTTATCGTGTCAGGCTGCAACATTTCCATGATGCGAATTATGCAGTTGCTGGGTCTGAATAAGCTCATGCTGTTTGCAGATGATCTGCAGGCAGCATTAAAACTTTGAGATGAGGTGAAAGCATGTTAGCAATTAAAGACCTGTCTCAGGCTGATAGAGACATTATTGTTCGGAATATGGTACGAAAAACTATAGAAAGAAATGACGTTCTTTATAATGAGGGACGTGAATGTGTGGGGATGTATTTTGTTGAAACCGGTGCGTTAAAGTTGGTTTCGCGAAAAGCAAAAGACGGCCTTGATGATGTCATGCTTGGCGCGGTTAAGGCCGGAAGCTTTTGTGGCGAGGTTGCGTTGTTACGCGATGACGCCTTGTATGAGGATACAGCCGTTGCCATGGAAACATCGGTAGTTCTTGAGCTGAATAAATCTAGCATGCAGAAAATCATGGTCGCATCGATGACTGCCGGTACCAAGCTGCTGTTGAGTATCAGTCGTAACATTCGTGAAGCTATTGCCATGCCGCAGTCCCAGGAACTTGGGCGAATCATCGCTTTTGTTTCACCAAAGGATGGGCAGGGTCGAACTACCGTGGCTACCCATCTGGCGAAATACCTTGCCGGCGCAGGCAAAAGAACGATTCTTATCGATTGCGATCTTCAACTGGGTGATGCTAATGTTCACATGGGCTTGTCGTCGCAACCGCACATGGCTCGTATGGCTCAGAGCGAGGAACGCCTTACTTTCGATGTGATTAAAAAATACTCTCAGAATTCAGGTGGAGCGCTATTGCTGGCTGCTCCACATCAGCCGCAGGAAGCTGAATTCGTTTCGCGTTCAAATTTGAATCAGATAATTCAGGAATGTGCTCGTAACTGCGATTACCTGATTCTGGATGTCCCCTGTCACATTGACGAAACGGCAATTCTTCTGTGGGATTTAGCAGATCTGATGGTTTTTGTTACCGAGAGCAATATTTCTTCGTTGACGCGTCTGAAGAGATTGATGATAGCGATTTCACGCCTTAATTACCCGAAGGAAAAGTTCCTGGGCATAGCCAATCGATATTCGGAGTCGCAGAAAGAATATTTGGAGAATCTGCGAGCAATTTTGCCTTGTAAATGGCACACAATTGCTCACGCAGATGAAGAGTTTGCCGAAGCTTTGCTCAAAGGTAATCCGGTCTGGCAGGTTGCCTATGGGAGTCGCGCTGCCAAAGATCTGGATGCCATTTGCCATGAGTTGCTGGGGAAAGCGCCTCAAACATTGGGTAAGGGTGGCGTATTTAGTCGTATTAAATCATGGTTTACGGAGTGACGCCCAGAACTGCGTACATTTGTCGGGTGCTGTCGTTTTAATAGACCTTTGAAGGTCGAGGTAAGTCATGAAAGAATTTTTTTCGAAAAATTATCAGGTAGATTGTGAAAAGCCTGTTCATCTTGGTCATGGAGTTTGGTGGGTGGGCTTTCAGGATGAAGAAAGCGGCCTGCATTGTAATCCATACCTGATAATTGATGGTGATGAAGCAGTGGTAATCGATGGCGGCAGTCGCCCGGATTTTCCGGTAGTAATGATGAAAATCTTGGAGACCGGCCTGAATCCAGGCAATATAAAAGCACTGATTTACGATCATTACGATCCTGATCTTTGCGGGAGCATCCCTAATTTTGAAGAAATGATTGGTCGCTCAGATTTGCAGCTTATTGCCAGTGGCTGCTGCCACATGTTTATCCGCCATTATGGTGCCACTTCGCAACTTACAAAAGTTTCTGATCTGGGTTATCGTTTCGTTTTCAAGAGCGGCCGAACACTTGAATTTACTCCAGTCCCGTACTGCCACAGTCCAGGGAGTTTTACAACTTTTGACAGTAAGAGCAAAATTCTTTTTTCAGGTGATATTTTTGGTACCTACGATAAGCACTGGCAGCTGTTTTTAGCATTTTCTGAAGGTTGTCGTGGTGAAATTCCCTGCGAAATATGTAAAACGAACAACCAGTCTTGTCGTTTGCCCGGTTTTTCTGAGTTTCATCGCCAGATAATGTCATCTTCAAAAGCCCTTCATCAGGCTTTGTTAAAGCTCAAAGAGCTTCCTTTCGAAATGGTCGCTCCGCAGCATGGCAGTGTGCTTGACAAACGTAGTGCACATATTCTGATAAACAGTCTGCTGCAGTTGAACGATATTGGTATAGATCACATCTCGCCAGAACCAAAGTGAGACAGTGATAATGAAGAAAAAACAGTTTCCTTCTGATTTGTTAAGATCTGATCGTGAGCATCTGAATCAGGACAAAACCATTCGGCAAGCCATGTTGGAAATGTGGGCCGAATTAAGTGATGCTCGCTACGACAGTAGTCTCCTTAAGAGCCTCGTTTTACGCTATGCTGAGGCTGAAAAGCGTATAAGGAATCTGCACGAGCAGTTGCAGGAAGATCTCGCTTCTGCATCTGTAATTCAGAAAACCCTCCTTCCTGCTGCTATGCCGGAGTCTGACATTATGGAAGCAGCCTGGAAGTTTCAGCCATGTGACGCGGTCGGTGGTGACATTATCGCTCTGGAAGCACTTGATAAGGATCACTGGGGTTGCTATGTGCTGGATGTTGCCGGTCACGGCCCACGGGCTGCAATGGTTACAGTTTCGGTCGCGCAATTTCTCAAGCCTTCTTCCGGTATAGATCTTTATAATCCTGTGAGGGTTATGGATGCGTTAGAAAAAGAGTTTCCATTTACGAGATTTGGCAGTTTTTTTACGATAATTTATGGCGTTGTTGATCTGAAAAAGCAGAGTTTTTCATTTTGCAATGCAGGGCATCCTTTTCCTGCTCTGGCCACGCCGGGAGGTGCTGCTGAATTTGTCGAGGTGAATGACCATATGCTGGGCCTGGGTTTCAATGAGCCGCGCAACCTCGTAACGCTGGATTTGTCTTCTGGCAGAAGTTTGCTGCTTTATAGTGATGGACTGACCGAATGTGTTGCACCTGATGGCTCATTTTACGGCGAGGATCGACTGTTACGAACTTTTTCCGCAAACTGCAGGTTGCCGGTAAATGAAGGTGCCGAAGCAATGTTTAATGATGCGGTGACTTTTGCTTCCGGCATAAAATTCAAAGATGATTTTACTCTGTTAACTCTGAAAACACGTATTTAATGTGAAAAGTATAATTTTAACCTGTGGACCGGCTTGTGAATCTGATGATCTGCTAAAAAGAATGGCGGCGGTAGCAGATGGGTTCAGGCTCAATGTTGCGCATCTCAATTCTGATCGGCTTGAATCCTGGCTGGATCGTCTGCAGAAGCTACGACAGCAAGTTGGTCGCGAATTATCGATTGTGCTTGATCTGCAGGGGGCAAAGGTAAGAATAGGAAAATATCCGGCGGTTTCGTCGCTGCCGTCGCAGGTTGAATTGTTTCTTGGATCCTCTTCTGAACGATGTGAGCGCATACCCATACCGGCAGAGAGTGTTTTTACCAGAACTTCTGTTGGTGATCAGCTGTTTTTGAACGATCGCAAGGTTATTTTGCGGGTTGTTGGCAAAAGCAGTGAGAGCATGCAGGTAGAGTTAGTGCAGAATGGTGCGCTGAGTTCGGGTAAGGGGGTCAATTCGCCTGACCGCGTTTTTGAACTGGCGCGAGTGACTGAAGGGGATCGCCTGGCTGTTGAATGCAGCCGAGAAATTGCTAATGTCTCTTATGCTGTTTCATTTGTCGCAGATGGCTCTGAAAGTTTGCTTTTTCGCCAACTTATTGGCAGCCGTCGATTGATTGCTAAAATTGAGCAGCGCGCGGCCCTGCAGCATCTGATGAAGATTTCCGCGCAATTTGACGAACTCTGGCTTTGTCGCGGAGATCTCGGCGCTGAGGCTGGCTTGAAGGAGCTTGGGCGGTTGCAGCGGCAATTTGTAGATGTGCTGCCGCAGCTGAGCAAACCCGCTCTGATTGCCGGCGAAGTGTTAGGTTCGATGGTGGTAAATGCTTTTCCGTCGCGGGCAGAGGTTGTGCAGCTTTATGATGCCATGCAGTCGGGGTTTTCCGGCCTGGTGTTGTCTGACGAAACCGCTTGTGGCTCACAGGTGGCGGCTGTAGTTGATTTTCTGGAATACTGGTTCAAGTGAAATCTGCCGATCTAAGCTTCTGTTATCGCGAAGAGCTTGGGCAGTATCTTGCACTGCCTCTTGAAGCACTGGTTTCAAAAAAATTTACATCATCTTTTGACGCAGATATTAATGGCTTTCTTTTGCATTTTACCTGCAGAGAAGCTGCGATGACACCTCTGTCACTTCTTCTGCCAGAACAGATAATAAATGAAGTTCAGTCTGGCTGGCCGGTTCGATTTTTTCATGATCGATTGCTGACCGGAACGTATGAACTGCTGGCAGCTCCCCAGATACCGAGAATTGTGAAGCCTGAGCGCGTTGATCTGGTGATATTGCAGGGTAATTTACAGCAACTGCGTCGCAATCTTGAACTTTTTGGCCGATCGTCACCGGTGCTTGATCTTGTTATGCAGCGTCAAGAGCAACCATTTTCGTTAGCTGGTGCTTCAGAGTTGCTGGTTGCGGGTGAGGCAGATCTGTCGCGTTACGCTCGCTTTTTCGGTGTTGGAGACGGTTTGACGCCTTCGTTTGACGATTTTCTGGCGGGTATGCTTTTTGTTGACCGCCTTTATGGATACAGGCGATTTGTCGTGCCAGAGGCGTTCTGGGAGTTGGCGGCAACCAGAACCACCAGACAGGCTGTGCAGCAGTATCGCTTTGCCGATAACGGTCATTTTTCGCGGCAATTCGAACAGGTAGCCGCTGATTTGACGCAACGACAGGTTGGCTCTGCAGAGCTGGTGCGTTTGCTGGGCTGGGGGCACTCTTCCGGCACTGATATTTTATGCGGTATCTGGCTTTATTTCTCACAACGGGTTAAAATGATAGAGAAAATTTGAGTTTGAAGGGGTATGCGATGTTTTGTCCTATCTGTAAAGGTGAATTTCGTGAAAGTTTTGAAGAATGCAGCATCTGCAATATCAATCTGGTAGCAGATCTTGAAAATATTACTGAACAGGTAAATGGTGAATTTAAGCTCTGTGTTGCCTGCGAAATCGAATCGGCACCGGACACAACCCGCTGCCAGAAATGCGGAATGAAGCTTATAAGAGCAATTCTGCATGATGACACCTATGTTTTTCTCGAAGAGCCGCCGAAAAATGCGGTGAACGAGGATCTGATTCCAGATTATGAGGGCGAACTGATCAACGAGCTCGAATTCTACCGGGAAATACCTGACGAAGAGGCTGTCGTGCTTATTGAATCAGAAGATCTTCCGCTGCTGATAAAAGTTCAGGAGCTGCTCAACGAGAACGAAATTTGTTTTCAGTTCCGTGCGCCAGAAGAAATACCTGGTGCGCTGGGCAATATTTTTGGTGGCGGCAGCGTTCTTGAGCGCAGCTTTCCCAAAGTAATAGTTTATCAGAAGGATGAAGAGCGCGCATTAGAACTCGTCGGGAACCACCCAGGCCTGGGTTTGGCAGAATTGCCGGCTGAGCTGCTTGAGTCTGAAGAAGACTCCAGTGACGAGGATTCTGAATACGACGATTACGAAAACGATGACGATGACGATGACAATGACAATGACGAAGAAGACAAGTCTTGACCTTCAGTAAACGCGCTGGTATTATTATATAATACTGGTTGAATAAGGAATGGTGAATTATGGCTATTAGATCTCAAGTTCTTTGTGCCCTGCTCGCTTTGATAGTTACCTTTGGTAGCCCAATTGTGGCAATGGCCGGCGATTTGCCTGACGGCAGCAATTTTCTGGAACAGACTTTTCCAGATGGGCTGATAGATGCCAATCAACAGGGATTCGCCCTTGAGCCGCTCGAAGGCAAAATTATCGGGCTATACTTTTCAGCGAGCTGGTGCCGCGGTTGCGTTGCATTCTCGCGAATTCTAGTTCCTTTCCGCGACAAACACAGCGAAAACTTCGAAGTGGTATTAGTTGGCTTCGATAAAACCAGCGAAGATATGCATGCTTATATGAAGAATCATGAAATGAACTGGGCAGCGATTCCTTATGATAGTAGCGCCAGACTGGCATTAAAAGAGCAGTTCAGCGTTTCTGAAATACCGCACTTAATTATCATGACCAGCAAAGGGCAGGTTCTTACGAAAGACGGCTGCCAACAGGTAGAACTCATGGGAGATGAAGCTCTCGCTCACTGGCAGAAGCTTGCCGGCAGCAGCGAAGAAGGCTCTGAATAACTTTTCAGTAGTTAACTGGCTAAAATGCGAAACTGTTTAATCTATTAAACTGATCCAACCTGATTCTTTGCTCACCCTCTTTGTCCTGGTGCGCCCACGATAGGCAAGAGCCCTAAGAAGACGGCAATTTCAGCGTTTTTATGGAATGAATTTAAACCAATAATGCCGTTAGTCTGCCAATACAGCTCAAAATTTTCAGCGTTTCTTTTTCCGCTGGCTTTTGTTGTGTTTTTGACCGCAGTTATTGCCGGTGTGTGGCTGGTGATCGGTGGTGGCGCTAACTCTGCTTTAATGCTGGTTACAGCGTTGGCTTTGCTGGGGCTTATCGTCTGGGTGATGCTCAATCTCACAACCAGCTACGAGTTTTATGCAGACGCGCGCCAGGTTGTTTTTTGCACAAAGCTTGGGCGCTGGCAGAGACGGGTGTTGGTCAGCAGGTTCGACGATGCTGCTGCGTTTACAGTGAAAGGTATTCATAATCGTGCGCGCGTGCAGACCTGGTGGGAATACCAGGTTGTAATGCTGATTAAAACCGGTCGACTGGTCGAGGTTTCTGGGCGCAGCGCCAAGTCAGTCCACGAAAGCAATCGTCTCGCCGAAAAGCTCGCAGCCGCAGTAGGCTGCGAATACTTTCCCGGCCAGAACGAGAAGACCATTCAGGTTGCCATTGCTGGCGAACACCCGATTTTCGAATACCGCGACTGGAACTGGGGCGATGTCGTCAGAGAATTTGGTCTGCCTACGTTGGCTTCTCTGCTGTTTTTTTTCGCGATTGTGGCGTTTATAGTCGCACTGGTTGTAATGCTGAGCTGAACTCAGATTTTGCGATAGCCCAGCAGAACATCAGCCAGTTGCCCGGTAGAACCGTCTTCGCGCTCGAAACTGCCGTTGAGAACTAGTGAATTGCCGTTAATGTCAGCATTTGTTCTCATAAAGCCAAGGTTGAGCGCTTTTATACCCATCTCAGACAGAGATTGCAGTTCACTCTTGTCGACTTTCCCGTCGCCATTGAGGTCGCGGTAAAGCTTTAGTGCCTTAAAAATGGGATCAAGAAAGTCGATTTTTTTGTCACCGTTGCCGTCATATTTGGCCAGCTCGGCAAAGCCGTGCGCTGCACCATTCTGGTCGCCAAAGAGCTCGCTGCCGTTGTCAATTGTATTGTTGCCGTTGCGGTCATATACAAGCATAGCTGTATTGCCGCGCACCCAGGCTGTGCTATCGAGTTTGCCGTCGGCGGTAATGTCGAACATTGCGCCTTTACCTGCTTCGGTCAGATTGATGCCTTCGCCTGACAGGTCGAGAACCAACGGATCAACTTTTATGATGCCCAGGTCTTCAAGAGTGAGTCCAGTTTTGCCTTCTGCGGTTGTCGTCTGCTTAAACTTTAGATTGAGCTGCATGGTGGTGCGTCTTTCCTGCACCGAGATCATCTGTGCAAGAGTCATTGGCTGCCCGTTTTGTGGAATTTCTTCAGCTTCGGTCGTGGGCTCAGCTGGTGTTTCCGCTTGCTGGACGCTGACTCTGGCTTCTGTTGCTCCTTCGGACACGTTGGTATGGGCAAGTTTAAGCAACTTTTCGTAACGGGTTTTGAGAGTTGTGTACTCCTTTTCATCTTTACTGATCATGCGCAGCATCAGATCGAGATCGCGTTCGAGCTTAACATCGCCTTCGTTTTCGCTGGCAGTTTCCCCTGACTGTCTGGTGTTGAAGGTGAGCTTGACGTTGAGCTCGGATTGCATCGTTGTCTGTTGTCTGAACTGAGTGATGGTCTGACGCATCTGGTTCATTGGCGACAGTTCGAGCAGGTCATTTTCGAGCCTGGAACGAGGTTTTGCGGGTGTTTTACTCTCTTTCTGGAAAAAGGCATCGATTGCCTGAGAGAATCGGTTGGCCCGCGTGAATCGTTGCGAAAGCACAGACGCAGCAATAGCCATTGTTACTCCTCCTTGAGTATTTTGACACATCCGTATGTCTAAGGGCTTAAGAAATAACTGTCACATTTTATTTCATCGTCCGCCCATAAGAGCCTGTAAGAAATCAACCTTCGTGCCTCGGTTATTTTCTAACAGGCTCTAAAAGAAAAAACATTTCCCCTTATTTATATCGGCACGCCCCCCCTGAAAAGTTTAGCTTTTTTACAAATATGTATAAAAATTATACAGAGGAAATTTTGTGTCAATAGCAGAGACTTCCGGGATGTTTTTTTGCATATTACCCGTCAACTAGGTTCAGGGCTTCTGGTAACGCTATGTGTTCGTATGAATGGACAAGAATTGTAAACATGATATTGCACAGAAGGTCTTAAACAAAGTATTGTCAAAATATGCGGGAGTCGAAATGGCTTTTGCCGGTGTATTTTGTAATATATTCATGTGAATGAGCAACTATAATGGCGCGAATACTATTGGTTGATGACGACCAGAGGATCAGATCGGTTCTCAACCGAACCTTGACTGAGGCTGGGCATACTGTGATAGAAGCAAGTGACGGGAAGCTGGCTTTGAAAGCCTTACGCCAGTTTTCTGTGATGGACCTGGTGATCACGGATCTGTTTATGCCCGAAAAAGACGGATTTGAGACTATTCTTGAACTTGGTCGTGACTACTCGCATTTGTCGATTATTGCTATTTCAGGCCATCTGCGCATTAACATAGATAGCTTTTTGCTGACTGCAATGCATTTGGGAGCTAAAAAGACCTTGAAGAAGCCATTTAGCAAACAAGACTTGATTGACGCAGTCGATCAAGTTTTAAGGGTTTTCTGAACGACAATTAAATGCAGTATGAATTAATTTCCTTTTCATAGCACAAGCGGAGGTAGCGATGACGGCTATAAAGACTAGAATCTGGTTCGAAAAATCGGTTGTTGGCAATGAGTTTGCTCCAGAGCGATCCTTTTTGTATGGCCAGGACTTTTTTTCTGATCTGGCAGAAAAACAAAGCTATGTGGCTTTATCTTATCTACATCTGGTTGGAAAGCTCCCGACCAGTCATCAGGAAAAATGGCTGGGTTTTCTTTTGAACCTGTCATCCAACCCAGGCATAAGAGATGAATCGGCTTTGGTTGCCATGAATACCGCTATTGGCTTGCCTGCATCAGTTAACTCTGTTATGGCTGGGCTGTTAGCGCGCAGTGGGCTCAATCGTGGTGCTCAATGGGTTGAAAAGGTAATGGAAAATCTTCTGATAGCAGATCGAGACCAGACTTCTCTCTCTCATTTTTCTCCATTTAATGGTTTGGGCAAACATTATGATCACGTTGACCAACGCGCAAAATCAGCCCTGTATTGGTTAAAGACAGACTCCTGCTGGGGGAAATACTGTGAATTGCTGGAAAGCAATGCCACGCCGGATTCTGATGTGTTGCTGGAAGGCATAATCGCCGCTGGTTTGCTCGATCTCGGGTTATCTCCTGCCGCCGGAGCGGTTTTATTTTTGCTTGCAGCCGGGCCAGCATTGGCGGCCTATGCAATTGAGCAACAATCTCTGGGCTTTAAGAGCTTTCCTCATTACTTTGATCCGGGCCATTATTCACATTCTGGCTCTTGCCCTGATAAAGAAAAGGAAACAGAGTGATATTATGTCTATAAAAGCATCTGGTCGTGATATTGCAACTCTTCGATTATGGCAGCAAAAAGCTTATTCTGGCCTGGGTGGTGTTAACCCTGACCAGAGTGTAACTCTGGCAGGCTACGATTTGTTCTCAGAACTGGTAGGCAACCTGTCACTTGCCGGGTGCTTCCACCTGTATATAAAAAAATGTTTGCCTTCGCCACAGGTTGAAAAACTGCTTTCTGCAATCGTTGCTGCCACTGCTTATCCCGACATCAGGATTTGGCCTAATCGAGCAGTGGCACTATGTGCATCAAGTGGAACAGGGAATGCCGCCGGAGTCTCGTGCGGAATGCTTGGCGTCGAGGGATTGATGTTTGGGGGCAACTGTGTTGCCGAATGCTTCAGGTTTCTTTGTGACATAAGAGAGGGTGAGTCAAAGGGTATTTCAATTGAACGCCAGATTGACAATCTAGAATCAATGAAGCAGAAAATTCCTGGATTTGGCAGACCCTTAGTTAAAGGTGATGAGCGCCTTAAGCCCATTTTAAGAGTTGCCGGAGAGTGTGGTCTCGATAGTGGCGTATGGCTATCGACAGGACGCAGGGTTGAAGCCCTGCTTGACAAGAAATATGGTATTCAGCTTAATGCAGCAGGTCTTATGGCTTGCTTGCTGGGAGATATGGATTACTCATATACCGAGGTGAGGGCGTTTGGTGTTTTCATGCCTGTGATATCGTTTTTTGGTATTTTTCATGAGCACTCTCGATTAGATGCCAGTTCGATTTTTCCTTTGGCAATTAATGATATTGAATATCTGGGGCCGCTTCCGGTATCTCGCAATGAAGGAGCAAGTGCTAAATGAATTGTGCCGAACAGCTGGTAAAACTACTGCAGGGTGAAGGTGTCAAATACATCTTTGGAGTTCCTGGAGCTCCTTTGATGCCGCTTTTTCATGCTCTGGATCGCCCGGATTGCCGGATTAAACCGATTATTGCCAAACATGAGGCTGGCGGAGCTTTTATGGCTGACGGTTATGCCCGTGTCTCTGGAGGTCTTGGCGTTTGTTGTGGAACAGCCGGTCCCGGAACTACTAATCTGGTAACTGGAGTTGCAGTAAGTTTTAAGGATTCAATTCCACTGCTGGTTCTTACTGCTCAGGTTCCACTTAATGTTTTTGGCAAAGGTGCCACTCAGGAAAGTTCAGCAGAAGACAGGTCTTTTTCGTCTGCCGAGCTGCTTAAGCCTTTAACCAAATATAGCGCAATGATTATGACTCCTGAACATCTTTCTTTCTTCGCAAGAAAGGCTGTTCGAAATGCTCTAAGGCACCGCATGGGGCCAACCCATCTCAATCTCCCGCCTGATATAATGCGCCGCCCAAGTTTTTCTGATGGAACCCTCATGGAAAGCTTTGAAGATGATGCCAGATATTTTGATCGAGCTAGAGTAAAAGAAGCGGCTCAGGCCATTTTGGCCGCAAAAAAGCCGGTAATATTTGCTGGTTTTGGTGTTATTCTCTCTAATGCAACCCAGAAGCTTCTTGAACTGGCAGAATTGCTCTGTATTCCTGTTGCATCAACTCCCAAGGGTAAGGGCTGTTTTCCTGAAAGTCATCCGCTTGCGCTTGGGGTGATGGGGCTGGCAGGTTCTGAGGCCGCTGAGGAGAGGATTCTTGCTCCAGATAGTTCTGACCTGTTAATTGCTATCGGTATGAGCTTTGACGAGTGGAGTACCAACAGCTGGGACCCAGCAATCAAAGGAACAAAAAAACTTATCCACCTTGATATTGATCCGCAGCAAATCGGGAAAAATTATTCAGCCAACATAGCTCTTATTGGCGATGCAAAAACTGTTCTTTCTGAGTTGCTCTATGAGGTGCAACGGCAAAGTGAGCAGATCGGATTTGTTCCGGTCAGAAGTCAGGGGCAGTCAGGTTCTTCCTGCGGGAAGCTGCTTAGCAGCATTGAAGCAGAGCAGATGACGTCAGAGAGTGTTCCGATCCGGCCGCAGAGATTGATTCATGAGCTGCGCAATGCTCTTCCTGACGAGACGATTTTTTTTATTGATGCTGGCAACCATACTCTTTGGGCTTTGCACTATCTTCAGATCAATCAGCCGGGAACTTTTGTTATTGCTGCTGGTTTTGGTCCCATGGGCTATTCGATTCCGGCAGCAATTGGTGGGAAGCTAGCCGCAGGCAACCGGCCGGTTGTAGCACTTTGCGGCGATGGTTGTTTCCTGATGCATGGCATGGAAGTGGCGACGGCGGTTAAATATAATATTCCGGTCATCTGGGTTGTTTTTAATGATGGTCGTTTGAATATGGTTTATCAGGCCGAGCAGTTACAGAATAGAGGCGGACTTGAAAGTTATGAATTTCCCCGATTGGATATTGCTGCAGTGGCTATTGCGCTTGGAGCTATTGGCGAGAGAGTTACCAGACCTGATCAGATTCAAGGTGTAATTACAAAGTGCTTGACTGCTAACAGGCCAGCAGTAATTGATGTTATAATTGATCCAGATGAAGTTTCGCCGTTGAAGAAAAGAATCGAATCTATACTTAAAAATATGAAAGGCTGAGCTTTTTTGCAATGACCACACACGAATATTTACAGCAAGCAAACGAAGAACTTCGTGTCCTTTCTAAGATTATTCGAAATGTTTCAGGCAAAGTTCAGGTTGATGAATTTTTGCAGGAAATAGTAGAAGATGCTCGCCTTTACTTTGGGGTATATGGGTTAAACGTTGGTCTCATTTCAAAAACCTCGCAAAGTCTTGAACCGTTGTGGGTGACCGGTATTTCGCCGAAACTTGCACGAAAGAACTTTCCCAAAATACCATTGTCAAACACTGATGATGTCGCAATCAAGTGCTTAACTGAAAGAAAAATGATTGTCGTTTCAGACGTTAAGGAAAATTCAAGAGTACATGAAGACATCAAAACCCTGTCGGCCGGAATGTCATTTGTTCTGATGCCTTTAATCGTTGATGATAGTGCCATCGGGCTGGTAGGGTTCTGTAACAATGTCCCAAGGCCTAACATCGAAATTGATGTTCTTGAGCGTTATCAGAGGTTTGTTGACACCCTTGCCATGTTTTTTAACAATTCAATGATTTATGCTGAACTGGATTTGTTTAAACAGGGTCTTGAGCGCCAGGTTGAAGAAAGAACCTCTGAACTTAAGCAGGCGCACGAAACAATATGGGAAATCAACGAGAACCTTTCGGCAATTATTGAAAACTCTACCGTAGGTATCATCGCAACCGATCCCGCTGGAGTAATAAGAGTCTTTAACCGCTCGGCCGGAGAGATTCTTGGCACCAGGCTCCGCCTGTTACCTGACCCCCGAATCAGCTCGATAGTCAATTCTGAGCTGATGTCTAAAGTTACAGAGTCAGATGCTGGTGAGAGCGGTGAAGAAAACGTTTTATACAGGAATTTTGAAACAGAACTTTCTCGCGGAGTTCCCACTCCAGATAGCTGTGATCTTGTGCCTGTGAGTCTTTCTGCTGTAAGATTGAAAAGCCGTGAGGGTGTTGTTTCTGGTTATGTCTACGTTTTTCAGGATATTCGCGAAGTCAGATTTCTTGAGACCAAGCTTATTCATGCTGAAAA
>JAHISQ010000120.1 GCA_018818125.1 Candidatus Rifleibacteriota bacterium
AAAATAAGAATTTTAACAAAAATTTCTTTCGATCTGGTTCATGAAAATCAATTTTTTAGATTTTTCGGGACGTTTAACAGGCCGAAAACGACCAAACCCGCACCAAAAAAAATAGCAACGCTATTTTTCGGTTCCCTGAACAACTTGCGGAGATGATGATATATTACTATACTTAATAAAATCATCATTAAAACGGAGCTCACATTATGCGCAACTTTTTCAGAAGGCAGTTTGCCTGCGTTCTGGTTTTCATTCTTTTGCAGGTTTCCCTGGTTTCAGTTGTTCAGGCAGAGTTCCAACTGTCAAATGGCCAGAAAGCTTATATTGGCGATACATATTCGATTTCTCTGCTGGGCACCAGAAAAGCTGGAAACGACGAGTTGCGTTCGCTGGCCAAACAGATCGAAGCTGTTCGCAAAGTCGAGAAGACAATGCGTTCATGGGGCATCAATGTTGATCGGCAAATTCATATCAGATTTTACACCGACACTGATTTCTCTGCCCGTGATATGTGGCGTTCGGCTGGTATAGAGCCAAATGTAAAAGCCCTCGATAAATACGAGGAAGATACCGGAATGGTTTTTACGAGTCTTTCTGGTTATGAATATGCCCATATGTCCGATGATCTTGATGATGTGTATTTCTTTCTCAATCCGTTTCCTGATTACATCAAAAGAAAGTATTTTGTAAATCCCCGGGCGCTGACCGGCGCGCTTCTTAATGATGCTTTGGGAGCAGTGAAAAGTGAAAGAATCAGGATTGAGGAGGGTCTCGATAAGCCTGTCGGTCAGCAGCTCAATGATTATATGATTTTTAAGAGCGCTGCATATTCTTCTGACAAGTCAGTTCTTTGGGTGCCAGTCACCAAGCCTGATGCCCTTCATCGCTATCTCGATACCACCATTCATGAATACGGCCATCACGTTTTCAACATGATGGTTAAAGCTTACTTAAACAAAAACAATAATAAGAAGAAGTGGACCAATATTCAGATTTTTTACATTTGTTCCAATATTCTCGCAGTTAACGAGTTTTTTGCTGATTACGTGGCTGTGGCCAACGGTTACAACAAGTGCATAAATCTGCATAAATACGGCGCCATGCCAAAAGATATGAAACGGGTATTCAGCCAGGAAAGAACGCTGAAGAGTTATCTCGAAGAGATAAAGAAGGGTAGCAAAGACGTTAAATATTATCTCTCAGAGGGTCATAATTCACTTAATCCGATGCGATCATTTGTATGGAAACTCAGATTTGCAATTGGCGACAAAGAAACCGATAAGCTGGTGGTTACTGCCGTTCAAAATGCGATCAGTAATTTCTTTTCCGTCGACATGGCCAAATATCCACGAGTTCGTCTTACCGCAAAGGGTTGGGGATGCTTCACCATCAAAGGTTACCCGATTGATGTAACCACCGAAAATCTCAGATTTTTGAACTTGATGCAAAAAGCCGCAGATAAACAGCTGACTTCAGAGCAGAAAAAGAAATTCAGCGAAGTTGCTGCCAATGTGTTTGCCGGTTTTTATCCTTTAAAATAGCTGGTTTCAGCATTGCCATAACCCATCCGTATTTTCGCTCATGTAAGAATAAATGTCAGTAATTTGCCAGGTATCGGCTGTTTTTTGCAGGTCAGCGTTACTGATTCCAAATGAAGTGCAACGCCGAGCAGCATCAGAAGAAGTAATTGTTTGTGTTCGCTCTGTCGAACGAAGGTCAGCTTGAAAATTGGCTGCTTTTAGGTTATGAATGTAGCTGTTAGAATCATAAGCGGAGCAGAGCGTGAAAGAAAAAAACAGATTACGTTCGTGGTTTTCCGGGTCCGGCATTTTTAGAGCATTAAAAACGGCTGTTGTTGCCGTCGCCAAACGTCACCGACAGGTATATCTCGACAACAATGCCACTACGCCGGTTTTGCCGACCGTGGTGAAGAGAATGAGCCGGGTGCTTGTAAAAAACTACGGCAACCCATCCTCGCTTTACCAACAGGCTCTTGAGTCGGCGGCAATTCTTGAAGATTCAAGACGAACACTTGCCCGAACAATTCATGCAGATATTGAAGAAGTTTTTTTTACAAGCTGTGCTACCGAAGCTAATAATGCCGTTTTAAAAGGCCTCGCTGATCACTTCCTTCCAGAAAAAAACAGGATCCTGGCTCTGCCGATAGAGCATCCATCAGTGATTCAGACCCTGCATTATCTTGAGACGAAGGGAATCGAAGTTGTCTGGATTCCCGTCGACAGACTGGGAAACGCTGATCTTGCCAGGCTCGACTCATTGATAGACAACAAGACGTTTTTGATCGTCACAATGTGTGCGAATAATGAAACCGGGACCCTGCAGAATCTTGACAAGATTTGCGAAATTGCCCGGCGACATGAAGTGATGGTCTTTTCTGACTGTGTACAGGCGATTGGAAAAGTGTCGGTTGATTTCGAGCGCTGCAGAATTGATTATGCATCTTTTTCTGCCCATAAGATTCATGGACCCAAGGGTATAGGCGCTCTGTATGTCAGAAAGGGTCGCCCGATTCCGGTTTTTATGCATGGCGGCCACCAGGAGCGCGGATTTCGGGCCGGAACCGAGTCGCTTCACAATATCGCCGGATTCGCTCAGGCCTGCGTACAGGTTCCAGAATCGCTCAAAAAGGCAGAACAGGTGCGATCGCTTAAGCGCAGGCTGGTAGATTCTCTGAAGAAAATCAAGCCCGACCTGTTGATCAACACTCCCGATAACAGCTTGCCAAACACGTTGAACGTCACGTTTCCTGATGTCTATAATGCCGAACTCATTGCCGCTCTTGATTATTTCGGAATTGCCGCTGCCGCCGGGTCAGCCTGCAGCACTCCAGATAACAAGCCCTCGCACGTTCTTACGGCGATTGGTCTTTCCGAAACGCATGCTCGCCAGACTATCAGACTCTCGCTGTCTGAGCGCACATCCCGTGCTGACATAGATTACGCTGTCGGAGTGTTCCGCGAGTATTTTGACGGCTCGATCAGCCCGGCTAATGTCGTCTGGCCCAAACAACTGAATCAGGATATGATAGAGAACTCCGGACTCTTAATTCTTGATATAAGGTTCTGGTATGATCGAGTGTTGTTTTCCAGTATCAATGGCTCATACGAAACCTCCATGCTCACATTTAAGAATTATCTCGACAGGATACCCGTCGATAAAAATATCCTGGTTGTCTGCCAGGGTGGATTCTATTCTCCGATGGTCGCATTTTTTCTTCGCTCAAAAGGCTACAAGAGTGTCTCTTATCTGGCTTCGGGTCTGTGGGGCTGGAAAAAGGCAGATCCCGAGCTTTTTCTGAAAGCTACGGGAAAAGGCATTCAAAAGTTTGATATAGAGAGCGAGTCGGGAGTTATATGAGATTTCACCTCGTAGATAGAATAGACGAGATTTGCTACGGTTCTTACATTACCGGGGTCAAATGCATAACACTCGCTGATGATGTATTCAACGAGCATTTTCCCGGCTACCCCATATTTCCCGGCAGTCTGATTCAGGAGGGCCTGGCGCAGCTTGCCGGCTCATTTTTCGAGCTCATGCGTCACAAGCAGAACCTGCCGATGAAATTCTCGGTTCTATCAATAGTTAATCGGATGAAGTTCAGAAAACCCGCTGAGCCCGGTGACCGCCTCATATACAGAGCCGATGTTAAGATTGTTCGTGACGATTACGGCATTGCAAACGTTAAAGCAACCCGTGAGGGTGAACTGATCGCAAACGGTGAGCTGACATTTTCATTTCTTGAGGTTCCCGATAGTCAGCTGCTCGAATCAAGAAAAGTCATCTACAACATCTGCATGAAGAATACCCGGGAAATACCGAATGAAAATAGTGTTTGAGCGCTATGCACCGGGAGAGGAAATCCCGGCGCGCGAGTGTCTGAATAAGCGCAAACTGGCAAAATACTTCAACCGTGAAATATCGGCCTGCGTTGTCGCTGTATCACATCTTCTCGAATACGAGGAAATTCCGCCACAGACACCCTTTTACTTTGGCAAAGGAACGGTTGAGTTTGAAGATTTTGGTCTTTCATCGGTTGTTGAAGCCTGCACTGATGAAACCGGCAGATTTTCGCAGCAAAACTTCGTTGAGCGCGGCATGTCCAGCCTTTCTCCGCTGACCCAGTTTAAAGTGCTTTATAACATGCCGCTGTCATTCATCTCCATCGACCGCGGCCTGATCGGCGACAATTCGATTATCTACGGTTCGGCTGCCGGCTTGATGCTTCTGGCTAAACACTGTGCTTATCCGGGAAAAATGCTTCTTGGCGCCAGCAAAGTCCATGCCGATGCCGTGGTTGAAGTAGGTTTCGCCCTTTGCACTCGCGACGAAATCGATACCGAGGCTTTTGTGCAAAAGGATTGCGAGGCTATAGAAATATTTCGACTCTGGCACTATGGAAGCACCCAGTGAATAGAGTTTATATTACGGCTGCAGCCGCATTCGCCCCATCCGGCACCAGTATCGATGAAATATTCGAAAACATCGCACTGGCAACCAGTGCCACCGCCAGAATCGAAAACTTCAACAGTGATTATTTTCCGGTGAGTCACGGTGCCGAGATCAGGCATGCCGGTAACGTAATGAAAACTCCGGCGGGCACAGACAGAAAGTCATTCTTTATCGAGAAAGCTGTCGGACAGGTCGTTGAAGCATCTGATCTCAGCCGTTATGCGCCAGAGAAGAGACACATTCACCTTGGCAGCGGAATCGATTATTTCGATGTCGAAAACTATGTGAACAGTGGCCGCGCCAGTTCTGGCGAATGGCAGCCATATTGCAGTCATTCGCATCTTGAAGTCCTGAAAATGGCTGAAAAATATGAACTCAGAGGCGGTCAGTCCGCTAATGTCGCCGCCTGCGTTGCATCGACCCAGGCCATAGGCCTCGGATTCAGAATCGTGCGTTCTGATCCTGCAACGATGGTTATCAGCGGCGGTTATGATTCGATGCTGTGTCATCTTCACTATCTCGGCTTCTATAAACTTGGAGCTCTGTCAGACTGGCCCGGAGACCCGTCACAGGCTTGTAGGCCTTTTGATAAAAACCGGCGCGGTCTTGTTCTTGGCGAGGGTGCGGTTTCGTTTCTTCTCGAAAGCGGCAATAACGCCGCCCGTGAACGCATTCTCGGCGAAATATGTGGTTACAGTTCTACAATGGATGCCTATCTGGTTACCGACCCGGATCCGGGCGGTGAACAACTGGCGCGCGCGGCACTTGAAGCCATAGGCGAGGCCGGGATTACTCCGGACCAGATCGACTGCGTTCATCTGCACGGAACCGGAACCCACAAAAATGCACCGGCTGAAGCAAATGCCATGAAGCGCATTTTTTCTGACAGATACAAAGAGATACCTGTATATTCAATGAAGGGGCAGATAGGTCATCTGATCGGCGCCTGTGGTGCCATGGAACTTCTTGCGGTTATCTGGTCTTTAACAAAAGGGCAGGTTCCCGTAACTGTAAATTATGACGAACCTGATCCCGAGGTAGGGCTTAATGTTGTCAGGGGCAAGCCGCTTGATCTTGAGATAAAATATGTTCTCAAACTCAATGCCGCATTTGGCGGGCAGAATACAGCTATAGTAATGAGGCGTTTCGATGCGTAAAATTGTCGTAACCGGTGCAAGTTCCGAAATTGGCGCGGCAATATGCCGTAAAATAGCTCAGCCGGATGATGAAATGGTCATACATGGTTTCAGGCACCATGAGGCTCTTGAACAGCTCAAGACCGAATTGGAATGCCGGGAAACTGTTATCGCATCAGGTGATCTTGCCGATTCCGGCTTTTTATCAGAATTTGTCAAGACTGCCAAAGACTGTGACATTCTTGTGAACTGCGCTGCCGCAACAATTTCTGCTCCACTTGCCCAATTGACCGACGATGAGGTTGACCTGATGCTTGCAGTGAACCTGGTTGCCATGATCAGGCTTTGCCGTGAGGTGGTTCCCGGAATGCTGGCCAGAAGAAGCGGTTCTATTCTTAATATTTCTTCTGTGGCGGCATCCCGTGGCGTGCGCGGTCAGACCGTTTATGCCGGCACCAAAGGCTTTATTGAGTCATTCACCCGTTCCCTGGCCGCCGAGTGCGGAAGAAAAGGGGTTAGAGTTAACTGCATCGCACCCGGGCCAATAGAGGCCGGCAGCCTGAAGAGTTTACTCAGTTACACAGGTGATGAGGTCAAAAAGAACGTCGCTCTCAACCGTCTGGGTTTGCCTGCCGAAATCGCGAATGTCGCAGCCTTTCTCCTCAGCGAGAACGCATCATTCATCGTCGGTGAGGTCGTTCACGTGAACGGAGGCTTCATGTATGGATTGTGATTTTGCCAGCTATGAGGCGCTCAAGAGCATTGCGCAGGCACGCAAAAGCTGCAGAACATTTTCCTCAAGGCCGCTCGACGATGATATTTTACAAAAAGTTCTCGACGTTGCCATGCTTTCTCCTTATGCTTCCGGCCGTAAGAACTGGACTGTCAGAATTATCAAAGACGGCGAAACCATTTTAAACGCTGCCGAGCTTGTTCAGGCACATTGCAAAGTCCTGTCAGCAGACGTCAGAGAAGATATGAGAGATTCTTTTGAAGCTTATGCAGAAAATTTTGTCGCATTCAAGACGGCCCCGGTTCTGCTGGTTACCGAGTTCAGGGTCATGCCGGCGCTTTCTCTAATGCTGGGAGGCAGTGAAGAGGTCGGTCGTTGGGAGAGAGAGAACTTTATCAAGTCGATTTCGTGCGTCAGTATGCTGATTCTGCTTGCCGCCGAGTCGTTGAATCTTGGGGCTTGTTGCATGACCGGCCCTCTGCTGGCTCATGACGGGCTTGCCCGCTTGTTTAAGATTAAAGAGTCCAGAGAAATCGGAGCTATAATAGCGCTCGGATACAAATCACAGGAGATAAACAATGGTTGAACAGAAACTGCGAGAGCTGCTGCTGCCGGTGCTTGATATCGATTCAATCGATGAGATCAGTCCTGATGCATCGCTGGTTAGCGACCTTGGCGCCGACAGCATCGATTTTGTCGAGATCATCTATCTTGTTGAAAAAAACTTTGGTGTTGTGCTTAAAACCAGCCAGATCATCGTAGCCGGAACCAATCCTGATGAGCTGTTTGAAGATGAAAGATTGACGGCGGCCGGAGCCGATATCGTTTCGCGTAACCTGGGTGCCGACAGCGGAAGATACCGTGAAGGCATGACAAAGATAGAACTTTTTCGGGTCCTGTCGGTGAGAGATCTCGCCAGGGTCATTGAACTTAAAATGTCAGAAAAGGCTTGATATGCTAAACGGAAAAACTGTTTTTATCACCGGTGGAACCGGATACATCGGAAGCGAGCTCGTCAGAGTCTTTGCCGGTTACGGCGCGCATGTCATCTTTTCTTACAATCGTAGTGCTGATAAAGCAGAAAAGCTGAAAAGCGAAGTTGCCTCATGCGAATCAGTCAAAATGAACATGTCTGATGTCAAAGAAATAACTGCAGTGATTGAGCAGATCTACAAAGATCACGAAAAGATCGATATCCTGGTTAACAACGCTGCGATAAGCCAGATCATGCCTCTGGCCATGCTTGATGAAGAAGACGTTGACGCCGTTCTCGCCATAAACATGAAAGGCCTGATTTTTGTAACCAAAGCTGTTGTTCGCGGCATGATCCGCAACAAGGCTGGCGTCATCATAAACATGGGCTCTATCGCTGGTCAGCGCATTCTCGATGTGCCACTGACCTACGCAATGACCAAAGCCGCGGTAAATGGAATGACATACTCGCTTGCTGCAGAGTTAAAGCGGTTCAATATTCGCGTAAACTCGGTGATTCCAGGTCTGCTGGCCGGAGGTGTCGCCAGAGGCGTGCCCGATGACCTGCGTGATGATTTCGTCAAGCACTGTGCCGCCGGTCGAGCCGGCACTGCTGCTGATATTGCCGAATTGACCGCGTTTCTTGCTTCCGATAAAGCCTCGTATATCAACGGGCAGAACATCGCTTCTGACGGAGGAATCTAGGCTGATGGGTGATACTCTGATCCGATCGACAAGTGCCTGGTGCAACGTCTGCGAGCAGGTCGAGCATGCCGCGATTGTTGAACGCAAAGGCTCGGTATACATGGAGCGGTTCTGCTCCAAGGGCGTGCAATCAGAGATAATTGCCGAAAGCTATGCCTGGTATGCCGAAAGAATCAATCAGCCGCATGTTGCGACTACCGTGGCCGAGCCCGTTGCCTGCCGCCAAGGCTGTCCGCTTGATTGCGGCCCCTGTGAATGGCACAGTAACGGTTTGAGACTGCCGGTTTTTTCGATTACCAACGACTGCAATCTTGATTGCCCCAAGTGTTTCACTTTTAACCGCCCTGATCAGCGCTATTATAAATCAGTCGAAGAAACCCGCGCGATTATTCGCGGTATCACTAAGGCTTCGGGCGGGGTTCAGCTGATAAATCTTACCGGCGGCGAGCCGACGCTGCATCCTGAGCTGTTCGAAATCATCGAAGCCTGTAAAGATGCGAAGATAAAGCGCATAACGATGAATACAAACGGCATCAGAATCGCCCAGGATTTTGAGTTTGCCCAAAAAATCAAGCAGTCGGGAGTTCAGCTGGTTTTAAATCTCGACACTCTTAACCCCGAAACCAGCGTTCTGATGTATGGCAAGGACATCACGGATCTCAAATTGCAGGCTCTGGCGACAATCGAACGACTCGAAATTCCGACGACAATTCTTCTTGTCGCTGCGCTCGGAGTTAACGAAAAAGAGGTCGCGCAGCTCACGCGTGCCTGGATCGGCAAAAGTTTTGTCAGAAGCATTACGATTCAGAACATGACATTTACCGGGAAAAATGGTGCCGCTTTTGAGCCGAAAAGACGCCTGCCGATCGATCAGATGGAGCGCCTTCTTTGCGAAGAGGAAGGCTTCGACACTAATGATTTTTTTCCGCTCGGGTCTTATCATCCGCTTTGTTACAGTGTTGCCTACTATGTGTTTTATGACGGTCAATTGATCTCTCTGGCGAAAGTATTCGACCGCAAGCGACTGTCTGAGCTAACTGCAGGCAACTATCTGCTCGAACCGGATCGACGCTTCTCGATGGATTTTATTGAGGGACTGAACCGGATGTGGGCTGAAAATGTTGATGAGTCTCTTATTTTGCATTTTAAGAGATTGTTACGGGAAGTATATTCGGGCGATCACCCTGAGGATGACGAAGACAGGCGAAAACAGCTCGAAAGCATGGTGAAGATGGTTTACATTCACCCTCACATGGATGCTGACAACTTTGATCTCGACAGGATCTCGCGCTGTGGCGACCTGGTTCCTGACGAAGAGGGCAATATGATACCCGCGTGTTCCTACAATCTGCTTTATCGACAGAAAGATCCGCGATTCTGGGTGGACAGTGATGAATAAAGCCGAAAGCAAACTGATTTATTCGCAGACCATGGCTCTTTGCCCGAAGTGTATGAGCAAGGTTCGGGCAAGAATAATCGAAGTCGACAGCAAGGTTTTTCTTGAGAAGTTCTGCCCTGAACATGGCTTTTCAAGAGTTCTTATCTCTTCGGATCCCGAGTGGTATCGCGCCAGCATGGCTTACATAAAGCCCTCACAGAATCCAAAAGAAAGAAACGTTGAAAAATTTGTCGGTTGCCCGCAAAGCTGCGGACTGTGCCCCGAACACCGTCAGCATGTTTGCCTGCCGATAATTGAGATTACCGACAGGTGTGATCTGTCATGCCCGGTTTGCCTGAAAAAATTCGATCGCGCGTTTTCATTGTCTGTTGATCAGTTCGCCGGGATTATCGACAACCTGATGAGAACAGAAGGGCGGATGGATGTTGTTAACATCAGCGGTGGTGAGCCTCTGCTTCACCCCGATCTGGAGCAGATGATAAGGCTTGCCAGGGAAAAAGGCGTCTCTCAGGTGTCAGTTTCAACAAACGGTCTCGCTTTTCTAGATAATCCGGCTTTAAGACAAATGTTTCGCGAGACGCGATCCATAGCTGCGCTGCAGTTCGATGGCTTCAAGCCTGAAACCTGGAAATTCATAAGAGGCGTCGATCTTGCCGCGAAAAAACAGGAAATCATAAGGGTTCTCGAAGCTGAGGGAATTACCTATTCGCTGGTATCTACGATATTGAAAGGTGTTAATGACGACGAAATCGCGGCAATCAGAGATTTTTTCTTTGCATCGCAAGCCGTCTCATTGATGTTTCAGCCGGTTACATTTTCGGGCAGCGCAGCAAGTCTGGATGCTGAGCGGCACCGTCTGACCATTCCCGATGTCGTGCAGGCAATTGAGGGCGGCAGACATGTTAAAAAAGGCGATTTCAATCCTCTTCCATGTTCGCATTATTCATGTTTTGCGCTGTCATATTATTTGAAGGTTGAAGATGGAGACTATTACAGCCTGAAAGAGTTTTTAGGCCGCGATGATTACCTTGCGATGATTGCGAACAAAACCCTGCCCGGGCTCGATAGCAATGGTTATGACATGATGAAAAACCGCCTGTACAAGCTGTGGTCAGCGGCCGATTCAAGCACCGCTTCGACTAAATTGCTCAATCGCGTTAAAGCAATTCTGAAAAAGCTCAACCAGGATTCTTCGACTGATGCCAGAATTAATGCTGGTATTGAGAATATGAAGGCTATTTTTATTCATCACTTCATGGATGTACATACTCTCGATTTTGGCCGATTGATCAAGTGCTGCAACCCTTATCCGATGCCGGGTGACCGTCTTGTGCCGATGTGTGCGCAGAATGTTTTCGGCTCTTATCAGGAGTCAGGGAAGAAATCTTGAGCGGCGGTAATTCCAGCCAATCGAAGCAAGAAAACTCATCAGCTCGATTGAGCCGGCAAACCTCGGGTAGACCTTCCAGTTTCTCAGCATGCTGCGATTATGGTAGAGCCGGTCCAGCCTTTTATATAGTTTGACAACACCGTCTTCAAGCTGTTTTTCAGTCATCTGTTTCGGTTTTATGACAACGTGATCCCAGTCAAAATCTGACCAGTCATTGCCTGTTATACGGTTTTCAGCCCTGGTCTGTTCGAGATATGGGGTTTCGGGATATGGCGTCAAAAAATAGAACGTGTATGAGTCCAGGCCCAGTGTGCGAATCAGCTCCTCGGTTTCTCTGAATACGCTCGGAGCATCGCTGTCGAAGCCAAAAATAAAGGTTCCGTCGACGAGAATTCGGTGCTTGTGCAGCAGATCAACAAGTGTTTTATAGCGATCGGCACGGTTTTGAAATATTCTTTCGGCCTGGTTGGTCTCATCGCTGCCAGTCTGAAAGCCGATACTCACCGAAAAACAGCCTGAGCGTGCCATCATTTCGATCAGTTCCTCGTCGTCAAAAATGTTAGAAGGCGCCTGTATCCACCAGTGTTTTTTCAGCTTTGTGATTTCTGACAGCATCGACATCATATAGTCGCGATTACAAAACATGTTGTCATCACAAAACAGAACGATATTCGCCGATAAGGCCTGCAACTCATTGTAAACGTCGCTGATATCCTTATACACCAGTCCCTTTTTTGGCATACAGTTCAGGTAACAAAAACGACAGCTGTTAAGGCATCCTCTGGTTGTTTCGCAGTATGCCAGGGTGTCGTTGCGTGACCTGAAGAGATCCCGGCGCGGACTGGCCAGTTTTATGCCGGTCCAGTTCGAATCGTAGCGATTTTTAAGGTTGCCGGCGGCAAAATCCTCAAGTAGTTTTGGCCAGGTGTCTTCGGCATAGCCAATAACAATGCTGTCAGCGTGCTTCGAGCATTCAGTCGGTGTTAACCCGACGTGAACTCCGCCCATGACGACTTTGATGCCTTGCGCTCTCAGCCGGTCTGCAAGTTTGAAAGCCTGGGGCGCAACATAAGTGTTTACCGAGATTCCCACAAGGTCATACTTTGAGAGATCAGCAGGAACTGGCTCCATCGCTTCATCAATGATTGTGACCCGGTGCGGTGCACTGCAGGCGGCTACAACCCCAAGTGTCAGCGGATGAATGAGGTTTTCATCGACCTTGATTTTTCTACGATAGCCATGACTTTTCCAGCGTGGCTGCACAAGCAGGATATCAAGCAACCTTGTCACTTTACACCTGTCATGACATCGATTGAGCCCTTCCAGCGGTCAGTTACCCGAAACTGCGAAAAACCGGCGGATTCAAAAAGCCTGGGAACAATACCGTCAAAGTTAGCCGGGGCATTAGCACCGATTTCTGGGATAGCTCTGCCCCAGACTTTTTTGGTATAGAGTGCCAGAAGATTTCCGATGATTCCGGAAGGTTTGCCGAATTCGGCCATAACAGCCTTTCCGCCGGGCTTGAGCACTCGAAATATCTCATTAAACAAAACCTGCTTGCCCTCAACCGGGATCTGGTGGGTAACGAGCGATGAAACAAAGATATCAACGGATTCCGACTTTACCGGAAAATTTGGGAAAAGGGGAATCTGCACAAAACACTTGCCCTGGTGATCGATTGTCTTGCCATTTGCAATTTTAAGCATACCGGCTCCGGGATCAATACCGAGATAAAGACCGTTATACTGATAATTGGTCTTGATAAACTCTAGAAGTAGACCTGTCCCGCAGCCGAAATCAAGAATTGTCGAGTTCTTGAAATCGCCGAAATTGTTGACTATTGACCGCCGAAAAGCGTTGTAAGAGCCTAGCCAGTGCAATTTCATACCGGTATCGTAAGCGCCGGCATTATCTTCATGTTTCATTATCTGTTTCGCTTTGATAAAATTATAGAAAATTCTCATCGATAGTGTATCATTCTGCAGTTGGTCTGTAAACCCGATGGTCGCTATGACTGACAGAGTGTAAGAATACTATTAGTTGAAATCCGGATGAATTTACCGTGAAAATTACTGCATTTATAAGACTGATGAGTCTGGTTTTGTGTCTCAGATCTGTTGGAATCCCGGATTCTGCTGCAGAGACATGTAGCATTCTTGAAAAAAGAGACCTCGTTGCACCGTCTGGCGGTCATTACCACCTGTTTATGCCAGTTTCCCCGGCTGGCATCACCGTAATTGCAGCGCATGGCGTCACGCTCGATGGCTATAATGACTTTAGAGTCGTTCAGTTTGCCCGTGCGCTGGCCGGTTCCGGGGTGGTCTGTGTACTTCCAGACCTGCATCACATCGCTAACGGTAGTTTTAATACGAAAGATCTCGATCTGATCAGTGAGTTGATTTGTGAGTATGAGCAAAACAAGGCACGGCGCCTCGGTCTGGTTGGCTTCAGTTATGCCGCAAGTTACGTGCTGACCGCTGCGGCCAGTGAAGAGTCAGCTGCAAAAGTTTCTTCTGTTACAACATTTGGAGCATGCTATTCAATTTCCGAATCATTCAAAATCAGCGAATCGTTCAAAGCTCTGCCGGAAACTGATCTCGAGTGGGATAAATACATTCATTTTGCTTTAATGGGGATTCATCGATTCTACAGGGAAATGGGTATACCTTCACATATTGCAGGTGAATGCGAGGATCTGCTGAGAGACTACTGCAGTCTTTATTCGATTGAGTTCAAGCGCCAGTTTTACCAAAGCAGGCTTGCGAGCTATGAACCGCTAGAATTCTACCGCACGCAAGTTATGCACGATTCGCTTGACAAGCTGTCGCCGAAAGGCAAACTTGCCGGCATAAAATGCAAAGTATCATTGATTCATGGTGTCGACGATCACATGATTCCAGCACATGAATCTCGAAGAATCCATGCTGAGCTGAGTATGGCACAACGTCCGGTCGACTCTCGCCTTCTCGTCACCAGTCTTCTCGGGCATGTTCATCCCGGTCAGATCAAACTGTTTGAGCTGCTGCAGTTTGTGAAGTCTCTTCGGCTGATTTTTGATTAATCTGGCGAGAGTAGCGTTAGAGCTATTCCGCACCAATCAGCGTGATTCACGAATTACGAATGAGATTGAAGATTTTCGAATTGATGAAGTGATCCGACCTGCTCGTGGCTTCACGTTATGTTGCAAAAATCATAGCCATTATCAGTTCAGGTATGCTAAAAATACTCATGTTAACAGACTACCTTAGGTAGATGTGAGGAATGCCATACTGTTTTGCATACTAGATAACTTTGTTTGGTGAGCTGTTGTTGCAAGCAGGTCGCAAATAGTTTTGGACATAAGGATTAAGCAGGTAATTTATTAGTAACATGCTCAGAAACCGGCTAAAAAATTTCCCTGTCAAAATTCGGATATTTATTCCGATCCTTCTGATCATCGTTTTGTCGGTTTCGCTTGTCACCTGGTATTCTGTCTATGTTTCCAATCAAAATCTTTATGAGCTGGTTGAAAACTACCTGAGGAACGAAGTTCAATCTCTTAAGATAATGTTTGAGCGTGAGCATGAATTAAAGCTCTTAAAAGCCAAAAAAGATATGCGTGTAATTGACTCCTTTTTTCATCATCAGCAGCTTCGCATATCAGACGAAAAAATTGATTTTTCGATCCGCTTTCCAGATGCTGAGAAGAATTGCGTAGTTTCTCTTAATAAATGGTATTTGGGTGATAGTCTTTTACATAATAATTTTGATTTTGTCGACACCATCGAGAAGATCGTAGGCAGCAAGGCAACTATTTTCCAGAAGTCTGAAGTTGGTTTTGTCAGAATTTCAACCAATGTTATGGATAATAATAATGCGCGTGCCGTGGGAACGGTAATTCCTTTTGATTCGCCTATAGTAGACAGTATTAACAAGTCCGAGCATTATTTTGGACGGGCTTATGTGGTTAACGACTGGTATGTAACGGGTTATGAACCCATCTATTTTAACGACGAAGTTGTCGGTATGCTTTTTGTCGGAACCAGGGAAAAGGATCTGCCCGAATTGTCGCGCAAGTTTATGAAACTGAATATCGGCAAATCCGGCTATCCATTTGTTTTTGACAAGACAGGTGAGATAGTTATCAATCATGATCGTGCTCAGCATGATTGGGTAGACAAGGTAATTATCAACGCCATTGTCGAACAGAAGACAGGTTTGAAGAGGTTTTTGTCGCCGGTTGATGGGAAAAGAAAAATCATCGCATTTGATTATTTTCCTGAATTTGAGCTCTATATTGCTGCTTTTGTAAACGAAAGTGAAGAAACCAGGCAGATGATGCGACATCTGATTTATGGTTCTGTTATAGTTTCTCTTTTGCTGATTATGGTGATTTCGATCACCGTCTATTTTATGACCATTGAAAAGCTTCATGGCTATTTGGAGGCTCTGAAAAACAGAGATCAGGAGCTTTATAGTGCAAAAGAAGCTCTTGAACAATCTGAAAAACTGGCTACCATGGGGCAGCTTGCTGCCGGAATAGCCCATGAAGTGAATAATCCTCTTGGCGTGGTACTTATGTACAGCCATCTTCTCATGGAGGACTGCGAACCTACTTCAAGGATTTACAAAGATCTTGAAACGGTTGCGACGCAGGCCAACCGCTGCAAAACTATTGTTTCTGGTTTGCTGAATTTTGCCAGAAAAAACCAGATAAACAAGAAAGAAGTCAGACTTGGCCAATTTATTGAATCGATTCGAAAAAACCTGGTCATACCTGGAACGGTTGCTTTTTCGATCATCAGTGATTGCTCAGAAGATGAGATTGCCATTGATGAAGCACAAATGACACAAGTGTTCGTAAACCTGGTCAATAACTCTATCGATGCGGTAAAGTCTTCTGGTGAGATTATTCTGAGTGCCAGCACAGATGGGCAGCATGTTTTTTTCAAAGTTGAAGATAATGGCGCTGGCATCAGCGAAGAGAATCAGAAGCACTTGTTTGAACCATTTTTTTCGACAAAAGAAATGGGCAAGGGCACTGGACTTGGTCTTGCGGTCTGCTACGGCATCGTTAAGATGCACAATGGTAAGATAGATGTCGAATCTTGCGCAGATCCAGCCAAAGGCAAAACTTTTACCCGATTTGTCATTACGTTGCCGCAAATGTAAACCCGGCAAACAGGCTGTAAGGTAAGATTGCTCGTTGAGCTCATAAAGTCAGCTTGAGCGACGGGTTCGTCTCTTACCATTAAAAAATAAAAAAAATACTTGTCGCAAAATGATTGTTTTGCTTCACTAACCTGCAGAATCTAATCTTTTGAAAGAAATGTGATGGAACTACCAGATAAAGAATTAATCGAAAAATGTCTCTCAGAGAATTCAGACTACTTCCGTTTTCTCGTCAGACGTTATGAGAAGCCATTGTTTGCATATTTGCTTGGAAGGTTGAAAAATCGTCAGCAGGCCGTCGAAGCTGCGCAAGAGGCTATGGTCAGGGCATATATGGGACTATCTAACTTGAAAAAGCCTGAATCATTTCATTCATGGCTAATTGGTATTGGGGCGAGAGTAGCCTTAGAGTTATTTCGCACTAACCAGCGTGATTCAAGAAACACGAATGAGATTGAAGGTTTTGCTGCAGAAAGAGTCGGAGATGTTGAAGATTTTAGAATTGATGAAGTGATAGCCGAATTGCCTGAAATTCAACGACAGATGATTTTATTGCGCTATTACGAGAGCTATTCATGCCTGGAGGTTGCTGAACTTTTGCAGATACCGATTGGAACGGTTACCAAGACACTTTCCCGGGCTTACGCAACTTTGAGACAAAAGCTCAGTGTAACTTCCCCGGAGCTTTTGGAGGCTTTATCATGAATTGCAATGAATGTCAGGAATATATGGTGGCTCACCTTGAGGGAGCACTGGAACAAGAAACGGATCTTGCCTGGAAGAAACATCTCAGTGAATGTGATGACTGCAAAGAAATTTTGCAGTCGTTTCAGGAATTAGAATTTGAACTTAAGAAACGCGGGCCCATAACGGCAGACGTGTCGTTGGTGAATCCTGTAATGGACAGGATCAAGCGTATTGAGGTGAACAAACAATCTCAAGAAACTGAAAGGAGCACGTTTATGAGCAGACTTCTTAAGTGGCGCTGGTCAATGGGAGTTGGGGCATTTGCCGGCATGGCTTTGCTCATTCTTCTGGTGGTATTTCCGGGAACAAATAACATTGCTGCTGCGGCTGAGGCAATTTCAAGAGGAGTAAAGGCTATTGGCAAACTTACAAGTATTCATCTGAAAGGAAAGCTGCGCACTCTGCCGCGCGATAATTTTTCCTCTATTGCCCCTGACCAGGAGTTTGTCGACATCGAATTGTGGAAGGAATTCAAGCCCGCTGTAAAATGGAAAGTGGAAAAGCCAGGAAGAATCGCGGCAATGAATGGTGAGACAACTATACTTTTTATTCGGCCAGATTATGCATATAAAATTCCTGAACCAACCAGAAGCGCTTTTGATACCGGATGGCTTCTTCAGATCGCTGATATTTCAGGATCATTGAATGAAGAATTGAAAACCATAGAAAAAAATGGTTTGAAAACAAAGGTAGAGCATATTAAAGATGCCTCCGGCAATCCGAAAACAGAGGTTACAGTAGAGGTAAAATCTGCCTACAGCGGTGATGATTTTCTGAAGAACACATTTTTCTGCACTGCTGACACGCGTCGGGTATATGTTTTCGATGATCAGAGCGGCTTGCTGACCGCTGCCAGAATCTATCTTGAAGGCTGGACGGATTCTACGCTTTTATTCGAGCTTTCACAAATCGATTACGATCCTGAATTTGCTTCAGAAACCTTTCAAATAGATCTTCCTGAAGATGTCACCTGGGACAGGTCGGGAGATATATTGCCAGACAATAAAAAATATGAGGCTATGAGCTCAGAAGAAGCAGCCCGCACTTTTTTTGAAGCTTGTGGTCGCGAAGATTGGGAAGAGGCAGGAAAGTTTGACACCATAACCACTTCCTTCAAAACCTATTATGGTGGCATTAAAATTATCAGTCTGGGCGAGCATTTTACTGGAATGATTTCCCTAATCAATGGTGATGAATTTGTTCCTTACGAAATTGAGCTAAGAGATGGCACCAAACGGAAACATAATATTGCTCTGAGGCGCCATCAGACAACAAACCGCTGGTTTGTTGACGGCGGGATCTAATCAATCGCTATTTTTGAATCTAAAGCATCCGAAGTTGGCTTAACCAGCTTTGGGTGCTTATTCTCTGTCTTATCGCTTAACTGGTTCATAATAATGATAACATTCGCGCCACCGCGTTCCAGGTTTAGACAATACAACTGTGTAAAAAGTGGACTTTTGTGCGCCTTATACAGGATCTTTCTTCCCTGGTTAACGCCGCGAAAGGAAAAAATAGAAAAATATCGACGTATCTGCTAGAATTCACTTTGAATCAATAGAGGGGGTGTATCTTGGCAGTTACAAGTTCAAAAGACACCGCGATTTCCTTTGGCTTTTTATCGCCGTTTCTGCTGTTTTTCGGCGTGTTCCTGATCTTTCCGATCTTTTATTCGTTTTATCTGAGCTTTTTTGGCTCACCAACCGATTACAGCCTTGCCAATCTCGATTTTGTCGGCCTGAAGAATTACTTCAGAATCGCTACTGATGTGCAGTTCTGGTGGTCTTTGGGTGTTACCGCATTATACGGTATTCTCAGCATTCCGCTTGGCATCACGGCCTCGCTTGCTTTGGCACTGCTGCTCGACAACAAGCTTTTTGGCAAAAGTTTTTTCAGAAGTGCTTTCTTTTTGCCCAACGTTCTTGACATGCTGGTAGTTGGTGTTATCTGGACCCTCATCTATGCTCCGCGTTACGGCGCCCTGGCACAGGTCACCACCTGGCTGTTCAGTGAAGACAATTTTTTCAACACAACCGGACTGCTTGGCAGTCCGATGACCGCTCTGCTCGCTGTCGTTATTGCCATGGTGCTCAAGGGTGCCGGCTTCGGCATGGTGCTGTTTCTCGCAGCACTGCAGAATATTCCCGAAGCTGTTTACGAGGCCGCAGACATCGATGGCGCAACTGAATGGCAGAAATTCAAACACATCACAGTGCCGCTATTGCGCCCGATCATCTTTTTTATGGTAATTACCGGGATTATCGCCTCGCTTAACGCTTTTACCGAAATTTACGCAATGACTGCAGGTGGCCCCCAGGTCGTAATTGCCGGTGAAACTGTCGGTTCGACTTCGGTTGCCGGTTACTACCTGTTCAAGCAGTTTGATGCCGGCAACTACGGCTACGCTGCCGCCATCTCGTACATGCTGCTTATTATCACGCTTGGTATAACCTGGCTGCAGCAGTGGCTGCTCAACCGTGGCAGTGCCCCGGAGGTAAAGAAATGACCAGCTTAACTGCTCTCTCACCCCACGAAACACACTCAGCTAAAGTTGGCCGGGTTTTGTATTTCGTTCTTCTCGTTGCCATAATGATTTCGATGTCGTATGTGATCTCGGGTCAGCTCTTCAAATTCGCGGTAATGGCCCTGTCGGCCTATGTTGCCCCGGAGGGCGCCACTGCCGTCGCTGAAGCGAGCAAACTGATGAGCAGTATGACAGTTGTACATAATGGTTTGGCCGTGGTGTTGACCATAGTTCTCACCATAATTGTTGTTCGCAAGTTTATCAACACCGGTCATGTGCATCGCATGGCTTTTCTACACCGCATGGTGCTTTATCTTGCGCTGATTGTCGGTGTGGTTGTGGTGCTTTTTCCCTTTTTCTGGATGCTCTGCACTGCCTTCAAACCCTCGGGCCAGGAGCTGGTGATAAGTAAGACCAACCCGTTTGACATCGTGCCTTCTGAGCCAACGCTTGATAACTTCAGGCGCGTGCTCAAAATCGACGCCGCATCAAAAGCCATGGCAGCCGTCGATGCAATTGAGCAGAAGAAAAACTTTGGCACCTTTTTTCTCAACAGCCTGCTGGTAGCTACCACGGCTGCTTTCATGGTTACCTTTTTTGCTGCGATGGGCGCTTACGTTTTCTCGAAAAAGCAGCTGCCTTACAAACAGCAGATCTTCATGCTGCTGCTTGCTACCATGATGATTCCCGGCATGATGTTCATGGTTCCGCAGTTTTTCATGGTTTGCAAGATGGGCCTGTTCGGAACCAAATGGGCGATGTTTCTGCCGCATCTGGCGTCGGTCTTTGGCATTTTCATGCTTAAACAGTTCATGGATACCATACCAGATTCACTGATCGAAGCGGCTCAGATTGATGGCGCTTCTGAGTGGCAGGTATTCAGAGTGGTTATCGTGCCGCTGGCGTTTCCGATTATTCTGACTCTGTTTTTGTTGACCTTTCTGTTTCACTGGTCAAACTTTCTCTGGCAGCTTATTGTCACCAACTTTGAGAATCCGCTAAGTATTACATTGCCAGTTGGCCTGGCGCTGTTTCGTGGCCAATATACCTCTGAACTGGGTCTGATCATGTCTGCTTCGTGTTTCTCAATCGTGCCGATTGCCGTGCTGTTTTTGTTTGCGCAGCGCTACTTCATCGCCGGCATGACTCAGGGCGCGGTCAAGGAATAGGAGAAATACCATGAACGAAAGAAAGCTTATAGTCGTTGCGGTTATCGCCTATCTTGCACTGGTTTTTGTCTGCTGGGATGACTCGATCACCAGCAGCCCCGATGGTCGCAAAATTCTTACTTTCTGGCATACCTACAACGACCAGGAAGAGCAGGTTCTGCGCAGTATAATCAAAGACTGGGAAACCGCCAACGCGAGTTTTACTATTCGCCCGGTTCGCATACCCTTCGATGGCCACAAAGCCAAGCTCAGAACCGCTTTGACTGTTGGACAGGGCCCAGATATGGCTCGTGTCGACTGGTCTTTTGTCTGCGAACTTGCTCGTAAAAATTCAGTAATCGACCTCGAAACCCTCGGCTTCGAAAAGATTCGAGATCAGTATTTGCCGGCTCCGCTTAAAAGCGCCTTTATTGACGGAAAATACTACGGAATCCCGGATCAGAGCACCTGTGTGGCGATGTTCTACAATCGTCAGATGTTCAAAGCTGCTGGCCTGATCGGACCTGCCGAAGAAGACCAGAATAAAGTCGAAGAAGTAGTATTGCCAAAGACCTGGGAAGAATTCATTGAAGTCGGCAAAAAGCTCACTGATAAATCAAAAGATCAGTATGCCTTTGCCATGACCAATACCCTCTGGTGGAATCTGCCATTTTTCAACAGTTATGGTGCCCGCATCGTTTCTGAAGACGGCAAAAAGTGCGTCCTCGACTCAGACTCGGCAGTGCAGGCCCTCGAAATGATGGCCTCGCTGGTCAATGAGCACAAAATCGAAGCTGGCGCGTGGCGGCCGGGTGCAATTTCCCCGGAACAGGGCTTTGTTAACGGCAAATATGCGATGGTTTTTATGGGTCCCTGGAACCTTGCCAAATTCGCTACCGCTAAAATGGATTTCGGCGTCGGGTTGATCCCTGGCGGAACTGCTGGCACCTCGACCAACGTTGGCGGAACTGATGTCGTAATTTTCAAGGGCACCAATTATGCGGCCGAGTGCTACGATTTTTTGACATTTTTTACCAGTGCCGAGAACCAGAAAACGTGGTGTACTGAGCTCAATCAGTTGCCTATCAATCTTGGCGCTTACGATCTTGTCAGCTTCGATGATCCCAACCTGAGGGTGTTCATGGAACAGATGAAGCACGCCGGCCCCAACCCGGTAGTCAAAGACTACGCTTTGCTCGAAGATCTTATTAACCCCGAAGTTGAAGCGGTGCTCTCAGGCCAGAAAACTGCGCGCGAAGCACTCACTACTGCTGCAAAGAAGGTTCAAGAGCGTCTGATCGACTTGTGAACTAAATATTGAAAACTGTTTTTTTGTTGAAAGCCGTATCAAATGGCAGACTCTGGTAGCCATTTGCTGAATACTTTTTTCAGCATAGTCAGGTAAAAACTTGTGGACATTAAAACGCTTTTTATATGCAATGCGTCCATAGTTCTTTTTATGGCTTCGGCTTTTTTGTTTTACAGGGTCAACTATAAAACTTATCCGGGCTATGGAAGCTGGCTTTGTTCTCTTTTTGCCATGGCGATCGGTTATTGTTCAATCATTTTTCGTGAAACAATGCCTACTGCATTAGGTATTGGATTGACGAATGTCGCGTTTATTTCTGTTGGAGTTTTTCGCCTGGATGCCGTCAAGAGATTTACGCAGGGGCAAGAACTTAAAAAAGTGTATTATCTTCTCCCCGTTGCGGTGCTTCCATTCGCAATGTATTTTTATCTTGTCAAAGATGCCATAATCATTCGCACCTTCTTTACAAGCTTGTTTCTGGCATTACCGGCTTTACTCATCAGTGCAGAACTCTATAAAAACAGAAACAGAGAAAATAGTAATCTCTTCTTGGCCATTGCTGGATTAAATGCATTCAATGTTTTGCTCCTTATGCTTCGTGCAATCATCGGGCTTTCAAGCACAAATGCCACTTTGTTTTCAAGCGAAAAAATTCACCAGATTTATTTTCTGGCAGTAATTGTTATAGAGGTTGGAGTCGGAATTGCCTGGTTGATGATGAACAACCAGCGCCTTGAAGTAGAGTTGCGAGCATCACGGGACAGTCTGCAAACAACAAATACTGAGCTTGAAAAGGCGCTGTCAGAGGTTAAGGCGTTGAGCGGAATAATTCCGATATGTATGCATTGCAAAGAAATCAGAGACGATAAGGGTTACTGGAATCAGCTTGAAACATTCATTTCAAGACATTCCGAGGCTAAATTCAATCATAGTATCTGCCCGAGATGTCTGAAAGAAAAATATCCGGATTTGGATGATGACTGATTCAGTTAATCTGCTATAACATGCGCCGCGCGCTGTGATTAAGCTGATCGATATTTTAGCTGCAGCTCCTTAATCCAGCAATAGCCGACCGGCACCACAAAGAGTGTCAACAGTTCGACGCACATGCCGCCAAAAGTCGGCACTGCCATTGGTATCATCACATCGATGCCTATGCCGGTGAAAACCAGGAAAGTTACTGGCACAGAAGAGAATTCAAGATAAAGGATCAGAGAGATTATCAACAGGCTCAGTGGCAAAACCACTATCAGTTTGTTTTCTGAGCGAACCTGATTCTGGTAGTTGCCGATGAATTTAAAACCGGTGTTTGCTGGCAATTTAAGGCTGCCCTCGGCGATTCTGCGTTTCAGGCAGACATCAGCTGCCTCAACTACATCTGTCTCGGCGTATTCGGGCATTTTATCGAAAATGGCATAGCCGACTCTGCTGCAAAGAAAGTTCAGGAGCGTCTGATCGACTTCTAAAGCTCTTCATAGGCTTTAAAAAGGTATAAATTAACAATCCCCGCCAAATCTGGCGGAGATTGTCAGCTAAGCAGGAGTTTGCCAGTTATTCAAGTGTTTTAACGAACACGGTTTATGATATGCTGGATTAATAGAAGAGCTGCTTAGGATTGGGTTAGAAAATTTGTGAAAATGTTGTTGTCCAGCTGGATTTAATGCTTTGATAGTTACACAGGATGTGAAATGATTGAGACCATTGTTGCGAATGATGACTTTTACTTTTTTGCCCTTGGTTTTATTTTTCTGCTCGCTTTTTTCAATTGTCAGGTTCTGAAAAAAATACTGTCAGATAAGCTTGCCTGGATATTTCTTTCGTTATTTTCTTTGTCTCAATCTGCGTATTTTGGTTTAAATCTGATTCAACAGTTCAAAAATGTTTCATCAAATTTTGATACTATCAGCATCTTTTTTTCGGCTCTTTCGTTCAGCTTTCTTGGAGCTTTCGCCTTAAACATACATGACCATAATGGAGAATTGCCAAAAATAAGAAAATGGTTTTTTATCCCTTTGATAGGAGCAGGGACTGGTTTTCTGTATAGTCTGGATGTCTTTGCCTATTCGCAGGCTGTTTTTATTGGATTTCCAGCTATCTTTGCTGCGTCTTATGTTTTTATCAAGAGAACAGTCTATAAAACAAGGCTTATGTGTCCCTGGCAAAAAGCCACCGGAGTTTCTCTGGTTGTTTATAATGCTGTTGGCTTGCTGGTTGATGTGGGACTTATAAACCCAGGTTCTTCAGCTGAAACAGGCAGTAAAATTTTTCTCTCTGCTCTATTTCTTATTTCGCTTTGGTTTTGCTCAAGAATTGCTACAGAGGAAGAGATTTTGCCTGAATTGGAGAATAGTCAGAAAAGTCTCAGGTTTTTTCTTCCGGTATCCCTGCTGATTGTTCTTCCATTAGGTTACATGTTTTCTATTTTTATTTCTGAGCGTAATTTTAATCAGGAAAAAATGATCAAGAAGAGTCAGGGAAATGCTTTTGAATCGCTTTTAGAAGTGAATTTTGCCCATTCTGATCTGGTGGCAGAGGGAATGAGCCGATCTTCTGTTTTGGCAGAAGCCCTTTCCAGACCTTGTTCTGAGACGATTGATATGGCTAATGCCGAAATAGACAGGTTCTCGAGTCCGTTTCCACGCTCGGTAGCTTATTTGCTAGATCTTAATGGAAATACTATTGTTTCTTCAAATAGGAATTCAGACCAATCTTTTGTTGGTAAAAACTTTTCCTTTCGCCCATATTTTAAAGGGGCTCGCGCAGGACAAACTTCGTTCTATTTAGCAAGAGGAACGGTCTCAAAAGAATATGGCTGTTACTGCGCTTATCCGGTCAGAGTAGATGGCGGTTCCGTTCTAGGAGTAGTGGTCTATAAGAACACCATGGAAAATGTTGTTTCTCATTTTGCTGATCAGCCTGCAACTGTTTTACTTGATGACAAAGATGAAATCATAGCCTCTAATCGACCAGATGAGTTTTGGAGCAAATTATTTCCAATTGATAAGACCAGTTTTATTTCGTTTGCTGATATCAGTTCCTTCAGATTGCCTCTTAAGTTGAGCTACAGACCCGTTTTATCCAAAGAATCAATTGCTGGATACGAAAAGAATCTTTTTCTGTGGCGCTATAATCTTGATGTCTCAGACTGGTCTTTTTATTTGCTGGAAGAATCGGCTTCTTCGCTATGGTCAAGACTTCTTGGGATAAGCTTAACCTTGCTTGCCTGCCTGGTATTGATAGTAATTGCCATTATCTGGAGCTTTTCTCTTACCACTGTTCGGGTAATAAAAAAGAGTGCCAGAGTTTATCATACACTGGTGGAAGGCTCTTCGAATATTGTCGCGCTAATGGATATTTCTGGTCAATTTATTGCTCTAAATGAAGCTGGTAAAAATGAGTTTCAGTTGACCGATGAATCGTTCTCTGAAGTAAGACTTCCTGACCTTTGGGATGATGACTCTGTCAGCAAGGTTCGCTATGCCATACAGGAGACTGTAACCGAAAAAAAGGTGTTTTTTGAGGCATCAAGATCAAATGCAGAAGGTCAGGTTGGATATTGGGAAATAACTCTTAATCCTATTGTTGGGACAAAATTCCGACCAAGCCAGCTGATTGGTATCTTTCACAATATAAGTGCCAGAAAGCTTGCTGCGAAAGAGTTGAATCGCGAAAAAGAATTTACGGCTAACCTTCTCAATACTGCTCAGGCAATCATTTTGTTTCTGGATATGACTGGAAGAGTAAAAAGAGTAAATCAATATTTTTATGATTTAACCGGCTTCAAAAAAGAAGAGGTGATTAATAAAAACTGGTTAGAAGCTTTTGTTCCTGATTCTTGCAAAACAAACATTAGTAAGTATTTTAGAGAACATTCAACAAACCTTAGTGAAGAGCCAGTTATAAACGATATACTTAAGGCCAATAGTGAAACTCTGAAGGTTGAATGGAAAAATCGTACTCTTCTTGGCGATGACAGAGAGCCTGTCGGGGTAATTGCAGTAGGCCAGGATATTACGGAACATACAAAGATTGAGGATGCTCTTAGAGAGGGCAAGACAAAGTTCGCCATGTTGAATAATTGTTTTATAAAATTTGGTAACTCTCCCAGAGAGAATATCAATCTCCTGACTGATATGGCCTGGTTGCTGACCGGTTCAGACATTGCTATGGTGAGAGAAATTGATGGTGATGAGTTCAATATGCTTAGCCTGTCGTCTATGTCTGAGGAACTCAGTTCGCAACAAGCTGCTTCAGGCATGATTGAAAGTTGTCCTTTCAGTTCAGAAATTGCAAAAATTGGTAAATCGCCAATTTTAATTAAAAATATTTCCAAATACGATTTTAATTCCAGCTGGATACAGACTTTTAATTCAATGATTGTATGTGCTATTTACCTCGGAGAAGAAATAACAGGCTGTCTTATGTGCTGTTTTGAAAAGACGGTAGATGCATTGATTGAAGAAGATCTTGAACTTATAAACATTGTCGCCAGGGCCATTGGAATAGAAATAGCCAGGTTGCGAGAAGATCGCCATTTGCGCCAGGTTATTGAAGAACTTGCTTCTAAAGACAAGAGAATGTCGCTGGAAATGGAAATCGCGCGGACTGTTCACCGTGCATTTTTGCCGTCGAAAAGTCCAGAGTTTTCGCCCTACAGGATCGGATTTGTGTTTAAGCCATGTTTCAGTGTTGGCGGCGATTTTTTTGATTTTGTTGCATTTCCGGAAAAAAACCAGCTGGGCATACTTTTTGCCGATATAAGCGGCCATGGAGTTGCGGGCGCGCTTTTGGCATCAATGTTGAAGGTTCTTCTGACGTCAGTAACCTTACATAATAATGAGCCAGCCAGCATTCTTTATGATATGAATGGCCGGATTGAAGAGAGTTTTCCTAGTGGCTATTTTGTCGCTGCCTTTTTTGCTGTTCTTGACAGTACATCTGAGTCAATTACATTCGCCAGCGCGGCTCCTGAGCCGGTTCTTCTTCTCAAAAAAAGCGGTAAAGTAGAAAAAATTGGCGACGGCGGGCAACCGATGGGGCTGCTGCCAGCGGAATTTACTGATGAAGAAAGCTTTGTGTCTGTGTCAGTTAAAATGGAACCTGGTGATATGCTGATATTTTTTACCGATGGTATAACTGATATTAAGATCTCTGAGAATGAGAGAATAGGCGTTGACCGTCTTTGCGATTGGGTCTCCGAGCTGTCAGGGTCATCGGCACAGGATCTTAGTGAAGAGATTTATCGTCGAGCAATTGCTGCTGCCATAGAAAATGGTATTGATGACGACATAATGATTTTAGCCATAAAAAGAGAATAGCTTCAAGAAATCAAAAAGCGTAAATTGACAGCTTTCTAAGCCTGATGGCGTTCGAGTAGCACATCAATGTTTTGCTGTTTAAGTGATGGCTATGTTGTCTGTTTGGCCTCGAGTTTCAGGCGCAACTCTTTGATCCAGCAGTAACCGACCGGCACCACAAAGAGTGTCAACAGTTCGACGCACATGCCGCCAAAGGTCGGCACTGCCATTGGTATCATCACATCGGCGCCTCGGCCGGTCGAGGTTAAAACCGGTAATAACGCAAGAATGGTGGTTGCTGTTGTCATCAGACACGGTCGGATTCTTTTTAAGCCGGCTTCGAGAACAGCTGCTCTGATCTGTTTAATATCGTTGGTGTCATTTTTTTCAAAAGTGCTTTCAAGATACGATGCCATGACCACGCCATCATCGCTGGCTATGCCAAACAGCGCAATGAACCCGACCCACACGGCAATAGAAAGATTCATCGAATGCATATTCAGCAGTTCACGAAAGTGTATGCCGAACAGCGAGAAGTTGAGGAACCATCCTTGCGAATACAGCCAGATCATCAAAAAGCCACCGGACCAGGCGACGCCTATGCCGGTGAAAACAAGGAAAGTTACTGGCACTGAAGAGAATTCAAGATAAAGAATCAGAAAGATTATCAACAGGCTCAGTGGCAAAACCACCATCAGCTTTTTTTCTGAACGCACCTGATTCTGGTAGTTGCCGATAAATTTATAACTGGTATTTGCCGGCAATTTAAGGCTGCCCTCGGCGATTTTGCGTTTCAGATAGACGTCTGCTTCCTCAACTACATCTGTCTCGGCGTATTCGGGCATTTTGTCGAAAATGACATAGCCGACCGGAAAAGAATTTTCGCTTTTGAGCACCTGTGGGCCCTTAACAAACGAAATGGTCGTGAGGTCGCCTAACGGAATGAACTTTTTATCAGGAGTCGCGACCGGAATGTTTCTGATGAGTTCAGGATTATCGCGTAACTCTCGGGCAAATCTCAGCCTGATGCCGTATCTTTCGCGGCCTTCGAATGTCTGAGAAAGAACTTTACCGCCCAGGGAGATTTCGATCACATTTTGCAGATCGGCAACCTTGATTCCATATCTTGCGGCTGCCTGGCGATTAACTTCAATCTCGATGTATGGCTTGCCAACGATACGGTCAGCAGAAACTGTGCTGGCATCAATTCCCTGAATCTGTTTAAGCTCCTTTTCAAGAGCGAAACCTAATTCTTCAACTGATTGAGTGTCAGGGCCAAATATCTGAATCCCCATCGGTGCTCTGATACCGGTTTGCAGCATTACCAGTCTGGCAGCAATTGGCTGTAGCATCGGCGCCGAGGTTGTACCCGGGACTGAACTGGCGCGCACAATCTCTTTCCAGATATCTTTCGGAGATTTTATCTGGTCTCGCCATTGTCGTTTTCTAAGCCCGGTTACCGGGTCTGGTTCGCTGTATTCCGCGACATAAGAAATTACCGTCTCAATCATCGAAATTGGTGCCGGATCAAGTGGCGAATCAACTCGACCAATCTTTCCAACCACCGATTCGACCTCGGGGATTGCTCTAATAGCTCTATCCTGTTTGCTGAGAACGTCAATACATTCAGCCAAGCTGGCGTGGGGCATGGTAGTGGGCATCAAAAGGTAACTGCCCTCATCAAGTGGTGGCATGAATTCTTTGCCCAGCCCAGGAAAGACTTGAACACCTTTTTTCCAGGCCCAGGAGTTGGTGATTAGTTCCGAAGAGATGCCCGTTTTTGCCAGCAGATCCGGCATCCATGAGTTAATTCTGGCAAAACCGAGCCAAACGTGAAGCCCAAATAGAACTACCATAATTGGAATGATCGCAAAGGTTTTCTTGTTATCGAGAAACCATGACAGCATGCTTCCGTAGTAGTTTAAAAATAGTCTGAAAAAAACAAGAACTGAACCTGTGGTGACAACTACCGCTATGAGGTTGAAAAAGTAGCCACGACCAAAACCAAGAGGCATCCAGATCCAGGTTAGATAAAGAGTAGCCGCAACTGCAAACATAACTGGAGCCCATTTGTTTGAAAAGGTGCGGATCTTTTCTGGTATTTTGCCCCAGAAAATACCGGTTAACCCTGCAAAAACAAGAATAATACCGGCTTTAGGTGCGAAGAACGTTAGCAGAATACCAGAGATGAGAATTGCAAAAAATCTCAGGTCACGAGTTTTATCTTTCTTTTTGAATATAACGGTTGCGGCAACTGGAATGAGAATCAAGGCTATGAACAGCGAAGAAATCAGCGCGAAGGTTTTGGTCCAGGCGAGCGGGGAAAATAGTTTTCCCTCGGCACCGGTCATGGCAAACACTGGCAGGAAGCCAACTATGGTAGTAGATACGGCGGTGATAACGGCAGAACCAACCTCGGAGGCTGCGTTGAATATTGACTCCTTTGCAGGGATATCGGTTTCAGAATCCTTTTCAAGGTGTTTGAGGATGTTTTCGCAGAGAATAATGCCCATATCAACCATGGTGCCGATTGCAATGGCAATGCCCGCCAGTGACATCAGATTAGCCCCGACGTTGAAAAACTTCATGGCAATAAAAGTCATGAGAACCGCTAAGGGCAAAAGACCTGAGATAAGCAGGCTTGAACTCATATGAAGCAGCATGACAATTACCACCAGAATGGTAATAGTTATCTGTTGTGATAGCGCGTCCTGCAGTGTTTGTAGAGTTTCGTTTATCAGTTTGGTTCGGTCATAGAAAGGAACTATTTTAACCTGGCTCAAACTGCCATCAGCAAGAGTTTTTGCTGGCAACCCATGCGAAATTTCAGTAATTTTATGCTTAACTTTTTCAATAACTTCCAGCGGGTTTGCGCCAAATCTGGTTACAACCACTCCGCCAACTGCTTCGGCCCCTTCCTTGTCGAGAACGCCACGTCGTCTCGCCGGCCCGGAAACCACTCTGGCAACATTTCCGATGGTAATTCCAACGCCGTTGACTGACTTGATTACCGAGTTTTTCAAGTCTTCAATTGATTTTATAAAGCCGATACCGCGGATTACATATTCTACCCGGTTAATTTCTATCGTACCGGCTCCGACATCGAGATTACTCTCTTTGATAGTTTTAACCAGTTCAGGAATCGTAATATTGTAAATTCTCAACATCTCAGGATCAATGTCGACCTGGTATTCACGAACCATTCCACCAATTGAACCAACTTCTGAGACGCCATCTACCGACTGCAGGGCGAACTTTATGGTCCAGTCCTGAATACTCCTGAGCTCGTGCAGATCAAAGCCTTTGCCTTCGACGGTATACCAGAAAATCTGGCCAAGTGCGGTTGCATCCGGGCCCAGCACGGGAGTAACGCCATCGGGAAGACTGCCCTTTATAGACGCGAGCTTTTCAATTATTCGCGAACGGGACCAGTAAAAATCGATTTTTTCGTTAAAAATAATGTAGATCGAGGCGAATCCGAACATTGAGCTGGCCCTGATTGTAGAAACACCAGGAATGCCCATTAAATTCACTGCCAATGGGTAAGTTATCTGGTCATCAACATCTTTTGGCGATCTACCTGGCCAGGAGACAAAGACTATCTGCTGATTTTCGCCGATATCCGGTATCGCGTCCACCGACACCGGGTCTCTTATTATGCCGGTGTTAAAGTCAAACGGGATGACCGAAAAGCCGTAACCAGCAAGCATTACCAGTAAAATGGCCGCAATAATGCGTTTTCTCAGAAAGAATCTAATTATTGCGTCCATTATTTAATCTCTTTATTCCAGATTTTTTTGGTGGATCCGCATTTGAGCATCATTTTGCCAAAATAAGGGTTGGCCAGTTGTGGGGCAGATTGAAGCCAGATTGCGCCTTTATTATCGAAAGCCATGGGACAAAAATTTTCCTGAACTGCAAAACTCAATTTGCCATCTACCATAATGATGAGATTTTTTAACACCGCAGTGAGCTTAAAAAGCTCTTCTCTGGCCATTTTAATGTCCTTGTCTGCGGCCAGTTTCATTAAAATCGGCATCAGTTGATCGGCTACGAGAGACAGTGATTTTACCGAAGCTTTTTTTAAACCTGGAAGCTGTTCATGTGCCTTCGTTGCAGCGGCCACGGTTGCCTCCAGATCGTCTTCTGCAAGCTTTTCGGAGATTACGAGACAGTCTTTTACAAGCGTTTCAACGATTCTCAGGTTTTCTTCGGAAAGTTCTTCGCCGGGTGTCTCAGGAGCTTTTGGCGCCGAAGTGTCACGATGTGGGCTCATCATACTGTTTTGCCCGCGGATCTGTTGCTCCGAATCAATTTTGAAGGCCCCTTCTACCACAACCCGATCGCCCTTTTCCAAACCCGAATACACGAGATAACCAGAATCTACACGCGATCCGACCAGTACTTCTACGGTTTCGTAGGCGCCTTTTTCGCCGACAATTTCTCTGAACACAAGGGATCTTGGACCACTCCAGAGAACTGCACTTTCAGGAATAATCAAAGGTAATTTGCCATTACTGGCAGTTTTAACTCCCATGCTTTCTATTGGCACCAGATCCATTCCGCAAACATCACATTGGCCCGGGCCATCTTTTATCACTTCCGGATGCATTGGCGATATCCATTTGCCGGCCATGGCTGGACTAATTACCTCGCCGTTGCTGCCAATGGATACCTTTATGGTTACCCTGCCGAACATTCCGGGTTTCAAGAGGCCATTGCTGTTTTCAATGTTAATTCTGGCGTCGACTGTTCGGGTCTCACCAGACAGAATCGGAGAAATAAAAGATATTGTGCCCGGAAAAATTTTGCCGGGAAACGCTTCAAACTCGCATTCAACCGCCTGACCGTATCTGAGCCATTGAATGTCACGTTCGTAAACCGATGCAATCAGCCAAAGATGGTTCACGTCAGCAATTGAAAACATCCTTGTGCCCTGATTTACATACATTCCTTCTTTTACTGCCTGCTCTATCACGATGCCAGCGCTTGGCGAATTAATGGTAACAAGTTCAGAGGGTGATTTTTTTGCATTAAACATTTCAATCTGTTGAGCGGAAATGCCCCAGCGCAGCAGGCGCTCAATCACTGCCTTGTGCAAGCTGTCGTTACCGGCAGATCTGATCAATTCTTCCTGGGCGGCGATCAGGTCTGGACTGTAGAACTCTGCCATGTGATCGCCCTGTCTGACCGGAATTCCGGTGTAGTTGACATACAACTTTTCAATTCTGCCACCTACCCAGGCAGTAACATGTTTAACTCTGGTTTCATCAAGTTTAACCGTGCCCGGCAATCTGATTGTTTGTGTAGCAAGGCCCGAAAAAACTTCTGTGGTTCTGACCTCGGCAAGTTCTTGAGCAGTTTCAGAAAGTGTTAAGACGTTCGGAGCACCTGAATCTGTGCTTTGATTAAGCAGGATGAGGTCCATAAAACAGATGGGACATTTACCGGCACTGGGTTTTCTTATTTGCGGGTGCATTGAGCAGGTCCATGTTTCGGCCTTGTGTTCCTGGTGACCTGCTTTTACTGCTGGATCTGTCGTGGTCATATCGTTGGCGAAAAAAAAGTAGCCTGCTATTATGCCGGCAAGAAAAACAGCCAGAGCGGGCACTAACAAAGTCTTTTTCTCAATCCGATTAAATTTCATTCTATCTGGCCCCGCTTAAAATTGGATTTTGCCAATATCATAAAGCATGTCTGCTTTGGCTTTGAGGGTGGCGAATTCAGAATCGATAAGCTTTTCTCTCAGATTCAGGAGTCGCTTTTCAGTTTCAACCAGTTCCTGAAAGCTGGCTTGTCCGCTTTCATATTTTGATTTTACGCTGGCAAAAGCCTTTTCAAGCTCTGGCAGCATTTGAGCTCTGATAATCTGCAGATTCTTTCTGTTGCGCTGAAAAGATTCAAGGTCGCTGGTATATTGCGCCTGCAGTGCCAGTCTGGTAGAAGTTACTGTTTCTGATTGTGCCTGTTTTCGTGCTTTGATCTGCTCAACGAAAACCCGGTTGAATTCAATTTTTGAGTCAACCTGAGGCATACCGGCTGAGGCTGTAGCTGACATGCCTTTTTTCATCGGCAGTTGAGCTGTGCTCGTATATTCGGGAAAAGCCATTCTCTGAACCAGTGCAATTGAATCTTCGAGCCGGCTCAGTCCGATTTTTTCTGCGCTTAAACCCGGGTGATCAGCGAATTCGAGATTGTTCGACCAGCTTAAAGTTGCAAAATCAGAAGTAAGAAAGCCGCTGAAATTCAGTACCGGCCGCTTTCCATCGAGCAGCGTGAGCGCTTTTTCCTGCTGCTCCTTTAACATCGTCTGATACTGATTCTTCTGAGTCTCAAGTCGCCCGGCCTCAATCGAGATCATGGTCAGCTCTGGGAAAGAAATCTTTCCATTGCGATAGAGAGAGTCTGAGGTTGTCTTGAGATCATTGTAGAGATTGATTGTTTTATCGAGCAGAGTCAGTTTTTTGCGGGCTGCAATGATTTGATATGCTGTAATTCTGGCCTGTCGGGCCAGTCCGGCAAGAAAGTTGTCAAGCCTTGCGCTGGCTTCGTCGCCGATTGATTCTGCTATCCTTGATTTGATTGCCGACACACCAGGAAACGGATGCTCTTTAAAAAGTGGTGTCAATGTCGGCGATTGGCTCATAAAAGCCGAAAACTGATTAAGCAGAAGCTCCAGTGCTTGAGTTTGCGACAGATTGTATCTGGCTGCGACAAGCATCTGCTTTTGTTTGCGGGCTTCCGGAGCAAGCGTCAGGGCAGCTCGGGCAAAGTCTTCAGGCGTCGCGATTGCCAGTAATGCTGAAGATTGCGCGTCTGCGGTATCGTTGCTAATCTGGCCTGATCGCTTTTCTGAGCTGATTGGAACTGCCTGAGTCTTGTTGGTAAGACCCGGAAAGTCGCTGTTAAAAGTGCTTTTGCTCTCTTTGGCAGGTTTGTAGCTTTTCAAAACGTCGAGTTGCTGGCGGTAAAATGTGCTTGCAGGCATTGGCTCAGCAAAACCCGGCAGATTGAGGCAGAACAGGGCAAGAATTATCGTAGTTTTTCTCATTTCAAGGTCTCCTCTGACTGAATCTCAAATGGCGTTCCGATCCATTTTTCCAGCTCGCTGGCGCTGATAAAATAATCAGCTTCTGCGCGCAGGGCGGCGATTTTAATCGCGTAAACAGTCGTCATGGCTTCGAGATAGTCAGAGAATTTGCTTTTATCTGCAGTAAAGGTGCTTTGGGCAGTATCAGCGGCAGTTTGCGCCTGTGGCAGTATGGTCTGGGAATAAAGCTGATGCAGCCTTTTTCGGTTGGCCATGCTGTACCAGAGCTTGATAAAACTGACTCTGGTTTTATCTTTTTCGGCGGTCAGCAGAGCATCTGCCTCGGATTGTTTTTCTCTCGCCTCTTTTGTTCGGCTTCGATTCTTGCTGCCCCAGACGGGCAGGTTCATCTGCACAAAGAAACCATAGGAGTCTTTGCCTTCGTCTTTGAGATACATATTGCCAAGATCGGGGCGATTACCGGTATAGTTTTTACTGTAGCCAATGGTAAAGTCGGGTTTGTTGTCAAAATGCGCCAGTCGAAGCTTTGTTGCCGCTATTTTCTGCGAATTTTCCGCCACGGCGATTTCGGTTCTGTTGACTAAGGCCTGTTCGATAAGTTCTTTTTCGTCACTGGCAATTTTGTGTTGAGGAAGCATGGTGAACCATTGAGAATCGAGTGTCTGAAGGCCGGTTAAAGCTATGAGCCTGGCTTTTTCTGATTCCAGCAGCTCAGAGTAATTGATTTGATCGTTTGCACTTTGTGCAAGCTGGCTTTGAGCACGCAAAACCGGAAGCATCGAAGCCGACGAAGTGTTTGCAGTTGCTTCGGCGGCGAGAAATTCTACAATTTTGGCGTTGGCCTCAGTTGTTTCGGTAGCGTGCTGCAAAAACCATATTTCGGCGTAACTCTTTTTGATTTCGCTGACAAGATCGCGAAGTTTCATCTCATAGAGCAGCTTTTCGTTTTGCGACAGCTGATGATTTAATCTTATTGCAGCTTTCTGCTTACCTGGAAACGGCAACATCTGGCTGATGGTCAGCGTTTGCTTTTGCTCGCCGGTTCTGGTCTGTACCGGCTCAATATTCTGGCGAAAATTTACCACCGGGTCAGCAAGTGCGGTTTTATGTATTATTGCTGACTCGGCGGCTTTCCAGCGATGGTAAGTGGCTGAAAGCTCTGGATTTTTCTGCAGGCAGCTTTCGAGCAGAATGGTCAGACCATTGCTTTCCTGGCTAAATAATGCGGCAGGTCGGCAGAAAAGAACAAAAAGGGCAAAAAGGGCAAAAAACAGCTGGTTTCGATAAGTCGCCATTTAATTCTCCATCCGCGAGAAACTTACTGAAATCTTATTATACTATTTCAGCTGCCAATGACGAGTTATTCTACTTTTGGCTCCATGCTTTCCTGATTACTATAGAATGTGATTGTGGAGGCCTCTTCGTCGATTTTGAAGAACTTAAGGCTGGCTTCCAGCCCTGAAACTGGGCATTTGCCATCAACGTTGGTTACTTTTAGAGTTTTGGTCGGAGCATCTTTCAGCTTTTCCAGAAATTTGGCGGGATCAGCCTCAAAGGTGCCAATACAGCCGCCGCAGCAGAAATAGTAGAGATGTCCGTCAACAATCGTATTGACTGTTTTGTCGATTTCGCCTCCCATAACCGGGCAATTCGTGTTGAGAACTTCGATTATCTCGGTTGGAAAGGTTATTGATGCTTCTTCAGCGGTCAGATTGGTATAGAAAAAAACTGCCAGAATCACGGTTAAGATCAGAATTGTATTTTTCACTTTCAGTTTCCCCCCCCTAGCGATGTTTATGATACCAAAAATGTATTATAAAGTATGTGTGATGTCAACGTACATTACAATTGCTCTGGAGAATGAGTTCTCTGTTTACACTGAGTTAAACTCGATATATGGGCACTGGCTCTGTTTTGCCCTTAATGTTGATCTCACCGAGGCTTTCAGCCTGAATACTGTTGGCAAGGTGTCTTCTAGTTGTGCTTTCAATAATGATCTTCGAGCCGGAGTCTTTTTCTGCCAGTGCGTTGAGACGTGCCGAAAGATTCACGGCGTCGCCGATTACCGTATAGTCGAGGCGAATATCCTTGGCGCCCAGTATGCCTGCTACTACCGATCCGGTAGCCAGGCCGTAATAGCCGGAACAGCCCTGGGACATCAGTTGTTGCTTGAGTGAAACAACCGTTTCGATGCCCTGCTTTACGGCTTCATCTGCGCTTTGGCAGGCCTCATGATCGAAGAATACCAGGATTTTGTTTTCCATAACCTTGTCGATGACGCCGGAGGTTTGGCGAACAGCTTCCTGACAGGACTTAAGATGAAAAGCCAGCTTATCTAGAAAAACCTCTGCTTCACTGTTTGCATCGGTTTTTATTGAGGCGAAGAGAATGGTCATTTCACGCCTTTCGCCGATCATGGCTTTTTCGAAGGCCGCTTTGTCTCGAATTACATTTATGACTGCTGATGATACGAACTTGCCGAGCAGCGAGCCTTCTTCGAGTCCTTTTGCCATAGTATTGAAAGATCTGGCAATATGCCCAAATTCATCTTGCCTATGATCAGCGTTTATTCTGGTGTGAAAATCGCCGAGTCTGACGTTGTTAAGCCCTATCTGCAATTGTTTTAGCGGGCTCATGAAATACCAGTAAAGACCTATTACCATAAACAACAATAGAATCAGACCTGACAGCAGACGGTTGTTAAATTCTTGTTCCAGTCGCATCTGTTCAGCGAAAACCTCTTTTAATGATGTAATGCCGGTCAGAATATACATGCGCAGAGATTTGCCTGGCCGAGATTTGATCAATAGTCTGTCTTCGGTTGACAATAGTTCACGCGATGTTAGCTGAATGCCAACGCGGCGAGTTCTCTCTGTGAGATCCCATGCTTGCGGTATTACTGGTGTTGTGCTTCTGTTAAAGCCTTGAAAAGCGCCTTTTCTAACGGCAATAAATTCAAAATTATCAGCAAGTTGAGATCTATTATTAATCAAAAAGTCGAGATAATCCTCGGATTCGTTGAATTCACTCCACATGATCAGCAGTAACGCTCTGATGACGCCATTGAATTTTAACGGCAAACCAGTCATTGAAATCATAATAAATGTTGAATCTACCTCGACAAGATTGGACGAGTTAGCCATCAGCTGGTGATACAATTTTTGGCCAAGAATGCCCTGAAAAAAATTGACAATAAAGTCGGTTATCATCTCGTCTTTTACACCCTGCAAAGACAGATTCTCAGAAGATTGCTGTGTTTTTTTTATCAACTCTGGCCGGTATTTATGCAACAAACTCTTCAGTAGTGGCGAAATCATTTCGCTTATTTTTTTTGCATCCTCTTGCTTGCGAAGCCGGATCGTGTTTTCGCCAGTGTCCTGTTGCAATGACATGAATAACAGACTGTTGCCAAGCTGGGTTGGGTAAAGGGCCTTAACTTTATTATCAATGGCCTCTAAAGCCTCACTCTGTTTCTCGTTGGCGATCAGTTGCATTATCTCAGGGTAGTTTTCGAGATGCTGAACACGGTAAAAAAAGTCGGCCATCGACAGGTCATAGCGGTCTTCGAGACATTGCAGGTTTCTTTCGAGATCACTTTCGGCTTTTTTGCGCATGACAGAGAGATGGCTATCCATTGAGTATTTGACCACGAGTCGTCCGAGTCCGGCGGGCAGATAAAATATTGAGATGATCGCAGTCAGCATTACCAGTGCAATAGAAATGCGCCAGCCCCGGCGAAAGATTTTTCGTTGCAGAAGCATTAGCGAAAGGCCCCCGAACAGAACAAAAACCAGCGCAATAAAACAGGTTTCACCGATCGAAAGTGGAATAGCTGCGATCTGGCGGCTGACAAGTATTATAAAAGCAGGCTCTCCGACCAGAACTGGTGCTGCACAGATATTAAATTCACCAAACTCTTTCTGAACCAGAGTCATTGGCAGGCGTGTCACTTCATTTTTGATAAAGCGCTGCAATCTTGGCTGTTTGCGCAGTAATGGCGACCAGAAAGGTTTGCCATTTCCAGACATTGGCAGAAAAGCGAAGCCGGTTGTGGCAGAATCGGCAGTATCAATCAGTGCTTTGTAGGAATAGTCAGATGCAATGCTTTTGACATCGAAGATAGCGCTGACCAGAACTCTTTTGCCAGCCGTGTCTGGGTAAAACCAGTAAAGCAAGGTGTTGCCAGATTTAGAAGTGAATGGAATCATGATCCCTTCGTCTTTACGTTTAATAGCGTTTTGACTGAAACTGATCGTAAGAACATTGACTGGAAAACCGGTCATTATACTTAGTTTTTCGGCTGCATCATCATATTGAAATTTGCTGCAGGTTTCTTCGCGCATCAGTGGCGTAAGGCTGCTCAAAAGATTGGGTCCGGGCAATGTGGAGCTTTCAAAGACGGTCGTCGGCAGTTCGTCTTTTTCTGTTTTAACGGCAACAGATAGATGATGCGGCGGTAGACCGTTTTTCAGTTGCTGCTGATAAAGTTTTTCGGCTGCTGCTGTAATACTGTTGCTGCCCGCAGACTCTATTTTGGCACGCAGACTGCGCTGAAAGGTGTTGAGACGTTGCAGTATCTGATATTCCCAGTTGCCACTTACCTGCATTTTTTCAATCAGAGTTCTGGAATTCTGATTGGAGGTATCTACAAGTTTTGCAAAATCGCGTTGGCGCGATGAAGACCAGTCTATAAGCACCAGCACAAAAGGAATCGCGAGAAACAGCCATGCGGCAAGAATTGCAAGTGCCGAAAACTTTTTCTGACTGTTCATGCTTCGAGAACCTCAAAATTTTCGCTGTTGGTAAGTGGCGTCAGTGACAGATCTGGCATAAGGTTCTTTATTTCCGGACTTACCACGATGTGCGTATAATGGCCTTGCTTGGACTCTGCTTCGAGCTCTTCTGATTGCTGCCGCGCCTTTCCAGTAAGGCTGTATTCGTGACGCTCGCCGGCGCCAAATGAGCCGATCAACAGTTCTCCGCAGGCGACGCCGATGCCCATGCCATAACCGAACAGGCCTTGTTCGTTGCGTTTCTCGACAAAATGACCATGCTGCGTCATCATGCCGATTGCTGCTTCTACTGCATTTTTGCAGGCTGAGGTTTTGCTGTCGCCGAAGAAAACGGCAATAATAGCATCACCGATAAACTTGTCAATTTCGCCGTGGTTGCTGGTAATTTGTGTGCTCATCAGCTCAAGATGGCGGTTGAGCAGTTCGACAATCTGTTCTGGCGGATAAGTCTCGGAAAGAGTTGTAAAATTGCGGATATCTGAGGCCAGAACAACACCCCAGCGCTTTTCCGGCTTTTTTTCAAGCTGGTCTGTCACATCCAGTCTCCTTGAAAGTGTGCCGGAAACAAACTGTGCCAACTCGTTGCGCTCATAAAGCCCTTGCGCCATGCTGTCAAAAGCATCAGCAACATCGCCAAGCTCATCATCGCGATTCATGTTCAGTCTAAAGTCGAATTTGCGTTCGAGAATATTAATGATACCGGTTTCGATAACATGCAATGGCCGAAGAAAGAACGAAGCCAGAGCGCTGGTAACCATTGCCAGAATTGCTGATAAAAGCAAAGCAGCGGTCAGTAGCAGATGATATTGCTGACTTGTCCTGGTGAACAGTGGCTCAAGGCTCACTGTAGAACCAAGCGCGATGCCTTGCATGTTTTCGCATGGTGTGCATATTGCCAGAGTTTTTTCGAGAGTTTCGACTTGAAAAGAGCTGGTTCTTAGCGCTTCTGACAGTGTCTGCAGAAACCAGTTTTCATGTTCTTTGACAACCCTGGATCTGGGCACTACCAGACCGATATTTGCCTCGCGCTTTTCGGCCATGGCCCATAGGCGATCTGGCGACGATTTTGCTCCACGCATAATCGCATTTCTGGCGAATCTGGCATAGGCTTCAGAGGCGGGGGCAAAGAAGATCACGGCTGCGACTATTTTTCCATTGTCGGCGATAAAATCATAAACGATAAAATCTTCGGTATCGCCGAAAGACATCAGCAGGCTTTTTTGACGAGCTAACGACAGGTCGCCGAAAATCGGAGTATTGGTGATTGTGTGATAAGTTTCAAAGCCAAGTCTCTTGCTCTCAGAGAGTTTTTCCATCGCTTTGTTGTGATCTGATTCAGATAGATCTTTGAGACCTGCATACATCATGGGTGAAAAAAAGTTGAGTTTGGATTGGTCACCTTTTTTGTTTGAATCAGGCGAAAAAATCATCTGGTCAGTGTTTCCAAAATATACTATGCCGATAGCATTTAGCGGAACACCGTTTGCTGCGAATTCGGCGAAACAGTGGCGCAATATTTCTGAATTTTTATCAACTTTGGCAACCGCCATGGCGCTCTTAAATTCTTTGTTAGACAGGTATCGACGTGCGATATTTTCAAAAATCATGCGTAGCGCTGTGCTGTTTCCATCTATTTCCCGCATCTCCGAACGGACTTCATCGATCAGCGAGCGTTCGCGAACATAGTGATCCTGCTCAATAACCGATCGCCCGGCGAGAATCAGCAATAGTATCGGAAATCCGCCTACAATTATAACCAGCCCAAGTAAACGTGCTTTTACCGAAAAATTAAAAGGCTGTGAGCGCCAGAGCCTGATGCCAAAAGTTGTGAGCCAAAACAGTGCCAGCAGCCATCCATAGATGCTGCTGATTCTGATTCTGTTTTGTTCTGGGAGTTCTGCTGTCAGCCAGAGCTCGTAAGGCAGGTGCCTGGGCAAGACTGCTCGGAATGTAAAAACGTGTTCGTACAATATCCCTGAACTCAATGATGCTATCTGAGAATATTCGGTGTTTTTGGTGAGCAGCGAAAAAAACTGTAACACTGTTGTTTCACCACGATATTCGCCGGGAATTAAAGGATTTAGTTCGCTTCTAAGGCTTTTTAGCGGCATCAGAATCGGAAAAAATCTGTTTTGCGAGGCTTTTGCAATCTCATCCAGAGCTTTTTCAGCAGTATCCTTTGGAGATGGCTTTGTGCTCGAAATAATCAGAAAAGCTCCTATCTGCTTTCCTGAAACCCTGAGAAAGTCCCAGAAGATGATACGGCTTTTGCCGTTAAATACTACGTCGATACTGCGTCCGTTACGATTACTCAGCAACATTTCGCCGTTGACGCGTTCGCCAAAAATACTGGCGAGCCGGTTGTTTATCTTGTTTTGTTCGACTACATTGATGTTTTGCCAGTCGCGCAGCTGGTAAATGATTTTTGCCATAAAGGCACTGTTTTGTCTGGCCAGACCTTCACCTGTCAGCGCTTTGCTGTTGTTTGGAGAAAATTTGAATACGTAAACGACGGCATCTTCTGACAGCCAACCCTGCGGCAGATTATTGAGCAGCGCGTTTTTTATCAGTCCGCCATTTTGCTCAAAAGGATCAGCAACGTTGCCAAGCTGATTTTGAGCCTGCAATATACCGTGTTGCATCTGTATTGCTGTTGTGCAGTTGGCATTGAACTGCTGAGCCAGTGCCGCAGATTCTTCTTCATGTTCGACAATCAACTGTTGGTCGGACAAACGCTTTTGATAATTGTCCCAGTAATTGGCACCGGGCATAAGCAGCAAAGACAGCACAAACACCGCTGCCAGAAAAAAATCAGACCGCCTGTTCAAACAAGTTTCCTGCCTTCTCAATCAGAATCTAGCTGGCATGGCTGCGTGGGCTCTGTGAAGCGAAGCAAAGCAATTTTTTCAGCCCGTAGACAGTTTTAATCTTCAGATAAATCATATTCAGGGTAATACTTTTTTGCACACTCTTCACAGATTCCATGAGTGAATTCTGCATCTGAATGCTCTCGGACATACGACTCTATCTGGTTCCAATACCCTTTGTCATCCTTGATTTTTTTACAATGTGAACATATTGGCAATAGCCCACTTAATTTTTTTACCTGAGAAATTGCTTTTTGCAATTTAATAACGGTTTCTTCCAATTTCTGATTTATCTGTTCTAGTTTTTGATTGTATTTTGAAACAATTGTAAATAGATAAATACCTACGGATAAGACGGCAATGATGCCTCCTATGATCTTCCAGAAAAGGTTATAGTCAAACCCCCTCTCATATTTGACGGATATCCATTGTGAAAGAATTTTTGCTCTTTCTTTTTCTGTGATTGAGTCGATCGCTTTGTTAATTATTGATAGTAATAATGGGTCGTCGTTTCTGATACCGACTGATATTTTATATCTTTCTTCCAGTTTCCCTGCTATTTTCAAGTTAAACAAATTATAGCGTTGGATCAGGTAGCCAATCGCAGATATTGTGCCAATATAACCAAGCACTTCCCGTTTTTCCACCATCCTAAGACCTGATAATGCATCATTAACTTCTACAATTTTGAGATCTGGATATTTTTTTCTTAAAATCTCAATTGCAGGGTAATTTTTTGTAATAGCAAACTTAGAATTCATGACCTGGTGAATGCTTTCTATAAATACCTGATCCTGTGTCGTTGCAATAACCATGGGAACATCTATTAGTGGTTGAGTGAAATTCAGATATTCTCTACGTGAAGGAGTTGGAACTGCCGCTGACAGAATGTCGCACTGTTTGCTTTTTGCAAACTCAAGCGACTCGGACCAGCTTTTTGTTTTCAACAATTTGATTTGTCTACCAATTCGTTTTGCAATAATATCTAAATAGTCTGCCAGCATACCCTTGTGCAAATCATTGTCATCTATGTAGGAATATGGCATCCAGTTAGGGTCTGTGCACATATCTATAACTTCTTTTTCGGCAAGATACTTTTGCTCTTCTGGTGTGAAATTTATCGTTCCCAGCTTGTCTTCATCGCTTTTTAAGGGGAAAAACCATCTGTTTTGTATTCTTAGTCTTTCCTCGCCAGAAATCTCAGCCAGACCCTTGTTGAGAATTGATATTGCTTCCGGCCAGTCCTTTCTTATTCCAAATGCTACGCTCAGCGTGTCTTCAAGAGGGAATGCAATTTGGATGTAGGGCAGGTTCAGTTTATAGGATGCATACAAAATAGAACCATTGCCAAATGCGGCATCGGCTTCTCCGCTGATAACGGCTTTAATCACGCCCTCAATTGAATCACTGCTGAGAATTGTGGACTCCTTAAAATCCAGTGCAAGCTTTTCATCCAGAAGGTTGCCCTTGTGAATTATGATTTTTTTTCCCTTAAGGTCTTTTTTTGAAAAAATGTTTTTTGGGTTCCCGTTCTGGACAAGAATTGTTTTTTTTAATGAAGCGTAAATATTTGAGAAATTCAAAAAAACTTTGCGTTCTTCATGAATTGCACCGGTGCTTAATCCATCTATTTCTTTTCGTCTTGCCTTTTCCTGCATTTCCAGCCATTTGCCGGCCCTTAGTTGAAAGTTGGCTCCAGTAGCTTCGTTGATTTTTCCTAGTATTTCAGAATCGTATCCTGTGATGTCTCCATTGTCTTTAACAATGACAAATGGTTCCCATGTTTTTTCGGTTCCAAGTGTAATCAATGGATGCTTGTCTAAAAATTCTCTCTCACTTTTGGATAGTTCTACTTTTTGCATACTGATGACTTCCGAAAACGGAATCAAGCTGAAAATCAGTGCTATAATGGCTGTCCAGCATTTTGAATGCAACATTATAAGTAATCCTCTTTATCCATGCGTGCATGATAATAACATATAACCAAGCATTCTTAGGATAGAGAATTTCACAGAACATTGGTATTGAGTGCTCGGTCAACGCCTGATTTCCATCCTGCTGTTTTTGCGCTGTAACCCTTTTAATTGGCTGTAAATAGTAATATCATATCGAAATACTTATGATGAATATATTCAAAATTCCGCTCAGGTTGCTTGAGAGTTTTTTTGCCCGGAAGTTTCTGGTGCTGAATGCTCTCATCGGAATTTTGTGTTTTGTTGTATTGCCTGGTCTGATTGTATTTCGCGGCATTGAGGCAATGACATCGCACCATATATCTGAGATTAATTCAACGGCGCGTCACAGGCTCGAAAACAGACTTGATCAGCTTGAATTCTTTTCGAGTAACGACAGGTTTGCCCATTTTTTGCTGACATCGCTGTGTAAGGATTCTGATGGCAGCGAAAAGAACCTTTGTAGTCTTTCTGCTGATATTGCACGTCTTAAGAAACGTTTTGCCAACGCCTTTACTTTTGTTGTGGCGGATCGGCAGGGAAAGATTATTCCGAAATTGTCTGACGAGAAGAACTACGCTTATCTTTACCGTCAGGCTTTTTTGCTGATCGCCGAATGTGAAAAAGCTGTTCAGCAGAATTTTCAGCCTGAGAGCCTGGATAACATCGATGTGAGAATTACCCGTTTACGTCCGGTTCTTGGCGACCTGCTCAGACAGACTGATTTGTTCATGCCTTTAAAAGGTCCTCGTACCGGGCAATCTATTCTGGTATCTGGCAGCGCTGATAAATTCAATCTGTGGTATGGCACCGGGCGGGATTTTCGACTGATTGTTTATGTCAGTCGCGATTTTATAAGAGGAAACGATGGACTGGTGTGGGCTGTAGACAGACTGAATCGCCAGAGTCCAGATCTGCTGACAGGAATTTCCAGATATCCGCCACTGTCTGAAAATCTGATTCCGCAGATTGCAGATGAGCAGTCGGCAAAAGTGATGCTTGCGCTGGCAAAATATGAAGATATAAACCTGGAAAGCGCAGGCGATGATGATCAGATTGCCTGTAGTTTTCTAAACCAGCAGTGGCGTGGTTTCTGTTTTTTCAGATCTGGTGGTTTCAGCAATGTAGTGGCAATAAGAGCCAGCATGTTCAGTTCTCTTGCACGCATTTTACTGGTGATTCTATTCATAATTGCCGTTTATCAGCTGAAGACCCCTGTTTCTGTCACCGTAAAGCTCAAGATCACAGCTTTTTTTAGTTATGCAATTGTTTTGCCGCTGCTTGTGATTGCTTCGCTCTCCTTGCAGTATATAAGGCAGGCAGAAGGCAGTATTATCAATGATTTGCAAAAAGAGGCGCAACAAACTCTCGAAAGAATTGATGCCGATCTGGCCTGGTATTCCAAGAACAAGGCTGCAGATCTTGATGATTTTCTAAGCCGGCAACTCAAAAATCGTTCAGTGGATCAGTTCAGTCGGAATGAACTGGTAAATTTCGACCTGGATCTTCGCAAAGTAGCAGATCACGATGATGCAATTATTCTCAATGCTTCTGGAAATGACTTTTTGCAGGGAATTTCTCCAAGAATCTCAATGAATCATGTTCTTGTTCGCCGAATTGGTTGTGATACTCTCAAACTTCTTGTTGCGCCAGATTATGTCTCCAGCATCAATAAAGCGAATGTTTTATCCTGGGAGTTTCTGGGAGATATCTACGATTTGCAGAGTACAATTACCTATCTGGGAGTTGGTGACTTTGAGATGGCTGCATATTACCGTCTATTGACGCCCCCCTCAGGTCGTATTGATGATGTTCTTTTTGTTGCCATATTCTGGAAGTTGAGTAAACTCCACCGCAGTTTTGTCGAGAATTACTGTAAAACCAAGCTGATTTCGACACCGAGGCTAAAAATTGCGGCTTTTTGTCGCGACAGCGATCGTTTATTTGTATCTCCTGATGGAGCTGATTCAAGACTTACCCGATTCATGAAGCTTTCAATAAATCGTCAGAATATCAGGAGTTCTGATTTCAGGCTTTCTGGAAGTCGGCATGTAGCAATAGCTATGCCTGGTCGTAGTCTAAAACACATCATTCTGGCAGCTTTAATGCCTGCGGATGTTATTGAACAGCAGACCGATAAAATTGTAAATAAAGCCTTGTTCTTTGCGGCTTTTCTCTGTCTGATAAGTGTGGCAACTATGTATTTATTGCGCAGTTGGATATTCAGGCCGCTCGAAGAACTAAGGACTGGCATCAGGGCAATTGGTGAAAGAGCATTTCACAAGCGGCTGAATCTGGTCTGTAACAATGAACTTGGCAGGCTTATGAGCGCTTTTAATTATTCTCTGGAAACACTACAGGAACTTGAAGTCGCGCGAATTGTTCAGGAAAGCATATTGCCTGAACCAAGAATGACAGTGAACCGTGTCGAAGTTGTTGCACAGACTCTTGCCATGAGCGGTTTGGGCGGTGACTATTTTGACATGATCAAACTGGATGACCAGAAATTACTTGTCTTTATCGGCGATGCTACGGGGCATGGCATTCCAGCGGCCCTCAGTATGGCAATGGCCAAAGCAACGCTGATTCATGAAAACAATCGAAGTTTGTCGCCAGAAAACCTGATGCAACAGCTGGATAAACTTTTTGCAAAACTTCGAAAACATGGAGTTAAAGACTATATGACTGCTCTCTGTGTCGAGATAGACAGCATGTCTGGCGTTGTCAGAATCATTAATGCCGGGCACTGTTTTCCGATATTGCTTGAGTCGTTAACAGGAAAAGCTCGACTGCTGAAGGCTGCGCGAGGACTTCCCGCCGGATTTGATGCATATGGCAGTTCTAAGCCGGCTGAGATTAAGCTTGCACCTGGTGACAGCCTGATTCTTTATACAGATGGTTTTATCGAATGTTCCAGTCCGAGTGGCGAACCTGTTGGCTTTGATGGTCTGATAAAAATAGTTGAACTTGCTCAAACTGTTGATCTGACTGCGCACGTTGCAGGAATTTTTCAGCATCTGAAGCAGTGGTCGGAGCATCGCCAGGATGACTGTACTATGATAATTTTGAGGTTTTCATGAGCGCAGAAAAATCAAAAAAAGTTGCTCAACCCGGCCTTTTTTCCAGGCTGTATTTTGTGCTAATTCTGCTTGTATTCCCTGCTTTTGCTCTTTATGAAGGCCTGTCATATTTTGCAGCCAATAACAAAAAACTCGAAATTTCTCAGGCAGCAAAAGATCTTTTTAAAATCAAGAATGATCTAAAATTGCATGCCAGTGAATCAGAGTTCTGGATAAACAAGCTGACATCAATTAAGGCCAATTCTCCTTCGCCAGCTTCTTTTGCTGAATCTCTCAGCGGATTTATCGCAAAGTATGATGTAAATATGGAGTTTGCTACCTATAGTTCTTCTGGCACGCTTGTTGCTGATAATTTTGCTGCAACAGTAACCAGAAAAGATCTGCAGGTCGCCGGGCCGCTGTTGGTGACATCAGTGAGTTCTTCCGGCTCACATAAACGCTATAAAGCATTGGATAAGCTTAGGTCGCTGCTGGGAAGAAATCTTTTTATTCCATTTATGGGTAAGGATCGGGCATATGTATTGAATGGCTTTTTGCAGACTGATTTTGTCGAAGACAAATATCGAATATGGCTGGTTCGAGACACTGATTTAATGGTTCTGGTAAGGTTTCCGTCGGCTGAGCTTAAAGAACATACCGGGCTGAAGGATTTTATGACTGGTATGACTGTCAGTAACATCAGTTTTGCCAGCTTTAAAGATGACAAACTTGTTGGCAATACTGATTTCAGCCCAACTCTTGCCCGTGTTGCATTTTATCGACTGAAGGAAACTCCTGGTAAAGAATATCAGGAAATCGAGAATTGCCTTTTCTCTAAAGTTCAGACTGGTCGCAACAACGGTATTCTATTGATGATGCAGCTGCAAAAGCCCATGTTAAGGCCGGGGCAGCAGGTTTTGCTGATAGTTCTGCTACTGCTGGTAGCAGGAATTATGCTGATGCGCTCGGGATTTTTTCCGGCAAGAATTGAGGATTTATCGCTGCTCGTGCAGATTTGTATTTTGATGTCGATTTCGGCTGGTATCCCTTTACTAATTCTTGGTTCGGTTGCAATAGGCTATTTTAACAACAAGCAGTCAGGTCTGGTAAGAGAGAAGAGTCAGCAGATGGTTGAATTTGTTCAGCAGTTCGATCAAGGTCTGCAATTGGAATATGCCCGCCAGGCCCGCGCGGTTAATCATACTATTTCTATGCTGAATGATTCTCTGCGTAATGGCTTCGACAGAGAAGAGATTTTTAGAGGCATTTTGCAGTATCTGGGCAGGAATTTTTCCGATGCAGTTATTCTCAGAGATACTGGAGCCCGTGATGCCACAACTGGCAAAAAAGCTGCTGTTGAGGCCTTTGCCGCCAATCAGAAGTCAATTAACATGGTTGAAAAGAATAACGAAAATGTAAGTTTTGATCTGATCGGGAAGCAGCTTCTCTCGGCAGTAAGATCGGATCCCTGTGAGGATATACCGGTTGATAAAGCATACATACTGGAAATGTATTTTCAGAAGCCGGTGCCGATGATAGTTCATGATCTATTAAAACTTGCTGGAAATCTGTCGGATTTTGCCTGGGGCAACTCGCAGACTGCTCTTTTCCTCGATACTTACAAAGTTTTGTTTTCCGGCAATTTTGATCATCTTCTGCTGGTTTCATTTCAAACTTCAACCATACAGAGCGATTACACTGCGAACAATATACTCAGGCTTTCACGAAATCCTTTTGGATTCGAATTTTTTGTTGCTCAGGGCCGTCATTTTCATAATGAAAATGCTGATCTGTTGAATTATCCAGAAATCAACGAGCTGTTTTTACGTGTCTCTGAATATCCGCCGGTTGAGCCGGAAATCGTTGAATTCAAAAATGAGAAACACATTTATTTAGGTCTTAATGGTCGGCGCGCTGATCGGTTAAAGTTTTGTGTGCTTTACCCGCTTTCGCGCATTGAAAATGAAATCGAAAAAGAAGCAAAAGATTTGATATATCTATCGGCGCTGGCCGTTGCGATTGTGATTTTTATGGTACTGATTCTTTATCTGAATCTGCTGCTGCCGGTAAATCGATTGCATCAGGCGGCGTATGCGCTGCAGACACGCGATTCCTCTTTCCGGCTGCCCGAAAGTCAGGGCGATGAATTTGCGGAAATGGCGACTATTTTTAATGCCAGCATCGCTGATTTCGAAGAATTGCAGATCGCCAGCATTGTTCAGAAGCGTCTGTTTCCGAATAAGTCTTTGAATGTTGAAGGTTTCAGTATTTTCGGGCGCTGTCTGCCTATGGCTGATCTTGGCGGCGATTATTTTGACTATTTTAAGATTGATGACGATCATTTTGCTCTGCTACTTGGCGATGTTGCCGGGCATGGCGTCGGTGCGTCGCTGATAATGGCCATGGCTAAGGCAGGGGTGATCTGTGCGCATGATGTTTACAAAGATCCGGCGCTGCTACTGATGAGACTGCACCAGATAGTGTTTGCCGCCAAAAGCCGTATACAGCGCAAGGTTATGACTTTTCAGTATATGCTTATAAATAGCCGCACGCGTCAGATCGTTTACTCAAATGCTGGCGGTTGTTCGCCGGCACTGGTAGATGCTAAAACATCCTCTGTAAGCGAGATTAGTCACGCTGGCCCGGTTCTTGGTGGCTTTAAAAAAACTACCTATAGCAACCTTTCACTGTCTATTAGAGGTAATCAGGCGGTGATTTTTTACACAGATGGTATGGTCGAGGCACGCAATGAAGCAGGAATAGAACTTGGATATCAGGGTCTTTTTGATCTTTTTGCCAGATGCTTTGATTCTGATGCGCATGTTTATTACGAGAAGGTTCAGACCGCATTTCGTCAGTGGCTTGGCAATTCAACAGTTGATGACGACATGACCCTGATCGTAATGGTATGTCAAAACCCTCAGACTCAGTAACAGGTTTATTCCATAGGAATTTCAGAAAGCATAATGGCAGTTGCAGGCGCTTAACTACAATCAGGTGCCAGGTTAATAGTCGAAAAACAGTTGCTGAATTGCAGGCTTAGCAAGGTTTTTCTGTAGAGCCAGCATGAGAAGTATTCGTGACTTTTGCGGAGTCAGGCTGTCAGAAACAATAAAACCATATTTCGTATCGTCAACTTCGGCATCCAGTGTAACTGGTCCACCGGGTACGCGTGAGGCCCGAACGACAGTTAGACCGTTTTCAGAAGCCTTCGCGAGAACGGCAAGAACTTCTTCAGAAGGGTTTCCGTTGCCGACGCCGGCATAAACAAGTCCTTTTATGCCGGTGTTACAGATGGCTTCAACTATTTCAGAGTTGATTCCAGCATAGCCGTAGATGATAGCAACTTCAGGCAAAGAGGCGGTAAAGATTCCCAGCTTAAGGGCACTTTGATAAGTGTGTCGTTTGTCAGGTCTGGCATTAAAACTTACTTTGCCATAGTTTACCCGGCCAATCGGCCCATTTTCCTGATCGGAAAATGCTGCTGGATTTATGGTGTCACACTTTTTGACGCCACGGGCCGAATAAACTCTATCGTTCATTACCACCATTACGCCTTTATTTATTGAGTTTGGCGCTGCAGCCACTGCGACCGCATTATACAGGTTCATAGCTCCATCTGCGCTCAGTGCAGAACCTGGCCGCATCGATCCGGTCAGAATGACTGGTTTGTCATAGGCTACGGTAAGATTCAGAAAGTATGCTGTTTCTTCCATTGTATCTGTGCCGTGGGTAATTACGACGCCATCAGCCAGACCTAGTCTGAAGAGCTGATTAATTCTTGCAGCCAGTTTCAGCCAGTATTCAACTTTCATGTCCTGACTGCTGATATTGCAGATTTGCTCGCCACTTATTTTGGCAATATTGCTCAGTTCAGGAACTGCGGCAATAACTTTTTCAACCGGACTGACTGCCGCTTTATAAGCTGATCCGGTCGAACTGGCACCACTTCCGGCAATGGTTCCGCCGGTTGCCAGAACACTGATTTTCGGCATGGCAACAGCAGCCAGTGATACTGACAACAGTAAGAAAATATGGCAGATAATAATTTTATTCAGAAATTTTTTGTTCATCTGTAACTCCCAAAAGTTAAACTCATGCTAGAATAAGCAGAACGACCTCTATTATGGTTCTTGATCAGCATACCAGCCTGAGAGGAAATGTTGCTAATGAATTTTAACAGAATTATTTCGCTGCTGATTTATCTGGTATATCTGGGTTTTGCCATAAAGGAAAAGGCAGTAGTTATCGCTCTATTTCCTTTGCTGGGACTGGTTTTTATCTGGTTCCCTTCGATGGCTAAAATTTTTGATTCCATGGGCGCGGTCGCGAGAAGATCCGCACCAATGGACCCTGATACTCCATCCTGTGCTTTCGCTCTAATTGGTTGGGCAATACTTTTATCGCCAGTTTTCATGGCCGCAATTGCCAAACTCGCCAGCATGTAACGAATGCTAAAAGTTGCTTAAAGCAGACCGCTTATGGTAACCTGAGCAAGCTGCACCCATAGCTCAGCTGGATAGAGTGTCTGCCTCCGGAGCAGAAGGTCACAGGTTCGAATCCTGTTGGGTGCGCTTTCCTTTTTAGTCCAGTCGATGACTTATATGTTATACTTAATGTACGGGGAGAGTGTCTTCTCTTCTGATACGTATATTCTAAGAATGTCGTTTGGCACAAGAGGCAAAGCATGAAGTTTATGCCGATGAAGTTGTTGCTGTTTTTCCTGGTTTTTCAATCAGCAAACATTGCCTTTTCCTGCGATCTGCAATTAGTGGGATTACTTACCGCTCCCTTTGAAGCAGAACAGGAGTTTTCTGGTCTGGTGACCGACATTGCTTCTCATACCAAGACTTTAAGTACGACTCTTGCAGATTTTTTGCTGAAACATCAGAAATATTATTTCCCGCCTAAAAATGTTAATGGTCAGTTTCTGTCTTCAGATATTGAAGTAACCAAAGAAGAGGCGAATGCTTTTGTTAAGCAGTTTGCCGGACAGGTTGACCAGATTGCAGTTATCTGGGATGGCCTTAGAAAAAACAGCGCGATTCACCCGCCATGGGGCAATGATGACAAGATCTGGGATCAGAAGTGCCAGGACATCGAAAGCTTTTTGAAAAAACTGAAGGAAAACGTGATTCACAGAGATTTTATTGTTTTGCATGATTTTGTATCTGGTTTGTATGTCAGTATCCTTTCACTGCTTGAACCTGAGCCGAAAGATGTAATGCAAAGCTCCTTGCTGGCTCTCTCAGGAGATATCATAAAGTTGGTTCGTGGGGTTGAGCAGAGTAGAATTATTGACATAGAATTGGCATCATTCGCTCTGATTACTCATGTAGATAAGCTTGAAAACTCTCTGCCTCAAGAACAGCGCGTTTGTCTGAACGATCTAAAATCTACGGTCAATGAGTTGGAAAACGCCTTGAAAAATGAACAGCTTTATTTACTTATTGAGCTGGCAGGTAAAACAGAGCAGCATTTTGGTGAACTTACCGAGTCTTTAAGTGGAAAATAGCCTAGTGAAAAACCATCATTTTATTAAAAACCCGAGCATTGACAGGGATGGCGTAACGCTGATCGAAATAGCAATTGCCATGCTAATTCTTGCAACCAGTCTTATACCTATTTTTGGTCTCATGACCAAAAGCACGAAAGACTCTGATGCAACCTTGACCAGAGCGTTTGCGATAAATTACGCCAAATCGGTTTTATCTACCATAATTGATGATATTCCTTTTGCTGATATTCGACTGGGAGCTCCCGCTATTATTGCAGAAAGCTCCAAAGACAAGGCGGAAGCTTTGTTTCCAGGCGCAGTTTCAGCCTCCGGCGGGATAGCCTGTAATGGAATCGCCAGCGATGCCAGAGGGATAAATTATCGTATTTTTGTTAGATCTGATGCTGTCATGGACACTACAGACGGCTACAACGATGGGGAATTTTATTTTTCGTATTATCCCAACCCGGATGTTGAAAGTCAGCCCAAATGGGACGTTCTGCAGCAGAATGCTTTGAAAAATGAAGATATAGACAATATTCCATCGGTTTTCTCCAAAACCGATCCCCCAGGTTTAAAATCTCCTTATCGCTATTATGGTGCTGACGTTCCCGCAGGCAGATGGGGGCCGGCTGAAGAGGCTGCTGGCAACAAAATTCTTGTTGATCAGAGAGAAGTGACCCAACTTGATTCAGATGGCAATGTTTATTTGATGCAGCGGCTCGTACTACAAATAAGATGGAATATGGACAGCGCATATTATAAAGATCCTGATGAAGAAAAGGGTCGCCCGGTGAAGCTTCAGATCGTTACCTTCAAGGCAAATCTGGATTAAATTATGACTATTAAAGAAAAAAAAGGGTTCGCGATAGCTTTGGTTCTGGTTTTGAGCTCGATTCTGTTGTTGACTTCCATAACCCTGTTCAGAACCGGCAGGGAGTATAACGCTCACGTAAAAAACGATTTCAGCGAGCTGCAGGCTTACTATATGGCTGTTTCTGCCATTCAACATACTCAACTGAAGGTTAAATATTTTCCGACTGAGTTATATGACGCCAGTGAATTTAGTCTCGGCAAAAACCCGATGTTCGATTTTTCCATTCTTTCCAACGACGAATATGATTCTCTGTCTCCTATGGTCAAGTCAGAATACTCTTCAGTCTCTCCTCATTTTCGCAAGGCGAGCCCAAACAACTCAGGGCCAAGATTTCTCTCGGCTGGCACCATGTCAACAGATAACAATGAAAAATGGTTTCAATTAAATTCTCTGGATTCAGCCGATGCAAATCTTGTTGATTCAAGTTGGTTTTCTGACGGGTGGCCGAAAGACAAGAAATTTCAGCCTATCAAAAATTCAGATCTGTATTTGTGGAAATACGCGAGAGATATCGCCAATCTTAAGGATATTCAGCCAGCACTTTCGTGTGATGCCGGCAAGGTTTCTGCAAATCCGAATTCTCTTGATGTTTCATCGTCCAATGAACTTCCCTATGAAGCTACTTACCAGATAGTTGATATTAGAGTTATATCAACCACAGACCAGAAAAGGCTTAATGAAGAAGTTGTTTCATTTACCGGTGTTGGTTCTATAAAAGTCCCGGTTACCGGCGAAATCATAACTTACGAAATCAATAAAAAGATAAAAGTGAGGCGAAAATAGCTTGTTATCTTCTAAACAGAACAGACTCGCATTTACTCTTGTCGAGGTTATAGTTGCCTGTGGCGTCGTATCGCTTTTTCTTACTGGTGTCTATACTCTTTTTGGTGGTGGGCAACGCATAGCGGCAAAGTCAACCTGGCTGCAATATACAATAGATCGTCACCGACTCACTCAACAGGCGATTTTTAAAGCGATCAAAACCAGCAGTTACCCATCGACAATACTTCCGTCAAAAATTTATGATGCCGGTGGTACCGAGGAGAATCCCGGTGCCAATGCCAGTGCTTATTTTATCAGCATCGTATCTGGAGCAGGCAAATTTAAAAGTGCAGATATTATAAGTAAGAATAGTGGGATTTTTCTAGTCACAATGCGGTCAGAGCCCGAAATGACTAAATTCCAGGATAGTTCAGAAAATAAAGCTGGATCAATTTGTTGGAGTGTTTTTACGATGAAGCCCTCGCCGAATGGCCAAAATTTGGGTACAATATATATGGAGGAGAGAGTAGCTTCTTATTCCACTAGTTCTCCTTCATACGCGGAATCGCTTAATCTCAAATATGATGCGGCCCCGGTGCTGAAGTCTTTCAAACTGGCCGAGGATGTTGATTGGATCGAGTTTGGCGTCGAAACTGCCGGCTATGTACCTTCTGAAATAAAAATTACCCTGTCATCCAAATATTACAGAGATGAAAATCTCACAAGACAGTCGGTTATAAAAATGGTTCCCAATGTTGGTGTGAAAACTGGTTCTTGAGTGTGGCTAGGAGGCCTTTTGAATAAATGAAATCGAAAAACTTTCTGGTGATAATGCTGATTTTGCTTATTGTGTCTGTTGGGCAACTATCTGGCGTGCAACAGGGCAACCCTGCCGATACTGCCCCTCAACAGATGATAATAGGTCTGGTTGATGTTTCAGCAGTTATAGCTTTTCACCCGGTTATGAGAAATTTTGATTATCATGCACAAAAATTTGTAAGACCCTGGAACGGTCAAAGGTATCCTACCGCCCAGGAAGCCTGGGATGGCAACAAAGAACTCATCATCAAGATCAAGAGTGTTGAAGCAAAGATACTAAAACAGATTCAAGCGGTAAATCTGGCTCTTAACGAATATTCAAAACAAAAAATCAAACTTGCCGAGAAAGAAAGCGCTTTAGAAGAGCTTAAGAAGCTGAACAAAAGCAAAGTTGAAATGCTGGCAACGTTGACCCGCAGTACCATCGGCGTTTTTCCCGAAAATGACTTTTTTGAAGCTGATGAGCAGACTGGTAACTACGTAATGGGCGAAATAAGAAGAGCTGTTTACGAAGTTGCGTTAAGAAACCAGGCTGCCTTTGTTTTTAACACATCTCAATTGGCCATTTCGGGAAGCGAAAGCGTAGCCATGCAACAACCAGGAAAAGAAGATCCGGTCAGCATACTGCAACGCTTTGGCATTGCTAACCTTGAGGACTTGAGACGACTATTGTTTGAAACCGGCAAAAACGAGCAGTCACCTTATGGCAAAGCCCCTGGAAAAATGGACTTTCGCAAGGGGCCAAGCGGTGAGCATTTTGACCAGATAAAAGACCCGGCGCACGTTCAGGTTTTGATGGATGAATATTACCAGAATCGCGATATTTTCAGTAATGCCCTGAAAAAATATGGTTCGGGAAGTTTTCTGCTGCACGGCGGGGCATCGGTCTTAGAGAAGAACATTACCCGAGAGGTAATTCAATATATCTTTGATCTGCATAAAACAAAAGCCATTGTGACTGAATCTGCCTTTAAGGCGTTGAAATAGGTGAAGTATCCGGGAGGTACGGACATGTTAAGACGATTATTTTTGTTGCTGGCAATATTTTGTATTTTCAGTCAGGTTTTATCTGCTGCAACCAGTTTTTATCGTGAAAACAGGAACGGCAAGGTTTTTGTGCTTCAGGTCGACCCGGATACCGGTATTGAAACCGTATTTAACGCACAAAAAAGTAAAATTTTTCTGGCACCTGGTGCTAAGAGGCTGTCCGTAATTCCGACCGCCGGCTGGGGAGATTATACAAGCAACAAAGATCCTCTTGGAAACAGCCTGGCACCGGGAGAACAGCCGGGTGACTCCAGAGGGATAATAACTTTGCGTCAAGGCTCGAACCCAGCAAAAGTCATATATGAAATCTATTCCGGCACCACCAAGATTCACTCAATAGAAGATACAAGCAGAACTGTTTTTCCAGACAATTTTGACGTGTCATGTAGCCAGTTTGTAGGAAAAAACAGAAATGTTCTGCGAGTTTATCTTTATTTGTCAGCTTACAAGAACTGGGGACCAACACTTTTCAGATTTGAGTTTGACAATTTTGTTCTGCAGAATGCGCGCTATAAAAACTCCAATTCCTCACAAACGCAGAATTGGCAGGCGGCTAACGTGCTCGAATCCGGTTCTATGGGCAGCGCTCAGACAATAGAAATTAACGCTGCCGGTTCTGATGAAAAAGATCTTGTTGTTTATGAGCCCTCCAGAAAATATTCCTTGCAACATCTATGGGATGCATCTAAGAACAGTGGCGTGTGGGGCATAAATTATCTTATGACCGACAACCATGTTTTTAAGGCCAAACCACTGAATCCGCTAACTTCTGCTGAGGCGAATATGAATGATATATTCGACGTTTCAGTCGATCTCGGCAATTCTTATATAGATACAATTCAATACATAAGAAGTTATTACAATATCGGGCTGACTTTTGTCTGGCTCAATCACAATACCAATGCGACTTTCAACAATATCCGCTACGATGTCAGAGATCCAGTTGGCCAGGACGTTGAAGTTCGCAGTGGTTCTTATAGTGGTGCGGTTATCGATACATGCAAGATAAACCCCAATCCGGCAATACTAGGTCACAATATTACCGCTCTTTTTGGTCTTTCATGTAAAAATGCACTTTCAGGTAAAAAACTTATCGTCTATGAGCCGGTATATAAGCTGAATCAGGCAGCAATAGATGAGAACGAGTTCACTGATAACAACAAAAATAATGTTCCGGATAATTTTGATACAGATGGAAAAGGTTACTGGGGCTACCGAACCAATTTGCTTATAGATATAAACGCTGGTTCATCACTGAGCTCAGATTATGTTCTCGACTTCGTAATTGCTCATGAATTTGATTTAACCGGGAAAACTGCTAACGACGAGTTTACTTACCAGGAACTGGCAGTAGAAAGGCGCCCGGTTGCTGATAAGGCAAAACCTTCTGAGTTTATTCCTGGTGCTGTTGTTCATATCAGAATTGGCAATATCTGGCACCGTGACCCAGATGTGTATGGTGAATATGGCCAGTTTGGTTGGAACAGCAGTCCCGGCAATTCGATCTTTTTCTATGTCTCAAACCCTGGAAACGGCTACAACACTCAGAATACAGCACTAATCCGTAATTCTGGCAAAATCCTTGGCGTTGAAGTTCTCGGAACTTCAAATGCCACAGCAGATTACTTTGGTGTTGTCGGAAACGATGACTGGGCATCAGGTCAGGGTGACCTTTACTTTCTCTCAAGAAAATACGGGGAATACATAAACCCCAGAATAGTCCAGAGCAACACCACGCTGGTTCCCCCCTGCACTGGTTACGGACTGTGGTGGAAATACCAGTATGAAAGAAAAACCTTCTACGGTTCATCGCGAACCTATTGGATTAGTAGTCTTCCTTACACTGAATGGATAAACGACGACAGCTTTTTTATTGGTAATTCGGTCTATTCGCAAAAAGTTTATACCGTTAACTGTGGTTGTCGCGGACTGAGATACGACAATTTCCAACTCGAAAAGGAAGCATCTTCACCAATCCTGGATTTTGCGATTGTCAACATTGGCGCTCCGCCTTATCTTGACGGTACTATTGCGCCCACAATAGCTGCAAATACAGGAAGCACCGTTATCAAGCCAAACACTCCCGTATCATTTACCGGTAGTTATGCCGATCCGGTTGGACTGATCGATCCGGCGACCGTTAAGTTCAGATATGTCATTTTGAATAACAGCTTTAATGATACCGATCCATCGACTGATTCCAAGCTTGTTATCGACTCTCTGGTCGAAACCGGCGATTATCTGTCGAGCCCGAACTGGATGTATGTGTTTAAAGATTCGGATCTTGCCGGCAGTAAGGTTGCCACATTCACGGTTTATCTGGGCATCAAATTTAAGTATCAGGACTATAACAGCTTGCCATACCCAGCCTACTCCTGGTGGCCAATTCCAATGACCGAAAAATTTGCCTGGAGCAATTCGAATGGTGGTAGTTACTACGATGGTCAGATGCATGGTTTTTTCGGTGCACCCTTAAGAATCACAGTAAATACAATCAGTGCCCTGACACCGGATAAACCGTTGCTGATTACCTCAGTGTCGGCCAATACCAACAAGTGCAGCACTAGCACTGATTTTAGAAGCGGTCAGGTCAAGGGTGACCAGAATACAGCTATCAGGCTTAAAATAGACGGAAAGTTCAGATATCTCTCAGAAATACCTGAACCCAAAGAGAGCAACTACCAGAAAATGGGCGGTATCATGCCCTGGCCATACGGCAATCCTGGGGTTCTGAATCACTATCGAGTCAGCCTTGATGCGGCTGGCTATCAGCACAACTATGCCACCTCGCTGGGGCTGAGCTCTGACGAATTCAGTCTGGACAACAGAGGCATAGAATACGGCATTTATGTTAAATCCAGAATAAATACGAAAACCGGTGAAAAGGGTTATACTTCGACTGTGCCAGCCAATATCCTCAAGCATCTGCTGTATGACGGGGCGACACTGGCGTCTATCGAAGGCTGGCAGGAAATAGGCTCCGGCACCTTGGATCAGTTTTACAATCAGCATTATCACCCGATTTTCACCGATGAGAAGCCTAACGTTTCGCTGACACCTCGTGGCGATGCCAGTGGCATAAGGACTTTCGACTTTTCTCTTGTCACGCCGGTTTTTAAACTTCCTGTTCCTCTTGATAACGGCAATGACGGCAATCCATTGGGTGATTACCAGATTAAAGTCGCGTTTAGATACCCGATAGGTGGCTGGAGCCAGGTAGAGGTAGAAAATTACGATTACAGCCAGATTGTAAAAAGCTACAACTGTAACAAGACTCAAGATCAGACAATAACCAGTGATACCCTGCCGGAAAGCAAGAATGTAAAATTGCGAATATTGGATACCGAAGGCCCGGCGCTTGAAGCCTTTGATTTCGAAGTGGCAGCATCTTCGGGAGATCCAATGCCGGGTAGCGATAAGAACCTGCGCATGGTCGACAATAATCCTCATGACTATATCAAGCGCGGCAGTTTCCCTGCGTTACGCTTCGCCTACGGCATTGGAAAAGATAAGTATCTGAATATTCAAAATGAAGATGGCGATTCACCAACTGACCCGGGCCTGGGTTTTAGCTTGGGCAAGTATGATGTGCCAGGAAACTTTGATATTTCGATTAACACCCAAAGTTCAGGTGAACAGAACTGGGCAAGCGTGGCAGGAACAATCCTGTCCTCATATTCAGTTGAAATCTCAGCATTCCCGGGCTTGTGTCGTGTAACTTACGAACCAGTAGCACGCAAATTCCTTGCTGCCAACAGTCTTTATCAGTCTGCTTTCAATGCCAATCTCTTTAACTCAAAATGGTATCTTTATGGCGGTCCTGTGCCACCCTATTCTGAAAATCCTGATGATTACCAGATTTTCGATGGCAGTGCCAATCTGCTGGACTTTTCCAGATCTGTATATAAGGGAACAACGCAGGTTTACAACAATGATTGCCCCAATATGAGAGTTGTTCTTTCAGATTCAGCCAATCTTATGCTGATGATAGAGGTCCGAAACGGCATAAAAGACGGCAGTGCTACTATGGCTACCAGAAAGATAAAAATTTCGAATCTGAAAAACAATACCAGTCTGTTTGAAGGCAGATATCAATCAGATAAAACGCTATTGTCAGTAATGACTGCGCCGTTGATTGAAACTTACAGTCTGGCTTCCCTGGTTACTGCGCCGGCGGGTATCACCGTGTTAACGCCATTCACCGGCGAGCTTCCGGTTAAAATCATTGCCGATTCAAGATTCAAAATTACTGGAGAAGCTTATGATAACGCTGGTGTTTCTACAGTTGGAGTGACATTCAGCATAAATGATCCTAAGATAAACCTCGGTGGCTCAGACAAAGTCTCTTACATATTCAGAGGTGGTCAGGAAGGACAGAGCTATACAATAACTGCCACTTCAGAGGATGATGCCAAAAACAAGGTAATATTAGAGATTCCCGTCATCATCATAAGTGCAAAAGACTTTAACATAAGAACCATCGAAGAAAATATCAAAAAGCAGCGCTGATAGCTGCTTTGCCTGAAGTCTTTTCTGGCGGCTCCGCCTGATGGAAAAGTTTGGAGCTGCTCAGATAAAGATTTCGGGTTGTTTGCGGTCAGCGCAGGTTTGAGAGAGGTTTTCTCTGATTTGCGGAATATGCTCTGAAACGATTACGCGAGCGCGGCGCTTGCAGGCTTTAACACAGGCGCAGCAGAGATTGCACAGCTCCGGAGTGGTCTTGTAGGCATTTTTATAAAAAATTGCCCCGGTTGGGCATGCGGTCTGGCAGTCTCCACATTTTATGCATTTGTTGGGCATAGTTTCGGCGTGAGCTGGGCCGAGAACGGGTCTTTCCGGTAGTGGAAAAGTGCCGGGCAGTTCCAGTGTTGGCAGATCCTTGGCTGACTTGAGTGCTCTCAGTTTTTTAGCGATTTTTTCGCCAAAGCTGATTGCCAGCTTTTTATCTTCGGCGTCAGGTCGGCCTTTGGCGATTGGAAAGTCCCGGGTTGAATATGAGTGTTCTCCAACGAAAGCAGCGGCAGCCAACGGGTGTAGGCCAAGGCTGATTGCGACTTCACGCAGATCTATCAGGGCGTCGTCGTAGTGACGATTGCCGTAAACGGCAACGAGAACTGCGAGATTGCCGGCAAACTTCATGGTTTTAAGGCGTTCGATCGCAGTGATGGCAATGCGTCCGGCATAGACCGGGGCACCGATAATCACCAGATCCTTGGGTTCGACATTTATTATAGTGTCAGCGTATTCCGGGTAAGTAAAATTGTTCTCGATCAGGTTCATCGGATCGATGCCAATTCCGGCGCCGATGCTGGTAACAATTTTTTGTGTGGTGTGCGTAGGTGAATAAAAGAACTGATTGACTCTGGCGACTAGCATTGGGGTTGTTCCTTACCTGTTTGATTATTCTGATTCTGACATACGCGGTTCGACTTCGGCAAGAGCTTCGTCGAGAAATGACGGGCGCTCTTTGATGGCGCGAACTATTTCGAACCAGGCGCGGGCTTCTTTTATCTCACCGAGTCTGCGATGCAGTTCGCCGGTAAGGTAGCAGAAGCGGGCCTTGAGTTCGGCGTTTTTTTCTTCATTGATGGCAATTTTGAAATTTTCAATTGCCAGTCTTTGAAATCCCTGTTCACGTGCAATACTGGCTTTTAACGATTCTTCAATGCGTTTTCCGGTTTCGCCGTCAAGTATCGGAAGCAGGCTGCTCATGGCCTTAAGCGCGGTTGGATTTTCTCCGTGCTGGCGCAAATACATCAGAGAACCAATGAGAGCCGCCCTGGCATCTTGTGGACTTGCGCTTTCGGCAATTTTGAGAAGCTCAAATGCTATTTCGACCATGGTTGTAGAAGGGTTAGCTTCGCGATTTTTGAACTTGTCAGCAAACTTTGCCTGTAAAAAATCTGCTGCCAGTTTGAGGTCTTCTTTTGGCAATGGCAGGTTATCTTCAAGTCTGACCGACCACGCGGCCGACAGGTATTGATGTGCAATCTCGCCGGCGGGTCTGTTCTCAAGCTTGCGAACTTGCGCGATCAGGTCATATTTTGCCCAGGCCGGCATTTCTGTATGATTTGTATATGAAGCAAGATCTACAGCTGGTTTTAGTGCTTTTTCCTGCATAATTGAGGCTGTGAGGGTGGCTGGTATACTCTTTTTAGCTTCACTGGAAAAATCATCGATATACCCGGAAAATCCGCATTTCAGGCAGGTCGATGGTCTGATAAGAATAGGCGAGGCTCCCATTGCTATTTGCAGAAAGTCGGTGTCGACCCCGCCGAAGTTATTGGTAGACATAAGTTCGCGTGCAGAAATGCTGCTGTTGCAAATCGGACATTGCAGCTGAACACTGCTGGAGCGGGTTGCGTCAGCACTGACAGACTGAAACAACGCTATTACCAGCAATAATATTAAACAACGTCTGTTATTCATAAACGCCTCCACAAACATCCTGACTCATTTCAGATTCAGCTTAACAGGGCATGCCAGCAAAGTCAAAGGCATCTGGCACAGGACTCCTGGAACCTTCTTTGAACTGTTACTTAATCATCTTATATGTCTTTATGTAGATTACTTATGCTGAAAAAACATGGTTTACTATTCGTAGCTATCTGAATAAAATGTTTTGGGCCATGGCAAGGATTTATGGACGGCATATGAGTCTGAGTCTGCAGCAATAATGTTTTACGTAATGACAAGATGGAGTATAGGCATGGTTGAATTGCCTGACAGCGAAAGTGTCCAGCAAACCTCAGAGGGGCAGATTTGCCTGCAATCTTTTTCTAATGGCAGAAGCCTGTTCTGGGTCATATTTCTTTTCATGGCAGTTCAGACTCTGCTGGCACTGATAATTAACTTTTCCGGAAATATCAGTCTCTTTTATCTGCAACCGGTCGTGTCAGTAATCTTTTGCGCACTTACGGTCAAAATTGCATTGGCGACAATGACTACGAATTTCTCTCAGGCAGTTGCGGTTTTTCTTGTTATTCTGGCATATTTTATGGCAACAGGCTTCTTCTTTATCACTGCTATTTTTGTCGGTGGTTTGCCGGGTTGAAAACGCCAGTGCTTTTGAAACATGAAACAATCCCGGTTGTGTGTTTGCATGCGGATGTGGCGGATCTTGTGGTATACTTTCTATTATCTTTTAACTGAGGCATGGAAAAGTGAAAATCAGGTTACTGCTTATTAGTTTGCTGCTGGCGGTTGCAGTCGGTGCTTCTGCCCAGGAAACACCGGCCGGAATACTCTTTGTTGGCGTCAAGAACGAAAGTTCAGATATTTATCTGTGGCAGCCCGATGGCGACAGCGGCCTGATCACACCACTGACGCAGACTCCGCAAAAAGAAGGAAATGCCTGTTGGTGGACGCGTAAGGGTCTTATTCTGGCTTCCCGCGAAATGTCTGAGAATCATTATGGCCTGGTTGCTCTCAATGACCAGCTTGAAACCGTCTGGCAGCTCGAAGACCCTCTTGGCAGTCTGGGCTGGCCGGTGCCATCGCCATGGGATGACCGAATTCTCTGTGTAAGAGCTCTAAGCAATGGTTTTGTGCAGACCGGCATGATGAGTTTTCCTGATGGTGGATTTGAGCCATTTGAATTCGAGAATCTTTCGGGTGGACAGCTTGCCTGGCTGACGCCAGACCGAATTATGCTTTCACGCGTTACCGCAACCGGTTTTGTAATTACTCAGCGCGATCTCAATACTGGGGTCGAAGAAGTGGTGGTAAGTGGTGGCCAGAACTGGCAAAGCCATGTGAATATGACCAGCGGCCGCATGTTTTTTGTCAGAAGAGTTGACCAGATCAGTAGCATATTTGAGCTGTGTAAAGACGCGCAGGGGAGCTGGGAATACGAAAACCTGACTAATTCGCGGACCTACGACTGGCAGCCTGCGACCTGTTCGGAAGGTAGGACCCTGATCTACCAGTCATTACGTGGCGGCCGGTTTGTTACCATAATTCGCGATCTTAGCAGTGGCGCAGAAAAACAGATTGGCCTTACCGGTTTCGTGCAGATTTATCACCCTACAATTCTTGACCGCTCAGATGTTGAGCGTTTGTTGCCGGGTAACGGCAGCCAGAAGTGAAGCTGTAGTTTGACAGAATTATTTACACCCATAGGATTTTTCATCTGTGACCGCGATTATCACCAGGAACAGCCTATGCAGGGTGTGTTTTCAGAGGTCGAGGGCTACATTGAGCTGGTGAAGGGTTTTAACTACGAGCAGGGTCTGAAGGATCTTGACGGCTTTGAATACATATGGGTTTTGTTTGTTTTTCATCACAACAGCAACTGGAAGCCACTGACCAACCCACCATACTCTGATGGAAAAGGGAAAAAGGGAGTTTTTGCCACGCGTTCGCCTTATCGCCCGAACCCGGTTGGCATGAGTTGTGTCAGACTTGATCGAGTCTCGGCAAACCGGGTTTATATAAGTGGTTCAGATTTGCTCAACAAAACACCGGTGATAGATATAAAGCCATATATTGCCGATTATGACAGTTTTCCGAAAGCTCGACGCGGCTGGCTTGACAACGTGATTAAAGACGTTTTCGCGATTGTTTACGAGGGCATTGCCGCCTCAAAAATTGCTTATCTTAAAAGGCACCGTGTTGATCTGCACGGAGTTATTGCCAGTCAGTTGCAACATAACCCGCACGATCAGACGCGAAATAAGTTTGTAAAAACGCAGGAAGGTCTGCTTTTGCGCTTTAAATCATGGCGCGTTATATTTGAGATTGGCACAGAAGCTGTAGTCGTAAAAGATATTCGCTCTGGTTATGACAATTTTGAAAACCTGCTTGGAAACGATAATGCCGAGGATATGAAGGTTCATCAATTGTTCAGGCGTCATTTTAAGCAAATTCCTTGATTTCTTGACGGTGCGGCCTTTGAGCGAGCGATTCCGCGACATAACTTCCCCCGATGTACCTCGCCGCCTTTTGATTTTGTTGATGTACATAGCTGTTGGTGTTAAAATCAGCAGGTTCTAATTTTGAATTACAGGAAATATTATGAAAAACATCAAAAGAATTCTTACTGTTTCGATTCTCGCTGGCGTGATTATGTCAGTTGGTTGCGGTGGCGATGCCACTCAGCCGTCAGCTATTGAATCTGCTGATGTTAAGGGTGGTGTCAAGATCGATAACGGCGCGGGTGGCACCAATATCAGCCTGCCGGGCGGCGTTAAAATTGACGCTAGCGCAGGTGGTGCGAAGGTAAGTCTGCCCGGAGTTAGCATTGACGCGAGTGAAGATGGCGCCAAAGTCAATCTTCCCGGCATTTCGATCAATGCTTCTGAGGACGGTGCTACTGTGGGCGTAACTGGCGATAATGAGTCTGGCAACGTTAAGGTTGACAGCAAAGGCGAAGAAAGCAGCGTGACTGTTGGCGATATTAAAATCGACAGCAAAGACGGCAAAAGCACAATTCAGCTGCCAGACGGATCGACAATTGTAACTCCCACCACCGATTCTGAATAATGGCAATCAGACCATTTGAGCTTGAGCGTTATTTTGCCGAACATGAGTTTTCGGCAAAATATCTGCTCGGCTCAAGTGATCCCGAAGCCATGAGTGTCGAAGATCTTCTTGTCTTCGAACCTGGTGCCGAATCAGGGCTCAAAAAAATCTGGCTTGGTTATACCGAGAGTTTGGGTGATCCGGCTTTGCGTCGTGACATTGCGGCTTTGTACGAGTCAGTGACGCCAGAACAGGTTCTTGTTTTTACTGGTGCTGAAGAACCGATATTTGCTTTTATGCATGCTGTTCTTGAGCCTGGTGACCATATTGTCGTGCATTTTCCGGGTTATCAGTCACATTATTCGGTGGCTGAATCTCGCGGCATTGAAGTTTCGCACTGGCATGGCGACCCGCTGCAAAACTGGGCTCCAGATCTTTCTGAGCTGCCAAAGCTGATAAAGCCTAATACAAAGGCTCTGCTCATCTGTACGCCACATAATCCGACCGGCTATCTTTTCGATAGAGCGGCCTGGCAACATGTTATAGAGATTGCCCGGCAACACAATCTCTATTTGTTTTGTGACGAAGTTTATCGCGGTTTAGAACATGATCCGACTGATCGCCTGCCGCACCTGGCTGACCATTACGAAAAAGGTGTGTCATTGAACTGTTTGAGCAAAAATTGTGGGCTGGCTGGCCTGCGAATTGGCTGGATAGCCACGAAAGATCGTCATATCTACAACCGCCTCGCAATGTTCAAAGATTATCTGACCATCTGCAACTGTGCGCCGGGCGAATATCTTGCCGGCATTGCGGTGCGCAACATTGGCAAGATATTTGAGCAGCAGCGTTTGCGACTGGTGCGCAACCTTGATTTGCTGGAAGATTTTTTTAAGCGCCATGAAGCACTATTCAGCTGGCAACGGCCTCGCGCTGGCACTGTTACTTTTCCGGGCTATCTTGCCGGCAGTGCCCTGGAATTTTGTAATAAACTGGTGACTGAGGCCGGAATAATGCTGATTCCAGGCACTTTTTTCGATATGTCAGGTGAATATCTGCGTTTTGGCTACGGTCGCGCCACTTTTGCCGAAGTACTGAACCGGCTCGACGAGTATTTAAGCGTCTGATCTCAAACTTTTTCACCCTTTTTTCTCTTTTTGACGCCTTTCAAGAAAGCTACAAGACATAAGCGCACAGAAGACTGTTCTGTGCGCTTATGTCTTGTAAGGTTATATTTTAGCTTTATTGTTCACTTTTCCTTCTTCATTTGAACACCTCGTTGCCAATTTTGCTGCTCAACTTCAGTATTCACAATTACTTAATACAGCAGAGGCTGTGCTTCGCTCGGTTTTACGATGTATTTGATGAACTGACCGCGAACCTGACCCGGCTGGTATGGTCCAAGGTCACCTGCATCGCCAGATTCATAAGTAAGTCCGTCTTTTTCGTCGCGACTGTACTCTTCGGGGTCGAGAATTTTGAACAGCGCAAATCCGATAACTCTGACAGATGAGCCAAACGCGTAATCCTCGGGACGATATGCACCGTTTGGGTGATCCTGTCCCTGAAGGTCGTAAATTGTGTCGATTCCGGCATTTGCAGGGTTGTTGACGCCGATTTCCGGTCCTACGTCGGTTATCGGAACGATAACTAAACGATTTGGCGGATAAGTGCCATCGCCATTTGTACGGAAATCTACGGCCTGATCGGTTGGTCCGCTCATGTTGCCTGGTTCGGTAATCAGTCGGTCATTCACTCCAATTGGAAGGTTGACGCCAAATTTAAAGCGGTCGCGATAGTCGTTAGCTCCGCCACTTAGGCTATTGTCTGGGTCGAGCGGCCCGTAATTGTTTTTGTTCTTGCCTGTAACTTCAGGTGGTTCAACATCGCCAACAACCTGCTTGTCAACCAGCGAACCCAGAAGAATGTTATTAAGAACCAGGCGCTTACTTTCTACGTTGTTGTGCCAGTGACCGCCAAGGAAGGAAAATTCGCCTTTTCCACGTTTGCCTTTAAGATATTTCGCCTGTGTACTGTAATTTTTTCTGTTCCCGAGAACGGTACAGTCTTCTTTTATGCAGCTATGGTTGAAAACACTTGTATGTCCGGTTCCGGTGTCTGGCCATGAGCCATGATTCTGGCATCTGGGGTCAAGTGGTGATAGCAGATTAAAGGGAACAGCTGTTCCGGGGTCGATAAGAGCATTGATGGTTGAATAATAGCTGGAGCTATATTTAATCGGAAATCTTCGATATCCATAGTCGGTAAAGGCAAAACATGCAGAAAAAGCCTCAAGAGCTGACGCGCCATCATGAATCTCTGCCTGCCAAAGGGCAATGTCAAGAGTTTCCGGGGCGAAACACTGAGCAAACAGGAATCCACCAACTTCAACATGGTTGCTGATCGTGCGTGCCACGTCGAATTTCATTTTCTGTACCTTATTCGCTCGGTTGAACCAACCATCCTGATTGTTTGACATGCCCGGGCCATTGTTGCCGGTGCTGACTGCCGTCTGAGGCTTAGGTTCAGAATTGGCATCACTGGTATAGCCATTAGCGTCAGCTATATTGATTAGGCGGTTGTAGTCGCGGCATTGGGGGTAATTAGTATCACCACACATTGTAACGCCCGAATCGTTGCGCCAGAAAACTCCGTTAATACCCTTGCGTTCAGCGCAGCGCATATTAGTGTGTAGACAGCTGGATCTATCGTAAGTCCCAGGCCATTGCCATTCCAGAGAAGTTGTTTCCACCCATTTTTTCAGTTTTTTGTCGTAATAGCTGCTGGTAACGTTTGTGAGAGCATATTGGGAGCTGCAGTATGAACACATGCGCTCCTGAGCTGCTGCCTTTGTTCCGATATGATTATCATCAAAAAAATCTTTGCAGCTGTCGAGATAATTGCCACAGCCACCATTAAAGCCAGTAAAATCTTCATGATGAAGATGGACCCAGTGGTAATTATCAAGAACACCGTTAAGAATTTCGTTGTCATATATGTGATCATTTGAAGCTGCGCTATAGGTTTCACTTCGTTGCCATCCACCGGGAAGACTATACTCGCCATAGGGGATATTTGCTGCCCTGAGTACATCTTCCACTGGGTCGGTACCACTCTGGGAAGAATACACAGCAATTCTGGGACGATCATAAAGCTCTAGAATATTGGGGTTAACCTGATCAAAAATAGCCTGAATATTCTCTGATCCTTCAACCAGATCCCAGTTAACTTTTAAGGCATTGAGCTTTTTTACAACATCATCATGATAGGGCAGCAAAAATGAGCCGCCACGGTACCCAAGTAACCAATAAACAGGCACAAAACCCAAATCAGAGCCATCCCCGATTCTCAAACACCAGAATGCACCACCATAGGCTTTGAGGTATCCTGTTTCAGTCTGAGAATTAGAGTCCATAGGGACCAGGATCATTTTCAGGTCTTCATTGTCAGGCGGTACTACTGTGTTTCCGCCTCCTGAACCAAGCTTCAGGATATATTCGATATCCGGCTTAAACTCCTGCTCACCCGTGAACACCGAACATGAATACATTTTTTTGCTGAAATCTTTGGTGACTCCATGAGGTATACCAAGCGGGATCATGCCTACGCCACCATCCAGATTTTCCCGACTAGCTGCTACATTGACTGCTTTGATATTCATAATCTGAGCGAAAAACATACCAATCGGCTGTTTTGAGCTAACCTTCAAGCTGTTTGAATTGGGAAAGGAAATCTCCAGGTTGGTGAGCTGAGCATCAGTATATCCATTCACTTTCATCATCTCAAGAACATGAGCTTTAACCAGTTCCATGTCTTCTGAGCTAAGTTTCATGTCACTTTTCTGGAGATACATCATCCTGTCGTAGCCAGCTTTCCAAGCCGCATTGACAGCTGTCTGGAGTTTTGCGTGGCTATAATAGAGAAATCCAACGTCTGTGACAAGGGCTATTACGCTAATCATTAGAATAGCTATTCCCACAACCATGAATAGAATGCTGCCCTGTCTGGAATGGGTTCGATTGATCAGCCTTGGATAATGCATAATATTTCCCCTTATTTATCCGGTAAAGCCAGTTACCGGGTTACGCTGACTTACAAAAATCATTCTGAACAAATAACGTGAAAAAGAAGTCTATTGCACATCAGGTCTATGTAATCGGAGCAGACTCGAGCTTAGTTTCTGTATGCTGCGTATAAGTTTGACCTGCATAATTTTCCAATTGACACGCGATGGGTTGTCCATGGCTATAGCATAGCCGTCAATTGTACAGCAATAATTATGCCATTGTATGGTCCGCTGTTAATGCTGACAACAAGGGTGGGTGGTGAAAAACTCCGCTTTAGTGTGGTAAAAATGCCTAGTAGCTCCCAACTTACCGTTCATGGTTTATCCAGTCGCTAAAAATTTGCTAGAGCACTTTAAATAAGCATGGAATGGCAATTCATATCGAATTGAAATAGAACAATCTTTCAAGCATGAGGTGTACAAATAGAAAAGGCAGAACAAGTTTGACGACAGTTTAATAAGGATGAATTATGTTCTGCTGGCAAAGTAGTGACTAAACAGGAAACACAGCAACTTCGCAGTGCGAAACATTGGCAAGATATTTGAGCAGCAGCGTTTGCGGCTGGTGCGCAACCTTGATTTGCTGGAAGATTTTTTTAAGCGCCATGAAGCACTATTCAGCTGGCAACGGCCTCGCGCTGGCACTGTTACTTTTCCTGGCTATCTTGCCGGCAGTGCCCTCGAATTTTGTAATAAACTGGTGACTGAGGCCGGAGTAATGCTGATTCCAGGCACTTATTCGATATGTCAGGTGAATATCTGCGTTTTGGCTACGGTCGCGCCAGTTTTGCCGAAGTACTGAACCGGCTCGACGAGTATTTACGCGTCTGAAAGCATTTATTCGCAGATGACGCAGATAAATATGCAGATAAATACCTAACCTAAGGCAGACCGTAGTCTGCTGAATCATCGTTGAGCACTAGGTTTCGTTGTAGTCGCCCTAAGGTGTAATCTATTCGGCAATTACGGTGAAGGTTTGGGTCAGGCCGCCGATTGAGATAGTTATCAGGACATTTTTAGTGCCAAGCCATGTGTTGGATACTGGCCACTTAAAAGATAAACTGTTGTCAGACCAGGTTATCGGGTGTGTACCAATATTTACATCGCCGTAATCTGCTATAGAAATTTTTCTGGTTACTGGGTCGTCAGTTGCGCCAAAGTAGTTGCCTGTGATGGTAAGAGTCTGATCCTTACCGATTGGCGATGGTGAATAATTGGTCGCTTCTGGTGCTTTGACGGTTAAGCCGTTGCTGATTTGACGTCCTCCAGCGGTAAGTATAAGGGTGTGATAACCAGCATAGTTAACCTGTGGCACTCTGAACTCTATAGTGCTATCTGACCAGTTCAGAATCTGCGCGCTGATGCCCCCAAGGCTTATAGTGCCCCAGGTTTGTCCGAAAGCCTGGCCGGTAATGGTGATGCGTGCGCCAATGTTGTCGATGTTCGGATTGACCATGCTAATTGTTGGCAAAGTCAGGTTAAAAGAGAAGCTGCTAGAATAACGGTAAGCGTCGAGCCAGACAATAACCTGAGCTGTACCTGACTGCGAACTCAAACTATCAGGCACTGTACAGGTAATGCTGGTGTTAGACCAACTTTTGATAATCGCTGGTGTGTTGTTAAAGGTTACGTAAGTGTCGTTTGTCTGAATACCGAAATATTGACCGTAAACGGTAACATCTGAGCCGATTGTGCCAGTTGTTGGTGAAAGATAGGATATAACCGGGCCGCTCAGGTTGAAAGGTACGCTAGAATTCGAATAAACCCCACCAACCACTACCAGAAAATTGCCGTTGTTCTGGGCGTTGGCAGGTAATGTGAGAGTTATTTGAGTATTAGACCAGGTTGTCGGTATAACAGTTACACCGGCATAGCTGACAATACTGGTGCTCTGCACTATACCGAAGTTGCTGCCCTGAATGGTAGTCAGAGTGCCCGGGCCACCGCTGGTCGGGTATATCGATGTGATAACCGGCCCGGTTGCCACGCTGACTGGCTTGCTTGAGCCGCCGCTGCTGCAGCCAAGGATAAATATACTGACCAACAAAATAAATAGCAGTAGTATTCTTTTCATAGTAGTGATTATAAGCGACTTTAAGCAATGCGTCAACGGCAGACTGCCAGTTTGTACCGCTTTTGTCTACCAGATTTGTAAAGTCAGCTTTACAAATCTGGTAGAACACTGTTCTAGTGCTTCTTTGCGCGAACATCAAAAAGAATGCGGGTATTTTTGTCTTTCTATCGTGTTTAGGCTGACAGGATGTTAGTCAAACTAGTTCTCTATAACAATTGAACGCATAATAATTTGCCAAGATTCAATGTAGTAATAATAAAAGAGTAAGGGCGTAGGCGGGTTTCCCATAAGCGTAAGCTTTTTTGCACAAGGACGTGCTTATGCAGAGCTGCGCAGGATAGAGCAGTTCTGCGAGGCAGGCACGATTGACGCAATCCCGTGCTCACATGGATGTGAGCATACTCGGCCGCCACAGGATAGGTGCGGTCGGGTGATAACTCTTGCCTCAAAGCAGCATCTGCCGATAGCTGGAGCGTTGGGCCCGTGGAGCCATGCGGGATCCGCTGCTCTAATGGCTAAAGCCATAATAGCAGCCTAATTCCGCCGAGAGCCCGAAGATAGCAGCACAAGAGCAATCTGTTGCTCAATGTTGACGAAGGACTCGCTTATCGCAAAAAACGTGGTGAGTGTAATTGCAATTGAGCCTGATATTGATTACGAGCACGAGCACGAGATACGAAGATTATCTACACCAACAGCCGAATTCTGATGCAGGGTTTTCGAAGGGGATTTGCATCTCTCTGGCCGGTATGTTAGTTTTAAAAAAAAAGCCCGAGGAAGTTATGAAAAAGCGCCTGATTATTGTGTTTTTTGCCCTTGTTTGTCTCTATAACCCGGTTTTTGCAGAACCAGCCAGCGGATCGGCAGCGCAAAGCGCCGAAGCCACCGCGACCGAAGCCTTGCAATTGCGCATCGAAAATCCGCGTGATGCAGTAAGAACATTCATGTCAGTCATGAATGACGTTAAAAATGGCAATGCAGACCATATAGACTCTGCACTGGAAACGCTCTATCTTGACGAAATACCCGAAGAAAACCGGCACAGTCGTGGTCCTGAACTTGCCGCTCAGCTTTTTAAGATTCTGAATCATTTTACCTTCAAGATTGATGCTATTCCAGTAGAGCTTAGTGGGCGCACATATGTACTGCCTGTTGGCAAAGAGATTGGTATAGAAATCGCTTTATATCGCTACGATTCTGGCGATTGGAAGTTCAATTACAGCAAGACTCTCAGCCGTCTTACCGAATATGTAGAAATTGTAGAAAAGTCGCAAAAAACTCAGCAGGAAGACAGCACTATTGATCCAGTTTATTTTTCTGCGCGCGAAACCATGCGGCTTTTTCTGCTGGCAATGAACCTTGAAGGTGGCGGCGGAACTTCAGAGGCAATCGCAACTCTTGATCTTAGTCGTTTTGAGCGTGCAGTGAGTCGCGAGATCGGTTCTGAAAGAGTTGCCATGCTTAAGTCGGTGCTCGATCGTTATAAATATATTGATCTTGTCGAGCTTTCCAATGACCGTCAGGGCCCGCCGGTTGTGTTGTTGAGCCATGCTGCCGGTCGCATTGTAATCGAGAAGGTTAAGAATGTAGATTCAAGCATCGAGTCGTGGAAGTTTTCGGCTCAGACGGTTGCCGATCTACCGTCTCTTTATGATGCTTTCAAAGACAAACCTTTGGTAGACGGCGTTGTCAGCAATGTTGAAGTGCCGATGTCGGTGCGCATAAGGGATTACATGCGCCATAATTTTCCTGCTCTTCTGCATCAGAATTTTCTGCTCGAGAACTGGCAGTGGTTGGGGCTGTTCTGTATAGCCTTTTTGGGTCTTGGTTTCAGCCGCGTATCGACCCATATTTTACAGAATCTTATCAGAGTGCTTTTCACCAGTGAAGAGGTCAGCATTGATGCCGCGGCACAGGATCGCTTTATGAAACCGATAAGCATAGCAGCCACCACGCTGTTCTGGTGGTTGGGCCTGTCGTTGCTGGGTTTGCCTGGTGATGCCAGGGTAATTCTGCTGGTCAGTGTTAAGTTGGTGTCTGCGTTGACAGGTGTCTGGGCCGGTTATCGTATGATGGATGTGGTCGGCAATTTCCTGCAGGGAAAGGCCGAAAAAACTGCCAACAAATTCGATGATCTGCTGGTGCCGCTGATTACGCGTGCGCTTAAGACCATGGTGATTGTGTTTGGCCTTATATTTGTCGCTGATATTTTTGCGGTCGATATCGACAAGATTCTCGCTGGTCTTGGGCTGGGTGGTCTGGCCTTCGCTCTTGCCGCCAAAGATACGATCGCGAACGTTTTTGGTTCGCTGACGGTACTTATTGACCGGCCTTTCCAGATTGGTGACTGGGTTACCATTGGCAGCGCTGACGGCACTGTTGAGTCGGTAGGCATTCGCAGTACACGTATCCGCACGTTTTATAACTCGTTGATCACAATTCCTAACTCGGAGTTGATCACTGCTCATATCGATAACTATGGTGCTCGGCAGTTCAGGCGAATTACAACTACTATTGGTGTTGCCTATGACACCCCGCCCGAGAAGATTGACAGTTTCTGTGAGGGCATTCGTGAGCTGATTCGCAAGCACCCCTATACTCGCAAAGATTTTTACATTGTCAGTCTCAACGATTTTGCCGCAACTTCTCTGGGAATTTTGCTCTACTGCTTTGTGAAGACCCCGGACTGGACAACCGAGTTGCGCGAAAAACACCGTTTATTTGCTGACATTATCAGACTAGCAGAGACTCTTAAGGTTGAATTCGCCTTTCCGACCCAGACCCTTTATTTGCGCAATCAGGAAACACCTGTTCATGATAATGTGCCGGTCAGTGAGCTGGCAGCAATAAGTAAGGGGCAGCAGGTGGCGAGTGAGATTGTTTATAATTCACTTGGCAACCCACCGGTAGTTCCACCGCCAGTTACCTTTTGATAGTGCTTGTCAGTTTGAGATCACCGGCGCTGGCAGAGCATCAGCGATAACATTCATGATAAGATCTGAGCTGTAGCGCTCGGCCTTGATAGCGACATAACCGGAGTTTTCGTAGTTGAAGTCAAACAGCTGTGAAGGATTTACTGAAAAGGTGTCCATGAACACCAGCTTTCCTTCTTTGTCGACCAGCTTGCATTCAGCTTCGACCTTTTCCTGCAATACTATTCTTAGCTTGAACATGCTGCTGATGTCCTTGGTAATGAAGCTTTTCCATTGTAAACTGCAGCTTTTTACAATAAACGAAATTGCATAATCGTCGGAATCTTTGCGCAGAGTCGAGGCGAGTTTGGAAAAATCTGGTGAATCGACAAAATCTGCAGGATTAAGATCAATCATATTGTCGGCAAAAAACAGGTTGAATGCGGCGACAACATCAGCGGTCTGTTGCTTGTCTGCTGGCTGCTCGTTGTCTCCCCAGCCGACAAATGCGAGTTTTATTTTGTTGGGCCAGTTGTCGGTCAGCTTGCGTTCAACCCTTAATGCGCTTTTGAGTCGGGCAACTGCCTCTGATAAACCGAAATAGCCTTCTTTGGCAGGCTGTTCGTCTGAAAGCTCTATCTTGCGCCATTCAAGATAAAAATCGTCGCAGGCCGGCAGCATGGCTGCAGCCAGCAAAAACGCGGCCAATAAGCTGAGCACCAGTTTTCTTTGCTTGATCAAAAGTTCTTTACCTCGGGATTAACTTCAATCAGCTTAACGCCAATTTCTTCACTGATAGTTGAGTCGGTCGGGTTAGTACCATTATACCTGCGCAGGGTAATTCTTATTTTCATGTGCCCCGATTCCTTGTCGGTTGTGGTCACATTAGGTTTTGAAATGAAAATCGAATCAATATCTTGCAGGGTAATATTGGCATTCATGGTGTCGCGTGCTGGAAATTTCACGAGATCTGGCCTGATATCCGCTGGTGGTGAGCAGCCACTGGCAAATTCGTCCCAGTTCCCATTCGCTCTGAGAAATAGTTTGTCGCCACGGCAGAGCAGAGCCACGCCAAGCCACGAACCTTTTTCTTCTTTTACGCCGTAATCTGCCTGGCCGTCTTTATACGCTTCGGTAACGCTGAAAAACATAACATCAGTGTTGGAGCCGCGTACGCCCATTGCCTTATTCATTGCGTTAGTGTTGATGTAAATTGGCAGTGAGTCAGAGGCTAATCCGCCCTCTGCCCCGATAGTGTGGGCGCCATTCGCTTTTTCCAGGTAATCTCGAAGTCGGGCTAAAAATACCTGTAACATCTTTTGATTCTGGATTCGCCAGGATCCTGAACTGAATGATTCGCTGCCGCTTCTGAATATCATAAAGACTGAAACCATAAGTGCAGAGAGAATAGCAGAGGCAATTACAAGTTCTATCAGGGTAAAAGCTGATCGTTTTTTTGTTAGTTTTCTCATGTCGTTCACGGGACCACCGGTGGCAGAATCAGGGATCTGCTGGCATCGAAGGTCACAGTGTAGCTCTGAGAAAAATCTTCCAATGCAACGTTTACTTTCACTTCCAGCATATCGTGGTCGAATTTTTTTGAGGATGTCACCAGATACTCGGTCGTATAGCTCAGAACAGGAGCAGGAGCTGCCAGAGCGATGACCTCTGGGGGGTCGGGCTCATTCTGAAGTATAGTGTTATTGTTACCAAGGAAATCGGCAAAAGGCGACGGTGACAATTTTGGCAGAGTCGGACTGCGGGGCACCTTTTCGTCGGCAACCTTGTAGCGGTAAGCATGATAAAAATCGGCGGGTACAGCTTTGAATTTAAGTATTGCCAGCTTTTGTATGCCCTGGGCGAAGAAATCTGACTGAATTTGGGAAAGGCGATGCGGGTTGGTTCGCGAGACATGTGAAACGCTCTTTAGATAAGAAAGTCCAAGAATCAGCAGAAACATTGATAGCGACAAAACGATGATTATTGCCATGCCTTTTCGTTTATTCAAGCTCATCCCTCCAGGTCAACTATGAAGCTGACAGCTTCAATCTGTTTATCTGCATTAACTATAGGTTCGGTCCACTGCACGCGCATGATCGCCTTAATTACCCGGTAGCGATTTTTCTTGTTGTTACTACCATCAAACTTGGCCAGAGCCGAAGTGAGAGCCCCGAATTTATAAGTCTCAACCTTGGCAAACTCGTAGTTGTTGTCGATCTCGATAGGTCTGATGCCAAAAGATACCGAAATCTTCTCGAGTTCGGCGGTGACATTAAATTCGGTTTTAAAAGCGGTCGTTTTGCCAAGAGCTATCTCGTGGCCGGTGCCCGGAAACAAAACTTTGCTGATCGATAATTTTGTGGTGCCAGCCATTACTTCGTCAGAAACCTTGGAGAACGAGGCGGCCAGCAGCTGGTTCATCTTTTCTTCAAGAATCTGCATAGCCTGGACACTGCGGAAATCCTTTTCGGTTCCGCGGTGTCCATAGCTTACCAGACCTGAGATAGACAAGATTGCCACGATCAGAATGCAGAAGGCCATCATGATCTCAATCAATGAGACGCCTTTATTGTCTATTCGCATCTTAACACTCTGCTTTTACACATGGTAATTTTAGATTACTTCCCTTCGCGGTCGCGCTCAAGAATTCTTACATCGAGACGTGTGTCCAGAACGTCAAGTCTGAGCACGAGTTCGCGCTTGTTTCGTGCGGAAAGCGCAGTGGCAACAGGCTTGGTGTAGTCTTTGGGCCACCCAAGTGCAGAATCTTCAATTACAGCTCTGACAACATACTCGCCCGGTTCTCTAAACAGGTGTTTCTGCTCACTTCCGGTTATGAAGAATTCTTCTTTGCCGCTCAATGCGCCTTTTTTACTGATGCTGAATTCATTGATCGAGAGAGCGGCCGTATTATCGCTGGTCATCAGTGTAAAGAAGGCAGGAACGTCAACTTCAAGGCTTGAAGTGGCGTTTACGCCGGTTTTGAAGAATACTGTCTTAACTGTATCCGCGTCATCATATTTGTAATCCTTCACGACGCTAGGAATAGTGCCATTTAACAACTCAGCACCGTTAGTTACATCGTCAAACAGGTTGTGCCATTTCCCCCATGCGTCAGGCTTGAAGCGCCCTGGGCCAACATATTCATCGCCGTCGTATTTTAAATCGATCAACTTAACAAAAACATTGGGGCGGTCATTGTCAATGATAACCAGTTCGCCGCCTTTGCAGAAATCACTGGAAATCCATCTCTTGTTGCAAGGCTCCTGCCAGAAGAGTCCATAGTCAAGATTGGAGTAGCCTGATATATTGTTAGCATAACCAGTAGCCATTCCGGGATAATAGTTGCCATCACTATCGCACGAGAAGTCGATTATATCAGAGATCTTCATTGAATATTTCCGGTAAGAAAACGAAGGATTATACTGACTTGAGGCTGAAGTAATCCAGGTTATCTTGTTAAAATCATCCTTGCTCAGACTGATTGCTTTCAGCTTGCAGCGGGCCTTGTCAAGATCTGTCGGGTTGGAAAATGGCAAACTTTTGTAGTGATACCAGCTCTTATGCGGGTTTGCTATAGTACCATCGCCTATAGGAACCTTGCCGTTGGTGATAACTCCCTTGTCGTCGACGGTAGCTACTTGGTAATGGTATCTTGCGAACATAAGGTCGGTATTGTGAACCATTTTGTTGGTGGAAAAGAACTGGTCGGTGTAACTGGCCGTGGATGCTTGCGCATTTGGGTTATTATCAGCAACTACGAATTCAACCAGGGGCACATTGGTTTTGCCGGCGGTATTGGTCAAAGCTTCACCAGTGGTGCCATACAAGGCAGGGGCTGAACAGAAGAAGGCATTTGAATTTGCTGTCACGCCAGGTTTTGGCGAATCCGGGTCATAAAATGGGTTGGCGAATTTCGTTGCTGGGCCAGTTTCGTCGGTTACTATGATATAGGCAATCGCTTCAATAGAAATAACTTTGGGTACTGATACGTCTTTCCACTCGTTCTTGACGAAGTCGAAGGTAAACTGTCGGTATTCATAGGCTCTGCTGCCCTTAACTGTTAGTTTATAGGCCTCTGGTTGCGAGGGAACCCTGAACAGTTTTGCGATTTCATCAATAGTTATGAATTCCTTGTTGGTTTCGACGCGAACGTTCATGCCTTCGCCATTCAGCCATTTTATGTCGGCTGTCCATGAGTATGAAGGGGCATCACTGATCCATTTGATTGAACCAGGAATAATTTTAGGATCGCTAGGATTTGGGTGTGGCGGCACGGCGAGATTCATCTGGGCAACTCTATCGGTGCCAGCATTTATATTGGTCAGAGAATCGCGGATTTTGAATGACCAGTTGCTGCAGCCCTCTATTAATACATATTTAGGATGTTTTGGAGCGTCTGGCGTTGGGTCGATCCAGCTGTATAGTATCGGAATGGTGGCAGCATCTTCGGAAGTAGGTCGGTAAGTATAGGTGGTAGCTGAGGTTGGTTTACCGGTCATAACTACGCCTTCGCCCTTGGGATCTGGTGGCGGCGGGTGATACTCAACGGTAAAAGTTGCAATGGAGTAGTTGGAGGAGGGGTCTTCGGTTTGGGCATCAAAATAGCCGGTGAGGACAGTATCTTTTTTGTCAGCCATATCGCCGGGTTTGAGCTTGCTATAGTCGTAGTAGCGGTATCTTGTCCTGACAGCAACTTTGTAATCACCACCCGGGAAAGATCTAACCAGTCGGTAGTCGCCCGGTGTGCCGTCTTTTTCCTGATTGAGAATTTCGTTGTTAACTTCGTTGCCGAAACGGTCTTTGAGCTGAGTTATTTTCCAGTAGTAGAGCAGTGATGGCTCATGTGTCGTTGATGGAAAGCAGCCAATGTTTTTGTCTTTGTCGACATCGTCAAAGTCGTTGCCTGTGTTGACGCCGTTAACATCGAAATCTGGACTGTTTTCTACGTCGAACACGTAGAATTCATCTTCGTTGTATAAGGGTTTATTTTCGTAGACAACGTTGATGCCAAAGATTGTCATCGGGCCGACAGCGTCGCAGATTGCGGTGGTATTAGTGACCTCTGGCGGAGTTGCGCTGTTGATAACAGCCAGCTCAGTTCTATATTCGGTTTGAACCACCGGACCAAACTGAACATAATTTGGAGCCCAGAGCCACGTAGAGGTGTCGCCAAGGGTTGTTGTCATGAAATCTCGATAGAACTGGTTGCTGCCAAGCGTTATTTTGCCAGGTACTGGCTTTATCGCCTTGGTGTAATAATCGCGCTTGTAGATAGTTTTGTAGACATACTGTTTAAAATAAGCGCGATAGCGGTTGGGCCACATAGTGTTGGGCTCGATCAAATAGGCATCCTTAGGCAGAAAATCGTCTGCCTTTGCCGGTACATACTGAGTTTTGACCATATACAGATGCCCAAAGCCGTCTGAGCCGATAGAATCTGGAGCAATGCCACCGTCATCTACGCTGATTTCTTCTGGAATACCAGGCTTAGAGCCTTCGTTGCGCACAAATTTGTATACTTTGCGTTTGGTTTTGTCGTAAACATAGACAATTCCACCGGTTAGCCACCACTGGTCAGAAACCGCGAGATCTTCGATTTCGTTAACCAGCATTCCTGCAGGAGCTGCGGCATCAGTCATCCATTTGTTGATGATATTTTTGCCGAGACAGTAGAGATAACTTCCCCCTGCAAACTTTGATGAGCTGATACCAATGAATTTAGTGCTGAGATCAGCTGGCGCTCCAATCAGGACATCTTTGCCGGCCAGATACCCATAAAGAGTATACTCTGTCTTGTTTGGCTCACGACTGTAAAGATATGATTTTTTGATGGTTGAAGCGTAAGCGGTATCAAGATAAGGCGTCATGCCGCCCGGGAGTACTTCACCGTCTGATGCGCTGATACAGCCGTCAATGCACTCACCGCGTTTGTCGAGCGTAAGCTTTTCTTCGATTTTAACTTTGGGAAGGTCTGATTTAGGTGTCGGACCGGTGTTAGCCGTCACATTGAATTCATAGAGCTTGAGGTTGCGGTATTTAACCAGCGAGTTTTCGCGCACAGCCCAGTGGACCCAGTAGCCCGGGCCATAATACCCACCGTATGCGTAAGGGCTTTTTACCGGGCGATCCAGTGAGTGATAGAATTTGCCCATCTGCACATATTGGTATCCGGGCCTGCCAGGAACATTTGCTGGAATCTGACTGCACGGGTAGTCGAAGCCCGAAAATTTGTAGTTCAAAGTCCCCTGAGGGTGGTTCCCTCTGCCTGTTGGGCTGTTGAAAGGTGAGCCATGATATCTGTGGACTGTAAATGGCGGCACGACGTTGGCTGCGTAAGTGTTCCAGGTAGCATTCATGACAACCCGGCGTTCGGCCAGGCCAGTAAATGCTTGCCAGCCGGTCTCAGTCGAAGCAAAGGTGTAAAGCCACTTTTGAATAGTCATTACATCATAGCTCTGCGCAGCAGTCAGCCCGTATGCTTCAAAAGGATCATACAGTCGCTTGTTTATGCCGGAAGTGAGATTGTTCATGGCATAAACCCCGCGATATGGGCCAGTGCCGATTAACATGTAGCAGTCACCGTTTTGCGCAAAGAATGGGTGTAGCGCCGGGTCTGCAGCAAAGCCTGCGCCCTGACACAGAACAAACAAAAGGCTGATCGCAAGAACCATTCGATAAAATCTATTCATGGGCTCCTCCATGCGTTTCGTCTGGATAACGGGGCGGGCTTTCTATGTAAGGAGAATTTTCGACATTCAAAAAATCTCTTATTACCATCAGGTAAGAGGCTTTGAGGGTTTCTGGTATCTTGTATTGCTCGAATATCTTTTGTGCAACATTGGCTGTAATATCATTCCCTCCAACCAGAAAAATTGAACCGGGTGTGAATTCACCAGCGAATGGCAACAAATATGAGCGCAGCTGCGTAATTTTGCGCAGGGTGTCGAGTTTTGCATAAGCGCCGCCAATCAGCATATGGTCTGTTGTTGCGCCGATCTGGGCGGCATCTGGCGGTGGGCTGACGGTAAAATTGAGCAGGTCATGAAAAAGACTTGATGAGAGCACATCGAAGTCATCGTTTTGAACATACAGGTTTGCAGATTTTCCTTCCTGTTTGACCGGTCTTAACCCGAAAGAGCTGTCAAAAACTACTGAAATGCCATGTTGAGCGGCTACCTGCTGTGTCATATTTTTAACATCGCGCTTAATATCGCTAAGTCTGTTTGTTGTTTCCTGGCGGGTGAGATAAATGGGGGCATAGGCCTCGTCTTTAACCGCGTCTATACTAAGATACAGATCTTTTAGTTCACGATCGAGTGCTGCCAGTTTTTCTTCATAGCGCTTTTCGTATTCGGCGACTCTTTCATATTTGCCGCGTATATTATAGGCTTCGCTTGCTGCTTTTTCAGAGAGGTCGTTAATGGTTTCATCGCGCTCAAGCAGAAGGTCAGCGCGTTTCTCCAGCATAGCTGATTCTTTGCGTCTGAAAATGCTGAGTTTTTTGTCTGCTTCTTTTGTGGCCTTGTTGAGCTCTTGAAACAGTTGCTCATTGCGGTCGGGTGAGAAAGCTTGTCGGAAAAAGCGTGCCGCAGAGTAATCGAAATTTCCCATCTGTGGGTGCAGAACCATCAACAGACGAGTGTCAACCGATGCCCAGCCCTGCGCATGTGCAGGCAATGCTGCTGCGGCTATTAACGCAAACAAAAAGACTAATTTGGCAGTGTGTCTCATTCAGTTTTCTCCCTGGCAATGGCGGATCAGCTCTTCAACTGCTTCGACTCGCTGATCTTCGGTTCCGATGATGAAAGGATTGTAAAGATTACCATGATTCATCCAGTAATTTCTGGCTTCTCTTATCCATTCGAGCAGTTCAGGCCCGTATTTTGGCTGTGTAGGCAGATATGCAAGCAGGTTGGCCTGCACAAGTTCGATTCTATACGGCACCGGCCCGGATGGCATCAGACTTGAAATGTCTATGACCAGACTGGCGCTGGTTCGTTTTTTCAGTTTGAGAATTGAATCTCTGATGTCGAGGGCGATCTGATTGGTTTGAGTTATGATCGAAGCTGGCTCAGTAAGACCGGGAACGCCGGGTATGGACATTACGGCCCAGTATCTTTGCCTTACTTCACCGATTCTGACTTCGTGTCGCTTTTTGCCTCGCAGATACTGCGCTTCGAGTGCCTGTCTTTGCTTGCCGCTGGCACCTTTCAGCCGTTCCGACCAGTCTTCTGTGTATTTGGCAAGAGCCATCTGATTACTTTTAAGATCGGCCGCGATGAGGTTTCGACTCTCTTCGCCCTGTACCGGTTCTGATCTGGTGCCATTGAAGCGCCTGGTTTCAGGGTTAAAGCTCGAAAACAGCGGGTGAGCAAGCAGCATTGGGCGAGTGTCAATCACTATGATCTTGCTAACCTGGCTTTTTCTGGTTTGGCCTGCAAGTGTGGCTGAAATACATAACGCCAGTATGACAAGAAGGCTATACCTCGACACTTTCATTATCTCTCTCCCTCAAATTATTTAACAGTTCCCACAAACAATATTAAAGCAACCATTTTGTACAGACACACTCTATAACTTAAAATTATGATTAGTCTATCAGGTCTTGGTATAAGAAAATCAATCAGTGTGATTCAGTGAGCGTCATTTCTAAGTAAAGAATGTAAAAAGCATTTTACATACACTGGTTTTTTAGTTGCCCTTTTTAAGAAATACAGTCCCCTGCTTGAGCTATTCGGATCTCCTTGCGCAGAATAGTTTTAGACGGCATTGGCAAATAATTTTTACAAACCTCTGAAAATTTATTCTTCAGTCACCGACAGATTTGCCAGTTTCTGGTTAATCGCGGCAAACTCTGTTTCTGCTGCCGAAAGGCTTAAATACAGAGTTGTGCTGTTAAAAGGCCGGTCTGAGCGCGCTATGCGCTGTAATTCTTCGACCGAAAAGACAAAGTTTCTCGCCAGGCTGCGCATGCCATCTGGCAGCTGATCTGGCAAAGCTTCACTGTGTTTGAGGATTTGTTCGACGGAGGTTTTGAGCAGCTCATCGTTTTGCTCGTAGTAACTGGTCCAGAGATGGTCGAAATTTGCCGGAAATTTCATCAGAAAACTGGCAAGTTCGTTCATTGGCATGTATTCGTAAAGAAACGACAATCGCCGTGAAAGCTTGATGGCATCGATATGTGTCTGCATTGGATCGCTTATGTGTTTCTTATGGATTTCGCCGATTATGTTGGCCAGATCGGCAAATTTGTCGCGCCAACGCTGGTCTGATTTGGCCCATTCTGGCGGAAACTGGCCATACTTGTTGGAAAATTCGATCCATTTCTGCATGAGTTCCTTGATTATCGGCGCTGACTTTTCGCTGCTAGAAAAGTTTTGCCCAAGATTTTTCAGCACCTGGGCAATTTCAGTCGTTCTGCGTGAGAATTCATCGTTTGGGGAGGTGCCCGAAAACAGCGAAAAAATGTTAACATCGCAGCCGAAAAGCTGCGAGCTGTTAAGCGTAAAGACAACAATAAGTATCAGAAAACTGCGCAAATACAAGCCTCCAGAAGCATATTTCCAGTCTAACACTTTGTCAGTTAAAAGAGAACGGGTTGCCTCTATAATATACTAAGCAATTCAGAGACCACAATTGTAAAAAGCTGATTTTTTTTGAGACATGGAAACAATAATGAAAAAAACTTATTTGCATTTGCATCGTATTGTGCAATTGGTGTATCTTATTTGTAGAAAAAAGTTGTACAGTTGCAGGTGGATTTTATGAACGAGAAGACAATGCGAAGTTCTTATGCCCCAGGTGATCATGTGTTTTTGCAGGGTGAGGTTGTTCCGTCATTTTTTAAGGTAACTTCTGGCCGTTTTGCCAAGGTCTATTCAAAGAAATCAGTTCAGGAACTTGGCGTCAGGCGTATGCTCAACGAGGCTGATCTGATCGGCATCGTTTCACACCAGGAGCTATTTGGCGAGATAGAAGCTTTGATGGGTCGACCACAAGGATTTTCGGTGTTCGCTCTTGATTCGTCATCCGCAGAGACTGTACCGGCCGACAGTCGCGAAACTTTACAGCAAGTGCTTTCAACCGATCCCAAGGTCGGTGTTAGAGCCTGTATTTCTTTTGCGCACTACATGAAGAGCTTTTTTGCCTATTTTGCCGGCATCGCCAAGGAAGAGGTCGAACTCGAAGCCTTTATCAGAAGTACGGCAAGAGATTATATGGCCGGCGTTAATGAGTTGGCCAATGTGGTCTGCCCGATTATGAACGACCCTGATCTTACTGATGCCAAGGCACACAAGGCATACGAGGCCGCCAGAGAAATACTCCGGCAGGCTGAGGTGAAAAGCGGTTCCAGTGCTTCAGTCGCTTGTGGCGTGGTCAGCTACGTTGGCAAAGATGTTAAAATGCAGAAGTTCAAAGCCGGCGAACTTCTCTGCAAAGAAGGCACCATCGGTGACAAGTTGTTTATAATAACCGAAGGCGCCGCCGAGGTCGTTACCAGCGGTGGTAGCAATAATATAGTTATCGATGCCCCTGGCAGTATCGTCGGTGAAATCGCGGTATTTCTTAATCTCGATGCGCAGGTGCCTGATATGCGGCGCACAGCTGATGTGGCCTGTGCAACAGATCTCACAGCAATTGTTGTTCAGCTTGGTCAGGTCGAAGATTTTTTTCTGAAACAGCCTGAGATAATGACCAAAATGCTCATGGCCATGGTAAACCGCTCAGAAAATACCCGCAAACTCTGCGAGCATTCTGAAAAGGTTCTTAAAGAGATGCTTTACGCAAAGCTCGGCATTTTACTTGAAGGTCTTAACAACATGGCCAAAAGACTTGCCGATCGCCATGATAAAGCATCACTTGGCCGCCCTGCTGCGTTCTTTGCCCAGCGCGCGCGCGCGACATACAACCGTTTCAAGGAATCCCTCGACATCATCGCCCGGAAAAGCACTATCAAAACCTGAACCTGTTATAATGAACTGCTGGCAAAAGCAGCATAAAATAACTGCAGACTGTAGCTGGCAGGGATTGCTAACAGGAGGCCGCGTTATGAACAACTGGGTTGTTTTACTTGTGATCGGTGCTTTGATTTTTCCGGCAATGGTAATCGCTGTTCAGCCGCCAAAATGGTCGGCCATGAATAATTACGATCAAGCCCGCGAAAAAGAACTGATGGAGCGGGCTGCCGACTGGCGCAACGGGCCCGTGGTTTATCAGATCATTGTTGACCGCTTTGTGCCCTCAAAGAAACTTGACAGCAAAAAAGCACTTTATTCGTCACCCCGCCGCCTGCGTGGCTGGAGCGAAACTCCGAAGCAGGGCAAATACCTCGAAAGAGATGGCGTCTGGTCGCACGAGGTTGATTTCTGGGGCGGTGATCTGGCCAGTCTCAAGACAAAACTCGACTATCTGCAGGAACTTGGCATCGATGTTGTCTACCTCAACCCGGTCTTTGCGTCGCTGACTAATCACAAATATGATGCCTGGGACTATCATAAGGTCGATCCTGTATATGGAAGCAGAGCAGACCTGGCTGATCTCGCAAAAGAGCTGCATCGGCGTAATCTTCGCCTGGTGCTTGACGGAGTTTTCAACCACATGGGAAAACGCAGTCCGATGTTTGAAGAAGCTCGCCGAAACAGTCGTAGCCGTTGGCACAAGTTTTTTAAGTTTGATGAAAAGCAACCGCGCGGCTATATTGGCTGGGCTGACGTTGAAAATCTGCCTGAATTGAATCTCGAAAACCCAGAAGTTCAGAAATTTATCTATTCCGAACCCGATTCTGTTGTGCAGTCCTATCTGCGCAACGAAGGTATCGATGGCTGGCGTCTCGATGTCGCTTTTGACCTCGGATTTCGCTATCTGACTGATCTGACGCGTGCGGTTCACGCAGCCAAACCAGGTTCACTGGTCATCGGCGAAATCTGGAATTACCCGGAAGAATGGCATCCCGCAGTTGATGGCGTCATGAACATGCACGGCCGCAAACTGCTGCTGACAATGCTTGAAGGTCGTCTTTCGGGTCCGCTCTGCAGTCAGATGTGGGAGACTTCGATTGATGACGCCGGTATGAACCACATTCTAAAAAGTTGGCTGGTGCTCGACAACCATGATACGCCAAGGTTGGCAAATCTGCTTCCAGAAGTATGGCAGCAGCGCATGGCGAGAGCTTTGCAATTTACCTTGCCCGGTGCAGTTTGTCTGTATTACGGCAGTGAACTTGGCATGACCGGCGGTGATGACCCGGAGCAGCGCGCGCCAATGCGCTGGGATCTGGTATCACCGGAAAACGAGATGCTTGAACTGCACCGTAAGCTTCTGGATATGCGCCACAAAGAGCCAGCTCTGCGCTATGGCGATTTCCGGCGTCTGCATTCTGAAAAGCTGTTCGCCTTCATCCGCCGAACCATCTCAGTTCGCGACACTGTCGTTGTGCTGGCAAACCCGACCGCTCAGCCGGTTAAAGAACTTCTTCAGCTGCGTGAGAGCAAGTTTCAGGATGTTTCAAAAATTTGTGATCTGCTTTCAGCCGCCAGTTTTACGGTCTACTCAGGCACCGTTGATGTAGAATTGCCTGCCCACAGTGTCATGGTTCTAAAAGTTGACACAGCCGATTACCCGAATGGCTACAACCGCTACGACCGCATTTTCTAATCCCGTTCATCGGCAGCGTTCTGTTCTGGACTTTGTCCTTGTGAAACTCTGTGTCATCACAATAAATAGCAATTTTCTCTGACTGGAATTGCTGGTAGGAATCGTTTATAATCGATATCAAATTTACTGTAGAAGTCAGAGGTTGTCTATGGAATGGGATCAATCATTTAGTATTGGCTGTGATATTGTTGATAGCCAACACAAGGAGCTTATCTGCCTGGTAGATCAACTTGAATCTTCTCTGGAAAATCGTCTGGTTCCACAGCAGCTCGGAGCGGCGTTAAAATTTATTGTGAACTATACCAGACATCATTTTTCCGCCGAAGAGGCTTTTATGGAGACAATCGGATTTGATGAGCTGGAAAATCATAAGAAGCTGCATAACAATCTGATAAAAGAGGTTACTGATATTCTCCTAAGCTTGAAGCATGGGGAAAATCTGAATTCTGAAGATCTGGTAAAATTTCTGGTTGACTGGGTATTAAAGCATGTCCAGGAAGAAGACCAGAAAATTGGAATATTTGCGCGCAAAAAGAAGCATCTGGCAGAGCAGTCAGAATGCAAGTTGAAGGCTGTAAATTCCAGAAGACAACTGATTCTGACTCGACTGGAAAAGTTAAAGGGTCTGTTCAAGCAAAAACTTATTGAAATTGAAGACTTTAAGGAGCAGAAGGTCAAGACCCTCGCTAATATGCTCAAAGAGCTCGGTTTAAACCAGCTGCGTGCGGGTTTTGATGACCTCGATTATTTTTTGTCTCAGGACGTCATTTGTAAAAACGAGCGCAAAGCCATTGTAGTTGCTTTTTTGCAAAAATCCGACCTGCAAAAAGGTTTATCTGAAATAATTGAGATCGAAGACAAACTGTTGTATCTGCGTTCATTTCATGAATTCGAAATGATAACTGACAACAAATTCGATTCTCTTAAGGCTGAAATTCTTGACACTGTCTGCTAGAAATTCCTTTACTTTTATTTTCCCCACTTACTGAAAAAACGAATCTTCCACAAATCTCAACCGGATGGTAAACATGTCGCAAATGTCGCAAAATGAAGGGAAACCCGTGTCGGTAGCTATTGTCGGGAAGAGCGCGCTCTTTCCGGTGGCCCTTGTACCAAAGGCTTTTTGGCCGAACCTTCTCAGCCTGAAGGGATTGATGGCCGGACTAGCCACCGCCCAGTGGCCATTCAACGAGTTCTTTTCCACGCAGGATCTGAAGAACCTCAAGGGGTTCGTCATGGAAAGCGGACTCCTGACATCGGGCGGACTGCCTGCCGAGGGGTTCGAGATTCCTCCAGAGGTCTTGAAGATCTCGACCGTCCTGCCCGTGGTGGGCCTTTTCCTCGCAAAACAGGCTCTTGACGATACCAGGAGTTTCCAGAAGGGTGGCATTTGCGCCGACCAGGTCCGGGTGGTCCTGGAAACCCGTTTTCCCACCGTTGACACAGCTTCCCAGACTTTATCCCGTCCGGATGTCGCCGACCTGTTTGCGAGGCACTTCGGATTCACCGTTTGCCAGATTGATGGCTCTGCCCCGCTTCCGGGAACCCTGTCCTGGCTCGGCAATGCCGTCCGGGAGCTTCAGGGCGGATCTGCCGACCTGGTAATTGCGGGCAGCGTCGACGCAGTCCACTCGGTTCTGGCCTGGACGGAAAAGCAGCCCGCCTCCGGTTCCGCCGACCCGCGGCTCCGGGAAGGCCTCGGCATGATAGCCCTTCGCCGGTTGTGCGATGCGGAACGAGATGGAGACCAGATTCTCGCCGTCATTTCCGGGTTCGATGCGTCATCTATCTGCTTTGAAAGAAAAACCACCGGTCCGGCAGCTCCCGCGCCCATGCCCGCGCCAATACCAGCTCCTATGACTGCTCCAGGCCGGCTCGAACAGTTTGCACATTTCGCTCGTCTGCCGGTTTCTGACATCATCGTGGAAGCAGACGGGTCCTGCCGAAATCTGCCTTTCAACCACCTTCCGAAAGACGGCTCGAACGCTGCTTCTCTCGACTGGAAGCTGGTTCGTGAGCGCTGGGTTCAGCGTACCGGCTCGTGTCGGTTTTTCCACGACCTTCTCGGAGCCTTGCTAGGGACTTTCGTCAACCGGGTCGTGGTGCAGAAACCAGATGCCTTCGCCGAGGTTGCTTCACGTCCTCTTGTTTTCCTGGCCAATCATCAGATCGGTTTGGAGTCGCCCCTTTTCATGGCCCTGGCTTACGGCATGACCGGCCTGCCCATCGAGGCTGTGGCCAAGCCCGATCACGTCAACGCCTGGCTGGCTTTTCTGCTGGCCTTCGCCCAGGATTCGCTGGGAGATGGTAATCCCTTCCGTCTGATGTATTCCGAGCGCCAGAACCCCCAGGGCCTGATCGACAATCTGAAGAAAGCTGGAAAGCGTGAAGCGTCCCTGCTGGTACATGTCGAAGGAACGAGAGCTTCGGCTGCCAACCAGCCCGTGACACGTTTGAGCTCGGTTTTTCTCGATATGGCCATCGACAAGAACCTGCCGCTGGTCCCTTTGCGATTCGTCGGCGGTCTTCCTGTCGAACCATCGGAGGAACGGCTAGACTTCCCCTTTGGCAACGGCAAGCAGGACTACCTGATCGGCGCCCCGATTATGCCCGAACAGCTGAAAAAAATGCCATACGGCCAGCGGCCCCGTTTCCTCATGGAACTGATCAACACCCTCGGGCCCGGCCCGGGCGAGGACATACTGTTGCCCTCTGATAAGACGTTCGAGTCGAAAACCCGCTTCTTCATTGACACGTTCGGCTTCCCCAAGATGCAGGCCATGCTGTTTGCCATCCTGCAGATGATCGACGATCCCTGCGAGGAGACAGCCCAGCTGATCGCGGCTGTTCAGTCCGGCAAGGTCGATCCCCGGAGTCCGAACATCCCCCCGGTTCTGAAGAGCTTTCTGGGCCACATAAAGACCAAGTTTGCATGAGCTGATTCTTCAGATTCTCTCACCCGTCATTCAGCGCATATTTTAATCAGCAGAGCCTTATACGCCCAGCATAAACCATGTTGGCCGGATAAGTGACTCTGGCAAAAACAGTAAAGCCGCATTTGGCAAATGCTTGCTTTTTTTGCATTGTAAGAGCTTTTTTGAAATGTACGTTTGCCTCTGTATTTGCTTGACTATTCTGCATTGTAGATATATAAAATCTGAGCCGCTTATATTGCATGTTGCGGCATGGGTTATACAAAAAAAGTTGAGGTGATGACGGATCGCACCAATGTAGGTCGACAGCCTTTAATGATCGGCAATGATTGGTTGTGTAAAATTTTCAGGAGGGGTTAACATGAAAAAATTGATAGTGCTGTCTCTGATGGTGCTGCTGTCGGCAGTTTCGGTGTTTGCTCAGGATGACCTTGATTCGGCTTATGCAAAGAATTTCGGGCGTAGCATAATACTGGTTTCCCATGTTGGTTTACCAACTCGCGCAAAATGTGATATGTCGATGTTTGACTACCGCGATGGCAAGTTTTTCATTCCGTCCGGCGAAGCGGCTGCATTTAACGTCAGGGCACTTTTACCCGAGGGAGTAACCCTGGGTTCGGCCCTGGAAAAGGTCAAAAAAGACCAGGCGGCAAATCTGCAGCATCATAATAAAGACCTCTGTTTTTACAAGGTTTGGTCTTCATATGACAGTGGTTCACCGATTGAAAACATCAAGTGGCCGGCAAATTTGAAAGAAGAACCAAAGTGGGCAAGTTCTTCCGACGGTTATTCTGCTCTATCACCTGATGTGTACGGATGGGTCTCTGGCGGCATGCCCTATGAAGGCGATTTCAGAAGCGCATTCTGGAGCATTATTGGAACCGGCCAGCCCGGGCAGAAACTCTATGTGACTTTCCATGTTGGCTTTGAATACCAGGTTCCCGGTGGTCAGGTCGAAAGCAAATGGAACGATGTTCTTCAGAAATTCGAGAACGTCACTTCTACCGGCATGATCGGCTATGCCTGCTCAGAACCGCTGGCCGCTGCAACCGTAGAATTCAAGTAACAGCGATCTGAATCATCAGCTGAAATAATAACAGCCCCGGTAGCCTCACTGTTTATCGGGGCTGTTTTACGCCTGTCTGAAATTTCTCAGTCAGCTGAAAAAAAGTCTCGATACCGTCAGTTACCCTTTGATTCTGCCGCGATTTTCTTAATTATGAGCCACACGGGGCGCTGTCTTGTTCCCAGTTCGCCGATATGAACTCGAGATTTGAATTTATCTGCTTCATAAATGGGGTCAGATTCGACTTCGACATAAGCTGAAAAAGGAATTTCCAGAGGGAGTCCACTTTCCTCAAGATTGATGGAAGCCTCATACTTTCTATTTCTTGAAAATGAGCAGGTGCCGCTGGCAAGTCTGTAAATGTTCCAGTCGGAAATGTGAAACTTTTTCCATCGCTCATTTTCATTGGCCGGTGGCGATTGTCGCCAGTTAATACGGGTTTGCCGGAGTCCATTTACTCCGTTGTCACTCACATGAATTCGTTCATTCGCAATGTGAGGTGAAGTATCGAGATGAAAAAAGAACCGGAATTGATCAAAACCTTTCATAGTGCGCTCATCGATTGCGTCGCATCCGAGATACAGGTTTGAATCATCTGCAAGCAGGTAAAGAAGTGTTTTGGCACCATCTTTTCCAATCATGATTTTGGTGGAAAGCTGCTCCCATTCAGGTTCGTCGAGCTGGCCATCAATGGTTGTGGTTGCCAGTTTTTGGCAAAGCGGAATAACAATTAATTCTGTGCCGTCAGGCGGCAATGCTTTTTTAGCCAGATTTGCGCGGATGTTTTTGATTTTGGCTTCTTCAGGAAAATACTGAAAACCCTTTGGAATTCCAGGCAGATTGCTCCAGTTGATGTATTCACGGCTCTCAATCTTTGCATAGAAAGCGCTTAGAAGCTGATCATGCAAAGGTTCCGGATTTTCTGCCAGGGGCTGTTTTGCAGTCTGGGTTTTATCTGTCGGATTTTCCCGAAAAATAATGGTCGAGTATCTGTGATGTGGGAGCGGTTGTTCGACCAGTTCTCTGGTTCGGCTGATCAATGGACTTGAATAGTCCACCGTTTCATCGGGATCATAACTTTCGGCCAGTCCCGGCCTGCCCGCCAATAAAGTGCCCGCAATCATGGCAAGCACTAAAAAAAGATATTTGCTTTTCATTTTCTGATTATACTATTCATTGCCGAAGACCTCACAAACTCTTAAGTGCCAATAACAAGATGTCATAATTGCGCAGATAAGTCTAAAAATAAAGCCCCTGGAGCTATAAAACTCCAGGGGCCTTATCAGAGCGGGAAACGGGATTCGGACCCGCGACCCTCAGCTTGGGAAGCTGATGCTCTACCAACTGAGCTACTCCCGCAATAGAGTTAATCTAGCAGATTCAGCCGTTCTTTTCAAGATCAACCTTGATAAAATAACAAGTTTCTTTGAAAATTGCTGCGCCGCACGATTTGGCGAAGGCTTTTTGTACAATCCCGTTTTTAGCCGAGAATAATGCTACTGTCTTTTTTTGCTTTTTTCAGCTGTTGGCGCCTTATTATTGACTTCTGTCCTGGCCATGCCATATATTGGGAACATGAGTGAATTCAAGTTTGAGAGAGAATTTGCAGGTGATGTGCTGGTTATTCGCCCAGAGGGCTATTTTAACGAGCAAGCCGGTCAGACGATTCGTGCATTTCTAAAAGAAAGCATATCAGAAGGCACTAAAAAAGTCGTTTTGAACCTCGAAAAAGTAGCGATTATCAACAGTCCTGGCATTACCAAGATTCTAGAGCTTACTGAAGAAATTCTTTATGACCTTAAAGGACAGATTGCACTGGTTGGCGTTTCACAACTCTATCAGGAAGTTTTTCAGGTAATCGGTCTTACCAGCATGACCAGTATATTTTCCGATGAGAAGTCGGCTATATCTCAATTCTAGCTTTAAATGAAGCTTACAACAGCTAGAAAAAAAAATCTTACCCTGTGTTTTTGTTTCTGGCTGTTCACACTGACTCTGGTCTCTCTTTTCAGGTTCGAAGAACACAGAATTTTATCTCTTATTCAAACAGAATCGAGTGAGCAAATCCTTGCTCGTCCAGATATTGCGCAAGCAAAGCCAAAAAAGCAGGCCAGTAACAATTCTGCCAGGCTTTCAAGGGATTGGCAGGATTGGCAGCGCAAACCTGCAAAATGGGATCAAAAACAAAAAGAAGAGTTCTTTAAAGCCAATTGTAAAGACATCATAGAATCTGGCCAGGAAAAATTAAGAAAGATTTCCAGAAACCAGAACAAGAATTAAGAGCTTTTGAGCTTAAGGAGGCAGGCCTATGAAGTATTTGTGGCCATCTATTTTCTTCCTTTTTTTCGGTTCGTTTTTCCCCCTGTATTCAGCTGATTATCTGGCTGAAGGGCAGAGTTACGAAGTGGCCAGCGACCCGGTAAAGGCGATCCAGTCTTACCTGACTGGAATTAAAGACAGTCCATCAGAAGAGCTTTACATAGCGGCCGGCAAGCTGATGGGAAAAATGAAAAAGTATGAGAGAGGCGATAAGCTTGTTGATGAAGGGCTCAAGAAATATCCTGAAAGTCAGGCTCTGTTAAAACTCGGGGTTCTTTTTAAGTCGAAACTTAAAACCGGGCCGGCGCTGCCGACAGTTGAGTCTTCGGCTATACCAGAAACTTTGCGGCCGACAGAGAGCCCACTTGAGCCACTTCCAGAAGCTCAACAGGCGACAGCGGCCGCCGAAATAATTATCGAGCTTCAGAAAATTGAACCCGAAAATGTTGCCGTTTTTGAAACTGGCTTGCAAAAGCTTATTTTTACCTGCCCAAAGTCAATATATGCATCTGAAGCTTGCTGGAAACTGGCTAATCTATACCTTTTTGCTCCTTCAGGGCCTGATTACGCAAAAGCAGTTACTTACCTGGAAAAGATTCTTGCCGAATACCCCGATTCGCCAGGCTTCAGCTCCTGTTTTACCCGTTTAAAAAACATTGCTGAAAAGACCGAAAACTATCAACTGCTGCAAAAAACTGCCAGCAAAGCGCAAACCTTTAAAATCTGGAGTGAAGAGGAACAGAACTTCTGGAAATGCCATGAAGCTGTTGCTATGATCAAGCTCGATAACAGAGGCAATGCAATGACTCAACTGCAGCAGGTTGCCGCCAGTAGAGATACCATTCCCAGAGCTGCAGAATATGCAGATTTTCTGATGAATAATCTGTGAGAAGGAAAATAATCAGATGAAATTCAGCATATCGAATTTAAGATATAGAGTGATTTTACTATGCTTCTGGCTGGCAATAAGCCCGGCAGTTTTTAACATTCACCAGGCCTGCGCCGATGACAGAGTGACCAGAGAGCTTACCGAAGAGGTGCTTCCCGCACTGAACATCGAAGATGACTCTTCTGAGCTCAACTCAAATGATGTTGCCATTTTCCCGGCTGAATATTTGAAAGATCAGCTGAAAATTCTTGGAAGATCAAAAGAAGAGATTGTTGCGAGATTTCTTGTATTTCTTCCGACCGAACTGGGTGGAGTTTACGCAGGCCTCGACGCTAAAGGTGGCGGTCTTGAAATTCTCACCCTCTACCTTGCCTTAAACCTGACCTTCAATATTGCTGGCGGTAGTACCGACATTCTTGCTGATATTGCTGCCGTCGACAGATTTAAGTCTGACACTGTCGGTCGTTACCAGTATTATAAGGGCCTGGCAGACACTTCTGCCAATTTTGCTTTTGCCGGCTGGCTCTATCGCAGAAGCGAACTATCGCAAAGGCTGGGGGCCTCTTCCAAAAGCTTCCTGCATATGTGGGATGAGGCCGGAGGCCTGATGCAGGTAATAGAAAAATACCGGCGGGTCAAGGCTTTCAATATAACCGATGATTCGTGTGATCTGGTGGTAGAAGGTTTTAAAGCAGCTGGTGATTCGCCAGTTTTTAAAGTTTTGAAGGGTGTCGGCGACATTATCGGATTTGTCGATGTAGCTTTTTCGGCCTTCAATTTCGCTACTGAACAGGAATGGGGTTATCTTTTCAGAGACGGACAGATGACCTATAAGCAGGTAAAAGTGTCTGTAGATCTTGCTACGGGAATCCTTGGACTGTGCTGCTTTTCGCTGGCACCCTGGGCTGTTGTTACTCTGCTGCTTGTCTCACTTGTTTTTGTCGGCGCCGATATCTATTCTGAAGGCCTTCGCAACTGGGTCGTTAATTTCATCGACTGCCACAAGATTCTTGCCGAGAATGATCCGACATTTGTATCTCTGATCGGAGAAGTAGACAGCAAATGGTCGGGCAGTTTTTCGCAAAAAGTTTATTCAGTTCTTGCCCGTCAGAAAAGCCAGTATCCACCAGAGGTTTATCCCTCAGATACAGTAAAACAGATAGAGGGTCTGCAGGCCGCAATAGTTGACAGATACAGAGTCTGCCGGCATTACAACAGTCAGTCAATCAACGATGTCGATTTAAGGAAGAATCTGCATGTATTTGCCGAAAAGTGGAAAACCAAAGCTGAGGCACAGTCTGACACGTGGTGGTGGCCGCAGTTCAATCCTTTCACCACCAGGCATGAAGATGCCGAGTCGCAGTATTTCAGTTCATGGCACTATGGCAGCGAAAGAGTCGGCAATGATGCTTCCAGATGGAGTTATTTCAATTACGACTTCTTTCTGATCAAGCTTTTTCAGCAGACGCTCAATAATTTTGAATCGAGCGCGCAAAATACTGATCTGATCTATAATTCGCCAGTCATACAGATGGTGCAGAATCGCATTCAAATCGCTCCGTTCCACTATTTCCCCATGCTCTTAAATCTGATGGGCTTTATGAATGCCGGGGATAAATGTGACACTCTTGAGAAGTTCATTTATCTCTGCAATTATTCCTATAAGCTGGATTTGATCGCTACCGCCATCAAAGAAAGCTGTTACTTTGCAAAGTATCTTAAGGCAATCAGTGAGCAGTTTGAAGATCTGAGCAATGGCATGGAAAAGATGCGTGACAGCTGTTTTGGCCTGAAAACAGAAAGAGCTGATTACATAAAAGGCTCGGCGAGTCTCAAAGAGATTGTTTATGCCTACATTGACGAACCTGAGAAGGAGCTCACCCCGGAAAAACTCGCTGAATACAAGAGCCGGTTGAATCTTGTAAAGCCTGATTCTGAGAGCATGACATACAGGGAACTGGTAAAGAAGAATAAAACCAGAATCAATGCAGTATTGAAACTATTGCCCCTGAAAGCCCTGGCCGTCTCGGCAAAAATTGTGCTGTTAAACGTGCTGACAAAGCAGCATTTTGTGCGCCGTGCCTTTTTGACTTCATGTGTGTCAAGATTTACCAAGATTGAACAGGAAATTGCCAAACCAGACCCATGTGCCATTGAAGCAATTGCCGGACTGGGCACGCCACAAGAAAATTTTCCGCCCGGAAAAGCCTACCTCGAAGCCAATGTTACCGTTAATTCTCAGGACGAAACCGGTTTAAGCCACGAACTTAATTTCGATTTTACCGCGGGTGGCTATTTTTGGAATGCCGGATCAAATCTGCTGTTCGTATTTAAAGATAATTTGGAACAGATTCGTGATTCTCATAGAAGAATCAACGAGTCGCTAGAATGGATGGAACTGCTGATTCAAAGAGGTGGATATTACTCAAATACTGATATTTCTCTCGAAAAAATCAATCAGCATTGCGGCAAAATTCTTAAGAACATGTATGAACTGACGAAAAAAATCGAAGAATCAACCACTGAAGACCTACATATAACTTTTGTCAGCAGCAACAAAAACATATATCTGACTGCTGCCAAGTCGGCTTACTCTGATTTTGATGTCAGCGACTCGGTTCCAAGAATTTTTGCCATACCTGATCTGGTTTTTTCGCTTGGCCGGCCAGGCCCGATGGACGAAGTAAAAGACACCGGTGTTCCTGACTTTGATGAAATCATGATGTCAGAGCCAAGACCTATAGAAGAAATTATTACGCTCCCTGGTATGACGATCACCGCAGATTGAATCAGGGCGCTGCCAGCCAGGGTCGATAAGGTTCTGCGCATCTGCTGGTAAAGTGAGCGACTGCTGTCAGGCTTCTGGCGGCAGTTTCTATATTTGATTCGACTTTTATTTTCAGCGCCATATCGAGGCGTTGAAACTGCCCTTCTTCTATTTTGGCAGAAAATATGCAGTCTTCGATGTTGCCGGCACCAATTTCGTTGATTTCAGAAGTGCTTCCTGAGAGCTGTTTGCGCAAAATCGACTTTTTGGCGGCAACAAACTCGTATTCAATTCTTACTACCTCGTCATCGCTGTACATCTGAAAACTGAACAGGTTAGGGTTGCCTTCTGTACTTAATTCAACTTTTTTCAGACACCTGACATCCTCGCGCAGATGGTGTTCAACCGAGTCGAGTAGAGTCTGCAGTTCCAGCATTTTAAAACCTTTTTCGATCTGATAACTTGAACTGCGAAAGACTCTTGAAAAGCTCGCGTAAATAAGCATTACGATGAAGAATGCCACCATGATTTCTACCAGCGTAAATGCTTTGTTTTCTTTATCAGATGCGATTTTCATACTTGATCGTTTTGAACGAAAAATCTCTCCTTTCTGCTGAATTTGGCACCGGCCAGCTCACCAGAACTTCGATGATGAACATCAGTTCCTGCTCTTCTACGCTGGCAGCGTCTTTGACTATTACCCGGCAAGTCATCTGATCGTAGTCTTTTTGATCAAAATCAATTCTACTGATGAGACTTTTGATTTCTTCGTCGTCGATAACGTTTATTTCTGAGCCAAGTTCGAGGCATTTTTTGCGACAATCTTCATAGGGAAGCAGCATAAGCCTGTCCAGGATTGATCTGGTCACCAAGGCCGCCAGCTGGTGTTTTCCCATTGAATAAACGGTTCTGCTGGTTGAACCTATTGAGCTCAATAAGGGAAGAACTGCAATGGCAATGACCGTGATTGTTATCGTCAGTTCGATCATAGACATGCCCCGGCGTTTACCTGACGACATATTTATACCCCTCAAGACTGTCGGCAATCACAACGGCCATGGGTGGCTCTCCAGTTGCCATTTCGGGCGGAAAGCAAAACAGTGGTAATTCATCTCTGAATTTTTTGGTAAGTTGTTCCAGATTAGCTGTTGAAACCGCAATCGCGCCAGCCAGAATAACTTTGCCTGGCTCAGAATAGGTAAGCATGGTTTCAGGGGCTTCCATCTGCCTGAGCGAAATCAGGTGAACACCTATTTGAACGTGATTGGTCAGGGTAATTTGCTCACCTGTCAGGCTGATGAAGGTTAAAATGCTGTCAGCCTCGATATTTTTAAGATAGTCGCGAAATCCACTGGTCAACATAAGCTGTACCGGTGGCACCGCCGGCGGCTCGAAGCCGCGCAAAATGCTGCCCAGGCTTATTTTGCCGTTGACCAGAACTATGCCGCCCCGAATTTCTGTGGTTACCGGTAAATCCTCAAGAGTCAGATTGCCGTCAATTGCCACCACGCCATCGACCAGAAACTTCCCTTTATCAATTCCGGCCGCCAGCTTGAATTCTTCCTGATTTCGATAAACCCGGGTAATGCGGCCAATAACACTGCTTTCAACCTTGTTTAAATCACTTTTCAGCTGACTGTTGTGGAGATCATAGATCCATTGCCCGGCAAACTTGTCGAGCGGCTCGCTGAGCTTTATTCCATCAGTGCCCTCAAAGTCAGCGAATGTGTAAATTTTAGGGTTATTGTCTTTATCGAGATTGGCCGGAATATTCTGATGGTCAAAGTCTTTGCCGTCTGGTTCTCCGGACATGGTTCTCGACATGTAGTTTTTGTATGAGCCCGATTCGATTTCGAATGGATATTTTTCTCCGAAGGATGAGGCACCGTCTGGCGGAGTGTAGCTGGGACTAGTTGTATAAAGCAGCTTTGTGTAGAGATGGGCGCTCGGAAAATCAAACATTCCCAGCACAAAGAAGCGATTGAATACCCTGCCAAAAATATTGCGAACATTTCTCGGATAAGGAACCTTTGCGCTGACTGCACCGGCCTCAAAGCTCGGCCCGAGTAGTTTCAGGCTGCTGCTTAAGCCAAGAGATTCATGGTTAAGCTTGTATCTGCCGAACGAAGAATCTTGTTCAAGCACATATTTTAAATCTTTGTTCCATGGACCATTCTGATCTTCAAGCTCTTTGCAGAAGCCCACCAACCTGAGGTTTGCCCTGGTGTTTCTGGTCTTTAGCGGAATAGATAGCGTCTTGTTTTGCAGTGAGCCTGCAGTTGTGTTGACGGTCATGTTAACAATCTGCTTATCACTGATGTCTATGGGCTTGAAGCTCTCTGGAGTGACCTGCCAGAGATCACTGAGATCGCCCTCGCCTGGCTGCACCTCTCCAGCGAGGTTAAGAATGATGTTTTGATCGGATTTTCCGAGATATACGTAACCTTCTTTTTCGTTATCTGTATTTATCTGATCATGTGGTTTTATCGACATTCCCAAGCACAATGGCAGGCGCTGATCTGAGCTGCTGCCGGATGTTGTTTCATCATTTGCTCCTTTTCTGATGGGAACAATGTTGATTTTGTCAGAAAGGCCGTAGTGTTCACGCTGTTCGAGATGAATCTGGTCAGCAAAAAATGTGAACTGACGCAAAACCGGAGTCAGTGTGAATACCGTTTTAAATGGAACTTTAACATCAATGCTATAACTGCGATTCAGGAAACTAACTTCGCAGCTGATCTTCATCAATCCCTTTTTTTCTGGCTGTTTGTGAGCCGGAAACTTGATAATTGGCGGGTATTTTAGAGGTTCGATTTTTTCAAAAACCAGTTCCTGACTTACTAAATCTATCTGTAATTCAGCTAAAAGGCTGGTAAGTGTTTTGCCTGGAACATAGTAAAAGTCAGGCTTTTGCCCGTCGGTAGCGTTTATAAAACTATTCAGCAGAGGTTTGTCTTTATCTTTTATTCTAACTCTCAACTGAGAGACAATGTCGCCATAACAGGCTTCGAGCGCGAATAAGGCGGTCTGTTTCTGGTCGGCTAGAGAGACCAGTCGTGAACGCCCTGAGCTGTGTCGACTCATGCCAAACAGCAGCAAAACAAGCAAAGACAGAAGCCCAATGGCGAGAAGAAAGACGCTCCCGCGCTTATTCTGTATCAAACCGGCCTTCGGTTGCTTCACGGCTTTATTAACTCAATCAATTCTGCCCTGGTTGTGCCGTCTTGCTGCTTATGCTGTTTTACACGCACCTTAAGCAGTTTTCCATGCTGGACATCGGGGAGTGTTAATAAAACTTCGCGATTGCTGCCATCGGCTTTTATGCTTATACCATGGCTCATCACTTTTTCGATATTTCCTGAAAGGTATGATTCGCCAGCTTTTAGACTGGTTTTGGTGCTCTTTGGGGGGGGCGGCAAAAATGGTGAAAGAACAACCAACCAGATAACCCAGGCGATAAAACCGGTGCCCACAAAAGCGGCGAGCGTGAACCTTAGCAAATCATCGTCTTTCTGAATCGCCGGTGTCGCAGCATTCTTTTTTATTCTCAGCTTCTGAATATTTTCGAGTGAATAAGCCGGCGCCTTGGCTTCTTTGGTTCTTTCGCTTTCGAGGCGCTCTGAAAAATTCTGAACAAGGCTGATAATTGTCTGTGAACTGTCATCTGACTTCTGCTGATAGGCTTCTGCCAGCCTTGAAAAAATGTTTTCGACGGTAGATTTTCTCTGGTCCTTTTCTGAGCGGCTGATGCGAAAAACCCTGTAAAGCATTTCGAGATCTATGTTCGAAGCAAATATTGCTTCAATTTTTCTCAGATTTGAGTCATCGTCTTCCAGTTGCAGGCAGTTGAAAAGAACGTTTTGCACCGAGGGAAAATCGAACTGAGCCAGGTGAAAAAGCGCACTTGATCGGGCGGTTACACTTTGCGTTAGCATTTTTTCAAGCAGTCTTACGGCCTGATCTTTGTCATACAGGGCATAGACCTTAATTGCCGCAGATTGAACATCGGTAGAAGTGTGATTGAGCAGTCCGGGAAGCTGCGGAAAAAGTGTGTCGGTGTCGAGGTGCATCATACATTCGATTGCGGCGGCAGCGACCACGTCATCGGTATCTTTGAGGGCTCTGGCGCCAATTTTTTTGACAAGCGCCGCAGCCTTAAATTGCAGGGATTTACCGAGTACCAGAATTTTTTCTTCAGAGCTCATTTTGTTCCAGATTTCAATGATCTGAGCAGAGTAATCAAGAAATTTTTCGTTTACCGATTTCCAGATCAGAATTCTCTGTTTGCTGTCGAGACTCGATAAGTCGAGTAGCTCCATTCTGGGAGCCTCTATACATGATAATTCTACATCAGTGATTCCTAGAACTACCAGTGCTTCTTTTGCTGAAGAAAAGCCTTTGTAAGCTAATTCCTCAAGCTTGTTAACTATTGCCTGTTTTCTGGTGGCATTTGAGGCATCCCATGAAAGGCGGCATTGAGCTATAAGTTCGTTCGCTTTTTTGTTGCGATATGCTCGTTTTAACTGTTCAAGCAGTTCATCTACCGGCTTTTTCAGCAGGCGGCTCTGAGCATTTAAAACGCCGCGCAAAATCTCGCTGAAGATTTCTTTTTTGCTTCCGAGTGTTCCTTCCATTATCTCGATCAGATGAAGTGGCGGATTAAAATCCGGGTTAACCTGAAAGAGATAGCCCGCCTTTTTAAGCAGTTCCGGGCTGGTCTCAACAGCCATAAACCTGAGAAGCAGGGATTCAATTTTATCAAAAGGGAAAAAATAAGCATGAAACATCGCCGCATCTTTTTCGTCTTTATCTGAAGAAAACAACATTGCTTCAAAGTGCTTGAGGGCTTCCTGCTGATCTAGCCTGTAAAGGATTCTTACTGCCTTTGATCTGATTCCATAGTTGGAGTTGGTGAGCAGAGGAACCAGCAAAGGTTCGATTTTATGTGGAGCCAGCCTTTCGAGAACTTCGATGGCCGCCGAGAGAACCTGAGGGTCACTGTGGTGGCAGAGATTTTCAACCTGGTCTATGAATTCAGAAATGCGATGTTTGCGTATAAATTTTAAAACAAACGGAAGAATTAGAACCGAATACTCTGACCAGTTGTTTTCTTTGAGAGCCACCAGAGAAAGGGGCAGTTGGTCCGGTTCGAGACTCTCAAGCATTAAAACAAATCTCAAGGAATCGCTCTCGGGCTGCTTTGCCAATGCATCGAATTCTTTCAAAATCAGATTTTTGTCGACCTGTTTTCCTTTGTCTCTGCTTACCCGCTCAAGTATGAGCTGCATGTAAAGTTTGATCGCAGGGTCGCATTCGGTCTGCGTCAATATTGAAAATGCATTGATCAGTTCTTCGTTCCAGGCAATATTTTCAATTCTTGAAACAACAGAAAATCTTACCGATGGATCGTGCGACCTAAGGTCGGAGAAAAGTGAAAGAGCTAATTCCTGGCTCATAAAAATCCTGTAATTCTGTAAAACTGAATCATTGCCAGTTTAGCAGATTGCCAAATTCTCAGCAAAACAAAAAACCGATCAGAATGTGATCATATATTTATGTCAGCAAATGCTTAGGCATCGATCAGAGCGCGCTTGAGCTCGTGCAGGAACTCATTCTCTGCGGCGCTTATTTTGGGACCGGTGCCTAAAAACCCGTCGCCGGCTGCGTTAGCTGCCTCAAAGGCGAGTTCATAGACAAAAGCGCGCATGGCTCGGGCTTCTTCTGGGGTGGATTTGTCGGCCAGAAGCTGATTGACCTTTGCCACTGGTGGCCCGAGATTGGAAAAATCATCGAAGCCGTTGCTCAGTGAATCCTGCTTCGATTTACAGGCAACCAACAGTTCGTTTATCACTTCTCTTAGCAGTTCAAGGTTTCCGTATTTTTCACGGGCGCTGGCAAGATACTTCTGTACCGAAAAAAGCTCTCTCATAAAGCCGACTATATCGCCAAGCGAGTGAACATCGCGGGTGCTGTATTTGTAGCTTACTCCGATGCAGGCAAAATGCATCAGACTATTCCATTCTTTCGGGTCGAAATCAGATTTTTTTGTCATACTGCCTACTCCTGAATATGCAGTACATCTCTAATTACCAGCAGCACTTCAGCGTCTCCAGCAGAAACATTTCGACCAATATTGGCAAATTCTTTGCCTGCCATGCTCGCCAGTTTGTAGGCATAACGATATATAAAGGTGCGCATCCCTTTTTGCTTTGGTGCCTCTACTTTTTGTAGAAGCAGCTCACTGAATTCCTCGAGTTTTTGTTTGAGTGCTTTCTCTCCCTCAGCCATTTTGATATAACTTTCGTTGTCTACCGCTTTTATGACAAAATCTTTTAGCGCACTGACAGAGGGTCTCAAAGAGTCCTGGTTGATGTATGATTCGGCGGCAGAGGTTATCGAAATAGCAGCCATGCGGAGCTTGCGCTCGTTATCGGGTTTTGGCAAGAGCACCAGTTTTAAAGCAATTATGCTCAACAGATCAGTTATCAGCTGATTTTCTTTTATACTGAAGGCCGGCATGTGTGTTCACCCTCTGTTCAAGATTAATCTCGCAAATTCAGGATAATTCAATTTACTTCGCCCTGCTAGTGAAAGTTTAAAAATCTGGTCATTTCAGTTATAATCTCGCTATGTACACACAAGAACAGTCACGAGTTCTGACCCTACGCAATATTTTTCTGTATTTTGCGGTTGTAGTTCTGCCAATTCTGGTTGGTTTTCTGGCGCTTGCAAATATGGTCGAAGAGCAGTTCCTGGCAGGTAGGGAAATTGTAAAGCAGGAACTCAATCTGCAAAGCGCTCGCGCCAAACTTTTTTCTACAGAGAAATATCAGATTCAAAACTTTGCGTCTGCGCTGATCAAGAATTTGGATCTTATTAAAAAGAGTCCACAGAGCATAGCTGGATTCATTGACCGAATTGACAAGTTTTATCCTGACAGCTGCAAATGGTTGTTCTGGGACCACAACGGCCGCCTGCTTGACGTGCCTTCTCGCCATATCATGCATAGTCAGCGCAACTGGCAGTTTTTGATTACCAGGATTATGGCAAATTTCCGAATGCTTGATAATCACAAAGAACTTCTCAATGACCCGGCATTTGAGCGACAAAGCCTTGGAGCTGTGAATATTCTTCAGAAGGCGATGGGCAACCAGAAGATAGAGCATATTTCTATGGCGCTCGACAATCCAATGCTTCTGGGTTGGCTTGGTAAGCCCTGTTACGTAGTCTGGAACATGGATGTTGAGTCATATCGCGAGACCAACGTTCCCGAAAAAATGCGTGGCGGGTTTATGCTTATGCTTTTTCCCGAAAAATTTGTGGATCACTTCTGGTTAAATCGTATGATTCAGCGCCGAAAAATGCCCCAATCAGGCCTTAAGCACCAGATTGTTGCGGTTGATATTTCTGATCGCACCTTGATCTCACAAGATCCTGAGCTTGCCGATAAGAATCTCGATAAAAAACTTCTGAATGCTTTTCTAGAACGCAAACAGAGCATTTTTGAGTTCGAAAACTATCTTGCTAAGGCCAGCGTTGCTGACGAAAACGATCCGATCAGAATAATATCATTGGCCAATATTGAGCAACTGCAACAGACCCGTAAGCAGATGTTGTTCAGATTGTCTCTGGTCGCCCTGTTGTTATTGATATTGCTAAGTGTGGCTTTGCCAACAGTTTTGCGAACGCAAACACTTCAACTCTCTTTGCGCATGCGCATAGCACTCGTTTTTGCTGTTGCCATGTTTGTTCCGATTATCAGTCTCGTCAGCATTGGCAGGAGTTTTGTCGTTCATGAGGAGAGTCGATTGAAAGAATCGGCGATGGTAAAGATGCGGGCTGGCTTTGAAGCGCTGGAACTTCGTTATCGTGATGCACCAAGACTGCTCGAAAGCAGCCTCTATAAAAATCTGCGAAATCGGCTTGGCGACCAGCCCCTTACGCTGGAAAAAATTGAAGCGGCAATGAAGGTGGCTGTCGATGAGGGTCTGTTTATGCATTATATTATTACCGACGGCAAGGGACGGTTTACTCTGACCAACTGGGATGACATTGGTGTTCAGCTCAAGAAATCGATTGAGATGGCTGCTGCCAAAATTGTAAGGGCCGATAACGACATTGGTGGTCATTCTTCAGTTGTAGATGCTGCTATTGACGAAGAGATTGACCAGTATATGCAGTCGTTTGGCAGCTCACTGGATTTTTCTCGGCCGAGTCAGCTTAATTTTTACGTATTTCAAAATTCATACATGTATTTTATGAGTATCATGGTGCAGGTCGATGGCAAGGTCGGCAACCTTTTTCTCCATCTGCCGGACTATTATCTCGAAAAACATTTTGCCTACGAAGAATTTATGCAAAACCGGCTGGCCGTTGATTCTGTCGACAGCGAGAAGCGTGATTTACCGGCAGAGTTGTTTTTCTACTCGAATTTCAAGGCCGAAAAAAGTATTCCGCCTGAGTCGCCGCTATGGAGAATGCTTAAGACTGCTTTTGAGCGTGTCGGCAGGCTGAAAACAGAAGAAAGCGGTATGATAAGCCTAGAGGACGATAATTACCTTTATGCGATAAGGCCGCTGACTTCTATGTATACGCAAAGCTTTTTGCCTTGTCTGCTGACTTCTACCAGGCCGATAGAAGCTAGATTAGATGCTGTAAAAATGGTTATCAGTGGCCTGGCCATTACCGCCCTGCTTGGCGCGATAATTCTAAGTCTGGTGTTGGCTGGCAGTTTGCTCGGCTCGATAAGCCGCATAGATGTCGCCGCTCAGCAAGTTGGGCGAGGAGATCTGAATGTTGCATTGCCCGACATGGGAACCGATGAACTGGGCCGCCTGAGCCATACTTTTAATGATATGGTGCGTGGTCTGCGCGAGCGCGAGAAAATGCAGGCCTATGTTTCTGACTCAGTATTGGAAGCTATTCAGGATCATGCTGACGAATCAATACGCGAAGGTCGCCGGGTTGAGGTTACGGTTCTTTTTTCTGATATTCGTAATTTTACCGGCCTGAGTGAAAAGACAAGCCCGGAGCACGTTTTTGCGCTGCTCAACGAATTTTTTGGTGGAGTCGAGCCGATTATTCGCGATAATAATGGGCGTGTCGACAAATTCATCGGTGATGCGGTTATGGCGGTTTTTCATCATACCGAGCCTGAACACCACACTTTGAGTGCTGTCAAAGCAGCTTTTGCAATGAAGGCTTTTGTTGACAGTCTCGCTGTTACCAGTAAACATGTTCGTAAATCCGGTCTTGAAGTTGGAGTTGGTATCAGCACCGGCACTGTGTTGCTTGGCGATGTTGGCAGCAGTCGTCGCAAAGATCTGACTGTCATCGGTGACGAAGTAAACCTGGCCTCCCGCCTTGAAACAGCTTCCAAGAAAGGCCGACACTCAAAGATAATTGTTTCTGGCAGCACCTGGAAGCATATCGAAAATCTGGTAATAGCTGAAGAAATGCCTTTTACCGAAATCAGAGGCAAAGAGCAGGCGGTTCAGATTTTCGAGCTGATCAGCTTGAAATCAGCTGTCCTTGACCCAGACAAAGCCTGATGGCAGAGCTTCGCCGATCATTTCTGCCAGTTCTTTCTCTTCAAGCTGGGCAGCTTTTAAGAGCGGCTGAATAAAAGTCTTTTTGCGCATTTTCTTTTTAAAGACATCAAGAATGCCTTTGCGCAAAAGATCGTCGATTTGCACCAGTCGGTCACCAGTTTTGCGGCCAATTTCGCGCAGAGCAGAATCGAGATATGAATTGCCAGGTATTGCCTTCTTGAGGAGATGCTCGACCCAGGCATTAGCCACAGACTGCGGTACCAATGCCGAATCTGGTGCGTAGGCCAGTTCTCTTGCACCCATGCGCCCGAGGGCATGCAGAGCCACATTGTCGACACCGTAGCTGGGTGGCGCTTTGGCTATCCACCAGCCAATACGCTCCTTCTCGGCGGCAGGCAGGCGTTCGAGGTGTCCGAGTAATCGCCAGAGCTGGTTGCGCTCATGCTGCCCAATCTCGCGATCCTTTTTTTCCCGTCGCCTGGTCGGAAACAGGATTGGCTCAATACGGTTTTTTAGCGCTTCCTGGCGTTCGATCGACAGGCCTGGTGCAATGCGTTTCCACATTACCCACCAATCTGACCAGAATTCAGGGTTGTTGTAATCGAAGGTTTCGTCAATCATCTGCCAGATACGATCTACTCTGGCAACATCACCCTGAACGCCGTAACCTGGTCGCAGACAGAAACCCATCAGTCTAAACCATAATACTAGTGAGCTCTGTGAGGCCCTGAATTCGCTTTCGCGTTCGCCAAAAAGATCGAAAAACTGGCGCAGCATTTCGGCATCCCAGTTTGAGCGAGGAGAACCGAGTATTTCTTCTAGTCCTTTAAAAACCGAGTTAAATTCAACCTGGTGCGAAAACGCCTGATCCAACAATTTCGAGATTTGTTTTAGTTGGGTACTGGTAACCGGCACCCGGCGTTTGGCAGGAGCGTCGGCTGCGCCTTTGGCACTTTTTTCACTGTCACCGAGATCGAAGCGCAATTCCTGTGAAAAATTGCCGCTGTTTTCTTCGCAAAAGATCTGCAGATAACCGGTTTCTCGTAGTCGCGCATAGATCTCGACTTGCTTCTCGCCTTTGCCAGTGCGGGCTTTAATTATGCATGGCGGCAGTGGCAGATACTTTTTTGAATTGAATCTGATGATTCGCCCCAGTTCTTCGGCTTTTGGCGGAGCCGGTGTGTAGAAAAGATAGAAGGCAGAGTCGTGACTGAGATCAATGCCAAAAGTTTTGTCGATCATGTGATAGTCTTTTTCGGATTCAGATCCTTTTGGCAGCAGGCAAAGCAGCTGTTCTGGCACATGCCGGCCTGTTGTCGAACTCTTTGCTGTGCCGATGCCAAGATAGATCGAAACCGGGTTGCCGCTTTGTATGCGTTGACCAAAGCCCAGCGAAACCAGCCCGTAATAGGCAGCGCCGGCAGCTACTGCGAGAGTCGGGTGTGGATTCTCAAGTATGGCTGGTGCGCGACCTCGCCACAGACTCAGCACATCAAACAGCCTGTTGCGCAGGCAGTCTGCTTTCATGGTGCCACCATTGAAAAGTATGGCATCAGGATTTACTTCGTTTTCGCTTAAAAACGCAGCTAGATGTCGGGTTACAGCGGCGTCTCTGGTAAAGGGCAAACCTGCCTCTGATAGACCAAGACTGCTGTCTTCGTCAGGTTTTTCGTTGGCTTCAACAAGCGGGAAAAAGCCATCAACCAGCAGCTGCTTGATTTTTTCGCTATCTATGCTGACTTTTGTTGTGCCCGCAAGAACCTTGCTGCCGGCTCCGGCCAGGGTGAAGTTTACTGTGCCGTCCTGTTCGCCGGAAAGCACCTTTTCTTTTATAACATGACTTTGGTTCAGTAGTGATAACCACTGCTTTCCTGCAAGCTTCCGGCCGCGATGCTTGAATTCGGCTTCCGCGCATCTTGCCAGCGCAAGATCCAGATTGTCGCCACCGATCAGCAGGTGCGGTCCAACCGCCAGTCGGGTAAATTCAGGGTGTTCGAGTTCGTTTGACCACTCGATTTTGATCAGGCTGAAATCGGTGGTTCCGCCGCCGATATCAATGACCAAAACCGTGTCGATACCTTTTAGCTCGGCGACCATGGTGCGCGGGTTGCGTTGCAAATAGTCGTAGAAGGCGGACTGTGGCTCTTCTATCAGCGAGACTGAGCTGATGCCAGCTTTTTCTATTGCTTCAAGCGTGAGATTGCGCGCTGAAGGGTCGAACGAAGCCGGCACTGTAACAATTATTTTCTGGCGTTGAAAAGCCGATGACTCGTCGCGACTGCCAATAGTGGCATCCCACAGGCGCATCATATATCGCAAAAATTCTGTGGCTGCCTGTACCGGCGAAATTTTGTCGGCAACAACCTCGCTTTGCCAGGGTAGAATAGGTGATTGCCGCTCAACACGCGGATGGCAGAGCCATGATTTGCTGCTGTGAACGAAACGACCTGGCACTTCAGAGCCCAGTTCTCTGGCGTATGCTCCAACTATATGAGGGGTGTCAGACATCCACTCCGGCCGGTTGAGTTCACGCCCCTCTTCGCTCAAGTAGAGAACTGATGGTAACGTTGACAGGTTCTCGATTTGCCCGCCACTTACCAGTTGAGTTATTTCGAGATTACGAACCTTGAGCGTTTTGTCTTCGAGATCAACATAAGAAAGGGCGCACTGCGTAGTGCCCAGATCTATGCCGATAATGAACCGGCTGTCGGCAGAGGCTGCTTTCGCCATTATTTTATTGCATCCCTCACGTTAAATTCGAGTTTCCAGCGATGGTTGCCAGCTTTGGCCAGGCAGTAAACTTCAAGCGTGCCGATCTCAGTAATGGCAACCTGAAGGCCGACATCGACGAGATCACCGGGTTTCATGCCTTCATATGCTGGCAATTCTATCGACAGTGAACTGGTATCTTCAAAACTCTCGTCGAGTTCATCAATCATCTGGGCAAATTCGTCTTCGCGTCGACAGTTCGACTTGAAAAACTTGAATTGGGCGGTTTTGCCGATCACCAGGCCGAAGGTGCGGCCTGGAACATCCTGAATAGTGCCTTCTTCGGTGCCCTGACTGGCGACACAGAGTGCTTTGAGAGGCGGTTTGAAACCCGGTACTGCCGGCAGTGAAGATTCTATGCCGAGATAGTAAGCCTGTGAAACGCCACCGCGAATTCTGATGCCCTGACCTTCGCGCGCGATGCCATAATACGAAGCACCTCTGGCGACAGCCTGCGAAAGCTCGATGCCTTCGAGTATTTTGATCTGTTCTTTGCCGGCTGCGGTCAGCCAGTTGTTAATAACTTCGATAAGACGGTTTCTGAAAATTTCTGAGCGAAAAACGCCGCCATTGAACAAAATTGCCTGCGGAAAGCCATATTGTTTATCGCCAGAATTCTGGTTGCGCAAAAACTTGGCAAGGTGGCGGGTAATTGCGGCATCTGCCGCATACATCAGGCTTATTTCGCGCACGCCGCCTTCGGTGTCTTCAACGGGCTCGTCGCTCATATCACAGAGTGGAAAAAAGCCGTCAACCAGCGTTTTTTCAATGTCTAAGCGCTCTATACTGGTTTTAAGTGAACCGCCGATAACGCTGCTGCCACGACCTGAGATTACTACCGGAACAGAATCTTTGTCGCCTTCGTTGAGCAATATTTCTTTGGCTTTTCGGCACTGATGGCTGAGCTGCACGGTCTGCCACTGTGTGATTTTCTTTTTGTTTTCTTCAAGCTTGTTGCGGGCGACATAGGCCAACGTCAGATCCATGTTGTCGCCGCCAAGTAGTATATGATTGCCGACCGCTACTCGCTCCAGCGCCAGATCACCTTCGGCTTCGCTGATTTCGATAAGACTGAAGTCACTGGTACCGCCGCCAACATCGACAACCAGAACCACGTCGCCCTTCTTAACCTGCTGACGCCAAGGTTTGTCACTTTGTGAGATCCAGGAATAAAAAGCGGCCTGCGGTTCTTCGAGCAGGGTCACATCAGGCAACTCCGCCATTCTGGCGGCTTCGATGATCAGGTCGCGGGCAGCTGCGTCGAAAGATGCCGGGATGGTTACCACAACTTTCTGGTCTTCGAGCTTGTCCTTGCCGAATGTTTCGCTCCAGGAATGTCGCACATGGCGCAAAAACATCGACATGGCGGTAAGCGGCGAAACGCGGGTGTTTTCTTCGGGTGAGTTCCAGGGTAGTATTGGCTGAGTGCGGTCGATGCGGGTGTTGCACAGCCATGATTTCGCTGACGAAATCAGCCGGTCTGGCACTTCGGCTCCGCGTTCGCGGGCGTATTCGCCGATAATGAATTTTGATTCGTCATCCCATTCCAGCACTGGCTTTTCTTTGAGGCGTTCGAAGATGAACGAGGGCATTACCTCAAGCTTTTCGATCGCACCCTTGGCCAGTTCCTGCACGACAGGAAACAGGCTTATCTCGGGATGAGCGCCTTCTGCTGCCGAGCTGATCGGCGTATATGTCACCACTGTGTTGGTGGTTCCGAGGTCGATGCCTACAAGATATTTTGTTTTTGCCATGGCTGTTCTCCTCAGCTGATTTCGATTTCGGCCGGCGCGATCACATTGCCTTTCCAGCCGCCGACCAGTTCGGGCAGGTTGCACTCTTTCAGGCGCCAGCCGCGATGAATAAGCTCGCCGGTATAAGGGCCAGTTGCTGGCACGTTGCCTGAAAGCTTGACCGTTTCGGGGTCAATTTCGTCGAGCGTAATTTCGCTGCCTTCTTCTTCGTTGAGCACTGGTTCAAGTATCAGACGGTCCTCGAGCAGCTTGCGGCAACCTTCGTGAATAGGTCTGATTGCTCCGCCCAGTGTTTCGTCATCGTAGCTGCTGATGTCTTCGTTAAGCAGGTCGATGAGGCGTCCTTCTTTTTGAAACAGATAAAGGATCTGATATGCTGCTGGCGGAATTGCGTTTGTGCCGCCGCGTGCGTTAGCCTTGGCTGCTTCAAGCTCATGAGTCATTTCTTCAAGCTGCTGGCGCAGGGAAACAACTTCTTCAGACTTGCTGCCAAGCTCGCTTTGAATGTTTTTGAGCTGACTGGCAGTTTTTTCTGCTTCTCTTTTAGCCATTTTACTGTCGTTTTCTGTCTTTTCGAGCTTATTGCGTGCGGCAGCAAATTCTTCGCTGATTTTTTTCTGTTCGCTTTGCAGGTTTTTAAGCTCAACTTCCGCCTTGTCAGCTGTCTCGCTGCGCGTTTTCATGCTTGTCTGAAGCTCATCAATCTTATTTTTAAGTTCGACTAGCTCATTTTTTTCACTGCTGCTGACCGCAAATTTTTCGATCTGAGCATTGAGATTTTCGTTTTGTGTTAGCAGTTGATTGGCTTTGTCGCTTGCTTCTGTTGCAATCGTTGTCGCCTGTGCCAGCTGCTCTCGCAGTTGCTGCAGTTCATTTTGATTTTCGTTTGTCTTTTCTGGTCCGCTTATCGCTACTTTGTTGCGTTCAAAAAGCACCGCTAACGACAAAAGCAGGGTTAACAGCCAGAATGCAGACAGTGCTGCAACGATCGGGGTGTGCCATTGTTCGGCAACCAGGCCTTTAAACAGAGTAATGGCCGGTTCAATGTCAGTCAGAGTCGGGGGGATATCTTCGCGGTAGATCAAATAAACGCCGGCTGCTGCGGCAATAGAGAGAAGCAGCGTAAAAAAAGCTGTGGCTTTCTTCATTCAGAACCTCACAGTGAATAGTATACAATGCAGTCAATTTTGAACGCATTATACTAGATTTTTGCCAGCGTCGCCATTCAATATTCTGCCAGGAACAATTTCAGATTGTCACTACGTTGATTGCATGCTGAAGGAATTGCTTTGTCGGTTTTTTGCCGCTGCCCTGATGTGAGCAGTTAAATCTGCAGGTCATTTGTTAAGTGCACAGGGCTTGCGCCTGAAAAACCGCCTGTTGTTCCGGTAGATATTATTCGTGTTATGACCGAAAGATTTCTGGTAGAATCGGTTCTGAAAAGTAATTGATATAGACTCGGGAGGTAATCATGAAGTTTTCTGGTAAAGCACTTTTTGGCGGGTTGTGGCGTTTTTTGCTGCTGACGATTGTAGCTTCAGCCGCTATGGTTGCGCCATGCCAGGCTGGAGAAATTCTAAAAATGTCTACTACGACCAGTCTTCAGGATAATGGCCTGCTCGATGTTCTGCTGCCTGCGTTTAAAAAAGAGACGGGTATCGAGGTTAAAGCGATCGCGCGTGGCACTGGCGCGGCTATTCTTGATGGTCGAGATGGCAATGTCGATATGATTTTTGTGCATGCCCGCGAGCTTGAAGAGCAGTTTATTGCCGATGGTTACGGTTTGAAGCGTTGCCCTGTCATGTATAACGATTTTGTCGTTGTTGGCCCGCAAAATGACCCGGCAAAAATAAATGGTTTGAAAGACTGTGTTGAAGCCTTTAGAAGGTTGGCCAGCTGTTCTGCTGCTTTGTTTGTTTCGCGTGGTGATGAGAGTGGCACTCACTTTCTCGAAAAGAAGCTCTGGCAGGAAGCACAGGCTAAAATGCCAGACCACAGATACCTCAGCGTTGGCCAGGGCATGGCACGTACACTGCTGGTCGCTTTTGAGAAACAGGCTTACACGCTGGTCGATAGCGCCACATATCTGAATCTGAATCAGGGCGATGATCTCAAAGGCCGCCTGGAAATTTATTGTGATAGCGACAAAAGATTGCATAACATATATACCCTGATCGCGGTAAATCCGAAAGCGCACCCGCATGTGAACGCCGCTGCAGCTGAAAAGTTCATCAAATGGATCCAATCAGAAGCCGTTATGGCTGTAATATTGGGTTTCAAGATCGCCGGCACTCAGGTTTTTTTCCCAGTCACCGCCGATTAATCGATGCGGCAGACTTAGAAGGCAATGTCGAGTTGAACTTTGGACTGAAACCGCGTAACAATTGCTGGCAGGAAATGGGGTAAGAATGCAATATCTGCTTGAGAGCTTTGGCAGGGCTGTGTCTTTAATTGCACAGTGTGACGCTGAGCTGGCGACAATTGTCTGGTTTTCGCTCAAGATAAGCTTGATCTCAACGCTGGTGGCGGCCGTTATCGGTATTCCGGCCGGCTTTGCTATCTATCTGAACAAATTCAGATTCAGACGTGCCCTGATAACTGTTCTCAACAGTCTTCTGGCATTGCCGACCGTAGTAATTGCTCTTTTTGTTTATGGTTTTATCAGCCGTCGCGGCATGTTTGGTTCGTTTGATCTGCTTTACACACAAAGCGCTATTATCATCGGGCAGACGATTCTGGTAGTTCCGATGATCACAATTTTTGTTATTTCGGCGCTGGGACATCTTGATATCAGGTATCGCAAAACTGCGATGACGCTGGGCGCCGATCGTTGGCAGACTTCGTTGCTTCTCATGCACGAGGCGAAGTTTGGTATCGCCGCGGCGATTGCTGCAGCCTTCGGGCGTGTTATTTCTGAGATAGGTGTCGGCATGATGCTGGGCGGTAATATAAAGGGATTTACGCGCACCATGACCACGGCAATGGCTCTCGAATACGATAAGGGTGAATTTGTGCTGGCAGTGGCGCTTGGGTTGATATTGATGGCCATTACGCTGGGAATCAATATCTTCATCAATTATTTTCAGGGCAATATCAATGAAAGATACAACTGACATGCTTTACATTTGCTTCAGTGATTCGGCAGGCCGTGAAGTTCGCACAAAGACACGAAGACGCAAAGATTACTGTAATGATTTTATGTTGGCACTGCGGCTTAGTGCGAGAAAAGGTAATTAGAATTGTTATACAAGCTGGACAATGTAAAGCGCATACATGGCGGCAAAGCCATTGTCGACATTGCGCAGCTCAATGTCGAACCTGGCAAAATATATGCGCTTACCGGCCCGAATGGCGCTGGCAAAACCACTTTGCTGCAGATGCTGGCTTTTCTGGATGCGCCAGACGCAGGCACGGTCACATTTATGGGGAATCAAGTGCTATATTCGGAAAAGCAGTTGCAGCCGTTGCGGCGCCGAGTGATTATGGTTGATCAGCAGCCGATTCTGTTCAGCATGAGCGTTTATCGCAATGTTGAGTTTCCGCTGAAACTGCGTGGGCTAAGCGAGGCAGCGCGAAAAACAGCTGTTGAAGAAGCGTTAAAAAATGTAGACATGCTTTCCTTTGCAGATGTTATGGGTAGTCATCTGTCTGGTGGCGAGATTCAAAGAGTTGCACTGGCACGTGCTCTGGTCTGTCAGCCTGAAGTGCTGCTGCTGGATGAGCCGACATCGAATATAGATAAAAATCATCAGCCGATAATCGAAAACATGATACGCAGTGCCAGCAAGAATGACAAGATTTCGGTGGTTTTTTCGACGCACAGCATGCAGCTGGTTGAGCAGCTGGCAGACCATTGTCTAAGCATGGAAGCCGGAAAAATCAGGTGATGACCAGGAAATTCCGAGAGTTATCTGATAGATGAAGATTAGTCGAAAACACCTTGCATGGTTTTTTGCCACGGTAGTTTTGGCCGCATTAATATTCGGCACATGGCTTTATGTGGAAATCTGGGTGCCCAACCGCGCGCTTTCTCAATATGCCCGGTCGCAAGATGACAGTGAGATCGTTGCGCAGGAAAAGCTTAGAACCTTGTGTCACAAGATTATAAGCCACAGGCTTGGCAATCACCACGATGCGTTTATTACGCTTGAAAACGTCGGAAATAGAGACTCTATCCCATATCTTCTGCATGCTCTAAGTTGGCAGGAAATGCCTGATGCTGATGGAACCGTGGTGTGCACAACAGAGCATTGTGTGAGCTGCCTTCAGAAACTTACAGGTATGGATTTTGGCTTCAGTCATTATGACTGGAACAAATGGTGGCAGGACACAGGGTCTAAACTTTCATCAGAGGAACTGGCAAAAAGGGCGACAAATAGCGGGAGCGTTGATCAGTAAACGGAAATCAGTTGTTACTTTCTTCCAGTAGCGAAGCGGCTGATCTGCCCTGATTGTCGAGGGTGCTGTTGCTGGCTCCGAGCTGTATGAGATAATTATACACTTTGGTATGTCCCGCTGCTGCAGCGTCATGTAGCGGTGTTGCGCCTCGGGCATCGAGAGCATGAATGTTTGCCTTGGCTCCGCAGAGCAGTTTAACCGCGTCGAAGTGTCCCATAACAGAGGCATAGTGCAGCGGAGTTCGCATATAGTCATTGGTGTCGTTAACGTTGACGCCTTTTTCAAGCAGTAGTTTGATAACTTCACATTGGCCGCTTGCGGCTGCAAAATGCAAAGGACTCTCGCCGAGAGAGATTTCTTTGGCTTTAAGCTGTGTTGCGTCGAGTTCCAGTATTTGTGATAACGCAGTGACATTGCCATCTGAGGCTGCCGAAAAAATATTCGTGGAACCTTGTGGCATTGAAAAAACTTTTGCTGACTGACCAAACCGGCCAGTCGTTTTGAAGGCGTCAATCCGTTGGTGGTCTGCGCTTAGTCTGGCATGAACAAAAGCTGATTGCCCGGCGTTGTTTTTCAGGTCAATGTCAGCGTTGAGTTCGAGTAAAGTTGCTATGAGTTCAGGTCGGCAGAAGAAAATAGCGCTGCTGCCATCTGGAATTCTCGCATCTATGCGTGCTCCCGCCTGAACCAACAGTTTTAACATGGTAGTGCTGCCGTGTATTGCGGCAATATGCAGCGGAGTCATGCTGTCAAAATTTCGTTGATTAACATCACTGATTCGCTTGAGCATCGCTTCGAGAATTTTTTCATATTGCGGATTGGCGCGTTGGCAAACCATGTGCAGCAGGTTGTTGCCGCTTGAGTCTTTGCGGTTGAGACTGGCTCCGGCGTTTATAAGCATGCCGGCAATCTGCGGGTTGAGGGTCTCTATCGCCACATGCAATGGAGTCTGGCCGAGCTGGTTCACCGGATCCACATTGGTCGATCGCTCCAACAACAGCTGCAGAATTTCACGATTGTTGCGTTGCGCAGCGAGATGCAGCGGTGAATTGCCTCTGGTATCTGTTTGCAATGGGTCAGCACCAGCTTTGAGCAGAATTACGGCAGCTGCATTGTTATCGATGTTGATAGCCAGTAGCAGCGGAGTCAGACCTGTCGTATCGATTTCGCTCAGAAGTCTTTTTTGGTTGAGCAGAGCTGATAGCGTTTTGAGCTCGTTTGCAGCAATTGCATTATGCAGACGATTCCCGGTGGGTAATGCTGCTGGTATGTGGTTTTTGATCCTTACCAGTTCAAGCGTGTGGTTGACAAGCACTGGATACCAGGCCTGCTGAAAGTTTTTATTGGTCTGCATCTGTTTGAGCCAGGCTTCGGCCTCAGTAAATAGTTGCAGTTGTCTGAGAATATCAGCTGTTTTGAGGCTGACATCGAAGAGTTGGTCTTTATCGGCGTCAGGTGATTCAAGATACTCTTTAAATAATCTGAGGCTTTTTTCACGGCACTCATTTGCCAACTGCTGATTGCCGCTGTTAGCCCAGGCTGCCTGCAGGTATGCCAGACCAATTTGCCGACTGTCACGTTCGAGTTGTTCGAGCAGTTTGGCAAAACGCAGTCGTGTGTCAATCTGGCGGTCGTTTTGTTGCTCACGCGCCCAGATAAAGTCTTCGAGCTTGCGCAGATCTGTACTGCTCAGCGTAATATTATCAAAAACGCCACCGCACAGAGGGCATTCCGGTAATGGCAAAAATCTGGTATTGAGTGGCTGGCCGTCAATAGCCAGCATACTGGTTTCGGTTGCTGCCACAATGGTCGGGAAATCAATTTTACACACCGGGCAGCTCGTCTGAGCGGCAAAATCAGCTGCTGCCAGACACTGTGAGACTACAACAAAAAACATCATCAGTAGCAGAAAACTGTAAAATCTGGTTATGTCATTTTGGAGAGTCTGGTAGCGTAGTGGCAATCTCTCCTGGTTCAGAGATTGCTTCGGTCTGCGCTCTCGAAATGACATGCCGTTTTTACAGAAAATTATGGAGACTGATTTTACGCACCCTGTTATGCAGCACAGGAGCCTGTCAGATTCTGATTGAGTTGTAATGTGTGTCTGAACGGTCGTTGAAATTTGCGACTCTACTTGTTTATTGCTAGTCGAGCAGTTTGAGATCGGTTTCAGCGAGTTCTTCGTAAACTTTTACCTGCTCATCAAACTGTTGAGAAGTAACGTGCCCACAGGTTGTTGCTGCCTTTTCGAGCCGAGCGGGCAGGTAAAGCTCAGAGAATTTGAAGCCGAGTTTTTTCTTCTGGCGAATTTTCATCGCATGTATGGCATGAGCAGCCTCTTGCAGACGTTGTTCATCAAAACCATCGTAGCCAAGCAATTGCAGGCCTTCGCAGATAATCTGCGGAGTGTAAATATTTCTGGCAAACAGGCATATTACCAGGGAATTCAGCATCACACGCAATACAGCTTCGTCGAACATCGATTTTGTCCATTCGTTGTCGGTTTTTTTGCTGTTGATCTTTTTCTGGTCGATTGAGTAGCCGGCGCTGTCGAGGTGAGAATGCCTGACTCCGGTTGCATAGCCAAGATATGAATGCAGGCCGGTCATGTAGCCGGGCGCCTCGTTTTTGCCAAAAGCTATGGCAAAATTTTTGCCACCATACTTTTCAGCACAGAAGACTGCACCTTTTTCGAGATCGCAGTAAAATTCGTTGTGGCTTGTGCTGATGCGTTTGAGCATTTTCATGAAGGTTTCGGCATCTCCGAAATTGATGACCAGGCCATCAGAATGCTCGGTGGTAAGCATTCCGTTATGATAAGCTTCGCAGGCCCAGGCAATGGTTCCGCCCATGCTAATGGCGTCCCATCCCTGTTTTTCGACGTAATAGAGCAGTTTGAGTACCTCTTCACTATCGCCGATCGACAAATTTGAGCCCCAGGCGAAAATCAACTCATGATCATAGGAAACCTTGATGGTTTTATACATGTGCTGATCCGGGTCGAAGCATTCGCGTAAAGTTGCCATGTGAATACAGCCGCACGGGCAATGCGCACAGGCGGTCTGCTGAGCGAGATGTCTTTCGGCAAAGGTTTCGCCACTTATTCCCGCGGCATTTTCAAAAAAGCCCTGTGAGAAGTTACGGGTCGGCAAGCCATTGAGTTTGCTTAAGGGAACAACGTTAACCGGGGTGCCGAGGTCGTGGTATTTTTTCATCAGATCTGATCCGACTACGGACTGATAAAGCTTGCTGTAATAATCATTGAAGGCCTTGGGATCATCGATTTTCCAGTATTTGCCGCCGGAAATCACGATTGCTTTGACATTTTTGCTACCCAGAACCCCACCAATGCCAAGTCTGCCAAAGTGTCGCGATGAATCGACAGTTGCACAGGCAATTGGTGACAATCTTTCGCCAGCTGGTCCGATTCGAACAATAGAGCGCTTGTAATCAGACTTGTAATGATCGCGCAATATGCGTTCTGCGGCCAGAGCAGACATGCCGCGCAGCGAAGAGGCAGAGTTCAGCTTGAAGTCGTCATCATCTATTTCGATGGTGCAGGGAAACTGTGCTTTGCCACGGATTCTGATGGCATGAAAGCCGGCGCTATACATGGCCATGGCGAGGCGGCCGCCAGCGTGTGATTCGCCGAGATTGCCAGTAAGCGGCGACTTATACATTACCACCGTTTTGGTGGCAACCGGAAACACTGAACTGAAAGGCCCGGTAACAAGTATAATCGGTGCGTCTGGTGCAAATGCGTCAATTGTCGGATCGATTTCGTCAAATAGAGCCGTGGCGACACCGCTTCCGCCGATGTAGCGCTCAAACAGGTGGGTTACCTCAACCTTTGTGCTGGTAGCAGTAGTCAGATCGATATCGAGCATGTAAAAGTTTTTCATGGTTCTACCTTTCTGGTACGGTCGATATCGACCATCGCGATAACCTGGTTTGGGCAGAATTGTGTGCAAATACCGCACTGGTGGCAGACAATCGGCATTTTAGTTTCATAGTCCCATTGCATAGCATTGGCGATGCAGGCCTCAACGCATTTATGGCAGTTTACACATTTGTCTGGCTCGAATTTGACACCGCCATCAGGCCTGGGTGTCAGCGCTCCCACCGGACAGGCTCGCGCGCAGTCCGGGTCAAGGCAGCCATAGCAGGGTCTTATTGAGAAGGCGCCTTCGGCACCTGCGTAGTTTTTAATGCGCAATGCAGCTTTTTCGACGGTAGAAACCTTAAACCAGGTTCTGCTGCAGGCATACATACAGCTGTAGCAGCCAATACAATGTTCTCGTGCAATAACTCGCAGTAGTTTGCTCATGCTCTATCTCCTGTTTATCATTCTCTGGTCGCCTGGGTGTCATATTTCTGCCAGAGCTGGGTAAGTGGCGAAGACATTGGAACTAGAATTTCTCGATAAATCTGCAGTGCGCGTTCCGGCGAAAAGATGTAGCGAAAAAACCAGAACTCAAACGGGAAAAAATGAATTTCTTCTTCGCCCGGAAATGGCTGGTAAGCTTCAGAATTCTCAAGTATTTTTGTCTGCAGACTGGTCAGGTATTCCTGGGTAATTATAGTTTCTGGCAGATGCAGATCTTTTACTTTGTCGCACTCGCGGATGCCGCTTTCTTTGAGTAGACCAAAAAAGCGGCAGGCAAATGGCCTTACCGCATGAACCAGGCAGACCCTGGTCTCGTCATCGCGGAAAATGCAACGCAAGCGCTTTTCGTTACCAACTTCGGCCTGACGCAAGTCAAATCTAAAAGCGGATTGTATTAGTCGCCGTAGTCGTTCTGGTGGCCATATAGCCATGACTTCTCGAATAAGGCGGTGATATTCGAGAGAAAATATGGAAACTGTGTTACAGCACTTTCCGCAGTCATCGCAGCTGGTACGTGGCAACTGTTCATGCAGCTGGTCAAGCATCTGCATGCCAAAGTTACCGTGCTCAGCGGACGCCGTCAGTGTTTCCTGCAGGTAGTCGTCAAGATGTCTGGTTGCTGCTGTGGCTATTTTATGCAGCAAGTCAGTATTTATCTGCACCTGATGGCTCCTATAGATGCTGTGTATCTGCAGAAATGGCGTTATTCAGGCTTGTTTTTATGCTTTTGTCAGACTTGATTTTTGGCGAGGCTGACAGTTAGGTTGCGCCCTTCGATGGGCTGATTGTTCATACCGTCTACAGCAGCCTGAGCACTTGCTTCGTTGGTGAATTCAACGAAGCCGTAGCCGCGTGAACGGCCTGAATTGCGATCCATGATTACCTTGGCGCTTACTACTTCTCCGAATTTTGCAAATTCTTCTTCGAGTTTGCTGTTATCGACGCTAAAAGGCAGGTTCCCTACAAAGATCTTTGATGACATTGTTATTCTAATCCTCCAGACTTAACACAACTCTCTATGTCTTAGAACAAAAGAGGTTGATTTCATTTTCCCTCAGGATCGAAAAAAATTCAAGCCTTCTTTAAAAAAACAACGAGTGCAAATTTTGAGGGGAATGTGTACATGGAGCTGTACCTTTTGTTTTGTCGGAATGTGGCGCTTATGGCGGGCGGTTGACTGAGTCCCCGGCAGCTACAGATTTCTTGACAGCTTATTCTCTGTATGCTACTATTCTTGGATATTGTCTGAGTAGCCAGATATGTTGTTTGTGCCCATAAATGGTGTGTTGCGCCGATCTGGGGACTGAATTGCTTACTGGTCTCAAACTTACAATGTTCTGTCAGGGTGTCATGAAAGCAAATATAATCGGTTCCAGCAAAGCAATTACAGATGTTCTAAACCTTGTAAGCAGGGTTGCTGGCAACGATGTAACGGTTCTGATCACTGGCGAAAGCGGAACTGGCAAAGAGATGGTTGCAGAAACCATTGTTCAGCAGAGTCCGCGCAAGGTAAAGCCGTTTCTGAAGATCAACTGTGCGGCGATACCTTCGGAGCTCCTTGAAAGTCAAATGTTCGGGCATGAGCGTGGAGCCTTTACCGGTGCGGTAAGTCGCCAGGAGGGCTGTTTTGAACGTGCCGACGCCGGGTCGCTGTTTCTGGACGAGATTGGTGATATGGCTTCAATGACGCAGACCAAGCTGCTCAGAGTCCTGCAGGAACAGGAATTTGAGCGCATCGGTGGCAACGAGACCATTCGGGTTGATGTGCGTTTGATTGCGGCGACCAACAAGACGCTTCTTGACGAGATCAAGCGCGGCAAGTTCAGAGAAGACCTGTATTACCGGCTAAACGTAGTCGAAATACATATTCCGCCGCTGCGTGAGCGTATGGATGACGTAATTGAGCTGGTTGAGCACTTCGTTGAAGATTTCAAGCTGAAGTATAACAAGCCAGAACTGGCGGTCAGCAAACAGGGAATGCAGACGTTGCTCAACTACAGCTGGCCTGGCAATGTTCGCGAATTGCGTAACGTTATCGAGCGGGCAGTGGTATTATCAAGATCCGCTCAAATCGGATCGGAAGATTTCCCTGAAAAGATCGGTCAGCCATCGCTTTTGCCTGGAGATAGCGCTGAAGAAGATCATATATTTACTCTTCAGGAAATGGAGCGCATGTATGTGCGTAAGGTGCTTGAATATGCGGGTGGAAACAAGCTTAAAGCCGCTCGCCTTCTGAATATTGACCCAAAGACACTGAGAACAAAATTAGGTTAGGACGCAGAGAAAAAATATGGAAGAAGTTATTCTGGTCAACAAGATGGAGAATGCTGTAAAGCAGATGGCTGAACAGATGATGCTTGATAGCAACGTCTGTAAATGTTCACGCTGTCTTCTTGACGTCCTGGCGATGGCTTTGAACACTCTGCCGCCGAAATATGTTGTAACCAACATAGGTAATGCTGTTACCAGTGTTGATCTCGATTCGTCACAATGGAAAGCAAATGTTACCATGGCGATTTGCAACGCCATTAATATTGTTAAAGGCCGACCAAGACACAGTTAATTGTGTCTGACTTACTGTGGAGGATAAAATGACCGACCAAAAAACTGACAAGGAAAAGCTCAGCTTCGAACGAAAGGATGCAACCAAGGGCTATGTTGTCCTCTCGCTGATCGGCGATCTGGACATGTGGACACTGCCGGTTGCCAAGGAGCAGATTCAGAAGCTGATTGATGAAACCAAGGTGAAAGTGGTTCTAGATCTGGAAAGAACCAATTACATAGATTCTTCTGGTCTCGGATTTTTTATTGGCACGCTCAAGAAATTGCGCGATGCTGGTGGAGAGTTGATTCTGATTAACCTGAATGCCTATATATATGGCATTTTCCAGCTGATTCAGCTGCAGCACATTATCAGAACCTACGACAGTCTTGAAGAAGCTGCAAAAGAATTTTAACCCCAAAGGGAGAACGCGAAGATGAAACAGAATATCCACCCCAAAAACAATGTGATCAATGTTACCTGTGCCTGCGGCAATGCTTTTGAAACAATGTCGACTGCTGCCGAAATGAAGGTCGAAGTTTGTTCTGAATGTCACCCCTTCTTCACCGGCACCCAGCGCTTTGTTGATACAACTGGCCGCGTTGAGCGCTTCAAAGCCAAGCTTGAAACTCAGAAGAAGGTTGCCGAAGAAGCAGCTGCCAAGAAGACTAAAAAGCCAGTTAAAGCTCAAGCCGAGACAAAGGCTGAGTAATTCGTCTGATGATCAGAGCGAAATCTGCTGCCATGAGGTTGTTATAACCACTGGCAGCAGGTTTTTGCTACTTTAACTGATAGCAGGAGCAAGAATTGACCGTTTTGCTGATGCGCAATACTCCAGATCCAGACCGCCTGGTTGCTTTGGCGGCGCGGCGTTGTTATTCGGCGCGCGCGGCCGGTGAGATCGAAGAACGGCTGTCTCTTGACGAAATTGAGCGTTTGCTCGATTTTTTGCGGCAGCGCAACCATCTGTCGCCATTTGAGCATGCCGAGTTCACTTTTTCGGTTGATGGTGTTTCGCGCGCTCTTTCACATCAGCTGGTGCGTCACCGTGTGGCTTCATATTCGCAGGAAAGTCAGCGTTACGTGAACTACATGAAGGTGCCACAACTTCCTTATATCGTGCCACCGAGTATTACTGAAAATGCTGAAGCTGCAGCAATTTATGCGCGGGCGCTTGATATTACTTTGGCCGCCTATCGCGATATGGTTAGTGCCGGCGTTAAGCCCGAAGATGCGCGCTATGTTTTTCCTAACGCGATTGAGACCAAATTGATTTTTACGTTTAATGCGCGCAGTCTGTTCAATTTTTTTGAGCAGCGTTGTTGTATAAAGGCGCAGTGGGAAATTCGCAACCTGGCCTTTGATATGCTCAAGGCTGTGCGCAAGGTGGCGCCAATGATTTTTAAGAGTGCCGGTGCACCATGCCAGTTTGCCAGTTCGCCTTATTGTCGTGAGAACGATCGTGAATGCCCATCATATAAATCAATGATTAAGAGGATAGAAGAAAATGACCAGCAAAACACTGGAAGAACTTAGAAGCGATCTTGATGTAATGGATCGTAAGCTCGTTGAGATGCTTGATCAGCGGGCTGCGCTGACTCTGGATATTCGGGTTGCCAAGCAAGATGCTGGTATAGAGCGCGTATTGGTGCCGGTTAGAGAGGCTAAGGTTTTTTCCGGACTTGGCAAAAGTAAGTTGCATAAGCTCACGCATCAACAGCTTGAGCAGATCTATGTTGAAATTGTTTCGGCCTGTAGGCAATTGCAGTCTGAAAGCCGCATTTGTGTTCTTGGCGAAAAGGCCGGCTGGGTTCACGCCGCTGCGGTCAGCCGTTTTGGCAGTTCCTGTGAAGTTGTAGTCGCCGATACCTTTGAAGATTTTTCTTCAGAACTGGCAAGAGGTTTGGGCAGTCTGGGTTTTGCGTCATTTACTCCCGATTTTTCTCATGAACGGTTGAATCTTATTGACGCGTTGATGTCTGAACGCTTTTTTGTCAGCGAAGAATTTAACCATGCACCCGAATTTTGTGTAGTCAGTAATACTGCCAGAGACCTGTCAGAGGCTGGCGAAATCTGTGTAACTGCTGATATGCTCAGACAACTTCGACAGTTTTTCATTTCCCTGTCTTATGATCTTAAAATCAAGATTTGTCGCAGCATGAGTGAAGTTCTCGAAAATATGCAGAGTGTTAACCCGGTGGCGGCTATTCTGCCTGCTGAGATTGCCAAGTCTGTTGAAGGACTGATTGTGCTGAGACCGGGACTTAAAATTGAATCGATGCCGAGAATCAGATTTTTCACGCTTGCTTCTCGTCCGGTTAACGAGTATGCGCCTGGATTTAAAACGCTGTTGCTTTGCGCCATGGATGAATACAGCGACAAGCTTAGCCTTATCTTTTCTGAGCTCAGGGAGCAGAATATCAAGATTACCGATGTTCACAGCGTTGAATTTTCTGGGCGTCCGTTCAGCAGCGTTGTGGCGCTTGAAATGATTTTGCCTGAAAGCCGCGAAGGCTTCGACAAGGCGATCGCAAAAATTGAATCGGCCAGTCTGTTAGTGAAAGTCTGCGGTTATTTTCCGGTTTTTCGCGCGTAATAGCTGTTGACTAGAAGACGGTCTCGTTGTAAAACTTTGTAAATCGGCGATTAGTTGCCGATAATTTCGATTTGACCTGATAAAGGCCGGATCAGAATTGAAGGGCTGGTAATGAAGATCGTTATTTCGGGGGGCACAGAGATTGGTCTGCTGTTTGCAAAAATTCTGGCAGATAAGAACGATCTGCATGTTATCGAATCTGACCCTGCAGCAATAGCTAAGCTGGATCAGCTCGACATCCAGGTTGTTCACGGCAACCCTACCTCATTATCGACGCTGCGGGAAGCCAGAGCAGCTGAAGCGGATGCCTTTATTGCCTGTGCCCATTCCGACGAGGTTAATGTAATTTCGTGTCTTGCGGTTAAGCATATGGGTAAGGCACGCACGTTCTGTTTTGTTAACCGTGCTCAGTATTTTGAGACATTCGCTGGCGAACTTGGCGAACAACTGATAATAGACCGTATAATCTGGCCCGAAATGCTGCTTGGAGAGTATATTGCGCAGATTATTACCGTGCCGGGCGCAATCGATGTTAAAATTTTCGAGCGCGAAGACCTTAAACTGCTTGAGTTCAGGCTTAAATCGGGCGATGCCTCAATTGGCAAACAACTCAAGGATCTCAATATTCCTACCGGTGCTCTTGCTGTTGCGCTTTTTCGCAACGACAGTGTAATTATACCCGGCGGTTTAACCACGCTTCAGGAAGGTGATAAAATAATTTTCATCGGTCACGAAGCCAGTATGCGTAAGGTTGAACATCGTTTCAATCCTGTTCCTGGCCAACATAAGCAGAATGTGGTCATTGTTGGTGGTGGTACTGTTGGTTTTATTCTGGCAAAAACGCTCGAAATGAGTGGAAACGTTAAGGTGCGTCTGATCGAGCACTCGCATGAACAATGTGAAAGTCTGGCTGACCGACTCAGTGATAAAGTGCTGATTTTGAGTGCTGATGGCACAGATTCAAGTTTTTTGCGGGCGCAGCAGGTCGAGAACTGCGACTGTCTGGTTGCTTTAACCGGCAACGACGAGCGTAATCTTTTTGTGTCAATGCACGCCAAGCAGTTGAATGCCAAGAAGGTTATCACTCGGGCTCACAATGTGGATAACATCGAATTTTTTGAAAAATTAGGAGTTGATGTTGCTTTGAGCTCTCAATTTATCGCGGTGCAGACTGTTAACCGACAAGTTCTTGATGAGAGTGTCGATGTTTTTGCTATTTTTGAAAAAGGCAAAGCTGAGATTCGTGAAGTCATGGTTCCGGCAAATTTTCCGCCAAGGAAACTTATGGAGCTCAAATTGCCGGAAGGCGTGATTATCGCTGCCATCAGGCGCGGCGGGCGTACTCTGGTACCCTGTGGTCAGGATAAAATCAAGGGCAAGGATCGGCTTCGCGTTTTTTGCGCATCAGACCGTGGTGAAACTCTGGTAGATTTTCTGCAGGAGTATGCTGAAGCCTCGGCAAAAGCTGAGGAAGAAGCTGATAAATGATCAGGTTTAGTATCGTTGTTTCGGTCGTTGGCATTATTGTCCAGGGTTTTGCAGCATTGATGCTGATTCCTCTTATCTCCGCGCTGCTGTCTGGGCAGTATGATTCGGCCGGCATGTTTGTTTTGTGCAGTCTGGTTGGTTTTATTTTTGGACAGCTGGCATGGCGCTGCCATCGTGAGAAAAACTTCGACGATCTGACCCGTGTCGAAGGCATGGGCGCAGTAGCTTTCAGCTGGTTGAGCGTTGCTCTGGTTGGCGCTATTCCATATCTCGGTTTTGGCATTGGTTTTGTCGACAGCCTTTTTGAATCAATGAGTGGTTTCACTACTACTGGCGCTACAATACTCAAAGACTTTGCAATTCTTAACAGCTCGATGTTTTTTTATCGTGGCTACACTCAATGGTTGGGCGGTATGGGCATTCTGGTGTTGTTTGTCGCAGTATTGCCGCATCTGGCGATTTCTGGTCGCCAGTTGTTTTTTGCCGAAACCTCGTCAGCAAGCAAAGAGAAGCTGACGCCGCGGATTAGTGATACAGCCAAACACCTATGGAGCTGGTATTTTCTTCTTACTGTCCTCGAAACGGTTATTTTGTTCGCATTTGGCATGCCGCTTAATGATGCTATGGCTAATTCGTTCACGACCATGGCGGCAGGCGGATTTTCACCGCACCCTGAGAGCATCATGGGCTACCATAGTGCGGCTGTAGAATGGGTTATAGTTTTTTTCATGTTTCTTGCCGGCGCTAACTTTACTTTGCAGGTAAAAGGCATCAGAGGCAATTTCAGAACCTTCTTTAACAATCCTGAGTTGCGACTTTATGTTATGATAATTGCTATTGCTACGGTGGTATTGACTTTGAACCTGCATTTAACCGCCAATGGTGCGACTCTCTTAGACTCTTTTCGCACCGCAATTTTTCAGAATCTGAGCATTATTACGACAACAGGCTTTGCAACCGTTGATTTTGAACAGTGGGCAGATAGTGCCAAGGTTGTTCTGCTGGTTCTGATGTTTATTGGTGGCTGCTCTGGTTCTGCTGGCGGTGGTATCAAGGTTATCCGACTGCTGCTTATGGTGCGCTATCTTGGCCGCGTTCTACTTAAAGCCATCCACCCTAGCGCTGTTATCACGATAAAGCTTGAGAAGCGCATTTTTAAAGAAGCCGAGATTCAGCCGGTGTTTTCTTTTGTAGCACTTTATTTTGCCTTTTTTGCAGTTAGTGGAACTCTGGCCGCACTGATAGAGGGAAACCTGATTGTCGGTTATACCGGTGCGATTGCGACACTTGGCAATATTGGCCCGGGTTTTGGGGTAATTGGTCCGATGGGCAGTTTTGCTGATCTGCACTGGATTACCAGAGGCATTTACACTTTTCTGATGTGGGCCGGTCGCCTTGAAATTATGGCAGTAGCCGTTTTTCTGCGTATGGAAACATGGAGCGACTCGCGCTGGTAAGGCCTTGTTAAAGAATAGCAGTTACATTCTTAGGTGGCTCTTATGGCTTTAGCCATTAGAGCCACGTATCCCGTAGTGTTACAAGGAGTTGAAGCACCCGGCTACTTATCAGCCCTGTGCTTTTTCAATCCAGCCGCCACCCAGCAGTTGGGAGTCTTTATAGATTGCTAGTCGTTGACCTGGTGTTACTGCCGCCAGTGGTTGGAGAAGCTTAACCAGGGCTTTGTCTCCCTGGCGATAAACAATGGCTGACTGCAGCGTCTGGCGGTATCTTGTCTGTATTTCGCATTCCAGACTGTCATGTTCAAAATCGAGCCAGTTCATGGCGTTGGCGGTGAAGCTTGAACAGAGCAGACGATCCGGGTCGGTGCTCACGGTTACCCGGTTATTTTGAGCATCGATGTCGATGACGTAGGCAGGTTTGCCAAGAGCGATTCCCAGTTTTTTGCGCTGTCCGAGCGTGAAAAACTCAATCCCCTCGTGGTTTCCTAGAATATGGCCGGTTTCATCGACGATCTGTCCTTTGTGGGGTTCCTGGTTGAAGTGACGACACAGGGTCGTGGCGAAAGTTTCGCCCTTGTAGCCGAAACAGGCATCCTGACTTTCCTGCTTTTTTGCATTGGGAAGCCCAAGTTTTGCTGCCATCTCTCTTACCTCTGGTTTTTTGAGTTCGCCGAGTGGCATGTGGCAGAGGTTGAGCTGATGCTGGGTTAGTGCTGACAAGAAGTAAGTCTGATCTTTTTCGGTGTCGCTGCCTTTAAAAAGCCTGGCTTTTTCTGGATTTACGCGGTCAATAACCGCGTAGTGCCCGGTGATTATGCCGCAGGCACCGATTTCGTCGGCGAATCGTTCGAGGGTTGGGCCAAATTTTAGATAGTGGTTGCATAACACGCATGGATTAGGTGTTCGTCCACATTGGTATTCGCTAAGTGCGTATTTGAGAATTTTATCGGAAAAGTCCTCTCGCACTGAGACAAAGCGGTGAGTAATGCCGAGTTTTTCGGCGACCAGCTGAGCCTGAATATTGTCGTCGAGACCGCAGCATGATTTGGTTTTTTCGCGGGTGTTATCGCAGGTTTTCATTTTGAGGGTGACGCCGATAACCTGATAACCGCGTTCAAGATAAAGTGCCGCGGCGACTGAAGAATCAACACCACCGCTCATTGCTGCTATAAGGGTTTTTTCTTTGCTGGCCATGATTTGTTCTGCTCGCAGTTCAATGTAATTGCCGCGTCAGCATACCCGATCTCTGACAAAAATGCAAAATGCCCTAAAAAAAGAAATCCGGGTTATACCCGGACTGAAAAATAAGGAGGCAAACAAATCCATAAACCCTTTCGACGAAGAATGATGATTTGTTAACTATTATTATGCCTGCATTAGCGTACAGTAGAGAACAAAGACAGATCCTCGTCAGCTTTGCCCAATCAGGCACAACGCCAACGTACCAAAAATTTGTAATATTTATTTTCGGGTGAACCAGATTTTGAAATAAGTTTCAGTCAGTCTTTTTCGAGCTGGTCTCTTTTTATTTCGGTTAAAACTGATTTGTAATCTTCTTCGGATTTGATAAAGTTTTGTTCTGAGAAAACAAAATCGAAGCTGCTTTTTGACTTGACGGTGCGTGGCCAGCCATCTTTAAGATTGATCAACATGCTGCCTTCGCGCATCAGTTTAACACCGACCTTTACCCTGTTGCCCTGCTGCATTGCGTAATCCGATTCAGATGCAAATTTAAAGGTGATTTCGGCGTTCTGACCATCGTTATGCAGGCGCTTGAGTGTGTATTCACCAGTTATTTCGATGTCGTAAGGAGCCTGCTGAAAATCAACTGCTACGGGCTGAGTGAATTTGCGCTGCCATGAATCTCCTATCTTTACCGGGTTTTCAGGGTAAAAGACGAGATCATGCATATAATACATTTTATACTGTTCAGGCACGCCTTCGGTGCTGGTGACCATGCCGAGATTGTTTCGGTTAACTACTATCTGAGCATTGCGGCTACCGAGGCCGCTAACCCAAAGAAGAGGCTCGAGAATTGTATCGTTCATGCCCTGATTGGGCTGACCTGGCATATAATAATCAAGAGTAGCTGTTGCTAACTTAGATTCAGAAATAACTACGCCGGTTTCGCCACTAGGTATCAGTCGCGTGTCCTGATCAACAGCCAGACGGAAATAGGTCGCAATTTCTGGCATAAACAGCATCTGCATCCGACTTCTGGCATTTACTTCGAGTTTGGTTAAGAATTTGCCAGCTTCGGGTGTGGTGAGACGCAGCAGGTGACCTTCGGGTTCGCCGGCTGCGATGCCAGCAAACAAACACAAACAAATAACAACAAGGCCAGACAAACTGCGCAGTTTCATTATGATTTCCTCCAGATAAGGGTGTGTGTCTTTCAGAAATCTTAGCACAATAATCAATCTCATACCCAGCATTTTACTGTTTCTCATATCCTTTGTCGTCTGGTGACTTTGCGCGAGTTTTTCGTTACGGGACTCCGTGGCTGATGAGATTTGTTTTATCGCTATGCGATTAGTGTGGTTGGCATTATCATAGGTTTGTCTGTTTATGTTATCTGTTGTTTGTGGAGATCTGTTCTGGCTTTTTCTCGACAAAAAATTACAGCTCTGCTGGTAGTAGTGCTGTTTTATGGCCTTTTTTATCTCAACTGGTATTGGTCGACACCGCTCGGCATTACACCAGTGCTTGATGGTGCCGAGAACATGGGTCTGGCCGAGAAGATTTATCAGGGTGCATTGCCAGCCGAGCCGTTTTATCGTGCCATGCTATACCCTTTTCTGCTGGCAATTTTAAGATTTGTCGGAGTCGAACCCGATCTGATGATGTCGGTAGCCGGTATTATGGGGCTGTTTTTTCATGTCCTGACGACTCTTCTGGTTGCCTTGATTGCGCAGTTGCTCTGGAAAAGCGAAACCTCGGCAATCCTTGCCGGCGCCATTTATGGTTTCTACCCGCTGGCGGTCTATTTTGCAGCTGATCCGCTTGATATTTCGGCGGCGATTTTTTGTATGTGTTCAGGTCTTTATCTTTATCTGCGAAATTTTGATCAGGCTTCGAAAAGTTCGGGTCTGGCTGCGGGACTCGCTATAGGTATTGGTGGTTTGCTCAGGGCTAATGTTCTGGCGGCAGGTGGATTGTTTGCGGCTGATCTATTGTTTCGTGGGCAGCGCAGAAAGGCTTTGCTGGCAATCCTTGGGGTTCTGCTGATGACATCTGCCGGCGCTCTGGTCGGCTGGTATCGCTCTGGTGAGTTCAGACTCATGCCATGGCAGGGGGCTTTTGCCTTTTATGTGTCCAATTCGGCAACCGCCAATGGCAAATATTTTAATCAGACACTCTATTTGCCAGATCGTGATTTTACCTATAACCCAGCCCGTCTTGAGTCAGAAATTCTTTATGGCCGCGAAACCGGTGAAAGTGGTGCATTTTCGATCGACAAATTCAACACTTTCTGGCGGGACAAGACACTGCGGTATATCAGAGAGAATCCTGGGCAGTGGCTGGGTCTGCAGTTGCGCAAACTCTACTATCTGTTGAATAATTTTGAGCAGTATAACAACAAAACCTATGCTTTTCACCGCGATATGGCGCCGCTTTTGCGTTACAACCCTCTTTGTTGGGGTGTTGTGCTGATTGCCGTTCTATTGGTGCTGTTTAATCTGCGCAGTTTAAGCCCTGAGCTGAAGAGGATATTGCTGACCATATTTTTTATGGCGGCCGGAACTATGGTTTTCCTGGTGAGTGCGCGTTTCAGGTTATTGCTGGTGCCGATGCTGGTGGTGATAGTGCCAGGACTGCTTAATCTGCGGCTGTTTGAACGCCAGAAAATTGTAAAAAACCTGGTTGTAGCAGCTATTGCTGCATTTGTGACTTTTTCGACGCTGTTTGGTGCTGCAGACATATCGACATTCAATTCTGATCGTATGTTACTTGCTCATGCCAGTGCGCGTTTGTTCGATTTTGCAGGTCAGGTTTACTGGGCTGATCAGACTTTGCGCGATAATTCGGATAATCTCGTAGCAATGCGGGTAAAGGTGGTTGGTTTCACCAATCTGGTATTATCTGGGAAAAAGGGTTCAGCCGAAGACTGGCAGATGGTGAGCAAAGAGCTGTCATGGCTTGCCGAGCATGATTTGCAGTTCCCCGATACTGCGTTTCTTTCGGGCTGTTATGCCCTGAAGTTTCATCAGAATCGAGAAAAGGCCATACAAATCTGGCAGAAAGGCCTTAACAGTTACTCCGAAAAGGATCTTTACCTGGCAGCCCTTGTTTACATTGGAGCTAGGAAACTTTCTGTCTCACTGGATGCTCCCTCTGGCACTCTTCTCTGGTATCTGAAGATAAGAGAGGGTTTGTTGCCACAGGATAACCCTGAACTATTCAAGCAGATGCAGCGCGCTGCCAGGTTTTTCTTCGAGAGCGACTGAATTTGCCAAAAAAACAAGGCACCTGTCTTTTGAACAGGTGCCCGTTTGTGTCAAATGCCGAGAGTCGGGGTCGAACCGACACGCCTTTAAGGGGCGCGGGATTTTGAGTCCCGTGCGTCTGCCAATTCCGCCATCCCGGCTGACATTAGCAGTATAGCACAGTGGCCGGATAAATCGCAAGAAATTTGCACTTGTTTTCAGTCTTTGGCAAGCAGTCTGATTTTTGTTTTACAGTCGGGGCAGACGGCCCAGCGTTCGCCGATGTCATCGACTACGACGTCGATTGGCTCAAAGACGGCACCACATGAACATTCGATTTGGGCGGTGAAGCTGTTGTCGATTTGCATGATATAGCCTCCCAGGGTTGTGTTTTATATTTTCCCTCGCTGTAAAGGTAATCTGTACGGCTGAAAAGTAAAGCACGTGTTTCTTGGAATTATCTGGTGAATTGCTGTAAACTCTTGCCATACTGTCAAACTATGCGGAGCGATAACATGACAAGGCAAACCGGCATTCTGCTGATTACTTTTTTTCTGGTAATGATTAACGGCAGCGCAATAGCGCAGCATGACACCTATTTTTTCAGGACGCTGGAAGGTCGGGCAGTGCTCTCGCGCACTGGCGGCTCAACATGGCTGGCGTTATCACAGGTTCAGCCAGTAGAAATAAAGCCAGGAGATATGGTGAATGTTGAGGGAAACGGCCGCGGTGAGCTGCTTTTTCCTGATGGCACGGTTGCGCGTCTCAAAAACAACGCGATGGTTACATTGCAGCGCTATGGTTTGAATCTGCGTCTTGGTTATGTCTGGCTGACTGTGCGGCGCAGCAGTGACATTTTTAAAGTGGTTACACCGCTGGGCTCATGCAGTGTTCTGGGCACTTCTTTTGACGTCGATGTTGACCGTTTCGGAAAAACCCAGGTAAGAGTATTTTCAGGGATAGTTGCAGTGCGTGCTGAAGCTGACACTCGCAACCGCCAGTTGGTATTGCAGCCAGGTATGCGCACTGTGGTTGTCGACAAGAGTAAGGTTGCCGACAAACCTGACAAGTTTTCGCATTCAACTATTGAACCGGCATTAATCAGCGAATGGAGCTCGCGAACCTTCGCACCTGCAGCGACAACTTTGCCTGCTGCTATAACGACTCCGGCGCGATCTGCGCCTTTTCGCCCGCAAAGGCCTCAGTTGCAACAAATTGAGCCACCACCGTCCGGCCCGAATCAGCCATTGCCAAGAGTTTCGGTAGAAAGTGCTCTGCCACCAATCAGACCCGAGATAGAGGGTGGTCAGATTGATTTGCCCCCGGTTTATGAAATTGTTGACGGCATCAAACCAGGCGAAGGCGGGAAGACCAGAATTATTGCGCGGCAGCGTTCTGAGTTCCTCGAAATGCTTAGGCGTCAGCAGTTGGAGCGCGAATCCGTCATTGGTGGTCGATTTGAAGAAGAAGGCGAGATGCGGCACGATCAGCATGGCTCAGAGTTGGGGCAATACCACCGTCCGGTTTCAACAGTGACTGATAATGAGTCTCTTGATCGCGAATATTACACTCTGCGCAACAGGATACTGAGAGTTCAGAGTCAAATTAGACAGACGGAGTTGGCAATCAGCACTTTAATAAATCAGGGTGTCGGTACAACGGCGCAGCGGCGGAAAATCTCATCGTTACAAGCCGAACATGTCGACTTGCAGTCGGAACAGCGAGTACTGTCTAACCGACTTCGTGATCTTCAGGCAAAAAAAAGATAATTTTTTTTCATAAACCATTGACAAAGCGAAAAAGTGTTGGTACGATTAGCTTGTGTTGAGTTTCTAATAAGTTTCAGGAGGATCCCTAAAAAGTGAAAAAGATTGAACTCGTGCGCGAAATCGCCAAAACAACCAACATGACCCAGACCCAGGCTACTGCTGCTCTTGATGCAACGCTTTCTATCATCAAAAAAGCGCTCAAGAAAAAAGACGACGTACGTCTCGTAGGTTTCGGTTCTTTCAAGGTTAACGCTAGAAAAGCAAGAACCGGTATCAACCCACAGACCAAAAAGCCAATCAAAATTCCGGCTTGTAACGTAGCCAAATTCGTGCCAGGCAAAGAACTGCGCGAAATGATCAACAACAAGAAAAAGTAAGATTTCAAGCACAATAAGGGAGCTGCCTTCGGGTAGCTCCCTCTTTGTTTTAGCTCGAAAGCAGTTATTGTATGTGATATGCTGACCGAACTTTAAAGAACTGGCTTTATATGAACACTGTGAATGACTACTACGGTAAAGATCTCGAAGCTATGGCAAAGGCAGTTAATTATCATCGCTGGATAATTGATGGCTTCAGCGCCTACATGGGAAAAACTGCTCTCGAAGTTGGTGCTGGCAACGGAAATTTCAGCGCCTCGCTGCTTGATTGCGGCATAGAGCATTTGGTAGCTTGTGAACCATCTCAGAATATGTTTGCCTTGCTACAGAGCAGATTTGCTGGCGATGCCAGAGTAACTGCATTAAATAGTTGTCTCGAAAGCTCAATGTTCGAAAAATATGCGCCCGTTGATTCGGTTATTTACGTCAATGTTCTTGAGCACATCGAAGATGACCAGGCTGAATTGAAGTTGGTCTATGAATGTTTGCGTCCGGGCGCGCATTTGTTGGTGATGGTGCCGGCGTTTCCGGGGTTGATGAGCGGATTTGATCGCAGAATTGGCCATTTTCGGCGTTATCTGCTTCGCGGTTTGCAGAAAAAGACTGAAAAAGCAGGATTTACTGTGATTAACGCCAGATATTTTGATATCCTCGGCAGCTTTATCTGGTTCTTTATTGCCAAGCTTCTTGACCGCGACATTACTCCCGGTAATGTGCATCTTTATGACTCGCTGGTGATACCAATTTTGAAGAGATTTGAGAAACTTCTAGGATGCCCTTTTGGTAAGAATCTCCTGCTGGTAGCCAGAAAAGATCCCCCGGTGTTCACCGGGAATGGTCTTGCATAGATCGGTTCTACAGTTTTTTTCCGGCAAGACCATGGGGCGCGTTAGTCTTAGTATCGCTATTTTTTGCGTCGATAAAGATACTTCTTTGCCCATGGCTTTCGGCAAGTCTTTTTGGGACTGCCGCAGAATGATTGTCGTTTTGTGGTGAGCATGGTCAGCGTGGCAAAAAACGAATATGCCAGAGAAGAACAATCAGCGGCAGGCAGTTTGATGAAGCCTGAACAGGCTACCGACAAGCAGTGTCAGAAAAATGATTGCAGCATCAATGTGTCTTGCAGTTACGTCAATCGGAACTGGTCACTGATGAGTTTTGGAATCTTTACGCAGGGCAATAAAGGCGAACAGGCTCATGCAGATCCTTCTGGTAAATAACTAATGAGTGCCCGACTACTGATTCGATTGTATTTCAGCCCGGCGCCTGCTGCAAAGTGTTCAGTTTGTGTAGTGATTTGAAGTATAAAACGCTGACCCGCCTGAAGCAAAGACTAAGATATCGCTTGCCTTGCCGACGTGCTTTCGAGTAAATTATCAATACTATGAATACGCAGAAAAAACGTCTGGGCGACATACTTATAGATTGCAACCTGATAACCGATGAGCAACTCAAGCAGGCTCTAACTTTTCAGCGCGACAAGGGCATCAAACTTGGCGAGGCGCTGTCTGAGATGAATCTGGTAACCGAGGATGACATCATTTGGGCTCTGGGCAACCAGCTGAATATTTCGTTTATTCACCTGAACCCTGATATTGTTGATACCGAAGTCGTGAAGATGGTTGCCCCCGAGTTTGCGCGTGATCATAAGCTGATGCCGCTTTATAAAGCGGGAAACCAGTTCAGCGTATGCATGGTAGATCCGCTCGATTCTCGACCGATCGAATTTCTTGAAGGTAAATTTGGTGTGCAGCTCTCGGTGTCTATTTGTACCGCCTTTGACTTTGAAACCACCTATTCGGCCATTTATGGTCCGGTAGATGTCCAGCAGAAGGTTGCGAGCGGCGATATTGATTCTAGCGAAAAACAGAGCCTTGAGCGCGGTATTCCCAAAGGTATGGAAAGCCCGGAAAAGGTAATAAACTATATTCTTGGCCAGGCGATTATCAACAAGGTGAATCGTATTCATTTTGAGCCATCCGACAAGGGCGTTGTAATCAGATTCAGAACCAATAATGTGCTTTCGCGTAAGGTTGAAGTGCCGGTAAAACTGCATCATGAGATAATTGGAAGGCTCAAGAAGCTGTCTCAGCTCACCGAAAAGGATATGCAGCGCGAAGGTGTTGTGATCGGGCATTTTCGTGTAACTGTTTCTAGCCGCCAGATCAATATTCAGTCGATCTTTTTTCCGACTGTTAATGGTGAGATGGTTATTTTAAAGCTCAGCGATTTTAACAGTATCCTTGAACAGCTCGGTAAAGCCGGCAAAGCTGCTATTGAAGAGCTGGTTACCTCAATAAAAACCACGCATGGTGTTTTGTATGTCAGCGGTCCACGTGAGTCAGGCCGCACCACAACGCAATACTGCATTCTTAACAGCTATGATGCCGAAACTAGAAAACTTATTGCAATCGAAGACCCGGTTGTTGCAACTCTGTCGCAGGTCACGCAGATTCAGGTGGGTAGCGGTGGTATCGACAATTCACTCGCCGGTCTTAAACTGGCATTGCAGTTAGATGCCGATATAATTTATCTTGATCACCTCGGCTCAAAAGAACTGGCCGAAGAAGTCTCCTTTGCCGGGCTTGGTGGCAAGACTGTGCTTACCTCGTATCTGGCGCACGATGCTTCAAGCAGTATTATCAAATTACTTGAAACTGGTGCTGACCCGGTAATTGTTGCTTCTTCGCTCTGTGGTTTTGTCTGTCAGCGACTGATAAGAGTTCTTTGTCCAAACTGTAAAAGAGAGGCTGACATTCCGCAAGCTATGGTTGAGCTTGTGCCAGAAGACAGCAAAGACAAAAAGATTTTTGCTCAAAAGGGCTGTGAAGGCTGCAATAATACAGGATACATTGGCAAATCGCTTATTACCGAATATCTGCCAGCAACCCCAACTTTACGTCAGATGATAGTCAATCGACAAAACTATCAGGATTTTAACAGTTTTGCCCGCAAACAGGGTATTGTAAGTCTTGAAGACAAGGCTTTGGCAATGGTGTTGGCTGGCGAGACCAGCGCTGACGAGTTTATGAGGTTGTTTTAAGTTATGAGTGACAATTTTTTCGGCAAACTTTTTGGCGGTAACTCTGATTCGTCAAACGACGAAAGCAAGCCGCGCTCACCACAATCGGCGGATTCACCTCCAACGGCTCGTCCTGCAGCACCACCACAGCGTCCACCGGCGCAGGCTCCTGTGCCGCCGACCAGGCCAGCTGGGCCGCCAACCGGCGTGCCAGCTGGTGCCCCAGCTGGTGCCCCTGCTCGACCAACCGCGCCTGTTGCACAACCGGCAACTGGAGTGCCATCTCGCCCGCAACAACCAGGCCCCGTATCTCCGTCCAGACCGGCTCAATCAGCCCCGCCAGCTCAGCCTGCTCGGTCAACTGGTTTTCCGACGTCACCGGCCGGCATGACTCAACGTCAGGCGGCATCTGCCCAGAATAGGGTTTCTGAAGAAGAAGAAGAGATTGTTATTGATGATCTGCTTAGACTGATCGTTGACAAGCAGGGTTCTGACCTTCATCTGACTGTTGGCGCGCCGCCAATGTTGCGCCTGCAAGGCAAGCTTTGGCCAACCGACCTGCCTGTGCTCACTTCTAAAGAAACGCGCCGGCTGGTTTTTCAGTTTCTTAATAACGATCAGCGCGAGCGCTTCGAACGCGATCTCGAACTCGATATTTCATACGAGCTCGAAAAAGTAGCGCGTTACCGCTGCAATGTCTTTATGTCCAGACTTGGCATTGGAGGGGTTTTCAGGGTAATTCCGACTGACATCAAGACTTTGCAGGATCTCAAGCTGCCAGCAATTCTTGGTGATCTGGCCCGCCGCAATAAAGGTCTTATTCTGGTTACTGGCCCCACCGGTTCTGGTAAATCAACGACTCTCGCTGCTATGGTTGATCAGGTGAACAATGAACGCCAGGATCATATTCTGACCATTGAAGACCCGATCGAATTTGTGCACAGGCATAAATCATGCATAGTTAACCAGCGCGAAATAGGCCTCAATACCAGATCTTTTGCAAATGCCCTGCGTTCCGCTCTGCGCGAAGATCCAGATATTATTCTGGTCGGCGAAATGCGCGACTACGAAACCATATCGCTTGCTGTTACTGCCGCCGAAACCGGTCACCTTGTTTTTGCCACTTTGCATACTCCGTCAGCGGCTCAGTCAGTCGATCGTATCGTCGACGTTTTCCCGGCGCACCAGCAGGATCAGATCCGAACTCAGCTTGCCGACGCACTGCAGGGAATTATCGCGCAGCAGCTGATCCCAACTGTTGATGGTATGAGTCGGGCGGTAGCGCTCGAAATTCTGATCAACACGCCGGCGGTAGCCAATTTGATTCGTGACAACAAGACTTTTCAGCTGACCTCAATTATGCAGACCAGTAAGCAAGCCGGTATGCAGACCATGGATCAGTCGCTACTCGACCTGGTCAAACAGCGCAAAATCTCACCACAGGAAGCTTATCGGCGCGCCTACGATAAAAAGTCGTTTGAGCAGTACAAGCCTCGTGAGTATTAATTTCCTGTTCAGGCGGATTTGATCAGTTTCTGATGAAAGATTCGGCGGTAGTATAAATTAGTTCTTGTCTGTACAGCAGGTTTGGGGTACAATGTTGGCCTACAGTTTTAGGCTGACTTTTTTGCCGGAGTATTATACAAGTGAAACCACACAGACACATCACCAAACCCGAACTTATTCGCAATGTTGCTATTATCGCCCATGTTGACCATGGAAAGACTACATTGGTTGACGCTCTGATTAAACAATCCGGGCTTTTTCGCGATAACCAGCACGTAGACGAATGCTTCATGGACAACAACGATCTTGAGCGCGAGCGAGGAATCACGATTCTCTCGAAGAATCTTTCGCTGGAATTCATGGATTACCGTATCAACCTTGTTGATACTCCAGGCCATGTTGATTTTGCTGGCGAAGTAGAGCGCGTTTTGCAGATGACAAACGGTTGTTTGTTGCTGGTCGATGCTTTTGAAGGTCCGATGCCACAAACCCGCTTTGTTCTTAAAAAGGCCTTGGCTGCGGGTTTGCGCCCGGTTGTAGTAATTAACAAGATAGATCGCCCAGACGCTCGTGTTTCTGACGTCGAAGACGAGATTCTCGATCTTTTTATCGATGTAAATGCTGGTGAAGGCTCGCTTGATTACCCGGTTCTGTATGCATCAGGCCGCGGCGGCTATTGCATACGTAATATGGACGATGAAAGAGTTGATATCAGGGCGTTGCTCGAAGAGATTGTAAAGCAGGTTCCGTCGCCGACAGGCGATCTCGATGCGCCCGCCAAGCTCCTTATCACCAGTCTTGATTATAACGACTATGTTGGTCGTATCGGAGTTGGTCGTATTCTGAGTGGTGTTTTTACCGGTCGTTCTGAGGTTTTTCGCATTAACCCCACCGAAGTTCCTGAGAAAAATAAGATTCTAAGGCTTTATTCTTATCGTGGCATTCAGCGCATCGAAGTAGAAGAAGCTGGTGCTGGTGATATCGTTGCCATCTGCGGCATAGATAACATATCTATTGGCGATACTATCTGTACTGAGCTCTGCGACCCAGAAATTGTTATTGCTGTTGATCAGCCGGTTATTTCAATGACTTTTGCTGCCAATACCAGTCCATTTTCCGGGCGGTCAGGAAAATTTCTGACCTCGCGCCAGATTCGTTCGCGTCTCGATCGCGAGCTAGAAACCAACGTAGCAATGCGTGTTGAAACTGCGAGTGATGAGCGCGACGCTTTTCTGGTTTCAGGGCGTGGTGAGCTGCATCTCGGCATTCTAATTGAGACCATGCGCCGAGAAGGTTATGAGCTGCAGGTAAGCAAGCCTATTGCTATTATGAAAAGAGACGAAAATGGCGAGCTGCTCGAGCCAATTGAAGAGCTCGCTGTCGATATTCCTGCAAACTACATGGGCATTGTTATGGAAGTACTTGGGCCAAGACGGGCACTGCTGGAATCTTCCAAGCGTCTGCTTGATGACTATCTCCGCCTTATTTTTTCGGTGCCGGCACGTGGCTTGCTCGGCTTCAGATCTATGTTTCTTACCATGACCAACGGAACTGGTATCATGAATCAGTGCTTCAGGGCTTATGAGACGCATCGTGGCGATATCCCCGAGAGCCGTAACGGAGTTATGGTTGCCACCGAAGGTGGTGTGACAACTGGTTATGCGATTAAGAATCTCTCTGAACGCGGAACACTCTTTTATGGGCCTGGTGAAGATATCTACGAAGGGCTTGTTGTCGGTGAACGACCTTTAGCCTCTGATCTTAAGGTTAATATTGTTAAAAAACGCCATGTAACCAACCATCGCAGTGCTACTTCCGAAGAGCTCGAAAAGCTGCAGGCTCCACGCCGAATGACTCTCGATCAGGCTCTCGAATATGTTGCCGATGACGAATGGGTCGAAGTTACGCCTGGCGCAATCCGGTTGCGCAAAAAGGGCGAAGCACGGCTCGGCAAAAAATCGATCGGATAATGAATCATACAAAAACAGCTGCAGCAGTAGTGCTGGCAGCTGTTTTCTGTTTTTGTGGCGCCGCGCTTTTGGCACAGACAAACCTTGCAGCTCTCGCGGCTTCATATCCGCATAATCCCGAGGTTCTTAATTCCTACGGTATCGAGCTGGCTAATCGTGGCGATCTGATTGGCGCCATTACCGTCTGGCGGCGCGCGCTTGATTACGATCGCAACAATGTGCATCTATATAACAATATTGGCAGCGCTCTCAAGCGACTTGGGCACAATGAACAGGCTTATGCCTGGTATGCCGCTGCTCTGAAGCTCAAGCCGGTTTACTGGACATACTACAACCTTGCTATTCTCTATCGTGATTGTGGGCAGATAAAAGATGCCTGTTGGGCACTTGACCAGTCATTACGGCTGAATCCACAGTTTACCCAGGCAATCGAGCTGCGCGAGCGTATCATCCCGCCGTCGCAGACAGCAGCAACTGGGCAACAGAGTGTCAAAGTGCCAGAAAGCTTTCCAGCCTCGGCGCTGGTAAGTCAGTCGGGAAACCGCAAAATTGCGACTGCACCCGCCACTAAACCGGTTTTGCCTGCCATGCCTGTCAAAGGCAGTCTCCCGGTGCGATCAGATGTTGCGATAATGTCTCATACAACTGTAGTTCGAAAGCCCCCCCGGCCTGCTGACGCTTCTGTGTCACCGCTGGCGGTAGACGCAGGTGGCCAGGTCTTTTTGACATTTGACGGAGGCGCTACCGATGCCGGGTTCGATTCGATTGTTGATTCATTGCAGCGTTACGGCATAAAGTGCACGTTTTTTCTGACCGGCAAATTTGTCGAACATTACCCGGAAAAAAGCTGTCGTTTGCTTGCTGAAGGTCACGAAATCGCCAATCACAGCATGAATCACCCGAACATGAAAAACTTTTCGGTCGAAAAGATTTCAGCCGAGATCGAAGCTGCCGAAACGGCTTTTGTCAAAGTGTTAGGTCGCCGTGGTGCGCCTTTTTTCAGATTCCCGTTCGGAGCCCAGAATAAAAAGGTTGAACAGCTGGTTGAGGACCTTGGTTACCACCCGGTATATTGGCATATAGATACTATTGACTGGCGCGAAGACCCGGTAAATACAATAATCAGTCGAGTGGACGGCAAACTGCGTCGCAATGCGGTAATTCTCATGCATCTGGGCAGCAAAAATGGCTCCAAAGCTCTTGACCGCATTCTAGATATTATTATCGGTCGTGGCTTCACTTTGGCTCGTCTTTCCGACCTTGATGCTTCCCAGCTTGCCGCTCTTCCCTGACAGATGTGTGGGGAAGGCTGAGTCGCAGATAGAACAGGTGGTCAAAAAAATGTTTTTTTGCCATCCCTTTTTCGTTAGCTGATCGTCGGGGTCTCCTCGGCTCATTCGCTTCAGTTCTCGCCAGATCAATTTTGGGGTTGCGTCATCAGGTTATATATGTACAATAAACAAATAATCTATGTTGTTTGAGGTTAAAATATGCTTGGTAAAAGACTGATTCTGACGCTAGCAATCTTAGTATCTGCATTTGGCGGCTCTGGTGTGGTAAGAGCCTCAGAACCTGATGCTTACAGCAAAATACAGTTTGAAGTTGAGCACTCTGGCGACCCGGAAGTTCGCAAAGCGGCCGAAGTTCTTATTAAAAAGGGCATACTCAAGCCTGACCGGCGTTCAGCTCGACCTGCTGCCGACGAAACCAATGGTGCCGGTTCAGACTGCTTTGTGTCTTTTAACCAGCGCTTTTTGAGCAACATTCTCGAACAGGACCAGGTTGGCAAAAAACTGCCATCTGATCTGCTTGAGCTCAATGTTGTTCTGGCTGAATCATGCATCAACATTAATGGGCGACTCGATGGCCCGGCCTTTGTTAATCCAAAATTTGCTGCCAGACTTGATTTGGGCTTTTCTGGTGTAAACAGTTTCAAGATCAGGGTCAGCGAAATCAGAGTGGCCGGCTTCAGCGCTTCGCTTTTTACCCGTATGATAAGCGGTTATATTGAAGATGCCGTCAAACGCGCCTTTCCGAAGAACTGCTCGACAAAGGTTCAAACGCGCTCTGGCGGCATAATAGATATTGACGTAAAAGTTGATCCAGAAGGTTTTGTGCCAGGTATAAGCAAAGTTGGATTTCTCTCTGATGCTGGTATTCGCCAGGGCAAAATCTTTTTCTGTTTTTCGATTCCTCAGAAGAGAGGCCGCCGCTAAATTATTGTCCGATTAGTCTGATGCTGTAAACCAGCTTATAGTGACTCTCAAGAAAACCGCCTGCACAGGCGGTTTTCTTTTATGCAAAAATATTTTTAACTGCTTAAATAAAAACCGGAGTATTTTGACTCTTAATAATTGAAAGCCTATGAAAACCGAAAACGCCAACGAAAATCTGATGACTGAATATGCAAAAGACCCGCGCCGGGGCTTTGAGCAGATCTATCGAACCTATGCTGATCGCCTGCTGCAATATGCTATTCATTCGTTCAGATTCAGCAGCGAAGAGGCCGAAGACGCTGTGCATGAAGCATTGTTGCCATGGGTGCAAAACCCGCAGAAGATGAGCGGAGTTAAGAACCTGAAGGCTTACCTGTATGCATCAATGCGTAATGCCTGCCTGAAAAAAGCTGGTGCTGTTAGTAACAGCACCATGCCAGAAGATGTAGCGGCCGCAGAAGGGCCAGATCTGCACCTGCAGGCTGATGTGGCGAATGCCCTCAAACAGTTGCCTGGCGAACAGTGCGAAACTGTGTATCTGAAGATCTGGGGTGATCTAACCTTTGCCGAGATTGCCGAGCTGCAGAATGCGAGTCTGCAGACAATTGCCTCGCGTTATCGCTATGCTCTCGCCAAGCTTAAGGAGATTCTGCAATGGAATCCATGAATAATAAAGACCCGTTCGAAACCTTTCTGAAAAATCAGAGTTTCAGCGAAAAGGCACCTGAGTCTATTTTGCTGAAGCTTGAGAAGAATGCCAGTTGGAATCGCCCATGGTGGAAAAGTCCAGCCAGCCTGGTTGCGCTGATAGCGGCCTTTGTTGTTGCCTTGGTTGTTTTGTTTGTAGCTGTTTCGCAACCGCCGACTGGCCAGGCGCCCGCACAGGTGACTGAAGAACCGCAACTTTTGCCAGAACCCGAAGTGCTGCCCCAGGTTATTGCGATGAATGGGGATAAAGAAGTGTTGTCGCCTTTTCAGCGCCTGCGTGCCGATTCAGAGCCAGAATTCAACCTGTCATTTATTGACCGGCCGGTCAACTTTATAAATGCGCGCCGTGAGTATGCTGACCTGATCTAAATTATTACCAGGAGAAAAATCATGAAGAAGATCATTACTGTAATGTTCCTTGTGCTGTCGTTCGCTTCTCAGGTGGTTGCCGAGCCGGCAAAGTTCATTGACAACAATGCGGCTCTGCGCTATCTGATGGCTATTGGTTTCATGCCACAACTGTCAGAAAATACTGCTTACAAGCTGGCTGATGTCGACAGCCTCGAATCTTTGAAAAATCTTAAGCCTGAAATTCGTAAAGAGTTGAGTACCTCCACTGCGGTTAATTCCATGGTCACAATTTCCAGACTGCTTGATCTGGCTGCTGAGTGCACAGAATCAACTTTTGTCGTCGACCAGAACTATGATGAAGAATCAATAGTGCCCCCTTACCGTTCATTAAGACAATTTGCACGATTTATGAATGCGCGTGCCTGGATAGACGCTGAAAAAGGTGATTATGCCGCCGCTGCCCGGAAATTCGTGCATATATTCAGACTTGGTGCCAATCTTGGTCGTGAGGGCATTGCCATCAGCGGAATGGTCGGTATTGGAATTCAACGCATTGCCGTAGAATCAATCAATAATATGCTTGAGCTTAGCCAGGACAGAGAAATCAAAAAGATGCTGCATGATTACTTCTCAGCTTTACCAAAACCCCTGATTGCCAGTGGCTTGTTTATTGATGGTGAAAAGCTGTACATAACGAATACGTTGGCAAAGGCTGATAAAAAGCCAGAAGTGCTTGGTGATCTTGTGACATTTAAAGACAGTTCTGCCGAACCGGCTCAGCGCCAGATTGCAAGTAATTCAGCCTGTGTTGCCAATCAGCGAGTTCTGATGGGAGCTGTAGAAATGTATCTGATGGATTACGATGATGTTCTTACGAAGCTTGATACTGCTACAATATTGACTAAGCTGGTCGAGGAAAAATATCTTCTTAAAGCACCGGTATGCCCTAATAAAGGTAAATATATCATCAGTTTTCAGGATAAGGAAGAGTTTGACGTTTCCTGCAGTTGTGGGATGAGCCCTGATATGCCAGTCGAGGCCCAGTCTGTAGAAGCGACTTCTTCCGCAGTCATGGAAAAGGCCTCTGCCTATGTCAAATCAGATGCTTATGCCAAAGATAAGAAAGAACTTTTCGCAATTTTTGACGAAATTCTGACTATCGATGCTTATTCCGCTGACAGTGATGAAAAGGCCAGCAAACTTGCCGAGCGTATTGAAAAAAGCCCGAATCCGTTGATCGAAGCAGTGGTAATCAATCCGAAGTCATTCTATAAATCATTGCGCGAAAACCAGCAACGTATCGACGATCTCGTCAAGAAGCTTTCACAGTAGAGCAACCTCTTAGAGAACTTGTTTAGACAGGGCAATTAAGTAAAAACCGGGGCAGACGCAAAATTTGCGACTGCCCCGGTTGCTTTATTCAAGCGGAGTTTATGACAGGGTTTTGGCGAGTGCTGAATTTCTGATGCTTTTGAGCAATTCTTGAGGAGTTGCGAGGGTTTTGAATAGGTTGAGATGCTCTGCCTTGATGGTTTTATGCTCGATTCCGTGCTGAAGAAGTGCCAGCAATGGTTTGAAGTAGCCGCCAGTGTTGAGCAGAAACATCGGCTTTTCATGGCGCTTGAGCTGTTTGAGCGTCAGCAGATCAAAAAATTCATCGTAAGTGCCGATGCCTCCGGGTAGTGCGACAATGTAATCTGATTTGTCGAGCATCGCCTGTTTCCGTGGGCGCAAATCTTCTACTGCATGTACTTCGTCGAGATCTGGGTGATTGATACCGCGCTCAATCATGTATCCTGGTATTACGCCGATCAGTTTGCCGCCGGCCTGCTTGTGAGCGTCGGCGACAATTTTCATCAGGCCACAGGTGGTGCCGCCATAGAGCAGCGCAAAGCCATTTTCGGCAAGCAGACGGCCAAATTCAGCGCCGTCAGACTTGATTGCAGCGCTGACATCAGCGCTCGACGAACAGAAAACACAGACTACAGGTTTATTATTTTCTGATTTATTCATATTCAGCGATTATAGCATTTTTGCGCAAGACTGTCGCATACTTGCTGTTGAGTAAAAGTTGATGATTATTGCATTTTAAGCGCCGGACGCTTATAATTGCCACACAACAGCAATCAACACACAGACGGGAGAAGCAGATGGTAGATCTCGAAAAAATCATTTCATTGTGCAAGCGCCGCGGTTTTATTTTTCAGGGCAGTGATCAATACGGTGGTCTTCAGGGCACCTGGGACTACGGCCCACTCGGCGTCGAACTCAAGAACAATGTTAAGCGCGCATGGTGGCGCCGTGTCGTCTATGAGCGCGATGATATGGAAGGTCTTGACTGCGCTATTCTGATGAACCGTCTGGTGCTCAAATATTCTGGACACGAAGACACCTTTTCTGACCCGATGGTCGATTGCCGCAAGTGCAAAAAAAGATTCAGAGCCGATCAGGTTGATGTGAACGAGAAATGCAGCGAGGGTGATAAACATGATCTGACCGAACCGCGTCCGTTCAATCTGATGTTCAAAACCACTTATGGCCCGGTTGCTGACGAAAACAATATTGCTTATCTCCGCCCCGAAACGGCGCAGGGCATTTTTATAAATTTCAAAAACGTTCTCGATTCGACTAACCGCAAACTGCCATTTGGTATCGCACAGATCGGCAAGTCTTATCGCAACGAAATTACACCGCGTAACTTCATTTTCAGGGTCAGAGAATTCGAGCAGATGGAAATAGAATTCTTTGTTAAGCCAGGCACTGACGAAGACTGGCACAGAAAATGGGTTGACGAGCGTTTCAACTGGTATATTGAGCTTGGCATCAAGCCTGAAAATATGCGCCGCTACGAGCAAAAGCCCGAAGAACTGGCTCATTACGCCAAGGCGACCGTCGACCTGCTTTATCGTTTTTTCCCGGAACGCGCAGACGAAAACAAGCAATTCGACGAAGTCGAAGGTGTTTCTAACCGCGCCGATTTTGACCTGCAATGCCACACCAGGGGCGGCAAGCTGGTTCTTGCTGATGGCCGAGAAATACCCAACGTTCACGCAGTTAACAAGCTGACTTATTTTGATCACGAAACCAATCAGCACATTCTGCCATATGTGGTAGAGCCCTCAGCCGGCGTTGACCGTGCTACGCTCGCCTTTCTGATGGATTCCTATTTTGAAGAAACTGTTAACGATGAACAGCGCATTGTGCTGCGTCTGCGCCCTGAACTGGCGCCAATTAAAGTAGCTGTGTTGCCGCTGAAAAAGAATAACGAAGCGATTCGCAATACCGCGCTGCAGATCAAAAATACTCTGATGAAAAAGAGTGGCTGGCGCACGGTTTATGATGATACTGCCGGAATTGGCAAGCTGTATCGCCGCCAGGACGAAATCGGTACGCCATTCTGTGTTACTGTCGATTTCGATACCTTAGAAGATCAGTCGGTGACTGTGCGCGACCGCGACACAATGGCTCAGGAACGTGTGAAAATCGATTCTCTGCAGGAATATCTCGCTGCAAGACTTATTAACTGCTGAGGTCTGGTTTGGCCGAAAAGATCGTAGACAAACTTTTTAGAGGCGACATGCTGCATGTCGCCTCTTTGCTTACTCCCAAAAGTTTTCAGCTGATATATCTCGACCCGCCCTTTGCTACGGGTCGTGAACAGCTTGGCAGTAAAAAGGGTCTGGCCTACGATGACCGCTGGGTCGGCGATCTTGACACTTATCTTCCCTGGCTTAAAGAGCGACTGCTGGCTGTTTATGATTTGCTGACTGATGATGGCAGCCTGGTTTTGCATCTTGACTGGCGAGCTTCGCACTATGCGCGGGTAATTCTCGACGAAATATTCGGTCGGCAGGGTTTTATCAACGAGATTATCTGGCATTACACGGGTGGTGGGCGTTCAAAAACCAGATTTTCGTGCAAACACGATACTTTGCTCTGGTACAGCCGTAGTCGCCGGCCGGTCTTTAATATCGACGCAGTGCGGGTGCCATATAAGAAGACATCTGGCTATGCCAAAGCGGGCATTGTGGCGGCGAGCGGGCGTCATTATCTACCAGACCCCCTTGGCACGCCAGTTGACGATGTATGGGAGATCCCGATAATAAACCCGATGGCGACTGAGCGTGTCGGTTACCCGACGCAAAAACCATTGAAACTTTTAACAAGACTCATCGAGGGCTTAACCAATCCGGGTGATCTGGTTGGAGATTTTTGCTGTGGCAGTGGCACCACGCTGGTTGTCGCTCAAAGCCTAGGTCGACACTGGGTCGGCAGCGACATTTCCGCCGCCGCAGTTAAATGTGCTGCTACTCGTTTGCGTAAAGAATGTCAGATTGAGGGCGACATAACCGCAGATTGCGCAGATTAGCTCAGGCTATTGCAGTTTTGCCGCGCTGAGATTATCATGTACGGGTAACAGATAATCGGTAAACGGAGGTAAAGCATGTCTGACACCAGAAAAATGATTTTGAATATGCTCGCAGAGGGGAAAATCACGGTCGAGGAATCGGAAAAGCTGTTGGCGGCAATTAATGCCGAAACACAACAGGCGAACCAGGAAGAACCGCGCCCGCGCGAGCGTGAGAGAGAACGTGAATCAGAATACGATCAGGATCGGCAGCAGAGCCGCCATGGCGATGACTCTTTCAATCCTTTTGGTGGTGCCGGCAAGTTTGGTTTTGATTTGAAAAACCTGGCGCAGACCATTCAGCAAACAGTGCAGCAGGCAATGAAGAAAGCTGAACCGCGGCGACGTGAGTTCAAAGACAAAATGAAAGAGTTTGGCGGCTGGATGCAGGACCTTGCCAGCACCATGGCTTCTGAAATGGTCAACACTAAGGGTGAGCCTGTTGACGGCGTTTCGGTGGATTTTGTTGCGACACTACCAGAAGGTATCTCAGAATGCAGCACCTTTACGTTTGAAAACATTTTTGGTGAAGTACGCATTCACGAAGGCAGCGAATTTAAAATGCACATCAGCGGCAGGGTAAGCCGGGCTACCATGGGAGAGTACCAGCCAGCTCAGTGGTTTGCCCGCTCTGCTATGCGGGTTGATGGTAGAAATCTGTTTGTTGGTTTTGACCGCAATCAGACAGTTAAAGCGTTGATAGATATGGAAATAACTTTGCCGGCCGATATGACTGTAAGCTGTCGAACCGTATCTGGTGGCATTCGAATTCGCGGCAGTTATAAAGTTGCTGAGCTCAAAACGGTCAGTGGTAACATAAGAATTCAGGGTTCGAGTCTTAAACAGTCACTTATTGAGACAGTCAGCGGCGACGTACAGATCGAAGGCGGCGAAGTTGCAATGCAGATCAAGTCGACTTCCGGCGATTTTCTCGTTCGCGACTCAAAGATCGAAGAGCTTAAAATTAACTCGGTGTCGGGCGACATAATGCTGACCGAAGGCAGCATAACAGATTCAACTGATGTTAAGCTGATTACGACCTCGGGTGACATCATCGTAGAAAAGATGAGCGGCCCCTGGAAAAGCGTAGAAGCTACCACTCGCAGCGGCGATGTGGTGCTTGACTGGAAAGGCGATTTAACACCACTCAATAATCAGGGCACTTGCCTGAGATCTGGCAGTGATGGCGCTCAGTTTAAAGCTGAATCGGTCAGCGGCGACATTCAATTCACTTGAAGACACAGTAATAAACACAGGGGTTCAGTTTGAACCCCTGTGATTTTAACCGGAGAAACAGCCATGGAACTAATTCAAGTTATAGGTCTCATCCTCATTCTCACAGCAATGTTCGCAATAGGTGGCAAAATTGTACTTTATTTAAAAAAGCGTGAGCTCGATCAGACCAAAGAAAAATATGATCAGCAGATCTCTGAGCTGAAAAAAGAGATCGATATGGATCGCGCCAAGATTGCCGAAAGTGGCAACAAGGTTCTTAGAATGACTGAAGACAATTACCAGCGCAAGCTCGACGATAAAGATCAGCAGATTCAGGATCTCGTCGAAGAAATCGAAGGGCTCAAGTCATGGAAAGAAGAAATGGGCCTGATGCTCGCCAAATTTGAAGGCGCCAGCCATGGCAACGAGCGCATACTTTTTAAGCTTTTCGAACATAACCAGAAGTTGAATCGCGCCTTAAACGCGAAGTGGCATGCGGTAGAAGAAAATCTTGGCCGCGAACTCAATGCGACGCTTGAAAAGATTAAGGGATTTTTCAGTGATGCAGAAAAACTGCATCATGACGGTATCGAAATAATATCTGAATATGAATCGCGCCTGCCCGAAGATTTTAAGCGCAAGGTGCACGAAGAGTTGCTGCAGTTACCTGAATCATCTGGTATCAAGATAAAAAACTGAAGCTCATTTCAACAAAATTATTGGTCAACCGGCAGTCGTAGATCAAATTTTATGATGCCGTCAAACAGGTCGATCTGGTTAACTTTGACGCCAACTTTCTGGCCGACCGCAACGTCGAACGAAGGGCGCCGACAATGTTTGAATGAGCACAAAAAGTCGACATAAAAAACGACCTCATTCATGCTGGTTTCGACAACTATGCCGTTAAAGACAACTTCGCCATTTTTTTGCTGTTGCTTGATGTGTTTATGCAAAAAATAGCGGTCGCGATCACGCATGATTTCGTCAGCACGGCTGACCGCCGAATCGGAAATAAGCACGGCCTGTGCCAGCTCATTTTGATTATATACTGGTGCTCGCCCGTTTATGGCAGCCTTGATCTGGCGATGTGTAAGCAGATCTGAGTAGCGGCGCAGCGGTGAGGTTGCCTGAGTGTAGGTGCTCATGCCCAGCGAGTAGTGGCGCCCAGGTTCCTGGCTGACTGTGGTTTTGCGAAAAGTTTTGATTGCGGCAAAGAAACGTACGGGGTCGAATGTGTCACCAAACTCTGGTCTGGTTTCCTCGCCCTCCTGAACCCGATAAAGGCACGGAATTGCATTTTTTCGGCAATACTCAGCAGCGGCGTGGTTGGCCCAAACCATGAATTCTGCAATCATGCCCTGCGTAAGATCGTCGCGATTGCGTTGCTCGACAATAATTTCGCCATCGACAACTTTGACAGACAGTTCCGGTTGGCGGGGAAACATTACCGCACCCATTTCTTTCCGTCTTTTTTTGAGGCGCTCGGCAAAGTCGAGTGCTTGTCTGAGCCACTCATTATCTGGCAACATACTGTCGGCAGTGTCGTAATCAACTGCCTGATCAATTTGAATGACTGATTCAAATATTTCCAGGCCAGACAATTCGCATTCTGGAGAGAAAAGAAGCGAAAATGTCAAAGCCAGACGCTTCTCGCCATGGTTAAGGCTGAGGAGTTCTTCTGATATGCTTGTCGGTAGCATGTGAATGCGTTGATCTGGCATATAAACCGAGCTGCCGCGCCGCGCTGCTTCTTTGTCGAGAAGTGTTTCTGGTTTGATCAGTTCCGCCGGGTCGGCAACATGTACCTGTAACAGGCAGCTGCCGTCCTGATGCAATTCAAACGAAATTGCATCATCGCGGTCACGTGAACCTGGTGTGTCGATTGCCCAGGTGCATTGCGCGGTCAAATCGCGGCGTGAAGAGGTCTCTGGTAGATGTGATGTCAGAGCTTCCGATTCGGCAATTACTTCGGCCGAAAAGGCTACTGGCAGCTTGTATCTGATGATCGCAAGATTTTCGTCAGCATCGAGAACACCAGCTTTGATCAGCGCCTGAAAAAGTTTGCGCGGGTTGTTCATGCCGGCGCGGTCAAGCGCACTGCTCAAGCGGCGCGAAATTTTAGCTTCTTCGCCGCAGGCAACAAGATTCTTTAAATCGTTGAGATGGTCTTTAAGAACTTCTGACAGTGCCCCTGCTTTTTCCAGTTCTTTGAGTGCCTCGGAAAGATTGTTTTCTTCGTCTTCCTGCGCCTGTTTTCGGGCCAGTTGCTCGCGCGCGCCAGTCAACTCTTCGAGTGACACAGGCTGATAGCCGTCATTTTTGTTTTTAAAATAGAGTTTGTCGGCGCATAGTTGTCTAAGCAGCGCTGCGGCTGAATCATCGTCGTCAGGAGCGAAGAGAAAGTTGGCCAGCTCTTTAAGTTCGAAAGTGCGCTGCTCTTCCTGCAACAGCTCATGTAATTCTTCGAGATTTATGCCTTCTGCTATACTTTTGCGTTGTTCGTTGGTGGTGAAAAGATTCTGTCTACAGGTTTCACGTTCGGCGACACCGGTAGCCGGGCGGCTGGTTGCATGCATGATTTTTTTTTCGGTTACGGTAGTTTCTTTGCCGTTAAGCAGGTATAGCCTGACGTTGCCGCCGGCAACACTTAATATTGCTGCTATTTCCGGCTGGCTGCTTTTGGCTGAAAACTCGACGATACAACCGGCTGATAGATTCATTTGACTTGCTCCAGAATTTTTTACTATTACTGCTTTAATCGACCTGGGGCGTAGATTTGCTGGGCGCTTAGTGCCTCTGGCCGTAGATATTGTTTTGATTATAACCGGTTTTAGTTTTTATTTCAGCCCGAGTTTTGTTAATAATCAGTGCATCAAGCCAGCTGCTTACTTCGTCGGCAATCTGCTCGAACAGTTTCTCTGCCTCAGGGTCTGAGCTGTGCAAGATACTCTCAGGCCACTTGTCAGCTTCTTCGGCAACAGAATCTATTTCTGGCGGTTGACCAATCAGCTGTATCAGAATGTCTGGCTCCTCGCCATAAAGAGCTGCTTCTTCAGCTACAGCAAAAACCCCGTGCAAATCACTTCGTGTATTTTGCATGTTTTTATGAACTTTTAAGGCAAGTTCGAGATTTTGAAGCTGCTGTGGTTGTCGTCGGTCAATGCTTTCGCGCCAGTCGGCCAGCATTTGTCGGTCTGGCTCAAGTGCGTTGTCTATTTCTGATGGCGCAATGTTAATAATGCGCCAGGCCAGATGACTGCGCTCACCGCTGCTCCAGTCAAGTATTTCCTGAAATTCGCCGTTTTCGAGTTTTTTAAGTGCTTCGCGCAGATTTTTGCTAAAGCTTTGATGGCGTTTTTTGTCGGCTTCTATCTGTTTGTTTTCGTCGATGCCATTGTATTGTGCAAGCAATCGGCTTATCCAGCGCACTTCCGGGTAGATATGAACGAACATAAATTCTAGTTGGGTAGCGGCCTGGTCTGAATAACCGAGCGAAAAACTGCGAAGAAGGTGAAAAATCTCGTCGGCCAGCTGAAGACGCCCGGCCGAAAAATTGCAGCGCCCAGCATCGATCAGATCGCAGTTATCCACAAAAATCAGACCCTTTGTGCGATAAGGTCTGGTAAGTCGCCTGATTTTTGCCTTCAGATAAGAGAATACCGAGTTGGGGTGAGTTACTTTGCCCGGATCAAAGTCTTCGAGCAGAATCAGCAGCATTTCACTCATAATTTCACGCATCTTATCACTGAGCGAAAGAGCTGGTTCTCGCCAACTCAGCGCCTGCTGACAGATAAAGTCATGGCAGCTTTTGATTAAAGCAAATGCCGAATCTGCTGCCGGCTGCCGACAGAACGCTGTAAAGGCGTTGGTGAATTCTTCATTGCTCATTATTCTGCTCCGTTTACTCTGTGAAATTCGGATGCATTATTCTCTTAAGTTTTTGCTCTCTTAAACAGCATATCAGCAGGCGACTTAAAAATTCCACGAAAATAATTTTCCCCAAAAGGGTTTTCATTTGATTAACAACTGAGACCAAAAAATGAGGTGAATTTTATGATGTGTTGCAAGAAATGCCCCTTTAATCCAATATCAGGCAGTGAACAACAGCGCTGTCACCAGGCGCTGTGCAATAACTGGAGGCATAATTGTGCCGATGGCTACTGCGCCGCAAATATTGGCAGTCGATGTTTTCTTGATTATTACGTTATCAGCCGCCTATACCAGCAGGATCCGCTTGCCGAGGCATTGGTGCATCATACTCTCAAAACAGCTTTGATTGGTCGCGACCGAGCGTTGCTGTTGTCACTTTTTCATGCTGCCAGCGAGTCTATAAGGCTTCAGCTCTGGCATTGGCTTGAGCTCTATGAACCGCGCAGTTTGTGGCTCCTCAACCCGATTTTTGCAGCAGTTGGTCTGGCTCCGCTTGATAGCCTGACTGGCATGGGCAGCCGTCGCGAAAAATATTTTGGCGCCATCATGGAAAATCCTTACAGCGGTCGCCTCTATCGTTCCGCCCAGGCAATATAAAAAAGGAACAAGACTATGACATGTAATAAATGCCCGCTCAATATTGAATCTGAAAGTTTCAGGCCGACAATGTATGAAGCTTTGCCCCTTCACGCTAAGGCCGTTTTTGTCTGCAGAAATGTGAACCGCAAAAGCAGCTGTGGCGATGTGTCAGCCGCCCGCCAGCTGTGCGCGCGCGATTTATGGGTGTTGGCTTTTATTGGCTGCAAAGAAAAATTTGCAGTCGATAAGGCTGTCGAGACCCTCGACAGTCTGGTTGCCGGCGGCCATTCTGAACTGCTTTGCCATCTTTTCGAAAACGCCGGCTATGAAACGCGACGGGCACTGTGGTTGCGCATGACCAGCAATTATCCCAGGCGACTCTACATGTTCGACTCAATGTTTGAAAAAGAATGTCTGCCAACGCTTAACAAAGCCGAACTGCCCGAAAATATTCATATCTACCGCCATTATCTGCTTTATACGGGCGGGCAGGAAAATTCACTCCTAAAAGATTTATAATCAGGTAGAGAGAATCAATTCGAAGCTGACAACGATCGAAGAGGAGTGAAATGTCGAGCAAGCAAAAAAAATATGCTTTAGCCATGCTGATCTCTGGTGGGCAGACCGGGGTTGATCGTGCTGCTCTTGATTTTGCCATGCAGATTGGCATATCTCATGCAGGTTGGTGCCCGCTTGGTCGCAAGGCCGAAGATGGTGTTATTCCAGAACGCTATCTGCTCAGAGAAGCCACTAAGCCATTATATCAGCAGCGAACTCAACTGAATGTAAGAGATTCACAGGCTACTCTGATAATTCAGGACACGACCCGGCGCTCCCGCGGTACAGCTCTCACTATAAAATGTTCTGAAAAGCTGCATCGACCATTCATGGTAGTAGATATCACCAACTATGACAGCGAAGAAATTAGAAATTGGCTTGCCAGAGTGCGGCCGCAGATTCTCAACGTTGCCGGACCAAGATTGAGTGAAAGCCATGACGCCGCTGTCGCTGCCGCAGCAATACTCACAGCTATACTGTGTGTCGACGACTCTAGTGCGGTTAGATGGCCACCAACCAAGCCTTTCACCAGAAATCTTTTTTGATGGAGCTCTGTAAACGAGTTCAACAAATGACTGAGTCGGAGATTTTAGATACCCACTGCTTTTCTAAAGCCTTAGCGGGTCAGGGAAGATGCTGCCCGGTCTTATGAGTCTGTTCGCGTCTCCCCGGGCCGCTTCAGCTTTTATGCTATGCGCTCGCCGCTTCCCACCAAAATGGGGTTCGGTCGGCGTTCTCATAACTAACAGCTCGAATTTTCAGCACAATTCTGAAAATCTGTTGTAGCATCAGTTTCTGGCTTAAAAATGGCCGCCGTAGAACTTTGAACCAGGAGAAAAAAAATGATCCGCAAATTTCTGTATTTCTGTTTCTTTGCAAGCATTTGCTCTATTGCGCTGGCACAGATCGACAATCCAGATGCAGCAGCAGTTAGCGAAACCATCTCAACTGCTATCATTCACCCAATTGATCAAAAAGTCATGGATTTGCTGGAGGCTGACCAGAGCACTAACGGGCAAGTCCAGGCTCTTTTTAAGGGTAGCGAACTTTGGGACGAAGAGTTGAATAGAGTATACAAAGAACTGGTGAAAAGTTACGGAAAAAATGAAGAGCTGAAAACGGCCCTAAAGAATGCTCAAAATGCCTGGATAAAGTTCAGAGATGCTGAACAAATGCATTTACAAGCCATTTTTGCCACAAAGGAAGGCACCATGTATAGAATTTTTCTGGCATCAGATAACCTGGAAATAATCAAAAGTCGGGCCATAGAGCTACAAAAGCGCCTGGATGACTTTACGGAATCAAATTAGTTTCGGCATTAATATGCTGGACAACAACCGACATTATAAACGCATTACCCGGCAGGAATTGGCTATCCAGAGAAATGACTGCCAAACATCATTTTCATAACCCCGGGTTGAAAAGTTGTTTCCCATTTTTCGCTGTCGCAGAGCATACATTAACACTGAGCTTTCTTGGCATACTTCAGCGTCAAGAAGTCTAACCGGATCAGAGGCATAAAAGATCTGTCGGGGAATGAGAATGCTGCCATTAGGGCCGCGCAAGGAAAAATGTGAGATTCTAGATGCCCACTGCTTTTCTAAGCCCTTTTCGGGCATCTATTTATGGTATTTTATTGATAGATTTTGTTGGGAGAATGGATGATGAATAAAAAGTTGTCTGCTTTTTTGCTGGTCATATGTCTATTTGTTTTTCAGGCGGCAGCGGGAGCACAGGATAAGGCTGCCCGATTGATCGAACAATTGCAGGGAAAAGCTGCTTATTATGATGCAAATGGTAGTGATCAGGGTTTCTTTGCCTCATGGACGACCAGAAATTACAATGAAAATGTCAGAATTTTTGCAGCCAGGCAGTTGCCGGCAACCGTTACTGCCGCAAATCGTGACAAGGTGGTCGAAGCTTTGATCAAGGCCCTTAAAACCGGAGCTGATGATCGAGATACTGGTGATGGCATTCTTTTGAATCGCACTGAGATAGCGTTTGCATTGGCTAAAGTTGGCGATAATAGGGCGATAAAGCCTTTGCTGCAGGCTCTTCTGGGTAGAGAGAAGCTGCCGATGATAAATGCAAAAGCAGGTCCGAAAGAAATTATCTTGAAAAAAACTTCAGCAAATCTGAATATCATTAAGGCTCTTGGTTGTTTTCGCGGGCTGGAAGCCGGCAATGCCGCTGCGCTTATGGAGCAGTTTCTGATTTTTGAGCAGGTCCCGGAAATTGCTGACCATCTGAGAGGTAGCATCGATCTGATTGTAAATGATACTGATTTAAAGAATGATATGCCGCTGGTCCCATCCAGGCCATGATCATAAAAGAATCTTGCTTTGTTGACGTTGAAACGCCCGGCTTCTATGGTAATTTTCGGTTTAAAATTATAGTTTCATAATCAGGTGATAATTACGGAACCACTGGTAATGGTGAACAGAAATTTCCGGTGGAATATTTAGGGCTGTCTGCTATCGGTGTTTATTTTGTGTTTTCACTTATAGTGGAAAGCAGCTTTAAAGCTTTTTCATGTTGCGGATTTCGCTTAAGAAGCTTTTGGCAAGTCTGTTTTGCTTCGCTTATTTTATCCACTTTTGCCTGGGCAAGCGCAAGATAATATGTGTAGTTATCATTTTCCGGGTCTGAGCTGCAGCAGTTTTCAAATAGTGGCATAGCTTCGCTGTATTTTTTCTGTTTTGCAAGATTCATGGCCTTTTCAAATGTTTGTGCGAGCTCTTTCTTGTTGTCTGCAGGCTGCGTTTTGTTTTCAGAATTTTTGCTTTCGGTCTCCGGCAATTTTGCCGCCAAAATTTTAATCAGGTCTTCCTTTTTCTCTGCTTTTGCCATATCAAGTGGCGATACACCCTCGCTGTTTTTCTGGAGAGGATCGCCTCCACCAGCAAGTAGAATTTTAACGATATCGCCCCTGTTCATTCTTACTGCACAGTGCAGTGGTGTCATTTGTTTGAGCTGGTCTGAAGCACGCAAGTTTGGGTTTCCGCCATGTTTCATCAGAAGGCTGACAACTTCCGTAATTCCAGACGTAGCAGCGTGATGCAGCGGTGTCATATTTTCGTCGCCCGCCACATTTGGACTGGCTCCGGACTCAAGCAGCAGTTCGATGACTTCTGTTGTAATGCCTGGTGACCAGCCGTTGACAGCTACTTCAAGCGGGTAATCATCGCTGGACTGCATAATCTTGGGGTCAAATCCGGCTTCCATAAGCGCTTTTACAAGATCTACACGATGAAACCTGATAGCCAGGATGAAGGGATGTTTTTTGAACCTTTCTTCGGTCATTTTGACCATCATTTCACCTTCCGGTGAATCCTTGAGCTGGTTCATCATTGCTTCAACGCCTTTGACGGCGGGGCAGTTGAAGTCGGGTTCCGCAGCATTCAGGGTGTTGATATACATAGTCAGCTGAAAGACTATCAGCATTGCTAACATTGCTTTTACACCGGTAAACATTTTGTTTTCTCCTTATTGCGCAGCAATAATATAAAGTAAGATTTTATCTGTTGCAACTTAATTAGGGGCTTAGAGAGCAATGGAACAGGAAACTATCGTTGTTTTTCGCCAACCGGATTGTGTACCACTTGTAAAATGCCCTGTCAATTGTCCCTAAAACAGCACCGGCGCCGCAATAACGGCGCCGGTGCAAGGGGGAAATCTCAATCGTATTGTCAGTAGTGATATTGCAGCAGACCCTGCAGGCGGTAGTCATAACCGAAGAACATGTCGTTGCTCAGCGCTATTGGCGTAGCCAGAGTCAGCGACATACCGGGTTTTACGTGATAGCGCATGCCAAGCACGAGATCGGTGCTGCGGCCGTTGTTAACGCGGTTGTAAAAGTTGACTTCACCCATGAAAGTGAACGATTCGTTAGGGTCGTATTCGAAGCCAGCGTTAACAAAGACACCTTCGTGATTGGTGTTGCCATCGCCAGCCTGATAGCCGCCATTGACATGAAAGTTTCCGCCTTCTTTGCGTTTGCTTGACAGGCCGGCGAATACTTCCCAGGCATTATTGTTGTCGGTGTTGCCGATTGTTATGTCGCTGGTCGGAAAGATTGCGCCGAATCCAAGACTTGAGGCCATTTCGTCGTTCTGCGAGCAGAATTTGAGGCGCAGCTCGGTATCAGCCATGCCTGAATCTGAGCCATCGCGAAAGTTGTAAGAAATTGGCGCAAACACGTCGTAAGATTCAAACGGCAGTTTAAATGCCACTTCAAAGTTTTCACCGGCGTAAGTCAGCAGAATGGGAAATTGCCAGTAATCTCCATCCTCGCCATTTTCGAGGCGTTGGCCGTCGCGTCTGGTGATTTTGTTCCAGACCATTCCAAAAGCTGTCGAAAACACGTTTTCGCCAAGCGGATAAGAGGCGAAGGTGTTAACCAGGCCGGTCAATCCGTTGAAGGAGACGTGATAGTCGGTTCCTTTGCGGCTACTGCTTTGCTCGCCAGGCAGAATGATCTGTGGCAGTCCAGAATCAGAGTACAATACGGCATCGCCACTCTGAGTTACTGGCGGCAGCGGCAGACTGGTTGTTGGCGCTGGCGCAGTTGTTGGTGGTGAAGATATGTATCTGGTGCGCTGGCGATAAGTTACACCTTGCCCTCTGTCGTAATCGGTGGTCGGAATTTCGAGCACCTGACCGATCTTGATTTTGCTGGCGTCAGTGATGCGATTCGCCGACGCTATCTTTTTCCAGTGCTGGGTTGAGCCGAAGAATTTTTTCGAGATCGAACCGAGGGTATCGCCTTTCCGAATGGTGTAGGTTTGATACCCTGTGGTGGTGTCTTCTTCGATCCAGCTGCTGTCGGCGCTAATCGACGATCTGTCGGAGTAAAGCTCCTGTTGCATAGGCGGAGCAAGAGAATAGCCTTCGGGTGTAAGGTTTTCATAGTATTGTGCAGCTGCACTTGAGGTGAGAGCCAGAACCATAAAACCAGTCAGAAGGTATGAATGATGCCGTTTATTCATGGAACCTCTGTTCCTTTCAGTATTTGAAGAAACTTGCGTTTCTGTCGAATCAGGTAGTTATACTTTCCCGTAGTCTGTTATCGGATGATTTCACTAAATCTTTAATCAGACATAAAAAAAACAATAAAACAGCGCGACTTCTTTCGTTGAATAATATTCTTAGTTGTTTGGTGTCTGTGCGGCTCGGCACAGGATGAAATTGATTGGTGCCCCGGTCATACAGTTTGACACAATCTTGGAGCCTGTGCTAAGTTCGTAGGGATATAGCTAAATATAAGGTGGGAAACTTGCTGATGAAAAAAACCTTTGTGGTTGATACCAATGTCATTCTTCACAGCCATCAAGCGCTGTTTTCTTTTAAAGATAACGATGTGGTTATACCACTGGGGGTCATCGAAGAGCTCGATCGTTTTAAAGGTTTAAACGATGAGCGCGGCCGTGAAGCTCGTCAGGCTTCTCGTGAACTCGACCGCCTTCGTAAACATGGCACCCTCGCCAAAGGTGTACCGCTGGAATCTGGTGGAACGCTTCAGATTATGATTGATTCAGAAATTGAGTTTCCAAAAGCTTATGGTCTTGATCCGCATAAGGTAGACAACCGCATTCTTGCCTGTGCGCTTATCTTGAAAAAGCAGGATCGCAATGTTGTGCTGATCAGCAAAGATATCAACTGTCGCATCAAAGCTGATGCTCTTGGTATCAATACCGAAGATTTTGAAACCGACAAGGTCGATATTGACGAGCTCTATTCTGGCTGGCGTGAAATGACAATGCCGATTAGCCGAATCGAGACCTTCTTGCGCGATGATGGGCTTGAATACGAGGCAGACGATCTTCTTAGAAACGAATTTTTACTGCTCAAAGCTGCCGAAAACGAGAATAAAACTGCACTGGCAAAGTATGATGGCGAACAGAGACGTTTGTTGCCACTATTTCATCAGAATGCCAAGCCCTGGGGCGTGGAAGCGCTTAATCTGCAACAGAAATTCGCGATCGAGCTGCTGCTGTGCAATGAAATCCAGCTGGTAACACTGGTTGGTCGCGCTGGCACTGGCAAAACTCTGTTGGCACTTGCCTGCGGCCTGCAGAAAACTATCGATGAGCACCTGTTCCGCAAACTGCTTGTCAGCCGCCCGATTATGCCTCTTGGCAAAGATATCGGTTATCTTCCGGGCTCAAAAGATGAAAAGCTCAGTCACTGGATGCAGCCTATTTTTGACAATCTCGAATTCGTAATGGATCGTCTCTACAAGAATTCAGATGATGTCGACAAAAAAATCAGATTTCTGATCGAATCGCAGAAGGTTCAAATCGAAGCGATTACCTATATCAGGGGTCGCAGTATTCCAAAGCAGTATCTGATCGTTGATGAAGCGCAGAACCTGACTCCACACGAAGTTAAAACGATTATCAGCCGCGCTGGCGAAGGCACCAAGGTTGTGTTGACCGGCGACCCATACCAGATAGATAACCCTTATCTCGACAGTTCTTCGAACGGTCTGAACTTTGTCATCGAAAAATTCAAAAATCATAATCTGTTCGGGCATATAATTCTTCATAAATCAGAGCGTTCGTCACTTTCGGCGCTTGCTTCCGAATTGCTTCAAAACTGATTTTCCGAGGTTTAACCGATGGTATTTTTGAATCGAAAAGCGGTAACTTTTATCGAAATAGTTATTGCTGTTGGTATTCTGGCTGTGGCTATGATTCCGCTTTTTGGCCTGATGAGTCGGCAGACGGTCGAGACCGATCGCAACGCTTCGCAGGCATTTGCGATGAACAAGGCTTCAGAGATATTGAACACCATTCTCGATAACGTGCCCTTTGCCGCTTTGCGTCAGGGTAATCCTGGCTTTATCAAGGTCGATGACCTTGCTGCGAAGACGAAATACAAACGTTACAACGACGCCTGGGCTCTCAAAATACTGCCGGTTCTGTTTCAGGGCTCAGAAAAGCAGGGTGCCGGCTGGCCTTGCAGTGGTATCTTTACTGATTCACGCGGCATTCATTATCTGGTGCATCTGCGTGTCGAAGATGTCTTTTCTGAGCAGAAACCGCCGCGCCCGGAGCGCACGAAGATAGGTGCAGGCTTTCCTGCCGGTGCTCCTAATCGTTTCGCTGAAACCAGCGAATTGACTTTTGCGTATTTGCGCAACCCGGCCATCTTTTCTGCCGGTGACTGGCTGCAAGAATACTCCAGAGACCCTGCTCAGTCGCCTTACGCAGAAGTAGATCTTGGCTCAAGTCGCGGAGTGGCCGAGTCTCCACAAAATGTTTATCAGGATGAAGGCATGGAAGGCTCTGGTCCTGATGATCCTCGTTACACCGATCCGACTGCCGAACGCTACACAACAAAAATGGTAACCGAGAAGGTGCCATACGATACTGGCGATAAATATGCATGGTGCGTTATGAAGAAGCTTCTTATTCAAGTTCAGTGGAACCTTGATCAGCGCTACTTTGAGAATCCAGAAGCTACCGATGGGCGTGTGCAGCGTATTCACCTGATGACAATCAAGGGGGATATCGACTGATGAACAGATTTACCAGAAAAAGACGTGGTGTTGCCATTGTTGTAGCGGTGTTTTTTGCTTTTTGTATGCTGGTGCTGTTTGTTGCCATGATGTTTCGCCAGTCGAGCACGGCTCACCACAATCAGCTGACTATCGACGAACGTCAGGCTTTCTTTGCGGCGCGCGCTGCCATGCAGCATTTTCTGCTTAAAGCCAAGCTTTTTCCGACCGAACTGTATGATGCCGTGGAATTAGCGCAGGGCAAGAATCCGCTGTGCAATTTTGCCGAGTTTGAGGGCAGTACCGATTCTGGGCAGCCGTGTTTTGAGCCGGTGAGTGCTCGTCCAGAACTTTTTGTGCGGGTTCGTCCGGATCGTGAGGTTGATATGAACCAGCAGCCCAAGTATTTTTACCAGCCATTGCCTGGCAAAGACGCTTTTATCCGGTTGGGCAGCTATCATAACCCTGATTATCGTTATCTGGCTCCAGGATTGGCAAGAAGCGAGCCCGAATATCGCTATGTAAAGCCAAATCCTCCTCCGGCTTCAGCTCAATCAGGAAAATATCTGAATTATTACATTCGTGATTGCAGTAACATGCTTATGGATGGTGCTCGTATGCAAGTGCCGTTAGAGATCGTCATTTCACCCGACGTAAAGAATATTCAGGAGTGGGATGCCGCTACCATGGACGGATACCCCTATACCATGAGCTACAAAGTCACCGATGTAAAGATTCAGTCCATAAAGGGTCTACGTAAGTATGGTGAGGAAGCTATCGAAGTAAGTGTCGAAGGTGCGGTCAAGAATTTTCAGGGTAAGCTGATACCCCAGACGCAGAAGCGGGTTCAGAAAATTACTCGAAAAGGGGCCATAGATTGAGCTATTTAAAACCAGGCAAAAGTGCTTTTACTCTGATAGAGGTTGTTATAGCCTGTGCGGTTATGGCGATGTTCATGACCGGGGTCTATCAGCTCTTTATTGGTGGCAGTAAAACCGCAGGTCGTGCGCAATGGATAACCGGAACGGTAGACCAGATGCGTAATGCTCTGCAGCTGATCAGCCGTGATGTAAGAAGTGCCACCTATCCGACTACACTCTTTTCGGATACATTTTTTGACCCCTGTGATAACGATAGCATCGCGGTGCCGGCTCAGTATTACCTGAGAATCCTCAAAGACGGTGAGCCTATCAATGCTCCTTCCTCCGGTGAACTTAAAATCATGAGCTGGGTTATGTGCGAACCGGAAAAGCCACCGACACAGCCTGGCAAGCTGATTCGTAATGAAATTTATCTCGATCACACTTTAGACACCCCAGGTGGGCCTGTTGCCAACCTGCGAATTAAGACCGAAGCATTTAGTTTCACGACCAACCCACAGGGTTCTTATGCTAAATCTGGCAACCTCAGTTTGGCTGCATTACCCGAAGAATCAAGAGATCGAGTCTTCGTTAATGATGTGCAGTTTATCGAGTTTTCGGTCGCCGGAACCATACCGCCAGAAAAACCTGTAGACTTTTTACCAATTTCCGTTAAAATACGTACCCTGTATCCCAAAGATGAAAAGGTTTTTAAAGAAAATTCAATTATGGCGACTCCTCAAGTCGGGATTGATACTTTTTAAAAAGAACTGTATAGTGTTACACCATGTCTAAAAAGTGGCACCAACTAGAGAAGCTCGATCATAAAGCTCTAAAAAAGCTTCAAGGCGAGCGCGAGAAAGCTGCAAAGCAGATATTAGATGCTGAAGAGAAGAAGCGTCGAATGATAATCGGCGTAGCAGTTCTTTTTGGCATCATTGTGCTGCTTGGCTTTATTTCTATTCTGCGTAGTCGCTCGGCAACGCTTGCACGTCAGGACGAAAGAGCCAAAATGTTGTTCTCGCGCATTTCTGATTTCAACGGTAAGATAGAACATCGCTACGTTGGTACCTGGGACAAACTCACCGAAAAATTTGAATTTGACAAGGAACACACCTTTAAAACTACGGAAGAGTCGACAGTTACCGTTCAAATGCAGCTTGATAACCAGGTTAAATTGTTTCCTGGCTCTGAAATGACGGTGTTACCTCCGATGCTTGCTGAAACCGAAAACAAGATTGAAAAAGAGCCGATCATTTTGCGGCGTGGTGAACTTACAGCTGCTATTTCTCTGGATGGACGCGGAGTTCTTGAGATAGAAGTTGCTGACGTTGTTGTCGTTGGAGCTTCGGGTTTGTTCAAAGTAATTTATGACGCAGAGAAAGCAAAAGGCGAGGTCGTTGTTAAAAACGGTCTGGTCGAAGTAGGCAAAAAACGTGGTGGCGGCCGTCCTGTGAAGGTTTCTGGTTTTTACAAGGTTACTTTTGGCGAAGGCGAAATAAGTACGCCCACACAGGCGAGTGTTATTCAATACGACTGGCGCTGAGTTTCACCCATGATAAAGATTGTCAAAGCCCGGGTGCATAACCTGAAAGATCTAAGTCTCACCATTCCTGATGGCAAACTGACTGTCATCACTGGTGTCTCTGGTTCAGGCAAGTCATCACTGGCTTTTGATACAATTCATGCCGAAGGCCAGCGTCGTTACATGGAATCGCTTTCTTCTTATGCTCGACAGTTCCTGCAGCAGATGGAAAAGCCCGATGTCGAGAGTATTGAAGGTCTTTCACCGACAATTGCTATTCAACAGAAATCAACTTCGCGCAATCCGCGCTCGACAGTTGGCACCATAACAGAGCTTTATGATTATTTCAGGTTGTTGTTTGCCGCGATTGGTCGACCACATTGCCCGGAGTGCGGTGAATCGGTCGAAAGTTCGACGGCTGCACAGATTGTTGAAGCGTTGCTGCAGTATCCTGATGGCACTCGCATCACTCTGCTGGCACCGGTTGTGCGAAGTCGCAAGGGCGAGTATGGCAAGGTTTTCGAAGAACTGCGGCGCGAGGGCTTGTCGAGAGTTCGTGTTGATGGCGACATGTGGTCGCTTGACGATGAGTTGCCCGAGCTTGATCGCAACAAAAAGCACGATATTGAGGTTGCAGTTGACCGTATCAGACTCTCCGATTCTGAGCAAGAGCAGACCTCGGCACGTCTCAATGAGGCGGTTGAGTTGTGTTTTAAACTGGCTGAAGGCCAGTTGCTGGTATTGATCGCTCCCGAGAGCGGCAAAACTGTCGAAAAACTTTTTAGCGAGAATTTGCACTGTGCACGTTGCGATGTGTCGTTGCCCGAGATCAAACCCCGTTTGTTTTCGTTTAATGCCCCCTATGGTTCATGTTCCGCCTGTTCAGGACTCGGTATTCAGCTGGTTGTTGATCCTGATCTGGTCATTCCTGACACTGATCTGTCAATATCTGAGGGTGCGATTGCGTCCGAAAATTTTACCGAGGCGACTTTTTCGCGGCAGTGGATGGAAGGTCTGTCTGAACATTACAAGTTTTCACTGAATGTGCCATTTAAAAACCTTTCAGAGGAAGTCAGGCAAATCATATTGCAGGGCTCAGGCAATAAGGTTCTCAAGGTCAATTATAAGGGCCGCACCATGGCCGGGTCGCTTACCAAGCCGTTCGAAGGCGTGATTCCGACTCTTTCAAGGCGCTATCGCGAGACGAAATCTGATGGCGCCCGCAATTTTTATGAGCGCTTCATGCGCACTCTGCCCTGCCCTGAATGCCAGGGCCGGCGCCTTAATCCGATTGCGCTCGCGGTCAAGGTCAGAGACGAGAATATCCATGAATTGTCGCAACATTCAGTTGGTGAGCTGATTGAATTTTTTGCGGGGCTGACTCTCAGTGAGCGCGATCGCTTTATCTGCAAAAAAATCCTTGAGCAGATCAATAATCGCTTAAAGTTTCTGACTGATGTTGGGCTCGATTATCTAAATCTTTCGCGTGCCGCTCATACCCTTTCTGGCGGTGAAGCGCAGAGAATCAGGCTTGCATCTCAGATCGGTTCAGCCCTGGTTGGTATTACCTATGTGCTTGATGAACCAAGTATCGGGCTGCACCCTCGCGACAACCGGCGTCTCATCGATACCCTTAAAAAATTGCGTGACATTGGCAACACTGTTCTGGTGGTTGAGCACGACCGTGAGATCATGGAAGAGGCTGACAATATTATAGATCTTGGCCCCGGTGCTGGCGTCGAGGGTGGCATGCTGGTTGCAAGCGGATCACCAGCCACTGTTACCAATAATAAACAAAGCCTTACTGGCCGTTTTTTGAGTGGTAGTGAGTTTATTTCGGCTCCAGCCCACCGTCGCAAGGGTAATGGTAACTGGCTTACCTTAAAAGGCGCCAGGCATAATAATCTTAAAAACATAGATGTTGCAGTACCTCTGGGCAAAATGGTTGTAGTGACTGGCGTGTCTGGTTCCGGCAAATCGAGTCTTGTCACCGACACTCTTTACCCGCTTTTGAACAATATTATCAACAGATCGCATCTCGATGTTGGCGCTTATAAAAAAATCGAGGGCATCGAACATATTGATAAGGTCGTAAATATTGACCAGAACCCGATAGGTCGCTCGCCTCGTTCGAATCCGGCCACCTATACCGGTATTTTTACTCCGATCCGTGATTTGTTTTCGCAGACAGTCGAGGCTAAAACCCGCGGTTACGCACTTGGTCGCTTCAGTTTTAACGTAAAGGGTGGTCGCTGCGAAGTTTGTGAGGGTTCCGGTCAGATTCAGATCGAAATGCACTTTCTGCCAGATGTTTATGTAACCTGCGAACAATGCAAAGGTCGCCGTTTTAACGACGAAACGCTTAAGGTAAAGTTTAAGGGCCTCAACATTGCACAGGTGCTGGATTTATGCGTCAGCGATGCGCTCGCCTTCTTTGAGCCGTTTACAGCGATCCGACGTCGCCTTCAGACGCTGGTTGATGTCGGTCTCGGCTATATTACTCTCGGCCAGGCCAGTACGACACTTTCTGGCGGTGAGGCGCAACGAATCAAGCTGGCGACCGAGTTGTCTAAAGTGGCGACTGGTTCGACCTTTTATCTGCTTGATGAACCTACTACCGGTTTGCACTTCCAAGATGTGCGTTGCTTGCTCGACGTTCTGTCCAGGCTTATTGACAAGGGCAATACCGTTTTGGTAGTCGAGCACAACCTTGATGTAATAAAAACAGCTGATTACATTATAGATCTCGGCCCGGAAGGTGGAGATCGCGGCGGCGAGATTACTGCCGTCGGGGTGCCCGAAGAGATAATTGCGGTAAAAGCTTCTTTGACAGGCAAATTTCTCGCTGAAGATCTGCAGAGAACAGCAGGACTGAGTAAAAACAGCAAAGTTCGCAGGAGAAAGTAACATGGCCAAGGCGCGTACCCGTTTTGTTTGCCAGTCATGCGGACAGGTTTTTCCCAAATGGCAGGGGCAATGCACTGCCTGTCAGGAATGGAACACGGTTGAACAGGAAATCGAAGCGGGAGAAACGCGGCGGGTGCCGATGCAGAACCCGGGTGGCAGTCTTGCAATAATTCAGACGCTTGAAGAAGTCGAGATGGAAAATTCGACGCGCTGGCCGACAGGAGTGGATGTTTTTGACGAGCTGATTGGTGGTGGGCTGGTGCCGGGTGGTATTACTCTTATCGGTGGTGAACCGGGTGTCGGAAAGTCCACTTTCATGTTGCAGCTGGTTTCGCGGCTTGGGGTTACAATCAAGCCGTTGGCTTATATTTCGGGTGAAGAGTCGGCGACGCAGATCAAGTTGCGGGCTGAGCGCCTGCGCATTGGCAATGGCAGTGATATTATTCTGGTTTCTGAGCAGAATCTCGATTCTGCGCTGAACGGCCTGGCTTCTTATCTGCCGCGCCTGCTGGTTGTCGACTCGATTCAGACCGTTTATACTCCGCAGATGGATGCAACGCCGGGTTCGGTCACTCAGATACGCGAGTGCGCGGCTATTCTGACCAAGTTTGGCAAAGACCGTGGTCTGCCAATTTTTATAGTTGGTCATGTCACCAAAGATGGCGCTATTGCTGGCCCCAAGATTCTTGAGCACATGGTCGATACCGTTTTATATTTTGAAGGCGATGTTAATTCAAATTTTAGAATTTTAAGGGTTTTTAAAAATCGTTTCGGTGCTACTGGCGAGGTTGCTGTATTTCAGATGACCGAGAAGGGTTTGAGTCCGGTAATCAATCCGTCTGATCTGTTTATCAGCCGCAAGCGCAGTGAGGCACCTGGAGTCGTTGTAGTGCCGATTTTACAGGGAAGTCGCTGTATTCTTACCGAGCTGCAGGCGCTGGTAACCCAGTCGTTTTTGACCATGCCACGGCGTGTCTCGTCCGGGATAGATTCAAATCGCCTGAATCTGGTTATTGCGGTGCTTGAAAAGCATGCCAATCTCAAGTTTTACAACCGTGATGTTTTTGTGAACGTTGCGGGCGGTTTGAAACTCAATGAGCCGGGTGGCGATCTCGGACTGGCAATGGCTTTGTCCAGCAGTCTCAATGACCAGCCGCTTCCGACTGACGTTCTGCTGGTTGGCGAGTTGACTCTGGCTGGCGAAGTCAGGCCGGTATCGAATGTGGCGCGGCGCATTAATGAGGGGCGCAGATTCGGTTTCACCCGGTTTGTGGTTGCAGCCGGTTGCGAACTTGCTGACGAAAAAGGCATAGTTCGTGTTTCTACAGTTAGAGAAGCTTTAAAAGTGGTGTTTGGCTAATTGTTGGTATTATCTGCATAATGTGATAATATTTTGTGACACTTTTCGGAGGTTTTCTGGTGAAAAAAGCTGATACCGTAACATTTAAAGTCGACCCTAACCTGCTTGAAATCCTGCAGAGTATGCCTAATCGCTCGGAATTTATTCGCAGTGCTATTTTACACGCGCTTGAACACGTTTGTCCGCTGTGCAGTGGTGCCGGGGTTCTTTCACCAGCCATGAAAAAATGCTGGGATAAATTTGCCGAAAAGCATGCGATTAAAAAGTGTTCTGAGAGTGACCAGATTGAGCTTCTCTGCAATGTTGAAGCAGACTGACTGAGTCTATAGCCGATGAACAAACGATTGTTCTCTAAGAGCTTGCTGCTGGTTCTAGTGAGCTTTGTTTTATTGAGCTCAGCGCTTTGTGGTGCCGAACCCGCTAAAATTAAAATTTTTACCAGTATTTTGCCTCAGAAATACATTGTCGAGCAGATCGCTGGCGACCTGGTTGAGGTTGAGGTGTTGGTTGGACCAGGTGTTTCGCCACATACCTTCGAGCCGACTCCTCAGCAGATGAGCCGTTTGTCGCGGGCAGTAATATTTTTTCTGGTTGGAGTTCCTTTCGAACGAGCCTTGGTAACGAGACTGACTGCAATTTGTCCTGGCCTGAAGATTGTAAACACTGATAAAAACGTGCCGAGAAGGTCTATGGACAGTCTTGAAAACGGCCACGAGCACAGCGATGACTGTGGACATGAATCCGGTGCTCCTGATCCGCATTTCTGGCTTGATCCGCTGTTGGTAGTGATACAGGCAGAGAATATGGCGATTGCCCTTCGTGAAGCTTTACCTGATTACAAAGCCAGAATTGACGATGGTTTGCAAAAACTTGTTAATGAGCTGCGCGATCTTGATGCGGAGTTGGCCGCAAAATTAATGCCGATAAATGGCGAAGCCATGCTGGTTTTTCATCCGGCATTTGGCTATTTTGCTGATAGGTATGGTCTTAAGCAGCAGGCTGTTGAACTTGAAGGCAAAGAGCCTGGTCCGCGCCGGTTGGCTGAACTTATTCGCTATTGTCGGCAAAACAGTATTCATGTGATTTTTGTGCAGAAGCAGTTTCCGGTTGCTGCCGCAAAGACAATTGCCAGATCGATTGATGGAGCGGTTGTGCTGATCGACCCGCTTGCAGAGGATTATTTTGCCAACTTGCGTGAGCTCGCTGGTTCGGTTCTGGTCGGGGCAAAACAAAAGTGAGCAGTCTCGAAGCTGTTGTCAGTTTTTCTGATGTGAATTTTGCCTTTGAAGACGGCATCACCGTTCTCGAAAACATTAATTTTTCGCTGGAAGCTGGTGAATTTGCCTGTCTTGTCGGCCCTAACGGCGGCGGTAAAACTACCCTGTTGAAGCTTATTTTAGGCTTACTCAAGCCCGTTTCTGGCTCAATAAAGGTTTTGGGCGAAGCACCGAGTCGGCGCCAGGCGCAGATCGGTTATGTTCCACAATTTTCAAAGTTTGATGCAGGCTTTCCGGTTAAGGTTCTGGATGTTGTGTTGATGGGTTGTCTTCAGCGCTCGTTTTTCTGGGGACCATATTCTGAGGAACAGATCGAAAAAGCACGCATGGCCCTTGCAGCAGTTGGTTTGCAGGGCAAGGAAGAACGCGGGTTTTCAGATATGTCGGGTGGGCAGAGACAGCGGGCGCTTATTGCCCGTGCACTTGTTTCTGAGCCGCGCTTGTTGCTGATGGACGAGCCTACCGCCAGTGTCGATGTGCATGGCACTGAGCAGTTTTATCGCATGTTTGAAGAACTAAACCAGAAGTTTACAATACTTATGGTGTCGCACGATGTGGGTTTTGTATCGGCAAGGGTAAAAAGTGTGTTGTGTGTGCGCAAAACCCTGCAGATTCATCCGGTTTCTGAGCTTACCGGTGAAGCCCTGCAAAGTATTTATGGTCTTGATGTTCACGTTATCAGACACGATCATCGCTGCACTGAGAAGGGGCATGTATGTCCGCATTCATAAAAGATCTGCTTGAATTACAGTTTTTGCAGAATGCGGTTATTGCCGGAATTCTATGTAGTATTGCAAGCGGTGTGGTCGGTACCTATGTGGTATTAAAACGCATAACCTACATTGCCGCAGCAATATCGCACTGTGTTCTTGGTGGTTTGGGTGCTGCCCGCTATTTTTCAGTAGTTTACGATCTGCCATGGTTGCGTCCGGTTTATGGAGCAATTTTTACAGCGATTGCCTCTGCGCTGCTTATCGGCTTTATAAGTTTGCGCGCCAAGGAGCGCGAAGATACGATAATCAGTGCATTGTGGGCGATCGGCATGGCGGTCGGAGTCTTGTTTATCTTTAAGACGCCCGGTTATAACGAAGATCTGATGAGCTATCTATTTGGTAATATTTTGATGGTTTCGCGCGAAGATCTTTATCTGATCGCGCTGCTAGATGTTATTGTAATTGGCTTGACAGTTGCTTTTTACCATCAGACTGTCGCTGTATGTTTTGACGAAGAGTTCGCGCGAACTCGTGGTGTGGCTGTAGAATTCTATTATCTGCTTCTTCTTTGCCTTACTGCTTTAACGGTGGTTCTTACTGTTTCGGTTGTTGGTATTATAATGGTTATAGCCTTGCTGAGTCTGCCGGTCGCCATTGCCAGCCGGTTTTTTGACAGTGTCTGGAAAATCATGATCGCCGCCACTTTGCTGGGTATAACTTTCACACTGAGCGGCCTTATTTTCAGTTATGCTCCAGATCTGCCTTCTGGTGCTCTGACAATTGTAATTGCTGGCGTCACATATTTTCTGACTCTCATCTGGTTTTCGCTTAAAAAATCGCATATTGCAAAAGCTGAGTCTGACGTTACAAGCTGAGAGCAACTGGCAAAATACTTTTAAAACCCGTTCCCTGAATATTGATAATAAGAGGGCTTCGTGGTATCCTCTCAACCCGTGAGGTTTCTTTATGATTTTTCAACTTTTGAGATCACTTCTTGTTCTAACTGGTACTATCGTCGGTGTGGCGGTTGGTTATGCCATTTCGGTCGAATACACTAACATTATTGAACTCGAAAACCCTCAGCTGACTCTGTCTGCTTTGTTGGGATTTATTGGCTATCTTTTCTGCTCTATCGCTGGTCGTGAACTACATTTGTGGCTCGAAGGACAGCTTGAACACAATAACAACTACGATCTTGCCTGGGGAGCGATGGGACTTCTTCTCGGCCTGGTCAGCGCTAACCTGCTTTTTGTGCCTGTATACTTTTTGATGTACAAAGGTTTTGGCGAAATACAGTTTGCCAACAAATATCTCGATGGTCTGGTGCCGTTGTTTAATTTGGTGATTCCGTTGTCCTTCAGCCTTTTGTTTGCTTATCTTGGCGTTAAGATTATGCTAAGATACCGGCGCTATCAGGCTAGAATCAATACAGAAGGTGTTACCGCCCGCCACAAAATCATTGATACCAGCGCGATTATCGATGGGCGATTTGCTGATCTTTTCAGACTTGGTTTTCTCGAAGGCAATATAATAATTCCGCGTTTCGTGGTTAACGAACTGCAGTTTCTCTCTGACTCGTCAGACGAAATCAAGCGCAGTAAGGGACGCAAAGGACTTACCAGCCTCGGTCAGCTAAAAAATGAGTTTCCTGATCTGATCGTAATTGCTGAAAACGATTACGCAGATATCAACGAAGTTGATGCCAAGCTGGTCAAGCTTGCTTCCGAACTTAAGGCGATCATGATTACTCAGGATTATAACCTCAAGAAGGTTGCCGAACTTGATCGAATAACCGTTTTGAATGTTAACGACTTGGTAAATGCCCTCAAACCGATTTTTGTCAGCGGTGAGGATATCGAAGTTAAAGTTGTGAAGAAGGGTAAGGAGTCGTGTCAGGGCGTTGGGTTCTTATCAGATGGCACCATGGTAGTAATAGAGGATGGCGGAGACCATGTGGGCGAGACGGTTAAAACCACTGTCAGCAACATTTTGCAGACAGGCGCCGGCAGAATGATTTTTTGCCGCATAGGTAACCAAAATATAACAGCCCCTACAGCAGAGGAGAAGTAAAATGGGTATACGGGTAAAAGAGATAATGGATCGAAACCCGGTCATCGTTGATGCAGGCCAAACAGTGTTTGCTCTCAGAGAAATCGTAATTCTCAGACAGCCCGAATGCATTCTGGTAACTGATAGCGACAAAAGACTGGTGGGTATAATGACACCATCGCATCTGGCAAGTATTGCTGATGTCGATATCGAAGAGAAAGTTACCGCGGTGATGGAAGCCAAGTTTCGCCGGGTCAACTGTAACATGTCGGTGCGCGAAGCAGCCGCCATGCTCTCGGCCAGCGAGCTCGAAGCGCTGCCGGTTGTTGATAACAATGACGAACTGGTCGGAGTTGTTACTTATAAGGATATTGTTAAAGACCTTGTTGAGGATCGTGAAGATCAGCAGCTGACCGTGGAAAGCGCGGTAATATATCTTTCCATGACCAAAGATTCCGAACAGGAAGAATACTGGCTGCAGAAGGTTAACAACAAGGGCTATCGCGCTGCGATCACACAGGTCGGTGCAACAGCCGAGAAATTGCCGATTAAACTGCGTGAGGCAACCATCGTTGCTGCTATTGCGCGTTCTGTTATTAAAGAAGACTCGCGTGAGAAATTCTCAGTCAGCAACGCAGTAAGAGATATATTCAGTCAGCTCTACACTGTTAACCCAGGACTGGGTGGCGGCTTTAAGGTCGCTATTGTGCGTGGTGAAGGCAGAATCGCAGTTGCGGCATTTGGTCGCTGCGGTCACGCATTGTCTAATGGTAACGAGCAAATTTTCATGGGGAGCAACATCATCTGACCATGTCACAGCAGATTCGCGTGCGCTTTGCGCCATCTCCAACCGGATATCTTCATGTCGGCGGTGCTCGTACCGCTCTTTTTAACTGGCTTTTTGCCCGCAAGACCGGCGGCACTTTCGTGCTGCGAGTTGAAGATACTGACGTCGAGCGCTCGACTCAGGAATCAGTGGACGGCCTGCTGCGCGACATGAAATGGCTTGGTCTGACCTGGGATGAAGGCCCCGAAGTCGGTGGTCCGCATGGTCCATATTTTCAGTCACAACGCCTCGAAATCTACCAGAGCTACGCCCGCCGTCTGCTCGACAATGGTTCAGCATACCCATGCTTCTGTTCAGAAGAAACACTGGAAGCTAAGCGCCAGAAAGCCGAAACTGAGCACCGATCGGTGCATTATGACGGAACCTGCCGCAACCTCAGCAAAGAAGAAGTCGACCGCCGCATCGCTGTCGGTGAGCATTATGTCGTCAGAGTAAAAGTGCCTGACAAAGACTATGCGCTCGAAGATCTGGTGCGTGGTCGCGTTGAATGGAAAGCTGAGACGCTTGGCGACTTTATCGTGCTGCGCTCAAGCGGCATGCCGGTTTATAATTTCTGTGTAGTCGTTGATGATGCCGACATGAAGATAACACATGTGGTAAGAGCTGAAGAGCATCTTACTAACACCCATCGTCAGCTGATTCTTTATGATGCGCTGGGTATTAAACCACCGATTTTTGCACACGCTTCACTGATTCTCGGCGAAGACAAGTCTAAGCTGTCAAAGCGCCACGGGGCTACAGCCGTTGGTCAGTATGCCGAAGACGGTTTTCTGCGCGATGCCATGATCAATTTTCTTTCGCTGTTGGGCTGGAACGATGGCACTGACCGCGAAATTTACACGGTTGAAGAACTTATAGAGTGTTTTTCGCTCGAACGTATCAGCAAGTCGCCTGGCGTTTTCGATCACAACAAGCTGATCTGGATGAACGGCCAGCATTTGCGGGCCTTAACTGTTGATCAGTTGTTGCCAATGGTGACGCCTGTTCTTAAACAGGCCATGCCAGAAGACAGTCGTCTCGATAACCCCGAGACGCTGCGAAAACTCGTTGAATTGATTCAGATCAAGATGAATACGCTAAAAGATGCCGTGCCGGTAGCAGAGTCAATTCTGACCGCCAGCTCCCCCGAAGATGAAGAGTCCGCCGGCATGATTGCGACCGAAAAGTCGCATGCGCTGTTTGCAGCACTTGCCAAAGAATTTGCGACCTGCGAATGGGTTAAAGACGGCTATAACGCAGCGATAAAAGCTGCCGGTAAAACAGCAGAAGCCAAGGGCAAAGACCTTTTCATGCCGATCCGCGTCAAAATCACGGGCTCATGCCACGGCCCCGAGCTGGTTGGCATTCTAGATGTGCTTGGTCGCGACGAGGTAATTAATCGCCTTAACGCCTGAAAAATCACAGTTAATCAAAAGTGGCAGACTTCATAATTGAGTCTGCCACTTTTTTTCTCCACTTTTCGATCTCGGTGTGTGCGATGGATATGTTGACGGGGGCATTCGCATCTTCCGGGTGCGGATGAGAAGCGTCCTTATCAGTTTCAGCTCAATAAGGTTGTCAATTTGCCTTGTTGCGTTGAACAGGCCTTGGCAGAACCGGTGTGAATATTTTGATTTTGTCGGAAGGCTTCGGATCAAGAGTGATCTGTTTGATATCAATATCTATCAAGGTGACATAAGTCTTACTCTGTTTGGCAAGTCCGATAATATGCTCAGCTGCTTTCATATAGCCTTTGCTTTCCATGGGTTTCGAAAGCAGTTCTATGCATTCGTTGAACATGCTGGACTGTCGATATATTTCGCCTTTTATAAGGCGCTGTGAAGGATTGTTTTCGTCGAGTAATGAGAGCAAAGCCTTCATATTGGTCTGTTGATCTGGGGTTAATGCAAATTGCCCTGCGAGAACTTTTTCTTCAAGTTCTCTGAACTTATCATTATCGCTTCGCCAGGCTTCTTCTCGGATAAATAATTCTGCAGATCTTTCCACTGTGTTGTCTGTCACGTATTTTACAGCTTCTTCATCACTCACATAAATTGGCGTTTTGGCACCCTTGTAAGTTTTATCACCAAGTTTTTTTTCCTGAAAGATTTCAGCCAGGATATACAACCAGACAAAATCGTTGCAATGCGGGCATTTATAAAGCTTGGAACCTGGTTTGTAACCTTTAAATATTGTTCCACCGTCTGTCCAAAATTTGGGGGCGGGTATCATCATATGGCTTGGAATGTTAGACTGTCTTATCGCACCAGAACAATGTGGGCACTCTTTGATAGTATCAGGTCGCACAATTGTGGCTTGCGTAGAAATAGCGCAGAGCCCAAAAATCAGTAAAATAAAAGAAATTAAACTAAGTCTGTTTATAGATATTCCTCGCTTTCTACTTTCATGCAGCATTTATATCAAAGTATTATAGGTGTTGCAAGTCTACTATGCAATTCCCTGGATCTTTCAAGGAGATCTGACCTTTTGAAAGTGATGTTAATTATGTGTTAAAGTAGTGTGGATTTTGAACTGCTCAAATCATCCCGACCGGAGATATTCGCGAAAGTAAGTTGTTTTCACAGAGGCGTTCATGAAAATTTGCCCCAAATGCCATAAATCGTTTCCCGATGGTGTAAAGTTATGTCCATTTGATCGCATTGCAATGGTAGCAGAAGGCGATGTCGAGCCTTCCGGACCAGGGCAAGTGCAGTCCACGCAAAGTCAGAACGCCATGCCGAACGCTTCTGAGCTTGCTGCGCTCGATATTTTGCCAGATGGGCCAGGCCGGCTGCTTTTTGAAACTCTTGCATTCTATCACGCTCCAATTCAAGGTCTGCTGGTTTTTGGCGGCGGGCTTATATTTATGGTAATTGCCTCTTTGACAGGTATGAGAACAAAGGGCGGATCGGCTCCTCCGACTATGTCGGGAGAAACTGCGAGCATGCTGGTTGTTGTCGGCATTCTGGCTCTGGCCACCGGTTTTGCCTTGCAACACTTTTTTAGGCATTATACAGTATTCGATTTTCGCCGGAGCCTGGTTTCAAGACAGGCCAGGGCGTTTGGCAAGGTCATCTGGGAAGGTTCTTTGATACGCCAGGACCAGGTTGTTGCGATTGGCACAACTACCAGACCCGCCGGAATTTCTGCTGAAAATCTGAAAATGATTTTTATCAAAAACTTTACCAAAGACACTAACCGGGGTTTGCCAAACGATGTCTCACTGGTAATGTTGGGTAAAGATGCTAAAATGCTTGAGATAACGGCATTTCGAAACGGCACTCGTCATGATCAGCTGGCTTCGGCAAGAGCCAGTCTTCTTGCCCGGCACATGAATTTGCCATGTAAGCTCTGTAACCAGGGCGAAATGCTCGAAGTGAGCCGCAAGCATGGCCAGCCTCTGAGTTTTCACCCGGTATCGCAAAGCGAAATCGCCAAAAAACCAGAAAACATAGCGAACAAAATCCTGGTTTGGGTGATTATCCTCATCGTTCTCATCGGTGGATGGTTTGCCTTGATGATTGCATCTGGCGTCTGGAAACATTAGTTGCTCAGCAAATAATCATCTTTTGTCGGTCAGCCAGATCTCATCCCAACAAAATATCTTCTTTACATTCGCCATTTATTCGCCTATAATTTGAGCAAAAGAGGCGAATAAATGGCGAATGTTATTGGCGAAATGGAAAAATGCTTAGACCAGCCGCAGGAGCGGTTGTCTGGCGTAATAGACAAGCTCAGAATACTGTCGGCAGCGGCGCGGTATGATGTGTCGTGCGCTTCAAGCGGCAGTTCCAGGAAAAGCACTCCCGGTGGGCTGGGCAATGTTGCTGCGAGCGGGATCTGTCATAGCTGGGCTGCCGACGGTCGCTGCATATCTTTGCTCAAGGTGCTTTTTACCAATCACTGCGCGTATGATTGTGCGTATTGCCTGAATCGCCGCAGTAACGACATTGAGCGGACGGCCTTTACGCCCGAAGAACTGGCCGAACTGACCATTTCGTTTTATCGACGCAATTACATCGAAGGTCTGTTCTTAAGTTCAGGAGTGCTTGGCAATCCAGACTACACCATGGAACTGCTTATCAGATCAGTTCGCCTGCTGCGTGAGGTTCACGGATTTGGCGGATACATTCATTTAAAGGCCATTCCCGGCGCCGACCCAGACCTGCTTTTTGAGGCCGGAACCCTGGTCGACCGCATGAGCGTCAACCTTGAATTACCCAGCCATAACAGCCTGCAGTTGCTCGCGCCAGATAAATCGAAAGAACAGATTTTGTTGCCGATGACACGTATTCGTGACTGGCATCGCGAGCATAACCCACAGCAGCACAGGCAGCCTTTGTTGACCTCTCAGACAGAAGTTTCCGGCCCTCTGCAGTCACGCAAACCGTTTGTTGCCGGCTTGAATTTTGTACCAGGCGGTCAAAGTACGCAGATGATTATTGGTGCCAGTCCGGAGGACGACCGCCAGATTCTGACGCTTTCGGAGAGCCTGTATAAAAAGATGCAGCTGAAGCGGGTTTATTATTCGGCCTATATTCCGATAAATCATGACAGTCGGCTGCCTGAGCCGCCGCAACCGCAATTATTGCGCGAACATCGTTTGTATCAGGCCGACTGGCTGCTGCGTTTTTATCGTTTTTCAGCCGAAGAATTGTTCGAGAACGGCCCGCCGACTCTGGATTCCGATTTTGATCCTAAGATCATGTGGGCGTTGCGTCATCCTGAACGCTTTCCTGTAGATGCCAACCGGGCTGATTTTGGAATGTTGCTGCGGGTTCCGGGGCTGGGCGTACTTTCTGCCCAGAGAATTGTGCGTGCGCGTCGAGCAGGTGTTCTACGCTATGAAGATCTCGTGAAACTCGGCATAGTAATGAAAAGAGCTCGGTTTTTTTTGACAGCCCCGGGATCAGCTACCGGTGATCTCGGTCTTGACCCGCATCTGCTGCGCCGACGTCTTCTTGCAAGTGAACCTGGCGCTATCAAGCCAAAACAGCTATCTTTAAACGATTTTCCTGGGTTTCTGCCAGAAGTCTGGCGAGAAGCGGTTACGGGGCAATTCTGATGAATATACTCAGGTACGATGGCTCTTTTTACGGACTAATCTGCGCTTTGGCACCATATCTGTATCGCCACCAGTTGCCAGATGTTGTTGAGCGCGAGAATGTTCGTCAACCTGCTCTCATACCGACAGATGAAGAGCCGCAGATGATTTCGACAGCGCTTGCGCCAGGGCTTGCCTGTGATCCCCAGGCATTTCGACTTCCCGGAGTATCGCGTGAATCCTGGCTGAATGCCTGGCACGCATTTCTTTCTGAAGCACCCGGAATCGAAACCATGATTGCTCGCTATCTGCTGCTGGCTATCGAGAAACGCGGCGCGGTCGATACTTATCTGACCGATGATCGAGTGCGCAATATAAATCGATTTGCTCATCGGGTTCTGGCCGAGAAGCATCGCTTCATGGGCCTGCTAAGGTTCCGTAATATTGGCCAGAATCTCTACTACGCATCGATCAATTCCGACAATTTTGTTTTGCCGCTTCTGGCACCATTTTTCGTCGAGCGGTTTGCAGACCAGCAATGGATCATACACGATCGCCGCCGCGAAGTGGCGGCCATGTATGATCTTCGTGTCTGGACGATCATCGAGCGCTCCGCTGGCGACTTGCCGGAAGATTCCCCCGAAGAAGATGCAGCCCAGCGTCTCTGGCGTTGTTTCTTCGATAGCATCGCCGTGCGCGAGCGCCTGAACCTGGCTTTGCAGCAGAAATTTATTCCAAAAAAATACTGGTCAGATCTTATTGAGACCCCGGGACGTTGAAACAATTCCGACGGGTTTGGTGACAGAGAGAGAGGATGTTATGCAGGTGTCTGGAAGAGAATCCATGTGTAGAAAAAATACGCCGCCAGCAGAATGGCACCTTCCATGCGCGTGATCTTGAAGCCAGTCCACATGATTGGAAGACATGCGAGGCTGAGGACGAACATGACTGGACAGTCGATGCTGGCCATGTGCTCAGAAACTTGAAGTGGGAGAATCATGCCGGCAACTCCCAAAATACCCAGGAGGTTGAATATATTGGAACCGACGACGTTGCCAATTGCGATGTCAGATTGTCCCTTCTTTGCGGCAACAATTGAGGTGGCCAGTTCAGGAAGAGAAGTCCCGGCAGCTATGAGTGTAAGACCAATGACTTCATTTGATATTCCGACATGTTTAGCAAGGGCAACCGAACTGTGCAGGAGAAGTTTGGAACCGGCGATCATGGCGATCAATCCAGTGACGATCAGCCGGATTTCTGTCCTCAGGCTGGTAGGCGTGCTGGGCTCACTGTTGGCGCTTTCTTCTGGTTGTTGTTCTCTACGTGATTTGATGTAGGAGTATAGGGTGTAAATAACGAGAAGACCAAAAAGGATTACTGATTCGTTTCGAGAAATAACCCTGTCGAGAGAGAAATACCACATGATACCGGTGGCGGCGATCATAATTGGAACATCGCGGCGGACAACTGTTTTATTGCAGGTGATAGGTTGGATTAATGCGGCGATCCCAAGGATTAAAGCAATGTTGAAAATGTTTGACCCGACAATGTTTCCGACAGCTATGCCGGGATTGTTTGCCATGCTGGCATCCACACTCACCACGAGTTCTGGCATTGAGGTGCCGAAAGCGACTATGGTCAGTCCGATTACCAGAGAAGACACGCCAATGCGCCTTGCGAGATTGCTGGCACCGTTAACCAGCCAGTCTGCTGCGATTGTGAGCAGGTATAGCCCTGCTCCTATCATGGCAAGAATTTCGAAAATACCGAGTTCAAGATTGAATATCATCGTGTAACCTCGCGAAAGAAAAAATCGAAAATAACCTTCAGAATGAAAGGGGGTACTACAGGGTAGTGCCCCCTTTCAAAAAGGTCGTCGCCAACAAGCATTTTCAGATCAGCCCGAAATATATAATCACTCCACCTACGGCTAAAGTGAAAAGTGTCGTAATAGCGATATTGTAGAGAACAGTTGAGGGGTTTTCCCCACTATTAAGCGGGTTTTGGTTAGGTTCTTTTCTTTCCATGACGGAATCCTTTCAAGTAAGCGGCTGGCAATTTTGCAAAAGGGAATTGCCTGTTTACGGGCGTTATTGCTTGGGGGTGGCTAGAAAGGATTACCCGTCGCTGCGAGGAAGTCGCAATGCAATGAGTCCCCACTCGCTTGGGTGGATGGCGTCATCGCTGCGATGATTCTGTCTCTGGGCAAATGCAGGAAAGCGCCCTGCAAATTTTTGCGAAGTTTCTTGTCTGTATGATCGGGCTCGATCAGGTTGCTGTTGTTTGTTGAATGCAAAAATCTGGGCAAAGCATGGAGCTGACCTGGGGTTACAAATCGTCTCGCCGAAAGGTACTGGTTGCTTGTAACCTGTGTTCTCTGAATTTGCCCGTTGCAGAAAATATCCCGGTTCCTCATGCAAGAAACCTTGATATAAGCTGAGAACTAACAAAACAATAATAATTGTACGATTCATATCATCATTATATCACGTTTCAAGCGGGTTTGGGCATGTCCGGGAGATAGAGGATTATGGCTGGATTTACCAGAATGAGGATATCTCTCAGCATTCTGGTGTTGCTTTTCCGATAGTCTCGTTGTTCGCGAGTGCCTGGAACTGCCCTTGCAGCAGAAATTCAGCACAAAAAAGGCTGGAGTGATCTTATCAAAACTCCGGGTCGTTAAAACATAAAAGCCAGCCCTCGTTCAGGGTGCTGGCTTTTACAACTCAAATCTGTGTTGTCTCTTTTATCCGGCTGCTCCAGGCTGGTTGGCGAAGCCCTTTGATGCTGGGCCGGTATCGGCCGGGGTGCCGGCGATACGAGCCAGGAAGGTGTCACCAAGATTTTCGAGGTGTTCGTTGATGTTGTCGAAATAGTTGTAGTGTGTCTGTTCTTCGACAATGATCTGTTCGAACAGTTTCATTGAAATGCTGTCGCCATTTTCACGGCAGACCAGCAAAAACTGGTTATAAGAATCGATAGTGTCGTCTTCTACTTTGGCGTTAAACGAAAAAACCTGTTTAATTTTCTGACCTTTGCTGACTTTCTCTGCGACGTCGGTGGTCGGTTCTCCGCCGAGTTCCTTGATTCTCTCGGCAAATGCTTCGGCATGGCGCATTTCGTCGATAGCGATCAGTTTTACCTTGGCGGCCAGTTCTCCATAATCAGAGTTATCGAGACCATAATGCTGATTCATATACTGATGAATTGCATAAAGTTCCATGGATCGGGCCTTATTAAGAACTTCGATTACCTTTACTTTTCGTTCCTTCTGCATAGATACCCCCGTAATTTTATTCTGCCTATTGCATGCAATATTTTACCACAATCCTCTATTTTTTTTCAGGCCAGTTTTTTCGTTGAATGATCAGGTTTGTTCCGTGTCAATTCGCGATGAGCCATAAAGTTCCCAGTTAATTATTTGCCAAAAACAGTCTCTCTCTCTCTTGAATATCGTTTTGGAATTATGGCGCACGTAGATTCAGAGTGCTGATTTGCTGAGAGTTTCAGCTTATCCGGGAATTGATTTAAGCTGGCCGGCGAGATGGCCGCTGGCAAATGCCCAGTGCAAATTGAAGCCGCCGCAGGGGCCGTCAAGATCAACAATTTCGCCACAAAAATAGAGGCCTTGCAGTAACCTGCTTTGCATGGTTTCCGGACTGATCTGTTTAAGCGCCACGCCGCCGCGAGTAACCATGGCTGCGGCAAAGCCATCGTGGCCGATTACAGTCAGTGGCGTCCAGGTCAGCAGTTTTATCAGCTCATCACGCTGCTGGCCGGCCAGACGGCCGTAGGCCGAGTCGGGATCGATGCTGGCGAGTTGGCACAACTCGCGTGCCAGTGGCCTGTTTATAAAAGTTGCGAGCAGATCGGCAACGCTGGCGGATTTGTTGTTGCTCTGTGCCTTTTTAAGGCGTTCTCTGATTTGTTCTTCGTTCATGCCCTGAGTCAGGTTTATCAGCAGCGGTACTTCTCCGTATTTTTTTAGCAGTGGCGTTATTTCACGGGCAAAATCGAGTACTATCGGTCCGCGAATGCCATTTTCGGTGAAAATCAGGTCGCCTTTTGCCTGCAGTTTTTTTGCTTCGGGCAGATTAATACGCATTTCGGCTTTGCCAATGGTGTCAGCCCGGCATTTTTTAACCCAGGTTTCGCGGGTTTTAAGCGGCAGCATAGCTGGAAACAGCTCACTTATCTGGTGTCCTGTCGCCGCCGCCAGATCATAGCCGCTGGCATCGGCGCCGAGTGAAGGGTAGCCCGGCCCGCCACTGGCGATGATTACATTGGCTGCTCTGTAAGATTGCGTGTTTGTGGTTACCCCGATCACTGCGCCGTTTTGTTGATCAATTTTTTCGACTTTCTGGCCGTATAAGAGTTCAATATCAAGTCGTTTAATCTCGGCTTCGAGTGCGGCGACAACCGTGTCTGACTTGTGTGTTACCGGGAAAATCCGGTAACCGTCGAGTGCGTTGCATTCGACGCCGATTCCGGCAAAGAACTCGACAAGAGCATCGTGATCAAGCGCCTTGAGCGCCGGAATCATGAATCGTCCTTCGCGGCCAAAGCGCGCGATAAATTGTTCACTGCTGAGGGTATTGGCGAGATTGCATCGGCCACCGCCGCTGGCTCGCAGTTTGGCGCCAGACTGGCTTTGTTTTTCGAGCAGCAGCACTCGACTGCCGCATCGGGCGGCTGTTATAGCGGCCATCATTCCTGCCGCGCCAGCTCCAATTACGATCAAATCATGTGTCATGCGTAAAATTTTGTTGCAGTCATTGCTTAATGATCGCTGACAACAAAATCAGCCAGCTTTGTCGGTGAGAGTGGTTTTCAGCAGAGTCATCTGACCGTTCTTGAGACTGTAGATGGCGCGAGCTTCTTTAGGCGGGGTGTCATCGGTAAAATACTCAATTACAACTTCCGGGCACCCGTCGCTATCCTGATCGGAAAGCGAAATTTTGCCGGCACTGAAGCCTGTTGCTTCCCAGATTTGTTGATATTTTCCATCTTTTAGCTGCAGCAATGACAGTTCTCTGAGGTCAGCCGAACCGCCAAGCTCCATGACAATAAGCATTTCATTGCTGCCGTTGCCATCAAAATCTGCCTGTAATACCTGCTCGACGGCGCGACCTTCTGATTCAAAGACAACCTTGGTTTCTCCGTCTTTTTCGATGAAAATGCGGTCTTCGCGGGCGATCATGCCTTCAGCCTGCCGTTTTTCAAGCATGAGTCGGCCATTGGCGTCAGATGAAATTTCTATTTTCTCGTTCATTGTCGCTAACAGAAATGATGGACTCAGCAACGCAGTGGCAAGTATAAAAGCAGTTCCAAGTAGTAAGCTAAAGTTTCTGGTTATCATAATATTTCCTTAGGCTCCCAGGCCATGGGCATAAGAATAAAGCTGGTCTGCATAGGCATCGACACTTTTGCTGCCTGACATTTTTTCTTTGACGTAGGTTCGTTCAAGGTCGTTCAAGGCCAGGCCGAGGCACATTTTAACCTTCAGGCCATAACCAACAGCGCCGCTTCTGGCTTTAACCATATCGGCAAAAGAGCCGGCAAGCTTGGTGGAATATGGCCCCATGTTGTAGGCGCAG
>JAHISQ010000121.1 GCA_018818125.1 Candidatus Rifleibacteriota bacterium
AAGAATTAAGAATTGAAGAAATGAAGAATTAAATACAACCGGACAAAAATACAGGACAAAAAAATACCAAATAAATCCGTAATGGTATAACCAGGCGACGATGGCGAAAGATTGTTCTTGGACACATGATTGTTTTCGTTGTAAAGTTTGTTTGGCTTGTTTGATGTGACGGAGATGCTTTGATTTTTGGTGCACGGACGCAAGTGAAGAATTTGATGTGTTTGGTCTCAGAGATTGGCCTGCAATGAGAGTATCTCGGAGTATAAGAATTAATGAATAAGAGCCATAACAATCGCGTGAACCGGAAATTGGCCGCCGTTCACGGGCCTTGCGGAGCAAGTCCCGCGCCCGTCTGGCCATTTCCGGTTACGACGGGCGTTATGGCAAATGAAGAATTAAGAATTAAGAATTGAAGAATTAAATACAATCGGACAACAATACAGGACAAAAACCGAACCAAGCTCGTAACGGTAGAACAAGGTGACGCGGGCAAAAGATTGTTCTTGGACATATGATTGTTTTCGTTGTAAAGTTTGTTTGATTTGACGGAGATGCGATGATTGTTTGTGCACGATCGCAAGCGATGAATTTGATGTGTTTGGTCTGAGAAATTGGCATGCAATGAGAGTTTCTCGAAGTATGAGAATTGATGAATAAGAGCCAGACAATCGCGTAGAGAGGGAAAATGGGTAAGCCACAAAAGAAACATGAATCATTCCAATGTTACAAGATCACCTGTCTCCAGAACGGGAAGGCATATATCGGTATAGCTTCGAATGGATTAAGTGCGCGCTGGCGGCAACATAAGCATGATGCAAAGAATGGCGCAAACACTCCTCTCCATAATGCAATAAGGAAGTATGACCCTAAAAGTTTTCTAATTGAAGAAATCGCAACAGCAAAATCGTGGGAAGTAATTTGCGAAATAGAAATTGAAATGATTAAACAACATGGTACTCATGTTTCTAAAAACAAAGGGTACAACGTTTCCAGTGGCGGTGAAGGACCTTATGGCGTTAAAAGGTCCGTTGAGACCCGGAAAAAGCTAAGCCAGTTAGTTAAACAACAATATCTCGATAACCCCGAAATGATAGAAGTTCTCCGGGAAAAATCCAAACAACAAATGCGCAATCCTGAAAATCGTGAAAAGTCGAGGTTGGGTGCTTTAAAACAATGGAGTGATCCACAATTATCTCGAAATAGTCGCAAAGCATTAGAGAATTACTGGAACCAAGAGAATGCAAACGAAATAAGGCGAGAAAATCAGAAACAAGTTATGGCGAAGCCTAGTGCACGTGAAAATCTCAAAAGAAAAGCTAAAAATCAGATGGAAGACCCTGCTAACCGTGAATTAAGTCGACAAGGTGCGTTAAAACAATGGGCAGACTCCGAGTTTCGAAAATCCCGCCTTGGTGGAAATCACCCTATGGCACGTGCTGTGCGTATAGAAGGTGAAGAATACCCAACAATCAGGATTGCTGCCGAAGCAATGGGCGTTACATCAACCTGTATTAGAAGTAGGATTAAGCGTGGTGTATCAGGGTATGAATGGGCGACGGATCAAGAGCGGCCGAACAAGACCGATGCCTAACAACGCACTCCACTGGAGTGCAAGTTAGGCTGCGCTTCATTTGTGCCAGTGAGTTTAAACGTTGCCCCCGCCCCAAGTCAGATGGCGATTTTGTTTCGTTACAGGTTGGTGGGGGATAGCGACTCCGGCAAGGGTTTAGGTGGCCAATGGTTTTTATCAAGTTTAGGACAGGTGTGTTGGATGCGCGATCAAGGGTTGAGCTATTTTTCCGGGGCGGACGGTTTCAGACGAGGGATTTCAACACCAGTCAGTAACCTGTTTCGCTCCGCTCAAAGATTACCTCCGCATTGGCCACAATTCATCCAACTTTCTACCAGAGCTGAAATCGGAACAAGAAGACAAGGTTCCGGTTCCGAAAATTTGAGATCACGATAGGATTTCTAAAGAATATTAAGTTTTTTGGAGTTATTCTGGGGTTGCCAAAGAAGTAAAAAGCACTTTTTCAAGTTCATGATTAGGAGTTCGCTTGTTTCTTTCTTAAATTTTGGATAGAATACCTGAGGGAAAGCATGGGTGGAAAAAGCCGCGCTTTTTCCAAAAGTTAATTAAATGAAAAACCATGTTTGAGCTTGATGGATAAACCTCGAGGAGGATTTATGGCCCCCCACTTTCCGATTTTACCGGCCCCGAGTGACTGCTAAATGACGAACAACGAAGAAAAATATTGCTTGATCGGAAAATTGAAGGCAATGGACTCGGCCCTTTTCAGCGATTTGCAGGATATTGTGAAATTCAGTGCAAATGTTTGGAAAACAAAACTCCTGCCCTGGTTTACCAACCACGATCCGGACCATTCCAGGGAGATTATTTTTATCTTGGGTCAGCTTCTCAAACCTCTCGAAAACCACAAGGCATTTCTCGATGAACATGAATTATTTGTCCTCCTCGCATCAGCCTTCCTGCATGACATAGGGATGCAATTTCTAAAATTGGAGGAGATTCCAATCGAGAAACTGACAGAGAAGGATTATAACGAAATTCGAAAAAAACACGCTGAATTGAGCAGTGAAATAATCCTCAAAAAAGTTGCTACTTCTTCCGGAAGAGATGATTTTCATCTCCCGACGTCTTTAAATGATGCATATATTGCCCCTATTGCCTTTGTCTGCAAAGGCCATTCAACCGACTTTTTTGAAGAGGTCTTAGCAAGTTTAAAGGATGGTTCATTTACTCCAAAAGGCCGGCCATTTAGGGGCGAATTGCTTGCCGCACTTCTCTTAATCGCAGATGAACTCGACCTGCAGTGCAAGAGGGTCGATTTTGATGAAACTACGAAGTTTAATCTTTCGGTTCTTTCGAAGGTTCACTGGTACAAACACCATTATGTGGATAATGTAGGAATTTCAAAAAATGCGCTAACGATAACCCTCAGGTTTCCATCGAATTCGACTGATTATAGTTCGATGGTTAGGGAACTGATTGATACCAAGCTGGTTGAGCAGATAAAAAAGGTTAACCCGCACCTTCGAGAATGTACGGAAGGGGTTTTGTTCCTTGATGATCATATTGAATTTAATATGAAAATTGACTCTGTCAATGTGAAAAGAGAGATGCCTCCCGAAGTTTTAACAGAATTAAAGAGGTTAAATGGAAGAATTTCAATCCTCCCTCTCCGTGGGCCGGATGCATCATTTGGAGATCCATCTATCCCTGAGCCGCCAGCGCTCTTTACGGGAATTGTTGAAAAAAAAGGAAATGGCTCGGTGCAATCAGGAGAAGTCTCATCAAGGAAACCTGAGTTTAGTCCAAAAAATTATTTTTTCTCCGTTCCTTATCGGGAAAAAGGAGAGCAGTTCGTTGGCCAGTCTGGAATTTTGGATAAGGTCTACGCGCAGCTATTCAAAGGAAAGCGAATGGCAATTGGGCAATCTGCTTCATTTATTGGGCTGGGTGGATTAGGCAAAACACAAGTGGCCGTCGAATACGCTTACCATAATAAAAGCTGTTATCCCAATGGCGTAATATGGATTAATGCGGATAGTGATATTGATTCCCAACTAATTGAATATTCCGTTCGTGCGTTATGGATTTCGCAGAATGCTGATCACAAAGACAAACTAGAAGTTGCCAAGCAAAGAATAAAATCTTATTCGGATTGCCTGATAATTTTTGACAATGTTGAATCAACCCAATCGATTGCTGCATACCTTCCTGAACCCACTGCTGAACCACACATAATAATTACTAGCCGAATTGAACACCCCGGGTTTCCCCCAATTACGATTGACCTTTTAGATGAAACCCAATCGTTGGAACTTCTTTTTCAAGAGATAGGTAGAGAGGCCAAAGACACGGAGGAACTTCAAGCAGCCAAAGACATTGCTGAAATTCTTTCCGGTCTTCCTCTGGCTTTGGAAATTGCGGGGGCATTTTTGCGGTACAGACCGATTTTGTGGGAAAAATATTTAAATCTACTGAAGGTTAATTTGAAGGCCGCCCTCCCCCCGAAATTTCAGAATGTCAGTTTTACTAAACATGAAGCAGATTTGTTTTCCACATTGAAAATAAATGAAGAAATTTTCCTGGAAGAGCCAACCCTAAGACAAATACTTGATCTTCTTACATGGAGTGGAAGCTCGCCAATGTGCCAATCACTGATGTGTTTCCTTCTTTCAAAGGAACCAACCGAAGTCGCCAATGCTTTGGCAATTGGGTTTGCCCTAAAAATTTTGAAAGGAAACCATAATGAGCAATGTTTTTCAATTCATCGACTTTTGCGTGATGTGAGAAGACAAGACCTACCGCTCAATGAAAGAAAAATGTGGGTCCAACAGGTTTGCCAGAAGGTAGTAATTTGGTTTAAAGAAAAGCGACAGAATTTTGCGGACTTGGATAAATTCGAAAAAGAAATTGACCATCTTAAGGAATGGGAAAAAAATGCTAGGTATTTGGATCTTGAAGTTTTTAGAAAATTGGTTTGGTTGCAAGCATACCCGGCATTCCATAGGGGAAATTTTCTTGAAGCAAAGACAATTTTGGATGAGACTTGGAATATAGATCTTTATCAAGAAGATGCGGAATTTAGAGCCCACCTTCTTCATGATCTTGGGACGGTTTACCTTTCCTTCGAAAAATTTTCAAAAGGTCTTGAATTCTTGGCGGAGGCTTTAGAAATCCGACAGAACCTTTTTGGCCAGGACAATCCAGACGTTGCCCTTTCTTTATCAAACATGGCCGCTGCCCAATTCGCCTTGGATAATACGGAAACTGCAAAGGGTTTCGCAGAAAAATCCTTGAAAATTTATGAAGAGTTGTTTGGAAATTCAAAATTTGAAATTGCTCGCCCGCTTGCGTTAATTGGATATTACTATCTAGACAGAAACAAATTATCTGAAGCAAGGGGGTGTTTTGAAAAATGCTTAAGCCTTGCAAAAAGCTCCTTTGGTGAAAATGATCCAAATACTGCCAACGCTTATTTTTCTTTTGGAATTTTTTTAATGAATGAAAAGAGTTATGACGAATCACTTGAAAATTTTAATAAGGCCCTGATTATTCAGGAATCCCTTTTGGGAAAGAAAAGCCCTGAATATGCAAAATCAATTATTGGATTTGGTTTAGTTTTTAAAGCCCAGGGCAAATTGGCCCAGGCAAAAGAAAAAATACAAGAAGGAAATGGGATTTTAATTTCCTACTTTGGTGAAAATTACTCATGGGTTGCAGCAAATTTTTCTGCCTTAGGGCGAATTTTCTCGAAGGAATGTAATTGGGAAAAAGCTATTGAAAGCTTTTTAAATAGCTTTTTGATTAATAAGGATATTTTTGGGGATTTACATAATAAAACAGTTACCTCCAAAATAAATTTAATTTATTCTTTGAGAAACGCTGGAAAATTTCATGAAGCCTTGAAAAGTTTAAATGAATTGAAAAAAATCCTTCCAAAAGATCACCATGAATTTCGGCTTTTGGAAAATGAATCAAAAAGTTTGGTTTCAAAAATTTCTCCAAAAGGATTTCGGAAAAGATCAAAGTAATTTATTGTCGATTGAAAATTGTTGATATTTTTCTTACGATTATTTTTCGGAGAATATTAAAAAAATCCGAAAGGAATGAAGGGTAGTCAAGTCGGATGATGAAATATTTTTGAAAACATGCTTGGACAGACTATCAGGGGATGGACGGATCATCGTGGGTATGTGCAATCGGTGAGAATCTGTTACGCATCGCAAAGGTCAGAAATTAAATGAATAAGAGCCATAACCAGAGCGTCGACGCGGAAAATGAGGCCTGTCACGGGTTTTGCTTGCGCAACACCCGCGCCCGTCTCTCATTTCCGGTCACGACTGGCGTTAGACCAAAAAAAATAGGAGGAACACGTGCTTTCAAAGAATTTTAAACTCATTCTGTTCGTTTTTGTCTTGGTAAACTCTTTTGGTTACGGGATTTCCGAAGAAGCTAAAAAAATATTGGACAATATAAAAAAACAAAATCAAAATGAACAGATAATAAACTCAAAACCAGCAGTTCAAGCTGAAGTGCCAGCCGAAAGACAATTTGATAAATTTTCCTTGCATACTGCGGTAAAAAATAGCGACCGATTAGCCGTTAACAGAATTCTTGAATCAAAAGCAGTCGATATTAATTTGATTGACTCTAACGGTGAAACACCTATGGATATTGCAACCAAACTAAGAGATGTTGATTCTGTTTACGACAGTATTAGATTTGAGTTGTCATTATATGAAGCAAAAACTTCTAAAGAGATTAAGGAAATAACAAAACAGGAAAACTTCGTTAAAACTGGCGGACAAGATTTTTTTCAAGCAATCGCAAATGAAGATCTGTCAAAATTGAATGAATTTTTAAACCGCGGTTTTATTCCCAATGGCAAATATCAAAATGAAAGTCCTTTACATTTCGCAATTCGACTAAACAAGCCGAAGGTTGTTTCTTTACTTTTAAAATTCCCAGGGATTGATGTTAATGAAAAGGACATGGGAGGAGCGACTCCGCTTGATGTCGCAAGAATGTACAACCAAAACGCTATTGTTGAAATGTTGAAAAAGGCTCATGCTGAGGGGACAAGAAGAGTTACTCCGCAAAGTAACGTGACTGGTAAAACAACCTCTTCTGATGTGGGGCCTGTTCATGTAAAAGGCTATTATAGAAAAGATGGGACATATGTTCGCCCCCATTCAAGAAGAAAATGATAAGATGGTCTAACAAGAGCGTAGACGCGGAAAAACCGGCCGGATCACGGGTCTTGCTTGCGCAACACCCGCGCCCGTCTCGTTTTTCCGGTCACGACTGGCGTTCGGCAGATAAAAATAAAAAAACAACTGAAAGTCCATCTAAAACCAGACACTAAAAAACCAGATTAAACAATTAAACTCATCTTGCAAAACCTAATCGGTTGGGTTATTATTGTTATATGCCTACAATAGTTAATGAAGACGGATTCTCAGTAATGATCATGCCAAACGATCATCGACCACCTCATGTTCATGTGTTCAAGGCTTCGGGCCATGCTCGCATAACAATTGGAGACACTGAAAATCGACCAAGGCTTCTGGAAGTGATTAACATGAAAAACCGGGAGATCATCAAAGCAATGGGTATTGTTTTGGCTCATCAGGCAAAATTATCTGAGACTTGGAGGAAAATTCATGGATAAATGTAATATTTCAACAAAAGATCTAGCCGGAGAAATCCGGAAAGCTAAAAAAGCTGGTCTTCTAGCTGACAAAACCGAGCCCCGAGCTATTGCTGTCAAATATGATCGCAAATCAGATAGAATTATAGTTGACCTGCGTTCTGGCGTTTCATTCATGTTTCCAACAAGCTTGGCAGAAGGTCTTTCAGATGCTTCATCCGATGAACTTGCTCAGGCAAAAGTTCTTGCCGACGGGTTCGCTATTTACTGGGAGAACATCGACGTTGTTCTTAGTGTTCCAGATCTTTTAATGGGTGTTTTTGGCTCTAAAACCTGGATGGCAAAAGTTTATAGTGAAATTGGGCGCAAAGGTGGCAGTAAAACATCTCCTGCCAAAGCAAAAGCTTCTAAAACCAATGGTTTGCTAGGTGGCCGCCCACGAAAAGTATCTGTGGGATAAAACAATTAATACTAAAATAAACCAGCATGTTTTTGAAAATTGAGAAGATTAAAGAATGCCGAACAATCGCATAGACGCGGAAAATAAGGCCGGATCACGGGTCTTGCTTGCGCAACACCCGCGCCCGTCTCGTTTTTCCGGTCACGACTGGCGTTATGCCTGAAATGAAAAACTATTTCGCAGGCCAATTTAGAACTCATTAATGTATAGTGAAAGGAATCAGCGATTTGACTTATTGTGTTTTATACATAATTGAAATGCCTGGAATTGCAATTTAGGACTCATTAAAGTTGCAAACAAAATTCCATGTTTTCGCAGGGTAAGTTTCTGAGAATGCCAAAAACCATTGCAAAACGATCTTAGATGACCGAATCCTTATGGTGCCACCATTACCTGTAGGAAAAAGCAAAAAAAAGGTGCTAGATTGAATATTCAAAATGAATTAGACGGTTTCAAACTAGATTTGATAGAACTGCTGCGCCACAATCTAGTCCAGATTTACATCACAGGCTCCTATTCCCTGGATGACTTTCGGGTTGGGCGAGGAGATCTAGATTTCATTGTGGTCACAAAAGCTGAAATAGCTGAAAAAAAAGTTCCAGCAATTTGGACTCTCTTCGAGTCATATAGATATGGAAAATCAGTCATAAAACGGCAACTTGAAGGCACATTTATTCCCATAAAGAAATTGATTGAGCCCAAGTCTGATGCTCTATGCCTCTATGTCGGCACTTCTAGGCAAGGCTGGCGCACCACTCATCTCTTTCCGAATGCAATGATAGATCTAAAGCTCTTGCTAAAAACCCAGAAAAAATTGTTTGCTGATTTTGATTGTGATATCTACGAGCCAAGTAATGAAGAGTTAAAGAACGAGCGCAAGAACACTTTCAGAAATTATAAAAAATATCCCGAAGCAGAAGCTATGCTTTCATACGCTCACTGGCTGTGCAGGACTATTTTTCTCCTCGATAAAGGAGAGATTGTCTCGAAAACTGAAGCCTGCAAATATGTAACTGGTTGCTTAACAACCAACGAGGATAAACATAACAGTATGCTTTTTTCAGAAATGAGAGATCCTGCTGAAGATGGTTTTCTCACCAATTACAGTAAATTTTTGCCGACAATTCAGGAGATTGAAAATCTATATTTGATGAGAGAAGGTGCGGCATAACCAGAGCGTCGACGCGGAAAAATCGGCCGGATCACGGGTCTTGCTTGCGCAACACCCGCGCCCGTCTCTTATTTCCGGTCATGACTGGCGTTAACCTCAAAAACACAAAAAAACAGAAAAAATTAAGAACAATACAAAAGCCAAATTGATCTTTGAGATGATCGGTGTCAAAGCGTATAGACTGTAAAAATTAGATTGGCTGCCTCTTGACTTTGGGTATAGAAAAGGTATAATTATTATATATGATTTCCTTTGAATTTAACCAAACCAAAAGCTTTTCCAATCTGGAAAAGCACGGAATTGACTTTGTTCAGGCCCAAAAGCTCTGGGATGATCCAGATCTTTTGGAGATTCCTGCAAAAACATCAGATGAACCAAGGTTTTTGATAATTGGAAAAATTGCCATAAAACATTGGTCAGCAGTGATAACTTACCGGCAAGGCCATATCAGGATAATCTCGGTCCGAAGATCAAGAAAAGATGAGGTTGAATTGTATGAAAGCGAAGAATTTTGATGAAAAATTTGATGATGGAGAAAGCATTCTGAGTAGCCTTGATCTAACAAAGGCCAAAAGATCATCCCGTGACCAAAAACGAGTCAATGTCGACTTTCCAAAATGGATGATTGAAGCTCTGGACAGAGAAGCCAAGCGATTAAATGTGACTAGGCAATCAATCATCAAGATTTGGCTTGCAGAGCGCCTGGAGAAACAAACACTAGCAGCTTAATTTACAATTTCGAATTCTGATTTGCAATCAGATCAAATTAATAAATTAAGAAGGTTAACAAGTGTGTAGATGCGGAAAAATCGGCCGGATCACGGGTCTTGCTTGCGCAACACCCGCGCCCGTCTCTCGTTTCCGCTCACGACTAGCGTTGAGCTCAAGACAAAACCACAATTGGCAATCGATGCTGTTCAGTCAAACAGATGCTTTGCAAGTATGCGTAAAATCAGCAAAATAAAAACATATCAAAAATACAAAATTAAGAATAAAAATCTAGACTGTTGGTCTGGGTGCGCCAGCCATGAGCCAGAAACTTTGGTGGTACGGCAACTTGACGATCATAACTAAAGGCAAGTGCCGTGCCAGTCGTTTCTGGCGCAATAGTATGATTCGTAATTCGGCCAGATATGTTTTTCATATCAATTTCCACTTCCATAATGTGTTTGATGCACAAGAATGATCTGCCCCCTAAAAATGTTACATGAAAGTAAGCCAATTTTCTGAGAGAATATATTAATCAGGAGATTGGAAATGAAAAAATCTAGAAACAGTTATGATGGCGAGTTTAAGCTGAACAGTGTGAAACTGGTGCTTAGTATCAAAAGGTGAACGAACCATGAAGGCGATCGCTGAGGACCTGGGATTAACTACTGGGTTCTGGTGCAGTGGAAGAAGGAATATGAAGAGTTCGGAGAATCTGCTTTCCTGGGGAAAAGGCCCATAAGTTCAGAACAGGATGAGCTTCGAAAGCTGAAAAAGGAATTGGAAACGGTGAAGATGGAGCGCGATATATTAAAAAAAGCAATTGGCCATCTTCTCCAAAGACGATTAGTTCGATACATGATTATTCAGGAACTTGAATCAATGTATTCGGTGGCGAAGATGGCCAGATTCCTAGGAGGGACAAGGCAGAGTTATTGGCGGTGGAAAAACCGGCAACCTACCTGCCGTGAAATGGAAGATGAAGTGTTGAAAGCGCATATTCTTAAAGAGTTTAATGACAGCAAAAAACGTTATGGCTACCGCCGGATCACACAAAGACTCATTAAAAGGGAAATACGGGTCTGCAAACACCGGGTTGCCAGACTGATGGACGAAATGTCTTTAAGAGCCCGTGCACGCAGGAAATTCAAAGTTACAACTAATTCACACCATAAAAAGCCTGTTGCCAGCGATCTAATTAATCGAAACTTTACAGCGGATCGGCCAGATCAGAAATATGTCAGTGACATAACCTATGTCCGAACTCGTGAAGGTTGGCTCTATTTATGCGTAGTTCTTGATCTTTTTTCGAAGATGGTTGTTGGTTGGTCTGCTGGTAGACGTATGAAAGCAGGCTTAGTTGTCAAAGCAATTAAAATGGCAGCGGGAAAAAGGATCCTGAATGGTTGTGTCTTTCATTCTGATAGGGGCAGCCAGTATTGCAGTAAAGAGGTGGTTATAACTCTAAGACGATATGGTATGCGTCAGAGTGTGGGCAGAACCGGTTGCTGCTATGATAATGCAGCAGCAGAAAGCTTCTTTCATACACTGAAAGTAGAAGGCACTTTCGGCAAACCCTTTAAATCAATGCATAGCGCTACTCTATACATTTTTGAGTTTATTGAAGTATTCTATAACCGAATTAGAATGCACTCTGGACTCAATTATTACAGCCCGGCAGAATTTGAACAATTCAGCAGTAATGAGGAAGTCAGAAATTGTGCTTAAAAATTGTTGCGTTTGGACGGGTCAGATCATTTTTCTGCTTTCAGAATACATTAATTCAATAAAAATTCAATAAAAAAAGTAGCAATTGGTTGCAGATCCGATTGATCGTGATATAATTAAGGTAAGATCAATTTGAGGAGTCGAAAATGGCTATCGCCATAAAAATTTCTGATGCATTAATATCTGATGCCAGGGTTTATAGCAAAGTAAATAATCGTTCCTTGACCGGCCAGATTGAATTCTGGGCTAAAATCGGTAAGTGTTCTGAAGAAAACCCCGATTTAACCTACGATCAAATCAAAGAAATTTTACTAGGACTTGTAGAACTCCATTCAGGTCATAAAATTGAATACAAGTTTGGCTGAAGATGAAAATTTTTCAATCGCCGACATTTTTCAGGTATGTCAAAAAGGTCGACAAAAAATTCAAAGCTGAAATTGATTCACAAGTTCGATTGATTGCTGAGAACCCGGATATCGGTGAACAGAAAAAGGGTGACCTTCAAGAGGTTCGGGTTCATAAATTCAAATTTTCCAACAATCTTTATCTTATTGCCTATATGCATGATGATGATGAAATTCAGTTGGTAATGCTTTCTACACACGAAAATTTTTATCGCGACTTAAAAAATTATATTAAAAAATAGCATAACCAGTGCGTCGACGCTGAAAATGAGGCCGGACCACGGGTCTTGCTTACGCAACACCCGCGTCCGTCTCTCACTTCCCCTCACGACTAGCGTTAGCCAGACTTTGGAAGACCAAAAACTTACGACCATTAATCTGAAAGCTACGACTGGGAGCAATTGAAATGAGTTTTGACAACGCTTTCAAAAGTGATGCAAAATATTATGGCCCATCAATGTCTTCAATTATCACAAGTTTTCTTGATCAGGTAAATCCTGTTTTTCCAATTCTGGATATTGGAGCTGGTCAAGGGCGCAACACTATCCCCTTAGCAAAGCTGGGTTTCAGATTACACGCCGTTGAGCCTTCTAATGAGGGTGCGCAGGCAATTCAATTCGCTAGCACGGAG
>JAHISQ010000122.1 GCA_018818125.1 Candidatus Rifleibacteriota bacterium
AGGGTTTTTCGATAGCCTTGGCGCTGATCGGGTTGCCTCTCAATCAACCAGGTCGATTCTGACCAGACTGATAGTTTTGCTGTTGGTCACAAACCGCCTGAAAGATTGCCGCGCTTGTCGATGCCACGGCGCAGCTGTCAGATATCTCGATTCACCTGGTTGATTCTGATCGGTCTGGTAGGCTTGCCGGTTACTCAGTTTGTCTCGATCAATTTCAGTCGGTCTGCAGGCTTGCTGACTGACTCGAATTGTCAGAAAGTTTCAGGGTTTTTCGATAGCTTTGGCGCTGATCGGGTTGCCTCTCGATTCACCAGGTCGATTCTGGCCGGTCTGGCAGGCTTGCCGGTGGCTCAATGTCCATGAGAGATTCAGAGATCTTCGACAACCCGGCGCGGTTGATCAGATCGCCTCAACTCGCTTGGTCGATTCAGGCCAGACTGATAGTTTTGCTGCTGGTCACAAACCGCCTGAGAGATTGCCGCGCTTGTCGATGCCACGGCGCAGCTGTCAGATTGTCTCGATTCACCTGGTCGATTCTGGCCAGCTCGATAGGCTTGGCGTTTGCTCAGTTTGTCTCGATCAATTTTAGTCGGTCTGCAGGCTTGTTGACTGACTCGAATTGTCAGAAAGTTTCAGGGTTTTTCGATAGCCTTGGCGCTGATCGGGTTGCCTCTCAATCAACCAGGTCGATTCTGACCAGACTGATAGTTTTGATGTTGGCTCTTAATCAGTCTGATTGCTTGTGTGCTCATTAATGCGGTTAATATATACATTAACTTCGATTATGTTACAAAAACATGGTGTTGCGTGTCCGTCTTAATGAAAACAGGGGTTAGCGGGTTTTATGCTGTGGCAAATCGGCATGAATTGGCGGTTTAGAAAGACCGGGAAAAGCGGGAGATTCCTTGTTTTGATGCGCAAATCTGGCAAATTTACAAATATTGCTGCTATGCGCTTCAGTTCTTGGTTTTTTGAAATTTGTGCCCGTATAGCCTTTGTTCATAGGCAACTAATGAAAAGACCGATGAAAAGACTGATGAAATGACTGATGAAAAAAACTCGCAAACGCTCCTTAATAGTTGATTTATTGGCAATGGAAGAAAAAAAGCGACTGATGAAATGACTGGCTAAATTCATCGGTCAGTGACAACACACAAGAATGTATTAAGAATGAGGAAACAAGAAAAAAGCAAACATCCCCTTGCAAGGAAAAGCTGTGTTATTGCAAAACAGGTTAGCAGCACTAGCAGGGCAGGCGGCCTGCTGGGGTTTTTCTGTGGCTCCCCTTGGCTGTTTTTCGTCGTCGTCGTCGTTTTTTGTTTTTTGAGGCGGCAAATTGCATTAAATTGGTCGGTGGCTGATCTTCCGTGCGAAATATGACCAATCATTATTAGGTGTCATCAGACGAATTACAAATGATTGCATCTGGTTCTTACTTAGCCGATAATAAATAAAATCAACTTGGAGAACTTTTGTTGTTTCGATTTAAAGATAGTAGCGATGCACTTACATGGTTTATTGAGAACGTCTTGCCATTTGTTAATTGTAAGAGCGAGCTTGAAAGGCAAAATGTTTTTTTTCGTATCTGGCAAAATAACTCAGATTTAGAAGAGTTTGCCGATACCGAGAAACATTTTGAGGGCGCTAATGAATTTTATAGTTTTGTAAGGCGGTTGATGTTAATTGCCTTTTCTTTTGAATACCCTTGGTTAATAGGTTCTCAACTGGAAATGTCTGATAGAACGACTGAAGATGTTGAGAAAAGAATAAAAGATTTTTTAACACCAGGTGACCTGTGGATTAGATGGAATGAAAAAATGTGTTTTGCTGGTAATGGGCCACAAATAAGGCTTCCTGTAGAATACATTGAGCAGTTGGTTGTTCATAGTATTGTGCAATGTTTTTATGTCATGCCGCCTGTTTTCATTTTTGCTTCTGCATTTGCTGACAATGAATTACCCCCCAAAAGTGATTTCATAAAAGGGCCTGGTTTTGAAAAGGTAGGGCTTTGTCCGAATTGCGGCATATTCTTTGAAAGAAAACGTAAAAACCAAGAGTTTTGCACTAATAGGTGTGCAAACACCTTTGGTAAAAGGCGCGATAGGGAAAAGAAAAAAAGATTGTCCAATGATTGACTAAAATCATTGGACAATGTATAATAAGTCTCGTTGGTTTTATTGGGTTTTTCGGTTCAGCTAGAAATGAAATAAGCCCCGAAGATTCAAAGAACCAACGGGGCTTATTTTTTTAGGTGTGTTAACACCCTGTAGCTAGGTTAAAAGTTAACACACCTTCAAGTAATAAGCAACGGGCACGGCTTTCAGCTTGCCATGCCTGCAAAAAACTTTGAGGTGTTTTTTTATGCCAGAAAATAAGGTGTTTTTGAGACCAAAACAAATTTCAAAGCGGCTTAACATCAGTAAAAATCTTTGGTTGCACTGGGTTAGGATTGGCCGGGCCCCTGCTGGAATAAGGCTGAGCCCGCGTGTTTTGGTTTGGGATGAGGAAGATATCGAGGCTTTTATTGCGAACGCCGGCAAAGTAGAGGCCAAAGCATGAGCAATAATGACGCAAAGGCAAAAGACAGCATGAACTTGGTATTTTTCAAGTCTCCAAACCAGCCCGGAAAAATCAGCGAACTACTGAAGGCGGTAGACAGTTTTCAAGGCGCTTTTGATGTTTTTCTTTGTCCTTGGAATGAAGCAGAACGAAAAGACAGCCAGGCAACGCTTATTGATTTTGAAAGTTGTATTGTTGAGTTTTCGGCGGTTGCTGATGCCGTTGGCCTGATCGCCTCCAACCTCATCAATGATCGGTTCATTCCCAAGAAAAGTGTGGCTGATGATGAAAGAATACATTCTTATTCAAGGCTCCTGATTGGATTGCAGTTGCAAATGAAAGCAATAGAGGCAAAATACAGCGGCTTAGAATTGGCTCAGCTTGTTTGTGCTCGACCTCAAGAATCAGACAATCAGGTGGCAGCATTATGAGAATAGAAACAACAGTAAAGCTCCCTGATACTGGCCTGATCAGACTTAATCAAATATTAGAATTCGTTCCTCTTTGCCGCGCCACAATTTACAACTGGGTAAAATCTGGCAGGTTCCCGAAACCGATTAAAAACGGACGCTGTACTTTCTGGCGAGTTGAAGATATCCGGGCATTTATTGAAAACCCCTGTAAATGATTTGTAAATCAGAAAGGGGCTATGAATGCAATCTGGATATATCAAACTTTATCGGCACACTCTGGAAAATCCTATTGCTTGTAAAGATTCTGACCATGCTGCTATCTGGCAATTTTTATTACTGAGCGCAACGCACAAGGAACGCTCTGTTTCGTTTAAAGGCGCGCGAATTATTCTCATGCCTGGTCAGCTTATAACCAGCTGTGCCAGTATTTCAAAGCAGTATGGCATTAACAATAACAAGGTTAGAAGGGTTTTAATCTTATTTGAATCAGAGTTGATGATTAAACAGGAAAGTCGTAATGAGGGCCGGTTGATAACAATTTGCAACTGGCTCAAGGATCAACAGCCAGATAACACGCATGAACCACAAGAGAATTGATGACTCTGCCAGTCTTTAAGACTCCACAATTACAATAAAGGAAAAAAAATGACATTAATTGAAAATTTGAATAAAAAAGACGCTGTTTCCAGGCAAAAAAACGCTGAAGAATTTTGCGGCCTTTGTCCTGTATGCGGTGGCAAAGACCCCTCTTCGTTATGTTTTGTCAAAATTTATCGGAACATTCTTCATAATCCTGTTGTGTGGAAAGACGCTGAACACACTGCAATCTGGTTGTATCTAATGTTGAGTGCAACGGACAAGAAACGCGCTGTTTTGTTTAAAGGCAATGGCATTAGTCTCATGTCTGGCCAATTATTAACCAATCGTGAAACAATCGCAATACAGCTGAATGTAAGCGCTAGTAAGGTTCAAAGGGTCTTAACCCTGTTTGAGTCGAAAAAGATGATTCAACAGGAAAGCAGCAATAAAGGCCGGCTGATAACTATTTGCAACTGGCTCAAGTATCAACAGCCTGAAGATGATCAAGAAGCACAGGAATATTGAAGCCATAACAGCTGATTGATGGATTTTGCAGAAAGAAAACTTTACCAGGACAAACAAAGGAGGGCTGAAAAGCTCAGTAAACTATGAAAATAATTGAATATCTTAACCAAAAAGGCATTGTTGCCAGGCAAAAAAACGCTGAAGAATTTTGCAGCCCTTGCCCGGTATGCGGCGGCAAAGATCGCTTTACCTTCTGGCCAGATCGAAGCCGCTATTATTGCCGCGGCTGCAATAGAGCTGGCGACTTAATTGACCTTATTCGGCGGGTAGATGGCTTGAATTACTACGAAGCCTGCAAAGTCGCAGGCTTGGAATCGAAAAAAGCAGATCTGACTAAGCCGACAGAAAACAAAACGCTGACAGGCCGGAATGACCTGAGCATTAAGAAAATCGGGAACCCTTCTCAAAAATGGCAGCAAAAAGCTGAAGCATTTATTAAAATTGCACACAAGCAGCTGTTGAATAACCCTGCACAATTAGCCTGGTTGAAAAAAGACCGGGGGATAGGCATCGATACAGTTAAGCGCTTTAAAATTGGCTGGAATACCATGAATAGATACCATACCCGGTCAAGCTGGGATTTGCCGGAAATAAGAAACCCCAACGGTCAGTTAAAATCTCTATGGTTACCGCGCGGCTTGGTGATTCCATCATACTCTTTCTCAGGCGAACTTTTGCGCGTTAAGATCAGGCGGCCAGACTCAGATGTGCAAAGTGATATTGATGCCAGGTATGTTTTTGTTTCTGGCGGTTCGGTGGCTCTTGCCTTTTATGGTCTGAACCGACAAGCTTTCATAATTGTTGAATCAGAACTTGATGCAATTTTGCTGCATCAGGAATGCGGCGATTTTATTTCATCAGTCGCCACTGGTGGCACAGCTAACCATCTGGATGACTCAGCGCCACTGGTTCTAACTGATGCAAAAAAAATACTAGTTTCATTCGATAACGATAGGGCTGGCCAAAATGCCGCGCTTCTATGGCTTAGCGCCCTTGGAAATTCTCACCTTTGGCCGGTTTTGCGCAGATACGGGAAGGACCATACCGAAGCACTGAAAAACGGTCTGGACTTAAGATTCTGGCTTGATTGCGGCCTTAAGGCTGTTCTCTTAAGAAATGATAGGCAAGCAAATATTGAAAACTTCTCAATTTGTTGACCTGTTCACTTGCAACGCTCTAAACCCCACTCTACCAGTGGGTTAACAGGGGCGCAAGCCCCTGTCTTTTAAAAACCGGCCGTTGTCTGTTGGTCAATCCCTCTTGCAACGGCTTTCAATAACAAAAATTGTGTAAACAGGAGAATAAAAAATGTCATTAAAAACTGAAACTGTTGATCAGATTTTGAAAGCCGCGAACGATTCCATACTGAGTGGAAATATCAGAGACCCAAAGCCAATTTATAAATCATTTATGAAGAAACCTTCAGAAATTCTTTTCAGTATTGATTCTCTCAGAAGTCTTGCCGAAACATTCGGTTTACTTCAAGGCTTTTTCATAAGTTGGGATTTATTCAAGTGCGAAGCAGAGACAAGCTTAATAATCGAAGAAGCCAGAGAATTTATAGAACATAAAGTTGTTGTTGCTGATCTCGAAGAGCTTGACGCATTAATAGACCATGCAGGCAAAGAACTTGTCGAAGAATTGCAGCGGCTATATTGGCTCAAAAATGGCCTTTCAATTGTTCCGCTTTTCGTTGCTGATGGCCTTGAAGAGGGCTATAGAATTTTTTACGACTGCAAGAATGTTGTCGAAAGCCTTCGAAAGTAGCGAAAAGGCTGAAAAATGGCAAGCAGAAGGCCTAACGGTGATGGCTGTTTTTATCAAAAAAACGGCCGTTACTATTACCGGCAAAGCTCAAAAGATGCTGACGGTAAAGCCGTTAAAATACACTTTCCGGCCGGGAAAACTGCCAAAGATGGGTTTTCCCGGCTGGAAGAGTATCGTAAAAATAATGGCATTGGTTACAACTCTGCCATTACGCTTGCAAACTGGCTTGATACTTGGCTTTTAAAGTATTCAATTGGGAAATCAGAGACAACCAAAAAACTTTACTTTCTGATGATCAAGAATCACATAAAGCCAAAATTGGGCGGTATCAGAATGGCAGATCTGAAGCCCTTGATATTTGCCGGATTTTTCTCACAACTGAGCTTAATACGGTCTGCCAGAACCGTAAACCTTAATCGGTCAATTCTCAATGCCGCTTTAAGGCAGGCTATTGAAGATGAAATACTCGTCAAGAATCCCCTGAAGGGCGTTAAAATGCCTAAAATTGAGCCTGCAAAGCACCGGATTCTATCAAAGCAAGAGTTTAATTCGCTTTATGATAGGTGTCTTGAGTCAGAATACAAGTTTCCTTGTCTGTTGATGCTGTTTGCCGGTGTAAGGCGTGGAGAGGCATTAGGCGTTGACTGGTCATCTATTGATCTTGAGAAAAGAACTGTAACAATTAAACAACAGGTAATTGATTCGGTTGGTTGTGTGAAGTTCTGTGAGCCCAAAACCGACAAGTCATATAGAACAATAGAACTACCTGAGCCAGTCATAGAAGAACTGTTAAAGGTGCCAAAAAACAAGCGGAAAGGGTTATTGTATAGCGGTGGCCTGTTGTTCAATCCAAGGCGTTTAACAGATCATCTCAAACGCATTGCCAGAGAATTAAATATTACTGGGATAAGATCACACGATTTGAGGCATACGCACGCAAGTATTTTGCTGAAAGATAAAAACTCTCTACCTTCAGTCTCTGCAAGGCTTGGACATGCAAATACCAGAATAACCGGCGATATTTACGCGCATGAAATACCCAACAGTCAAAATGATGCGGTTCTGACAATGGAAAACTTTCTGAAAAACACAGATAAAGGCACTCTGGAAAAATAAAATCACCTGAAGCCTTTACCGGCCGCCACTTCGTTTTTCAAGCTTTGAGCCCTGAACAGATTTTGAGTCAAGGCACCAGGCACGGCAGGGCAAAAAGCAAACCGGCCTTTCGTCCGGTTCCATTTTTGCCACGCCTTAGCCAGATGCCTTTTTTCGTATTGCAAAACAAGAATGACAATAAGTGACAAGAGGCGACAAAGCGCAGATCTGGCAAGCTCTCAAAACCTGTTTACCGGCCGCCACTAATCAAACTTCAATTTTACTTTGATTACCTGGTGTGCTTCAACCTCATAAGAGGCGTTGGCAAAGCTGGACAATAAAACAGACTGGCCGTGAAATGGCCGGGATAGTTTTTTGTCTTGCGTGCCTGGGCCGTGACTCAGAACCAACCAGCCAAACATCATTGACACCAGCTTTTCGAACCACATTGAAACTGAGCAGCAATCAGACCGGAGCAAAACCGCCCTCAAGACTTCTCAGGTAATTAGATTCGTGGCGGCCGGTGGTCTCTGGCTGCTCACCGGCAAACCTCCACAGGTTCCGGTTTGCGGCTGGTATCTTCGAACAGAAAACAAGAATGACAATAAGTGACAAGATGAGCTCGAGCGCAGATCTGTTGAGCTCTCAAAACCTGTTCACCGGCCGCCACTAATCAAACTTCAATTTAACTTTGATTACCTGGTATGCTTCAACTCACAAGAGGCCTTGGCAAAGCTGGACAAAAAACAGACCGGCCGTGTAATGGCCGGGTAAGTTTTTGTCTTGCGTGCCTGGGCCGTGACTCAAAACCAACCAGACAAACATCATTGACACCAGATTCATCAAATCTCTTGAATACTAAGCAGCAGATACTTTTACCCCTCTCTCAAAACTTCTCAGGTAATTAGATTCGTGGCGGCCGGTGGTCTCTGGCTGCTCACCAGCAAACCTTCACAGGTTACGGTTTGCGGCTTGAGCCTTCGACAAGAAAGAAAAACAGGTTTGCTGTCGCGGATGGGTAAGCCAGAGCCAGTAAGTTTTACCTTGCAGGGTTGAATGTTGCAAAAGCTTTAAATTGATTCCGTGGTCAAAGTTGTCTTTGCATCATCATGACTGTACCGATGATTTTAAAATCAGAGGCAGCTGTTAAGACAATGGTTTTATAAGCGGTATTTTCTGGAATCAGCAAAATCATCTTTTCTTCAAGCTTCAGCCTGAAGAAAAGCAGTTCATTTGAAAGTTTTTCTCTAACAATGACTGTTTTGTCATTTTCTAACAATGGGAATGGGGCAACAACAACGGTATCACCGGGGATTAGCTTTGGAAACATGGAATCAGATACAACTTTTATTGCAAAAAAACCGGGTTGAGCAAACTTTTCTGGAACAAGAATTTTATTATCTGAGTATTTGGAGGCTTCAAAAGGCCTTCCGGTTGCAATAGTTTCGATGATCTTAAGGCTAACAACTTTATCTACTTCGACAAAAGCAGGCTGAGCATCATAAATAAGAAGCGATACCGGAACATTTAAAGTTGTGGCAAGTTTATGAACAGTATCAATGCTTGGTTCAGATCGGCCAGCTTTCCAATCAGATATGCTTGAAGGAGTTGTGCAAAGTCTCTTTGCAATTTCGGCCTGTGTGATGCCTTCAAGTTTCTTCTTTTCTTTCAAGATGCGGGTAAGACGATCTTTAAACATTAAGAGTATTCCTTGTGGGAAAAATTCATATAATATAGACAATGATATGGATTTTTCATATATTTAACAATATCAATAAATTAAATTTTAAACCTCAAAGCGATAATTTCAGGAGGGCAAGTTAACAAATGTCAGAGCAACGAACTAAGATTATAATCGAAACCGATGCTGGACGTAGCGAACAAGTTTTGCGCAGCGTCCAAAAAAGTTTGCAGGGCGTAGGCAACGAAGCCGACAGTGCCGGGAAGAAAACAAAAGACAGCGCTGGCATTATGGACTCGTCGTTTGTTAAAACTGCCCTATCCGCTGCAGCCCTTGGCGCGGCCGTTAAAACGGCTTTCAATATGGCCAAAGAGGCCGCTGAGTTCAAAGAGTTGAGAACAAACTTTGCTGTTTCCGCTGCATCTATGGGGCAATCCGGAGATGAAATGATTAACGCTATCAAGCGAGCGTCTAAAGGCACGGTAAGCGAGTTCGACGCAATGAAATTAGCGTCTAAGTCTTTGCAACTGGGAGTTGCCAAGAACTCAGAAGGAATGGGAAAACTTGTAGAGGTTGCAGCAGCAAGAGGAAAGTTGATGGGTAGATCAACAACAGAGGCTTTCGATGACATTGTTACGGGCATTGGCAGAATGTCACCGCTGATTTTGGACAATCTTGGCATTCAGATACCTGCAGCCTTCAAGGAAATGACCGCCGGAATGACCGACGCTCAAAAGAAGCAGGCTCTTTTGAGCATGGTCATTGAAGACGGCGCAAGAATTTTAAAGGCAGCCAAAGGCAAGACGGACGAATCTGCAGACGCATACCGACGATTTACCACCGCCAGTAGTGACCTTTATAATCAAACCGGCATTCTGGCTGATTATTTTGTTGGGCCAGCGGTCGAGAGCATTGGGGCTATAATTACGGCTGTTTCTGATGCCACAAAGGCATACAACGAACTGTTCGATGCCAAAGCTAGAATTAGCGGAACAAGCGAAACATATAAAAGACAGGGCGAAGCTGGCGTTATTGCGTCAATGCGGTCCCTGGTCGCCGAGGCCGAAGCACGTCGAGAAGCTCTGGGTAAAATGGTAACTCAGTCCTTCCAGGGCTTCACTGACTACGATCAGAAGCGGATTGGTCAGAATTATGCAGGAAATAGAAACGCCTCGACAGAAGAGATTCGAAAGACCCTGTTTGATCAGATCGGCAACGCGAATATCGAGATCGCAAAGCTGACCAGGGATATTGAAAAGGCCAAAGCGGACGGACTGAAGTCGATCAAGCAAGCACAAGCAGCTGAGGCCAAAAAAAAGAGCACTAAAGAAACTGACGAAGAAACCATTGCAACCGACAAACTCACAGACGCTCAAAAAGCCTTTAACAAAGCACAGGAAGAAGCCTCTAAGCTGATAGCGCAGTCAGCAGAAGCGTTTACAACAAGCTTTGGTGTTAAAACCATAAACAATTTAAAAGAGGCGCAAGTTTTGTTGACCGCCATGACGGTGGCAGCAGGCGGCTTTTCGTTTGCCCTCAAAGACGGCACAACCGAAGCTGGAAAACTGGTGGATGAAGCCGGAAAACTTGATAAAAAGCTCGAAGAAATCAACAACAACATTGCTGGCACACTTTCCGGAGCTGGCCGCAACTGGTCGGCAGAACTTGCCAGGTTGAACCCGGAGAATGCAGCAACCGGCATGATGAACTTTGCGACAGGCGGCTTGTTTACCGCTGCAGGTGGAAGCATAAAAGACGTGCTTGGTGACGTCAAAGAACCTCTCGCAAAAACCATCGCTGAAGCAGTGCAAGCCGGCTTTGCAAATGCAGACTTTTCCAACTTGGCGCAAACTCTCGGTAGCATCCTTAGCAGCGTTTTAAGCCGATCTTTGGCGCAGTCAAACCCGATTATGAATGCGGCAGGCGGCATTAACTTCGGCAATCTCGGCATCAACATGGCCGCTAATTTTGCAATCGGCAAACTAACCGGCGCCGGCGGCATTTTTGGCACTCGAAAAGAGAAATTCAAAGAACAGACAATACAGGCGGCAGCAGATCTTAAAAGCCAGATGGGTGCAGCGTGGGTCAAATCGCAAGAGACAAGCCTGTTACCTTATCTTTCGTTTGGCAACAAACAGGATTTGGCCGCCGGGCGCTATGGCTACAACGGAACACAGACTGGCTACAGCTGGGATAACAGCGGAAATGGCTGGTCGAGTGCTAAAACCAAAACTTACAACCTGATCGACCAGGGGGCCAGCGCAGCACTGAAAACCTTGACCGAAGCCATTGAGCGGGCAGAAAAATACAACAGGTCAGTAGAGATGGGCTACGAGGTTATGACAGCTCAGGGGCAGGATTATAAAGCCTTGATCGAACAGACTGCTATATACCAGAAAGCAGCAGCGAGCGCATACGGCGGCGAGTCGGTTCTGAACTGGACGGACGGCACGAAAGACACGGCCGACTTGGCCGAGGCAGCGCATGAGCTTAAAATAGCAGCAATCGAAATGGCGCGAAGCCTCGGACAAGCAACGGCTGACCGCACCTCTGCAGCAGCGCAAGGTTTCGCAAAATATGCGCCCTGGTTAAACTCGATTCAAATGCCGGGAAACGCATCGTCAGGTCTGCGAGTTTCGATGCGCGGTGATGGTATGTTCAGTGGAGCAACCAGCTGGCAGGACTTTTTACAAGCGCCAGCTATAGCGAATATGGACGAACTCACTAGCGGACAACAGTATGACGCTTATTCCGCGCTGCAAAACGACTTTGCAGACCGCAAGATCTCACCATATCTGATCGATATGGTCAAGCAGTCAGGTAGCTCGAAGTATGATCTTGAAGCACTAAAATACACAGATTCAACAGCCTATGCTGAAAAGTATCTCGAATACATAGAAAAGCAAATGGCCGCTTACGACGAAGTCATGAAGCGCCAGGAGCAGATTTTCGACAACGCCACAAAGAGCTATGAAGAGCGCAGCCAGGCAATACAGGACTTTGAGGACTCCCAAACTGCTTACTATGCGGCTAAACTTGAAGCGTTATCGGCCGAACAGGCCGCAGAGGAAGCCGTGAAGGCAAAACAGCAGGAAGCCAACGCCCGCAGCGCTGAAAGAATGGAATCAGCGCTTTCCCTGGTCGGTGAAGTCAGCCAGCGCGGCGACAAAATAGCAATCATTCAGGGTGGCGATGTAAAAGCAGCGCTTGAAGAATTAATGAGTAGATACGGCGATGACCCAGGAATGGTAGCAACCCTGCAGGCGCTGGTCAAACTGAGCAACGACAAGGCGAGATGGGGAGTTTAATATTTTTGCAAAAGTTTGCTCAGAGTTCGAATCTTGCGGGGTAATACCCCGCAAGATTAAGCCAATAATGCAACCTTGCCGATTGCTCAAACCGCTTGGAAGTTTCAGAGATCTTCGATACCACGGCGCTGTTATCGATTTGCCTCAATTCACCTGGTCGATTCTGGCCAGCTCGATAGGCTTGGCGGTTGCTCAGTTTGTCTCGATCAATTTCAGTCGGTCTGCAGGCTTGCTGACTGACTCGAATTGTCAGAAAGTTTCAGGGTTTTCGATAGCCTTGGCGCTGATCGGGTTGCCTCTCAATCAACCAGGTCGATTCTGACCAGACTGATAGTTTTGCTGTTGGTCACAAACCGCCTGAGAGATTGCCGCGCTTGTCGA
>JAHISQ010000123.1 GCA_018818125.1 Candidatus Rifleibacteriota bacterium
AAGTCATGGCAACAGGCGAGAAGGCGACCCTGCCAGGTGATAAATGAGTGGGTTGCAAACAGACCGCACTTTTCGATTGTTCTTGCTGTCGTCAACGCGCCTTCTTCGAGATTGCCACCACGTGAGTGGCAAAGGTGCTGCCGAAATGACAGCTTACGTTCAGACCAGAAATCTGCGGTCTTTTCGGGTGCCAAAGGCTCATCGGCAGTTCTAATCGAAATGATGCTGATGCCACGCGTTGACCCGCGCGCGGTGATAAGATTCTGCAGTCCGTTCAAGCTGCTGGTCAAATCTTGATCCGGGTAAATACGACTAAAATGCTCCTGATCAATTGTCGGAAATGAAATTTCAATAAAAAAGGGAGCCAACTCCTCGATTTTGGCAATATTCTGTTGATCGAGAGCAGGCGCCTGGATGGTCAGGCCATATTTCAGGCCGCTTTCTCGGCAGATCGCAGCAATCTCATGCCAATGCGGGTGTAAAAGTGGGTTGCCCATGCCGCACAGAGTTACCCGCGAGCCCTGTTGAGCAAGCTGTCGCATTATTTGTGCGAACAGACCTGGGTCGATAAAGCCTGCTGGCCGGGTTATGCGTAGACGCGGACAAAATCGGCAATTCTGTCCGCAGATGTTGGTCAATTCTATGTCTACGGTAAAAAATGGCCAGCGTTCATCCATTGCGGCATACCGATTTAACTGCTTCGAGCCAGGCAAAGCCATGTCTGTTGTCTGGCTCAAGATAGTGTCCTTCAGTCCATTCGTTCCATGAGGAAATCATTATGGTTGGTTCGGTAAAAGTCGAATGATTGAATGCAAAATTGCGGGCTTCATTGAGGAGCTCAGCAAACTTCTGAGGACTGGAGCCGGTCAAAACCGGCGACCAGGGGTATTTGCCCGGCTTTTCGTTACCATAATCGACAGCACGCGGACTGGCATCCCAGCCCGGCGTTACCGAGGGGATATAAGGCAAACCTGTTGCTGGCTGATAGTCTTGCCATCTTGCAGCCTTTTCACGGGCACACGCGCTGAAATCCTGATGGAAGGGGCCAGTCCAGTCTGGCAGAAAAACATAGTGAGTCACACTGTCGAACCCGATCTGGCGGAGCAGTGGCTGATGTTCTGGAATTGGGTCAATAGCTGCCAGATGCAGCTTTAAAGAACGTCTGGAGAGAAGCTCGCGCGCCTGTTTAACTGCCGCTTCTGCCGCATCGTTGCCAAGCTGGCGAATAAAAAAAGCCGTATCAAATATGCTCAGATAGCAGGCATCGTTTATTCGGTAATAATCTGGTTGAGTGAAGTAGTTGTCAGCGACATGACTGATATACGCGATAAAGTCGTCGGGATCCGTATAAACCAGTCGCGAAGGATCGATCAGTCGTGCTGCTGCGTCTTTTACCGGCATGACTTTGCGTGGCATGCGATTGGCCCACATAAGCGCAAACTCGGTTTTCCCACGACTGCGAGCCTGCATAAAGCCTTGGTTCAGGGCTCCTTCCAGCAGTCTCTTGCCGCGTGACCAGTAACTTGCAAACACAAAAAAGTCGACACCATAAGCATGAGCCGCCTGCAGTTTTTTATCAAATACTTCCGGGTCAGCTTCGTTTTCGTAGCCCCAAAGCGGGATTTTTGGTTGTTCATGCCCTTCAAAACGAGGCTGACAGAGCTTTAGCAGATCCCATTCGCTCCAGCCTCTAGGAAAAGAGGCGTCACGAATTTTGCATGGATGCCAGCCAGGGTAATAATAAGCGCCAATTTTTAACTGACTCACTGATGCAGCACTTTTTCTAGAATATCCATGCCTGGTTTAAGCTGCTTTAGGTCAGCCTGGGTGCCCATGTGTCCAATGCGCATTACTTTATCGGCCAGACAGCCATAGCTGCCCGCTATGGCGAGCCCATTCTCGCGGCATAGTCTCTGCAGTGTATTCCATTCAACGTTCTGCGGCACTTTTAAAGCGGTCACGGTTGGTGATTTAATGGCATCTGCTGCGGCATACAGTTCAAGACCCATATTATGGGAACGCTCAATGCAGTAATACATGGCTTCAATATGACGGCGATAAACATTGTCGAGGCCTTCGTCCAGAATCAGGCCAGCGGCAGCATTAAGGGCTGCTGTGCCATGCCAGTACATGGTGTTCGGAAAATAGAAATCGTCCTGGGCACTTTTAAATGGCTTAAAAGCATCATAGCCCACGTAGTTGACCTCGGATATGATCTCCCAGGCAGCCTGGCTGACGCCGACAAAGGTCATATTCGGTGGTGCCGATAAACACTTCTGGCTGCCGTTCAGGCAGAGATCGATCTGATACTTATCTGCTTCAACTGGTACGCCGCCCGCACTGGCAACTGTGTCAACGCATAAAAGCTGCACGCCTTGTTCTCTTTTGATCCTCGCAATCTCAGCGAGGGGATTAAGTGTTCCGGAGGGTGTTTCGCAATGAACGGCTGTAATCATCAGTGGCTTGAACTCTGCTACCAGTCGCTCAAGCTCGCCTGTCTCGTTGAAGGTCTGATCATAGGGCAGAGTAAGACGTTTAACTTCAGCTCCAATCGCTTCTGCCATGTCAGCGATGCCATAACCAAAGACTCCGCTGCATACAGCAACCACTCGATCTCCTGGTCTAAGGCAGCTTTTTAGAGCACCCCACAGGCCGAGCATGCCTTCGCCGGTCTGTATGATTATTGAATTTTTCGTGCCGAGAATTTTTTGCAGGCGTGATTCGGTCTGGTTGTAAAGTTCGAGAAAGTCGCGATCGAGGTCGGGTGAACCGAAATCATGGCAAGCGGCAGCCAGAACAGATTCTGATACGCTTACTGGTCCGGGAATCAAGCTTATGAGTCGTTTTTTCATGGGTTTTCCTGTGCAAGTATTTCAGTTTTGATTTTCGCGTAATATGCTTGGATTTTCAAGATAGTTTGTGTATAATTTAAGAATATTAAAAAATGAGAGGCATGCCATGAAAAAAGAACATCTTGATATCATCTGGGATTCATGCTCTGAACTCGAAAAGTCCACAATTTCCTTTGGAGAGTTCCTTGAAAAAATTGGTCGCTCACTTGAATCTGCAAACTTGCGTGAAGCGAGATTCCTTGGTGATGTTGCCCGAAACCTGGAACTGGCAATGTTTTCGGGAACTTTCGACGATATCGAGAAAATTCTCGATCACACCAAACGGAAAATCTCGCAGAAAATTCGAGTAACCGACTGACCTGATTCCAAAATCTGATTATGTATAGTGCCCGGCATTAGCCGGGCACTTGTTTTGTTGCAATCTAAGTCGTGCTCGCATATTGAGAGTCTTGACCGCTACAAGATCAGGTGCTTTCCAGAGACGGAGCAGCAGTAAAATTGGAGTTCGCTTACGATTACGAAAAGAAATTTACAATCGTTGCTGCTGGTAGTATATTGCTTGCACCCGGAGGTTTTAAAAGCTTGACAAACCCTACCAGATACATTAAACTGCTTGTTACCTACGATGGCAGTGCGTTTTTTGGCTGGCAGTATCAGCCACACCTGGCTACTGTTCAGGGAGAACTCGAAAGAGTAATCAAACTGATCACAGGTGAAAAATGCAGGGCCGTTGGGGCGGGTCGGACAGACACCGGAGTTCATGCGGTTGAACAGGTGGTTCTATTCAGAACTGAGTGTCCGATTCCTGTTGAAAAATTAATCATCGGAATGAACGGCGCTCTACCTGGCACGTTAAGGGTAAGCAGGGCAGAAGAAGCAGATGAGAGCTTCCACCCTTGTTTTTCCGCCTGCGGTAAGCACTACCGGTATCTTTTCCGTCTGGTCAAAACCAGTTCGCCTTTCCTCGAAAGGTTCTTCTGGCAGCTGACCCGACAACCAGATATCGAAAAAATGCGAATTGCAGCTGGCGAATTCATCGGCGAACACGATTTTGCCGCTTTTGCTAAATCCCCGCGTCAGTATGAAAGCACCGTTAGAAGGATTCTCAAGACCAGCGTCAGCCAAGACCAGGAGGTTATAACCTTTGACGTGATCGGAACCGGCTTTATGCATAACATGGTTCGGAACATGACAAAAGCGTTGCAACTGGTTGGCAATGGCGAAATGCAGGTTGAGGAAATCCAAGAACTGTACCGTAATCAGAGTAGACAAAGACTTGGTGCTCCTGCACCGCCAGGTGGACTCTATCTGATGAAAGTCATGTATTAACCGAAAGGAGAAAAAATCGGTGAAGACGTTCCATGCTAAGAAAACTGATTTTACCCGTGACTGGGTTCTGATTGACGCCAAGGACATGTCTCTTGGTCGTCTCGCTTCTCAGGTCGCTGCCCGCCTTCGTGGCAAGCACAGACCTATTTATACACCCGGCGTTGATTGTGGTGATTTTGTTGTTATCGTAAATGCCGACAAAATCGTTCTGACTGGTCAGAAACACGACAACAAGATGTATTACTGGCACACTGGCTATCCAGGCGGCATCAAGTCGTTATCCTATGGCCAACTGCTCGAAGATACACCGGACAAAATGGTCTGGCTGGCTGTTAAGAGAATGTTGCCCCGCAACAAGCTGAGAAAAAAATATCTCGGTAAACTCAAAGTTTATGCCGGAACTGAGCATCCACACCTTGCTCAGCAGCCCAAAGTCATCAAACTTACCAAATAAGAAAGGAGGAATTCACAATGGCTAATGTATTTTTCTGGGGAACTGGTAGAAGAAAATCTGCTACAGCACGCGTGCGTATCTGCCGCGGCGAAGGCAAGATTGTAGTTAATAAAAGAACCTTTGAGGATTATTTTCCGATTCCTCTGACCCGCAAGATCGTTGTTCAACCACTTGCCACGACTGAAATGCTTGGCAAGTTCGATGTTTTTGCCAATATCGCCGGCGGCGGCAGCACTGGCCAGTCTGGCGCTCTTCGCCATGGCATCGCCAGGGCACTCGTGAAATTCAATGAAGAATTACGTTCACCACTCAAGAAAAACGGCTTTCTAACCCGTGATCCGAGAATGAAAGAACGAAAAAAATACGGTCTCAAAAAAGCAAGAAGAAAACCACAGTTTTCAAAACGCTGATATTTACAAAACACCCCTGCTTGTCAGGGGTGTTTTTTTCTTTAGTTAGTTGCGGCTTTGTGGTAATAATAAGACTCGTGAGGTGACAGAATGAAAGAAAAGGAATTGATTGATCAGGCGATAGCTGCCAGCAAAATGGCTTATGCGCCATATTCAAAATTTTATGTTGGAGCGGCATTACAACTGGAAAATGGCGAGATTATCATGGGCTGTAATGTTGAGAACGCCAGTTACGGACTGTCTAACTGTGCTGAACGCACGGCTTTGTTTACTGCAATAGCTAGTGGGCATAACAAGTTTACGAAATTGGCAGTCTACGTTGATCGCGAAGCTTTTACTGCGCCCTGCGGTGCCTGCCGGCAGGTAATTCATGAACTAGCCCCCGGCATCGAAATTCTTCTCATTAACAACCGGCGCGAAATCAAAAGAACCAGTGATCAGGAGCTATTGCCTCTGAGCTTTGGCTCTGCTGACCTCGAAAATAATGACTGAAAAAGGCCCGTCAATACCAAAAAAGTTGCTGGCAAAGCCAGGCATACAGATATTTCTTTTTATCTGTACACTGATGTATGTGGTTAGTCCTATAGACATAATTCCTGATGTAATGCCCGTTATCGGGTGGCTTGATGATGCCGCGGTTTTTATTGCAGAGATAGCCAGTTTTATTATTTATTTAAAAGAAACACGGCGACGTCACACCGAAAAAACCAGGCAACAGGGCGAGGGTAACTGATATGGTCGCAAAGAAACCCGGCATTAGACAGGAAATCCAGGTTGTAGGCTTTTATCTTGGCGAAGATGAATACGCGCTTTTTATCCACAAGGTGCGTGAAATATATGCCATGACCGAGATTCGCAAAGTTCCCAAAGCTCCACAGTTTGTTGAAGGCGTAATCAACCTGCGCGGAACAATTGTTCCGATCATCGATTTGCGTAAACGCTTTGATCTTGCCGCCAATGACAGCAAGCAGGCCGCCAAGATACTGATTGTTGAGCTTGGAAAAAATCTGGTTGGTATGATCGTCGATAACGTGTCTGAAGTCATGCGTTTTTACACAGACGAGATTGAAAAGGCGCCACCAATGTTTTCGGCCAATATCAGCTCGCAATACGTTCAGGGCGTAGCAAAGCTCAACGACAAGCTTATTATCCTTCTTGACATAGAAAAATTACTTTCGTTTGAAGAGCAGTCAGTGCTGAAAAGCTTTAAATCCTGATGGTTCAGTCGGTTGACAGTAAAGAGCCAAAGCGTTCTTTTATCATAAGAATGCTCTATTTCTGTCTGCATCCGGTAATACTGGTAATTCTGATTTTAGCAATCGCTACAATATTTCTAGCGACTCCATTTCGTTTGCTGATAAAGCCTGTTGAACTACCCGAGTTTGTCGGCCCTGAGCAGGAATCATTCTGGAGCCTCCAGGAAAAGCAGCTCGACATGGAGAACTCGGCCGGTAATGTGCTTAGCCTGAGTCATTCAGAATTCAACGCGTTTCTGGCAGGATATCAGATCCCGCCAGAAGCTGGCTTCTGTCTGCAGCGACTCAGATGTATCGCCGACAACGCCAGTGCCACCCTTTATATAATCGGCTCAGGCTTTTTTATGCGCAGTCTAGTTTTTCAACTTGGAATGAGCCTTGCTGATTCACATCTGCAAATAGAGCGCCTGCACGTCAATAGCCTTGAATTGTCTTCTAAAAATATGGCCGGCAAATACGTCATGCAATACCTTAGAGATCAGGCCATGAAAAAGCCGGAGAGCTTTGTCGCAAAGATTTTGCTGGGTAAGGGTAATGTCGAATTTTCGGCTGATCAGTTCTTGTTAATGAACGAGTTTATGCCCACGTTCCAGCGCTCTGAGCAAGAAGAGACACCCATTGTCGAAAATGAGACAGAAGAGGAAAATACGGGATCTGGAAATTGAGGGGAGGCTGTAGCCACCATGAATGAAAACATTCAGGTTCGGGAACAGAAACCACACGGCACAACTTTTGGCTGGGCAAAGGCATTTGCAATTGTAGCTGTCTTTGCAATTCTTACCAGTGCGGGACTTTCCTGGTATTTTTTTAGCCGACTGGCTCCTGGCGCGGTTACGTTTTCAACTCTCAGCGAAGAGACAACCAAGGGACAATTTGTTTCTTATATCAGCAGCATGCAGGGGCAGAATAACCTTCAAGTAGCGACATTGCGCACCCAGGAAGAGTTCGGCATCACTTCCGAAAAAAAACTGTTCCGTTATATGCCGGGCGGCGTAGTTGAGGTTGCAGCAAGGGTTCCCTGTGAAATTACCTATAGTGTACAACTCAAAGACAGCGAATGGGCTTTCCACATAAGAGATAATGGGCGGCGCCTTATCATAGTGGCACCTTGCATAGAATTTAATAAACCTGCGATCGACCTGGCACGTTATGAACTGCGCGTGGTTAAAGACAGCATGATTCGCGACAGCGAAGAAGTTAAAATCGCTCTGCAAAACCAGATACCAGGGCTGCTTGATGAGGTGGCTCGCAAAAACATTGATTCAATTCGCGATACCGCTCGAATCAGTATTAAGGATTTTATTGAGCAATGGTTGCTGAACTCGTTTGGCGATAAACAGATTATGACGCCGGTAGTTGACCGTGTTTATTTTGCTGACGAAGAACATCTTTTCAAAAGTCGGCTGTTTGGCGACAAATCAGAGCCTGGCGCCGGTCTCTGAGCTTATTCTCAGGGTATTATTTCGATCAGCTGCGATTTTTTCTTCAGATATATCGAGCAGTTGTCGAGGTGTCCGAGCAGGTTTTTAAGATCTTCCATCCGCCATTCACGCAGTTCTACCGATTGATGAGCTGAGCCACCGGTCAACAGAGCCTTAGCAGGAAATGGTCCGGCAAGCGGTTTTTCGACAACAAACTCACAATAATCTGCCTCGACTCTGACTATTTTGGCGGGTTCTCCAGCGATAAGCACTGGAAAATTTGCGGGTATACCATGAAGCATGCCGATATCTGCTTGAAACACATGATAATCACTGCCGGTGCGCACCGGATGGGCCCAACATCCAATTTCAAGCGGGAAACTGCCGACGGCATCATCATCAATAGCAAGGTTTTCCCAGAGTGAATAATGTGAGATTCCATACTGCTTTTCAGAAGTAGAAGATCTGGGACAGATCATTCTTTGTGAAACCGCTTCAGCAGAGTGTAAAAGGCGCCTGAAATAGCCAAAAAGCCGTGCCTGTGGAACAAATCTCAAGTAAAAGCCGGCAAGGTCTATCATTGGCAATGTTGAAACCCTTTCGCAAATGCTTTCAAGGTTCCAGTCGCCACTGGGGATGTCGCTGTCACAGCTTCGCACATGCACAAGAAAAGTCATTCGCTGATCCAGGCTTTGTGCGAGATTAGATAACGCCAGACACTCTGATATCGAAGAGATCACCGGCACAATACCGGTGCGGGCATAGCCCTTGTCGCTCTGCCGGGAGCATGGTTTGAGAATCTTTTCGAAGCTGTTGCCAGCAGAGAGAAGAACCGGCGTGGTTGCGCTGATTACACCCTTTATTCCTGCTCTTAAAACATCGTCTTCGATATATGGCCAGATATGCCTGAACAGCGGCGGACTTAAGTCTATCAGTTCCGCATTTTGAGCATATTGCTGAATATTGCTCATCAAGCTGTCATAATCAATTTTTATCCAGCAACTGCTGTTGCGGTTCGGGTTGTGATGTGTATCCATCGTCTCAGACAGTCGCTGATATCGGTTCTATGTCGTCACTATCCACAGTTTCAGCGGTTTCGCGGACATCAAAGCCCATAACTTCGGTGCCCTTGTTGCAAATTCTTTCGTAGAGCATCTGAAGAATCTGGTTTTCGTCTTTTCCTGCTTCCAGTTCAGCCTTGGTGTCTATAGGCTCAAGAAAGTGCACAGACATGTGGGCAGGGTGGGGAAATACCGTGCCTGGTGGCGTAAGTAGATGGGAATTGGCAATATAAGCTGGTAAAATTGGCAGTTTCTTTTTAAGCGCAAACTTGATTGCGCCGGCTTTGAATGGGCTTACAAGGCCCCGGCGATTACGCGTTCCTTCTGGAAAAAGGCCGAGATTGTAACCATCATTCAACAGTCTTATGGCGTATTTGATTGCCGGAGCATCAATCTTGGAGCGATCGACCGGAAAACAGAGAACTTTGCGTAGATACCATCCCTTAAACGGATTATCGAAGGCTTCTTTCTTAACCATTATGAACAGCGGCAGCCGCACCGCACCACCCATTATAAAGCCATCCCAGATTGAAGCATGGTTAGCCACTGTTACAAACTGCTGATTCTTCGGCACAAGCTCAGTATTATGGATTTTCATGCCGTTATAAAAGCGAAAAAACCAGCGGCTGATAAATTGCGATGCGTTGAACCAGACAAAAGAAGGAGTGGCTTTTGCGAATTCCCCTTCATTACCACCGTGACTGCCAAGCAAGAAGCGACCGCTGCGATAAAGCAGATAGAGAATGCCAACTGTAGCTAGAATCGGAGCCAACAGAGCAACCAGTGATCCTACAAAGCTGATCACATCTTCGACGATACTGATTGCCGGGTTGCCAACGCCTCCGGTTGTCGTGGTTGACAGCATGCGCAAACCAGCCTTGCCAGTATGTACCGTTAAAGTTGCCGATTCAGCAAAAACCATTGCGACAAGAAGGTAGAACCAGTGTGTCGCGCCCGGCACCAGCGCATAGGTTAGAATAGCAGAAAAAGCTACTTTTGCCGGTAATGCGAACCAATCAAGCATGTGGTCGACAACAGGTATCTTGTCGCCGAGAAATTCAGCAATGGCAGCCACGCCCAGCGCAATCAGGACGGGATCCTGACTTAGGAAGGCGAATCCGGGCTTGAGACTGACAATCTCTGGAAAAAAACGCAACAGAACACCAAGAATTAAGGGTGGCAAAAAGGCACGAAAACCTGTGATTGCCGATAAGCAAATGCCGGTCATTACCGGAAAAACAAAGTCAAGACCTTCCATAATTCCTGCCTGTGTAGCTCAGGCTCTATTTATATCAGAGCCCTATTTAAATTTGTAGACACCGTCAACTATGCCATACTTAATCGATTCGTCGCAGTCCATCCAGTAATCGCGATCCATATCTTTTAAAATGCGATCTTTGGACTTATGGCAATTCTTTGCCAGCATGGCGCCAACGGTCTCGCGGGTGCGCAAAATCTGCCGGGCCTGAATTTCGAGATCACTGGCCTGACCATACAAAAAATCAACGCTGGGCTGATGAATCATGATTTTGCCATTCGGAAAAATATAGCGGTGCCCTTTTTTGCCAGCAGAGAGAATGAGAGAACCCATCGATGCCGCCAGCCCCATACACACTGTTGTGACCGGAGAAGTGATCAGATGCATGACATCAATGATTGCCATGCCAGACGAGATGACACCGCCCGGACTGTTGATAAAGAACGTAATTGGCTCACCGGGCTTTATCGCTTCCAGATATAGCATTTTTGATACTATATCCTTGGCCGTATCATCTTCTACCGCCCCCCAGAGAAAAAGTTGGCGACTCTCAAGCAGCTTTTGTTCGACAACTTCACTTACATCAGAAGATTTCTCGTCTTTTTCTTCTTTTGGTTCTTCTTCTTCTTCATCATCGAGTCTTACTATAGCAAGTCTATTCAGCGTTTTTAAAGCCATATAATCTCCGTAGCATGAAATTTGAGTCATTGTATTGTAGAATCAATATTACCCTTTGTTGTCACGCAAAGCAAACGCAAACTTGCCGGTGCATAATGCCGTAGAAAGCTCTACTCGGCCGGCAGTTTATCATTCGGAAGGTTATACAGCGCATGTGAGAAAAGTGTGAATCTTGAATATTGCCAATGCAGTCTGAAGGCTGGCATGCCTGTGATATAATGTCAGCGAAATTTCGACTTATGGGAGATAAATGATGCTATACAGAACAATCGGAAAAACCGGGATTAAGGTCTCAGAGCTTGGGTTCGGCTGTATGCGACTGCCGGTAATTGACGGAGTTGCCAACAAAATAGACATCCCAGAAGCAACCAGAATGCTGCGGCATTCCATAGATAAGGGCCTGAATTACGTTGATACTGCTTACCCGTATCATGGAACCGGCTTCGACAAAGGCGGTGAAAGCGAACCATTCGTGGGCCAGGCTTTGCAGGATGGTTATCGTGAGCGTGTCCAGTTGGCCACTAAGTTGCCAAGCTGGCTGATAACCTGTCGTGCCGATATGGATAAATATTTGAACGATCAATTGCGCCGCCTGCAGACCGACCATATTGATTTTTATCTTGTGCACGCTATTAACAAAGGCTTCTGGCAAAATCTGATAAGCCACGATCTGTTTGGTTTTCTTGATGAAGCGCTGGCTGATGGCCGCATCAGATATGCCGGCTTTTCATTTCATGACGACCTGCAAACCTTTAAAACCGTAGTTGATGCCTATAACTGGTCTTTCTGCCAGATTCAATATAATTATCTCGATGAAAGCTACCAGGCTGGTCGCGCCGGCCTGGATTACGCGGCTGAACGAGAACTTGGCGTTATTGTCATGGAACCATTGCGAGGTGGCGCATTGACCCGCAACCTGCCAGAACAGGTCAGCAAAAGATTCGCGACATCAGGTTGGAATCGAACACCGGCCGAATGGGCGTTAAGGTGGCTTTATAATGATCCGCGCATCTCGCTTATTTTAAGTGGCATGACCACTATGGAACAGGTTGAAGAGAATTTGCAGATATCCTCGCAGGCAGAAGCAAACTCTTTTTCAGAAGCCGAAGAAATGGTCATGCGAGATGCTCAAGCGGTATTTCATGAGCGCATCAAGGTTCAATGCACCGCCTGCGGATACTGCATGCCGTGCCCGGCCGGAGTTGATATTCCCAAGAACTTTCAGATGTATAACAGTTATTTCCTGCTTGATGAGATAGCTCAGGTTTCAACACGGTTTCAATACAATGCGCAGGTGTCTGAAGCAACCAGGGCAAGCAACTGTGTTAAATGTGGCAAATGCGAAACCCACTGCCCACAGCAGATTAAGATAATAGACGAACTAGAAAACGTCAAAGCTGTTTTCGATAAAAAGTAACTCAAAAGCAGCAGATAATTTGATCATTATTATCCAGTTATCCTGGTTAATAATGGTTCATGGGCAGATAATATGAAATCTAAGAAAACATTTGGTACTGACTATTTTGGTATTCATGAAAGCAGGTATCAAAACTTAAGGAAAATCGGTTCTGAGGGCTGGGGAGGGGCCGAACACGCACATAGAATAAACAGGATTTCTGAAATCGTATCCGGGGTGTTAAAGAAGGTTTCGATCCCCAGTGCAGCAAAATTTCTTGATCTGGGCTGTGGCGATGGAAGCCTGGCAATTCTTCTGGGTGCCCTTGGATACGAGGTTAATGGGATAGATGTCTCACCTACTGCAATTCAATGGGCAAAAGATAAAGCAAGAGAGCAAAAAGTTTCTGCAACTTTTACGGTCGGAAGCGTTTTGAAATTGAAGTATCCGTCAGGCCATTTCGACGTGGTTATAGATTCAGCATGCGCTCATTGCATAATTGGAAACGACAGAAGTATTTACTTTAATGAAGTCATGAATGTCTTACGGCAAAATGGAATTTTTATCCTAATGTGTTTATGTGGTGACCCAACAGAAGAGGAGCTTGTAAAGTATTTTGATCCTCAAACAAGATGTATTGTTAAGAATGGCGTTGCCGGTCGCTACTATGGGAAACCGGAAGATATTTTGAATGAAATACAAACCGCCGGCCTTCATGTAAATCATTGGGCTGTAATCAACAATTCTACTGCAAACCAGAATGAATTATTTCTTACTGCCATAAAGCAGATTGGTGGAGGAACTGAAACACCCTGAAAGAAATGAGCGCTTGCGATATTTTATTGAGACAATAGATTTAGAGAGAGATAATAGATTTCTGAGGGGGAAATATATGATCCATCATCTGAAAAGCAAAAGACAGTTAATGAGTCTTGCTTGCTTTGTATTGCTTATTTTCTGGCTGTGCAATAATCCGCCCACCGCTAACGCTGAGACAGGCGGCGGAATGAAGGAACAGGCTGAAAAGCAAATTTCCAAGCTGTTAGGTGTTCCGGTCTCAGTGTCAAAATACAGCCTGGATTATGCCACCATTCACCTGCGCGGAATCAAAATCGGTGACCACAGTAAACCAGAACTTCCTGTAGCGGATATAAAAAAACTTTCCGCCTCCTGCGATTTCATGAGTCTCCTGGGCGGGAATCTTGTGTTCAAAGAAATAACCATCTCTTCGCTCAGTGCACGCCTGACCCGTGATTCCTCTGGGAATTTTGTACGGGGAGACATTCGCTTGCCAGCAACAGCAAGTCTTTCCCTGAAATCCGAGGACCTTCCCTTTGAAAAGATTCTCGGCACTGACCTTGAACTTCAAATTTTTGACGAAAAGATGGACCAGACACTGATTTTGCGGATTCCATCAGCAAACATTATCGCAACTGCCAGTAAAATGCTTGTAGATCTTAAGGGTAAAGTATCTGTTAGCGATAAGAGAAAGAAGGGAAAGGGCGACGAGATTCTAATCGGGACTGACATGCGGGCATCCGGGTTCATAGAAACCGGGGAAAAGCAGAATTTTCGCATTGAAGCCGCCGCGACGGTTGATATGGCTGCGCTCCAGAGAGCTTTACCCAGTCTGGACGACTGGCTTAGAAAGCGCGCGACCGTTTCCGGCAAAAGCACCCTCGTGGCGATTCTCTCGGAAAACATAAAAGAGCCATACCTTGCGGCAGATCTCAAGATTACTGATGGCGCATTTGCGCTTTCCGAAAAGCAACTGGATTTGAAAGGTATTTCTGCTGACATTCACGCAGAAGGCAACATCAGTGGGCCACATGCATCAATTTTCATCGGGGGAACGGTCAAGGTTCCTGCGGGCAATGTCGAAATGCCAATCTCGCCTACCAACAAGAGCGCATTCACCTTCCCATTCAAGAATATGATCGCGCCGTTTAACTATTCAGGCCAAACGCTTACGATCAAAAAAGCCCATGTTGAAATGTTCGGAGGAACCCTTGAAGGGAATGGGACTGTACAGCCCCAAAAAACTCCGATCAGCTTTCAGATTGACGCACAAGGAAAAGAGCTTCTTGCCGAGGTTTTCCTTGCGCAAAATACCAGTCAGAAACAGGCGGTTTCGGGTCCCGTCAACGTGACCCTAAAGGCCGCGGGGAATGCCAATGGATTCGCCTCGTGGAACGGTAGTAGCAGCCTGGTTATGCGAAATGGCAGATACCAGGCGCCTCCGGTGGTCACGCCGATTCTTTCCCTGGTTAATCTTAAAGAATTCGCTTCCGGAGACATTAAGGAAGCAAACGGGACTTTCACGCTTCACGATGGAATAATGACGACGAACGATCTATCTTGCCTGAGCACCGCCGGAACAGCCGACTACCGTGGAGATATCGGCCTCGACACAACCCTGAACGGACGTCTGGAAATCAGGTTTTCTCCGACGGTTGTTAAAAAAAGCCAGGCCCTGCAACAGATTTCCCTCGACGGAAAGTCTGCAATTATTCCAACCAAGGTCGGAGGAACCATTCTGGATCCTTCCTTCCCCGGATTCAGTTCGGGAAAACTCCTGGAACTTGGATTGAAGCGGCAAGGGCAGAAAATACTGCAGGATATTTTTAAACTGAAAAAAAAGCCAGCAACGAATCCTGTAGTATCCCCTGATCCCGGAAAGTCTCCGGCACCCAAACCCTCAAAGATTGAAGAGTCGCTGAATAAGGAACTGAAAAAACTTTTTAAGTTCTGAGGGGCGAGAACGATATTTGTCTGCATGCAAAAAGGGCTGTTTCATTAAAGTCATGAAACAGCCCTTCGCGCAAGACTATTATTACTTGAGGCCGGGAACGTTGGCGCGTTTCATTTTCTTTTTGCCGTTAAAAGCCGCCATCTTGAACGGTGGGGCTTTCTCAACACCGACATTTTCTGCGGTCAAAAACGAAATACTTCAGGCGTAGACGACGTCATCCATTGGTTTCGCCCTCCCATCAACTTCTTTGCACAGAACTGGTATTACTTTGAGAAACTTATCGAAATACACGACAATTGTGACATGTTTGTATTCTATTTCTTAGACGGCCGGTGATTGCAGGAGTTGCTGTATTTATGATAGAATCTCAATGAAGATTTATCGGGAGGTTCCAGTTTATGAGAAACATAGAAAACGCATCAATAATGGTTGTGGATGACACCCCTGAAAATCTTACTTTGATGCAATTCATGCTGGAAGCCAAAGGTTATAATGTAATAGCTTTTATTAGCAGTCTTGAGGCCCTGGCAGAAGCGAGCAAGGCTCCGCCTGATCTTTTTATTCTTGATGTTACCATGCCTGAAATGGATGGTTTTGAACTGTGCGAGAAGATAAAAGCCAACGCCGAAATGTGTGACATTCCTGTAATTTTTATCAGCGGTCTCAGTAATGATGAAGAAAAAGTCAGAGGCTTTTCCAGGGGCGGGGTTGATTATGTAACCAAGCCCTTTAAAGTTGGAGAAGTGTTGGCGAGGGTAAAAACTCATCTGGGTTTACGGTTTATGCAACGTGAACTGGTCAGGCACAGTATGCATCTTGAAGAATTGGTTCAGGAAAAGATTCATGAGATTTCTGACGCCCAGCTTGCTACAATTATTGCTCTGGCTACTTTAGCCGAATCCAGAGATGACACTACCGGCCGCCATATAGAAAGAACTCAGGATTTTTGCCGTGCCCTGGCTGAACAATTGCGCAAAAAGCCCAAATATGCCCATGAAATTGATGACGCGTTTGTTAACAACATATATTTTGCCGCTCCGCTCCATGATATCGGAAAAGTTGGCATTCCCGATAGTATCCTGTTGAAGCCAGGTAAGTTGACTAGTGAAGAATTTATAGTAATGAAGGGGCATGTGACGATCGGGATGAAGACCCTCGAAAGCATCAGGCAAAGATATCCAGACAATGTTTATTTGAACATGGGTATTCAACTTACAAGTTATCATCATGAAAAATGGGACGGTAGCGGTTATCCTGAGGGTTTGGCAAAGACTAGCATCCCGCTATGTGCCAGAATTATGGCCCTCGCTGATGTCTACGATGCACTGAGATCCAGAAGACCATATAAACCGCCATTCACGCATGAAGTGGCCTGCAATATCATTTTTGATTCTTCTGGATCGCATTTTGATCCTGACGTTGTTGAGGCTTTCAAGGAAATACATGATTACCTGCTATGCATCAGAGACAAGCTTCATGATTGCTCGGATACTTTAGAAGTCTGATTTTCCTTTGTCTGCAGCTATGCTGATGTTTCAAGGCTGTCCGTGCAATGGCATGATGAAACCGGTAGGATACTTTCAACCATTGGTCTGCTTTTTAACAGGTAAAGAGCACTCTTTTCAACCAGGATTCAGTATTATCGGCCTGGTTTGCACGGTTTTAAGAGACGCTGGTTGCGGAAGATCTTTTGTCAACTGTCGATACGAATTCTGGATCTTGGTTTCAAGTTCTTCAATAGTGGCTGCCATGCCGTGAACTATTGGCATCTCACGTATTTTTCCAACATAATGCCCGTTTTCTTTCCAGTAAACCAGGGTATAAGATTTGTTCATTCCCTCTCCAACACTTCTTTGAGAAAAAAATAACACTTACAATCAAGCAATTCAATGCCAAAATTGTTAAGATTTGCAAAGTTTCTGGCAGTGATCTGCCCCCTAAAAGGTTATAGAAAGAGTATGAAAAATTTGGAGAGGTTGCTATTATAGGCAAAAATCCGATAAGATCAGAACAGTAAGAGCTTGAGACAATCTATTCAATGGCATGGAGTCAATAGAACTACAGGTATATCTCAGATGAATGACTGGTATTCAAACTTAAATCGGCCTCCTCTTACCCCCCCAAATTGGATTTTTGGACCAGTTTGGACAGTCCTTTATATCATGATTGCATTATCTCTGATTCTGTATGTCAGACAGACTCGTCTGGCTCCTGTCTATTGGGCATACGCTGCAATCATTCTTCATCAATAACAAATTTCGCCTGGACTGGGATATTTTTTGGCCTTCAAAAACCCGGCTGGGCACTTCTGGATATTGTAGTGCTTGATATTACACTAGGCTTGTTGATCGTACATTTCTGGCGAGAAGCAAGGCCATCATCAGTTCTTCTGTGGCCATACCTCGTATGGGTGTTGTTTGCAACATATCTGAACGCAGGCTTCTACTTTCTCAACAGGTCCTAATCAGCGGACAGATTCGGACGGCCTAAGGGGCGCCGATTATCCGCGTCGTTAAGAGAAGTCGAGTCGAGCGAGCATGGCCTGGTTCTTTCAGCTCTGCAGAAATGTCTGAGCAGTCAGTTTTTGAATCAATCTGCGGCGCTGCAATGATCTCTACTCTTTTTCGGGCTGAGTGGCTTCTGTTGCCATTTTATCTTCGGCGTTGCGAATCTCTTCGAAGATGACTTCGATGTTGCGCCCGGTGATCTGAGCCTGGCCACCGGCAATGCGCGACTGGATAACAGGCGCTGAGATCACGTTGTCGCCGTAGACGATGGCAAGTTGCTCACCGATATGTTTTCCTGTGAAGTCGGCAAATTGACCGGAACCCGCTGAATCGAACGAGATTTTGATAATTTTCCCTCCGATTTCATCTTTGTCGAGCCAGGCCTCTTTGATGTTTGTGCCCAAAATCGCGGGTGTCTTGTCGAGCTTGTAATACATGCCCGAACGATTATTTGCATGCGCTTCGAAAATTACGAAGTCAGTTTCAGGATTTATGGGTTCAAGCTGAGTCGCACTGATAGCTTGATCTCTGACCAGGTGAAACCGAAGCCCATCTTGGATTCTCTTCAGCAGCTCGGAATCCTGGCCTGGAAATATTATGCCATGTGAAAGCATGTATCCGCCTGCCGCCAGGCCAGCGATAACTATTATCATCACTACCAGCAGAAGGGGTGACATTTGTGGTTTGTGGTGCCGGTTGAATTTCTGACTGCTGTGTTCTTCAGTGGTATAGTGGTTCTTTTCGTGTTTGTCCGGGTCGCGTGAGGAATACTCTTCGCTCATGATTTTCTCCTTAATCAACAAGTTTCCCGGCATTAATATTAAGCAACCGACAACATGCAACCAAGAAGCCATATCTCTCAGTAATGATAATGTTTAACAGATTGAAAAAACCTGGTCTTGTGCTTATTCTGCTGCCGCCACAACACTCAGTGGCGTCTATGGTCACCGTCATGCCGGGAATGACCACGACGCGAACCGGAAAAGAAGCCCCAGCGCTGCCAATAACTCCGGTGCTCAATCACAACGATTTTAGCCGAGGGCGGGGGAGGTTCGACGCAATATATACCGGTACCCGGTTTTAAAGTAGTCCGTTTTTCCAGCTCGGACAGTGAAACCCAGCCCATGATAAGTTCATTATATGGGGGTTCATTTACGCTCCAGATGCGGGCACGACTGCCGCTGATTTCAGCGATCCAGAAAAAACTGTTTTGATAGATCCTGTATCCGCCAACCAGCAGGTAATGCGAAGTCACCTGAAAGGCCTGTGGCGTCGGTGTGGTAACAATAATCGGATATGAACTGGTTGCGACAGTTGTACTCACCGGAGGAATTTCTTTAACTGATTGAGACACCTCTGGTAATGCCTTACCACATTGGGCGCAGAATTTGGATCCATCTGGCGCCTCTCCTCCACAATTGGGGCAATAAATTGCCCAGACCGGGGAGCAGATTCCAGCAAAAATTAACATGGCAAAAACCAGTATTCGAAGCTTCATAACCAAGGCTCCTCCCATAGGCAAATTTACAGAGTCAAATAGTCAGCTTTCTTCATAATGATAGCACACACAGAAAAACAAGTCACCGCACACGAATCAAGGTCGTTTGTACACAGTTAACAGAGCAGCCATACGGAGGCGGAAGAGATATCGCGAAAAACGGCAATCGGGTAGCCAAGATGACGCCTGGCTTGCTCCCACTGTATAAACACCTCAAAGACCGGCTCCAGGTCAGAAAACATTGCAACTTTCCTGCTCATTAGAGCTTCCAGGTAAAACTTAAGAACATTGACAACTGTAATTCTATCTTTAGGAGGAGAACTGATTTTCTGATTTTTCTTTAATCCGAGAAGGTTCGCGACCTGTGGATTACAGAAGGTGTTGGTCAAGATTCGCGAATAGTTTTCCTCTATTTTGGTCGGGTCAGCACCTTCTGACGAGAGATACTGGATATCCTGGGTCAGCTTGCCAAAAAAATCTTCAACTATGTCCTTCAGCTTTATCTGGCTGAATTGTGTGATCGCAAACTCTGTGATTCTTGATCCGTCAATCAACTCAAGGAAATATTTCTCTTGAAGTCCATCAGCAAAAAAATCCCGGTAATAGGTAATGAGATCTTCATCAGTCAAAACATTCTCGCATCTGGTGTGAAGAATCTGGTCATTCTGAAGTGAAGAACGGACTATTGGCATTAATATCTCCGTGGAAACTAAATCTGCCTTTGGATCTTACCAAAAATTCATATGAAACAAAAGTTTGAAACCAAAAATTCTAATAGTGTTACAATCATTCAAACAGAATCTGCGAGGTATGTTATGAAAAAACTTGTTATGGCACTATTTTTTATGATTGTTGGAGTTACTACAATGCTTTCAGCCCAGAGCCTGCCTGTTAATATCGCACATCGTGGCGCCAGTGGTTATCTGCCTGAGCACACGCTACCTGCCAAGGCTCTTGCCTACGGTCTGGGTGCCGATTTTCTCGAACAGGATGTTGTCTTGACCAAAGACGATCAGCCTCTGATTATTCATGATATTCATCTCGACACGGTTACTGATGTGGCGACAAAATTTCCAGAGCGTAAACGTGAAGATGGGCGCTATTATGCATTAGATTTTACACTTGCCGAAATAAAGTCACTGAAGGCCTGCGAACGCTTTGATCCGGCATCCGGCACTGCGGTATTTCCAGGCCGCTTTCCCATGTGGAAATCTGATTTTCGTCTGCACACACTGCAGGAAGAAATTGAGCTGATTCAGGGCCTCAACAAATCCACCGGTAAAAATATTGGCATTTACCCCGAAATCAAGGATCCGGCATGGCACCGCGAGCAGGGCCGTGATATAACCAAAATCGTGCTGCGGGTTCTTTCTGAATATGGTTACAAAACGGCCGATGACAACATTTATCTGCAATGCTTTGATTTCAGTGAACTCAAACGCATCAGGAATGAACTGAAATGCGAACTCAAACTGATTCAGCTTATCGAAGAAGATTGTGACATTGCCGAAGTTGCTTCTTATGCAACTGGGATAGGACCCTGGATTAAACAGATAATTACCGGTCTTGATAAACAAGGCAAGCCGGTGATATCAGATCTGGTAGAGCGTGCCCATCAGCACAAACTAATGGTTCATCCTTACACACTCAGAATTGATGCATTGCCAGAAGGGGTAACTCCCGACGCTCTACTTGACGTTCTGTTTAATCAGGTTAAGATCGACGGAATCTTTTCTGATTTTCCTGATGTTTCTCGCGATTTCATCAAAAACCGGGTAAAACGATAACAGGCACAGATTATCTTCTAACCCCTGGTCACTCGTTGATATCATGTAGCCTGTAGCCATCGAGCTCGAGCCTGGCTTCGTCGGCAGCAGTAAGCACCTTGAGCCTTCCCTGCTTGAGCCCGTGAATTTCGACCTGAAAATCGCGATAATGGTTTAGAGCTTCGATCATTTCTTTGCTGATGATCTGGCCTGGCACAAGCAGAGGGATTCCGGGCGGGTAGGGTGTTATCATGTGCACCGAAACGCGATTCAACGCGTCGCTCAATTGTATGGTTTCGCCCTCGGAATAAAAAGCGAACCTCGGCACGAATTTTATTGGTGACAGAGCAAGAAAAATGTCATCACTGTTGTTAAGCTTGGACGGCCGCTGGTTCCCGCTCATCTGCTCGATATTTTCGAGAGCCAGATAAAGTCGGTTGAGTTTGCTGTGCGTGGCACCAATGGTGATCAGAACTGTTACTGTGTTAAACGTGGTTTTTTCGATCTGAATATTGTGTTTGTCGAGCAGCAGATGCTCAACTTCTCTGCTTGAGAAACCGGTTCTTGAAACATCTATGGTCAACTTGGTCGGGTCGAGCTTGATGTTGTCGTTGCGCACATCATCAGAGATCAGATCCTCAAGCTCAAGGACTCTGAATTTGTTCAGACTGTTTATGCTATTCTTAAGTGTTTCTGAAAGCTCGATGCAGCGGGAAAGCAGACCATAACCTTCCATCACCATCTGTTTGCGTGCAATGTCAAGCGATGCAATCATCGGGTATTGCGGCGAAGTGCTGGTATGCATGTTGAATATTTCCATGAACAACTCTTCAAGGCTCTCAAAATCAGGGTCGTTGACGTGAATCATCGAGGCCTGACTGAATGCGCTCATTGTCTTGTGAGTAGATTGCGTCGAGTAATCGGCTCCAGCCTCCATGGCACAGGGAAAGAAATGCGGATGAAATGTTGCGTAACCATACCAGGCTTCATCGACTATCACTTTGATTTTTCGCTTGTGCGCCTCTTTAACAACGTCTGCGATGTCGTATATCAGGCCATCATAGGTACAGTTGGTGAGAATCAGGACTTTAACCCTTTTGCCGGCCGCCAGCGCTTTGTCCATGGCCGCGATTATTGTCTGTTTGGGAACTGGTCCGAATATGCCGTAGGCATTGTTTATTGAAGGTGTCAGATATATAGGTTCTGCGCCTGCAATAATGGTTCCATAATGTACCGACTTGTGGCAATTGCGATCGAGAAGAATAGCATCGCCAGGCGCCAGCAGGGTCTGCAAAAGAATTTTATTTGCTGTGCTGGTGCCGTTTGTGCAGAAAAATGTGTGTCGGGCACTGAATGCTCTGGCCGCAAGTTCCTGGGCTTCTTTGATTACACCGGTAGGGTGGAGCAGCGAATCGAGCATCGGAACTGAAACCGAAATATCTGATCGGAACAGGTTCGCACCAAAAAATTCATAAAAATCTCGCACCCAGATTGAGTTTTTTACTGAGTAACCAGAGGCGTGTCCGGGTGTGTGCCACGAATCCTTTGATTTACGGGAATATTCGAGCAGCTTTTCAAAAAATGGCGCCCTATTTTTACTGTTGATAACTTCTGAGCGAATTTTTCTCACGATGTCATCGTAATCGTGTTCACCTTTATAAAAATAGCCGCTGAGACTACCGCCGGTTCTGAAATATGGCAGATTGGCCTGATCAGTATAAAGAAAAATTGTGACTTCGTGGCGCAATACTCTGAATTTTTCGAATAGTTCGGCACCTTTAATGCTGACAGTGTTTTCATTATCAACAGGGATTTCCCATTCAGTGAGAATGACGTGAATGAGCCCGTCTTCGCGGAGCAGGCGACTTGCTTCAACTACGTTGCGAGCTGTAACAACGGCTATTCCACGCGACGTGAGTTCTCGACATTCAAGGTCAATTTTTTTTATATCAGGATTCAGTAAAAGGATCTTGTATTTCATGTATTTTACCTGGGCGAACTGATTTAATTGGGCGATTTTACCACGGCGAGCTCTACAGATAAAGATAAATGAAGAATAATTTCAGTTGTTGCAATGCGGGCGCCAGATCAGCCAGAATCCGCGCTTGGGTGCAGCCTTTATTTCAGCTGTACCACTTATTTTGCGAGCTAATTTGAGCAGAAGGTCGTGATCAATTTTTGGAATACTGCGGGCCTGATCGCTGCCACTCCGTGATCTGACAGCATCGACCAGATGTTGTGGAGTGCTGAGACCATAACCGCCGCCTAATATTATGATACCGCCAGGCTTAAGTGCTGCTGCAATTGATTTAAAAGCAGTTTCAAGATCCTGCCAGAAAAAAATCGAGCCACGACTGAAAATAATATCAAAACTCGCCGGGCGAAGCGGGAGTCTGGTAACATCTGCCTGCAGAAGTATTGCCTGATCGCTTCGCCCTGATCTGACAGCGCATTCGAGCATGGAGTATGATAAATCGACTCCTGCGACTATTGAAGCACCCGCCTCCACCATCTTTTCAAGCATAAACCCAGGCCCACAGCCGATATCAAGCATGGCAAGCCCGGCCAAACTTTTTTCTGCAGCTAACTCAATATCGGCTAAAAACCATTGATAAAGAGGTTGCAGAGACTCGTTTGCATGAGCCTCAAAGT
>JAHISQ010000124.1 GCA_018818125.1 Candidatus Rifleibacteriota bacterium
AAGGACTTTTTGTTGACAGAGCCAATATTATTCTCAGCGGCAAAAATATCGGCACGGTTTCTGTATTTGTAACTCCCAGGCTTGTGGAAGAGTATCTCCGGAACTTTCTTCTGTTTATCGTGGTCAGCATCATAGCATTAAATATTTGTCTGGTTTTCGTTATATTTCAGCTTCTCAGCAGGACGGTCATTAAACCGCTAAAGGCTATTGAATCTTATGCCCTGAAGGTCGGAGCCGGAGATCATGAAGAAGCCCTTATCCAGGGAGATCGATTTTTTGGCGAACTTGAGAACCTCAGGTGTTCGATTTTGCTGATGACTCAATCGCTGAGTGAGGCACAACAAGAGCTTATCCGCAAGGAGAAGCTTTCCGTTATCGGCCAGCTGTCGGGGATTGTCGCCCACGAGATACGCAACCCCCTCGGAGTTATGAACAATGCGGTCTATCTTTTAAACACCTTGATGCCCAACGCCGATGATAACGTGAAAAAGTATCTGGACATGATCAAACATGAGATCGACAACTCCCAGCGCATCGTCTCCGACCTTCTCGATTTTGCCCGCACCAAGACGCCCCAGATCAGTCCTATTGCCCCAGGCACTCTGGTAACCCAGAGCCTCGGCAAATCCCACATCCCCGAAAACGTCTCAGTTAAAACAAATATTTCAGAAACATTGCCGGAGCTTCTCGTAGACCCCTTCCAGATGGGGCAGGTGCTTCGCAACCTTTTTACTAATGCCATCCAGGCCATGCCGGGAGGTGGAACGCTCACAATTGCTACGCAGCGGGTTTCAAGTTCAGGGTTAGAACCCTCTTCTTTGCAATCTGCAACTTGCAACTTACAACAGGATTTCGTAGAAATCCTTGTGAAAGATACCGGTGAAGGAATAACTCCGGAAAACATGAAGAAACTCTTCCAGCCTCTCTTTACCACTAAAGCAAAGGGTGTGGGGCTGGGACTGCTAGTTTGCGAAAACCTGGTGAAAGCAAACGGCGGCAGGATCGAGGTGAAGAGTACGGTAGGTATTGGTACAACATTTACAATAAAATTTCCCATTTCAGAGAGAATCTAGATGAGTGAAAAATTAAAAGTTCTTGTGGTCAATGTATTTATCGATATGGAACGGGAATACAGGCTGGTCGTCCTGCTTGCCTTAAAGCTTGGCAAGGTTAACGGTGAAGATGTCCTGAAAGCTATTCGCGCCAGACACCCTACCAAAACAGTAATTATGATTACCAGTTACGAAATGGAGATGGCCGATTTAATCAACAAAGAATATCAGATCGGGGCATAGAACTTTCTCCATAAACCTTTTGAAATCGATGTGCCTATCGAATATATTATGGAGATAACTCGTAAGAAACTCCAGTCGTTTCACGCAGAGAAAAACACTGATGAGGTTGCTGCCATGGAAAAGAAAAAGATCCTGATTATAGATGACGACCTGAATATCAGAATAACCCTTTCAGATATCCTGATATTAGAGGGCTATGAACCATTTACAGTCGAAAATGGGGCGGCGGGGCTTGAGTTTTTGAAACAGACCTCTGTAAATGTGGTGCTAATAGATCTTGGACTTCCGGATATGCCAGGACTTGATGTTCTCTCCACGGTAAAGGCAGAACATCCCTCTACAGAAGCCATCATACTGACCGGCAATACTTCACTCAATTCCGCAATTGAGGCCACAAATCGGGAGGCATTTTCTTATCTGTTGAAACCATACGGAATTGACCAGATTTTACTGCACATCCGAAGGGCAATGGAGAAACAACAATCTGAAGAAGCTTTGCGCATCTCCAGGCAAATACTGGAAGATGTAACACAGGGCATTACGGAAAGCATTTTCCTAATCTCCAAGGACTATAAAATCAGGTGGGCAAACAAGACAGCATTGAACAATATAGGGCTCAAAATGGATGAGATTGCTTCTAATTGCTGTTATGACGTCATCCATCACCTGAAATCTCCCTGCGAAAATTCTCCAGAACCATGCCCTTTGAGCGAATTGCTGGCAACCGGCATCTCAAGAACAGTTCAACAAGTCCATGTTGATAAAGAAGGGAACAAGCTCATCACAGAGGCTAACGTTTATCCGGTCAAGAATGATTCAGGAGAGGTTAGAGAAATCGTTTATGTATTAAAAGATATAACCGAACGCGTCAGAATGGTGGAAGAAATCGCAGACAAAGTCAAGCAACTGGAGGCATCCCTCAGCAGGGTGAAGCAGCTCGAAGGCATTATTCCGATCTGCATGTACTGCAAAAAAATACGGGATGACAAAGAAGAATGGAGCAGAGTTGAGGAGTACATTACGGAGCATTCGGAAGCGAACTTCAGCCATGGCCTTTGCCCGGAATGTGAGAAAAAAATGCATGCAGAGCTTGATGATGAAGAAAATATTGATCAGCCCAAATAAACAGGGTTGTAATCTGAGGTGTACATCTTCATAGCATTTACAATAATAGAGATGCGGAAATGAGAAGGCTATGTTGGGCAATGCTATTTATGCAGGTGTTACTACCATGGCTAGCATTTGTGAAAAAAGCGATCTGCTGATCTGCTATGGAATGGGAGTGCCTTTATGGGATCACATATGTTGATTTCGTTTCCCCTTGTGGTTCAGTCTTATTCGCTTCAGGCCTTTCTCAACTGGAGTTTGATATTTTTGCAAAAGCCCGGCCCATCTTTGTTGCTGGTAAATCTTTAACTAACCGGTGAAATTTTGTTAATATGAATTCATTAACTTCATAAGGAAAAACAATGATTAACCGGGAAAAAGCGTTTGAACTTTTGCATAAGCATCTCATTACTGAAAATCTGCGACGGCACTGCTTGGCAAGCTCTGTGGTCATGAAAGCAGTTGCCCAGAAACTTGGGCAACCCGCAGAAGACTGGGAAATTCTCGGCCTGCTGCACGACATGGATCTTGATATCACTAAAGGTGATATGAAAAGCCACGCCAGAGTTGCCGTCGATCTTTTAAGCAGCGAAGGTCTGCCGGAAGATTATCTGCATGCCATACTGGCCCATAACGAAGAAAGCGGTGCAAAAAGAAGCAGCGTGCTCGATCATGCGCTCGCAGCCTCAGAAAGCATTACCGGACTGATCGTTGCCTGCGCCATGGTTTACCCTGACCGCAAGATTTCTTCGGTTAAAACCAAGTCAATCGCCAAACGCATGAAAGAAAAACGCTTCGCCGAAAGCGTATCACGCGAAAACATTCTTGAATGCGAGAAGGCAGGAATACCCTTCACAGAGTTTGTCGACCTTGCGCTGGCTGCAATGAGTTCGATCGAAGACAAACTTATCAACTGATTGCCAGAAGAAAAAAAAGGTATTTTATAATGCAGACAAAGCAAGCAAATCGCCGGACAATTATTACTGTTGGACTACTTCTAGCACTGCTGGCAGCCACCTCACTGACCGGCTGCCTGGATTTTTTCGGCACGCAAGCGCGAAAGCGTGATGAAAAGCTGAAAAAGCGTGACGAGCTCAAGAATAAAATAGCCAGGAACGCAGCCCTGTTTGACCAGCGAGACCGCCTGCAAGCAGAGATCAAGTCATTAGACGCTCAAATCAAGGTGCTACAAAGCTCACAGGGTGCGATGCTGGAGACTACAGGTGAATAAAACACTGCTGCTGATATTGATTTTAATGGCCATTTTTGGCACCGGCTGCAACATGGAACTCACTAGCCAGATCGAAGATGAAATACTTCATATCGACCAAGAAATTGAGTCACTCCATAGGCTCGAGTTTCAGCTGAGCAATATTCCAGAAGAAATCGAAATCCTTCGCGAACAGGTGGTGCAAAAACGAGGCGAACTCAAAAAATTCAAAAAGAACCACCCCGATGTTGTCGAGTTCGCAATTCCGCAACTGAACACAGGCAAATAAGCAAGAATTGCCAAGACTTTATCCATAGTCAAATTAGCAAATCATATTATTGACTTTGTCTGCCAACGATGGTAATATACCCATTGCGCAAAGGCTCGTAGCTCAGTTTGGTTAGAGCACCACGTTGACATCGTGGGGGTCAGCGGTTCAAGTCCGCTCGGGCCTATTTTTTATCCCAATTTTGTGGAGCATATTCTTGTCAGTCACCAGCCCTATGCTCGATAATATAAGAATCGTTCTGGTCGAACCTCAGGGTGCACTCAACGTCGGCTCAACCTGCCGCGCCATGAAGAACTTCGGGCTCAGCCACCTTAGCGTGGTCAGACCAGGCTGCCAGCTTAATCTCGACGCCGTTAAAATGGCCATGCATTCTACCGACATTCTTGAGTCCGCGCGTATCGTGCAGACCATTCCAGAAGCGATAGAGGGAAGCCTGCTGGTGCTTGGCACCGCCAACCGCCGCGGCGAATACCATGAACCAAACCTGACCGTTCAGGAAGGCATGCTCAAAATCAGGCAGGTTCTTGACAAAGGGCCGGTTACGATCATGTTTGGCCGCGAAGAATGGGGCCTGACCAAAGAAGACCTGGTCCACACCATGGGCACCATGCGCATAGTAACAGACCCGGAGTGTACTTCGCTCAACCTTTCGCAGGCAGTGCTTTTAATTGCCTACGAACTTTACCAGACCTTTGGCAACCCGATGCCACTACCAAACCCCTTTGCTGATGACCCATACGAGCAACCCGCCACCACCGAAGAGCTTGCAAGACTATTTAACCACATACAAGCAGTAGTGACCATGTGCGAATTTAAGCCACTGTTAAATGGCGACGGGATTATACAGATATTCAGAACGTTTTTTCACAGATCAAGCCCCACCCTGCGTGAAGTTAACCTGCTGATGGGAGTTTTTTCCAATCTGCGCGGGTTCATGAGAAAATTCGTTAAAGACCCGCTGTAGCCTGAAAAGTGCTTCGCAGACTGCGCACTTCACTAATAATTCAGGGTAATTTTTGCATTTCGTGCTCGATTGGGGTTCTTGCAATATTCAACAACAGAGAGATCTCTCCCTTCGGTCGAGATGACAGAAATGGTAAAATTTGTGGTAGATTAGACAGCGTCTTGCTGTCAATTTTCGGATTATGGGGCTGAGAGAGCGTGCTGGTTTTAACTTCTAACAAAAGGCAAACAGGCTTTGTCTGGGTGTTTCTTCTCGCTGTCTTACTGCTCACCCCGCTTTTCTGGTTGAACCAGCTGCTCGATGAATTGCGAGTTAAAGACGAAAACTCACTCGACATACAGGCGCGAGAGCGCCTGATCAATGAAATGGCTGATTACCAGGATCGCTTCAGACCTGACAAGCACCTGGCAATGGCTCTTGAAGACATGCGCTGCGAATTAGGCCTGGAGAATCCCGAAGAGCTTGTCAGGCCACTGAGCCCCGCTGCCAATCAGGATCCAATGCTGATCCGGAATTATTTTCCGGCAAGAGCCAGCGCCTTTCTGAAGGCAAAATACAATATACTGCCGCTACTTATAATCGCTGTTGACTGTGATATGCAGCACATCTTTTCGTGGTATTCGCAGAAGCTCTTTTTAAACGAGACTCAGCGGTATAAGTTTGAAGAAGCGGCTACATACTGGTTGGTTTTTGGGCAAAGAGAAGTAGTCAACGAACTTGCTTCAACAAAAGATCTAAGATTGATTAAGGCTTCTCAACGCTCTTTGGCCGGCGACCCGTCACAAAACGCTCACTCTGCATTTACCAACCTTTTCAATGAACACATCTCTGTCTTCAGCTCCCCACCATCCACACCAGGAGTCTGCCGCACTTTCTTCTCGAATCGATTTGGCAGCCAGCGTTCTTACCAGATTTCCCACCTCGTCACCAGAAAGAAAGGGAATTCTGTCAGCATGCTTGCGAGCTATTACGCCATATTTAACAGTGCCGACATCTCGCCCACCAGCATGCTGAAGCACTCTTTTCAGTCAACAGACCAGGATCTCGATCGATTCATCGTCAAATCCCAGATTAAACAACCATATTTTGACTATATTGATGATCATCTTCTTTATTTTACTGGGTTTCCGGCGCATTACTTCACGCTCATCGAAGACTACGCCATTAAAAATCCGAACACGCGTAAATTGCTGGCTGAATTCGTAAATCAGCATGCTCTAGCAGTCAAAATCGACAAACGCCACCTTCAGTCGCCCTACGCGTTGGCACAAAAAATCTGCACAGCTGTTATCAAGATCGCTGTTCTGTTCTTTTTCGCACTACTTGTCAGATCGTTTATGAGCGACCTTGAACAAAGCATGAAACTCGCAAAGAAGCTGCGAATCGCAGTAGCCATAATTGTTCTGCTGCCAATTTCCGGATTTTTCCTTTTAAGCGAACAGATTCAAACGAGCAGTGGAAAAATGGAGCTGATTAAGTATCAAACCATCATAAAACAGCGACTGGATTTGCTTGACAAGATTATAAATGAGACTGACCCAAGGCTTGTCTTGATAATGCAGGGAATTAAAGCTCGACTGGCGGATGCGTATTTCGGTTTAAACGAAAACAGCACTTCAAGTGGTATCAAGCGTAGAATCTATCCTCCGGCAAAAGCCGCTTTAGTCGAGGTATCACTTGATCGCGAAGGCGAGAGAATTGTATCAAATCGAAAAGGATCACAGAAAGACAACGCAACACTTAGAATCGGGCTTTACGCAATTTTATCTGATCTTGGAGCTATTAACCGGGATTCAGCCGAGATAAAAACAATTCATAAACATCAATTATTTATGGCTGGACTGGCTGGGTCACTGATGAACCTCTTTGCGAACCCAGAAGCACTTGCACGAGAAAGTCTGCTGACCGATCATATCCTTTCTGCCTCTGCACTGTCACGCTCCAGCCACCAGTTGATCGCACATCCTTCACGACCAATGCAGCCAGTCGGAATTGTCCTGCAGTTCGTTGACGATTTAAATGTGTTCTTACAGCTTTACAAGCAACTTAACAGGCAGTCGCTACGCCTGTTCAGCGACTACGACAATATCTGTCAGATAGACTATGCTCTTGCCCTGCGTGGTTCGGATGCCCTGAGAGGCATGCAGGTTCCGTATGACAATGTTTCTTCCAGCAAAACTGCCAGACTGGCCGCGAACGCTTTGCAGCGGCGCACATCGAGCACCAGCATACAAAAAATAAATGGTCTACTGCGAATTAACAGTTGGATTTACACTAACAACTCGCCGGTGGTTATTGTTGCCACTGCGACTCTGAAGCCTGACGTCTCTAATCAGCTGTTATTCTGGATTTTGCCATGGGCATTGCTGGTTTATGCTTTTCTGGCAGTTACTTTGATTTCTGATGTGCTCGCAGATATTTTTCTGGCACCAGTAAATGCACTGCTGGAATTAGTGACCAGGTTGCGCAGTAACGACCTGTCAGCAAAAGTTGCCATCAGCAGCGGTGATGAATTTGAGGAGCTGGGAAATTCATTCAACAAAATGAGCGAAGGCCTCAGACAGCGCGAGAAAATGCGACGTTTTGTTTCTGAACGCCTGTTTGCCAGCCTCGAATCAGATGATGCCGACAATCGCTCAGGCAAAATCAGCATCAGCGTAATCAGCTCTGATATAAGAGGATTTACGGCACTCAGCGAACAGCATGCTCCAGAAGAGATTGTCAGTCTGCTTAATGACTACTTTTCCTGCATGGAAGAAGCACTAGGCCAGCATGGTGGCTCTATAGAGAAAATAGTAGGGGATGCTATTACGGCGGCTTTTTACCCTGATCCAGAGCTGCCATTTCACTCGGTGCGAGCCTGCCAGGCGGCCAAAGCCATGAAAAAAAGTCTGCAGAAATTCAATCAAGATCGTGAGCAGAACAACAGATTTTCAATAGAGAACGGCATTGGCGTCGCCAGCGGTGAAGCAGTAATGGGCTTTACCAAGAGTGATGCCCGCCGTCGCGAGTTTATTCTGCTCGGCGATGTAATGCAGCGCGCAGAGCACCTTGAATCGATGACCAGATGGGGAAAAAGCAGCAACATATTTATTGATCAAACTACCGCGAAGATGTCTGGCCAGTCGGTAGAACCGAGAAAAATCGGGGTCGAGCGTGACGAAACCATATACCTGGAACTGATTAATGATTGAGAAGCACCACAACATAATCAGCAGTAACAGATCCAGACCGATTCGGCTTCTCGCCATCTGGCTGTTTCTTATTGTTTTGCCGGCACTGGCCATGATTGTCGCCTTCGACCTTATCCTCAGCGACAGCGAAAAATATCTGTGCGATAAACTGAAAATCCGCATGATGCAGGAACTCAACGACTTTCGCGGGAAACTCAGCTTCAGTAATATGATGGAGCTTAAAATGCGAGCATTTACCTGTCGAAAATCGCTTGATTTCGCAGATGCACAGCAGCTTGCAGAGGCCATAAATACTGATCTTAAAATTCCGGCCTGCATTGTATTCTTATTGAACCCACAAAACAGCGATTTTTCATCGCACATTGCCGATTCAGTCAAATCGGCAACTGGCATGATATCGCGCACCATGCTGCGCAATTATCTGCAGTATTTGCCAGAGATCAACAGTAAAAACGAAAATTATTCAAGCACCGACAGAGAAAATGCTTCGACAAGCACGTCGTCTGAAGCAGCGTTTTCAAGGAGTCTGTCTTATCTGCGCGGTCTATTTGCTGCTGCCGGCAAGATTTCGCTTCAGTTTGACAAAGCTGTGCCGGTAATCTCGGGTAAACCGGCATTCGGACGTCTGATATTCTTTGCCATGCCACTAGCCGCTTCAAAGAACGCTGTAGTTGTCTTCCGTGAGTGCGATATAAAGCCAGATCAGCTCATCGACTTTGCTTTGAACAATAATCTTTTTGCAGATCTTAAGCGCAGCGTCTGCTATTTAAAAGAAGGCATGTCGTCTGTTTACCGACTTTCAGAAGAAATGCAAAGCTTTCTCGCCGGCGACAATGGCGGAATCATACTCAAAGGCATGGCTTCAGAGGAATATCTGCTGCGACTGGCAACTGAAGGCACGTTTTACCCATCCAACCTCGACAGGACTCTTGATAATCTACCGCTACTGCAAATCACAGCAACGGCCGACCTGCTGAGACATCCGTTGCGAAAGTTTCATGCGAAAGCACGCGCAGTCAGCCTTATTCTGGTTTTATTTGCCTCAATCACGCTGTTGCACATCTTCCTATTCGGCTATGGAAAAACGTTCAGAATTCGCAGTCGTTTGTTTGTATGCGTTTTTGGCGCTTCTATTCTACCTTTTTCAACTTTTATGACTGGAGTTATCTATCACGAGCACTTTTCTGAAGAATTTGAAAAAGCCGAGATCGCTCAGTATATGCAAATGCGCATGGATTTCATCAACAAATCATTCAATGCAAAGATTGAAGCAGAAGAGCTTAAGCTGGCAGAACTCAGCGAAACTCTCGGAAGACTTGGCTTGCCACAGACTCTTGCATATCTGACCAAATGGCAGAAAGAAAGCGCAGCAACGCTTGTGCTTCATAGCCAGGACGGAAATGAAAACATATTTACTTCAGATCCGGGAGCAAAACTTGGCCCGACCGAAATCGGCATGAAAGATATAACTTTTATGTCTCTCAAAGACTCTCTTGCTCCGGTAGAGCAAATGCAGGAAACTCCCGACAGTAATCTGGGGGCTGTCGGCTTTAAGATAAAGGGGCTGGGCATCGTTCTTGAGAACGTCGGAAGGCTGCACGACTCGTTATCGGACAACATCAGCACTGTTTTTTCTTCATTTCCGGTATATTTTGAAAACCAGCGATTTAACTCGCCAAAGGCAATGATGCTGGCAAAGTATTACACCACCGATATACTTAAAGCTTTTCTCAACGAGCATCCAGAAACAATCCGACCAGAAATCAGAGGCAATTACCGGATTAAAAACTGCATTATCCCGATCATTCAGCCCTCCAGGCTGCCAGACAAAAGCCAGGTATTTTCCGATGCCGAGCTTTCATTGGCAGATCTTGAACCTCTCGCGAGAAAAACTCTGCGGACAAAATCACTTACTACCTGGAACGACGGCAAAACGCAGGCTATTGCGGGTTATCACAATCGACTCCACTGCATTATCATTCAGGTTGCCAACAGAATTGAGAATAACCACTCAGTCGCCAGAACAGTAATATTACCAGGCGCGATATACTTTTTGCTCATGGTAATAACCATGGTAATTTTCATGTCAAAAATGCTTATGGAGCCAATCGAACTGTTAAAGACCGGGGCCGGACTGGTTGCCGAGGGTAACTACCAGCACTGTATCGAATTCCCGTCCGGTGACGAATTCGAACCGCTGACCAGCTCATTTAATCACATGACAGCCGGGCTGCATCAGCGCGACCTGCTTGCCAGCTATGTTTCACAGGACGTTCTTGAAGAAGTCAGCATCGACAAGACACTGGTGCCCGGGGGCGAAAGGGTTGAAGCCAGCGTGTTATTCTGCGCTCTGAAAGGCTTTAAAGACTTCAATCAAACCGCCAGTCCGGAAAAGATCGTAGCCGCTCTCGGTCTGCTGATAGAGGTTGCCGACCAGGCGGCAATCAATCATGGCGGCGTCATGGACAAGCTGATTGAAGACACGGTCATGCTGGTTTTCAGGCAGCGCAACAGTGAGAATGATCACGCAATCTCAGCATGTAAAGCGGCCATTGAGATAAGACGTGCATTTCCAATCGCGGCGGTGCCATTCAAAGTTGTTACCGGCATCGCATCAGGTCCGGCAGTATCAGGCAAAATCGGTTCCAAAACCGGCAAGCTCGACTTTACTCTGATCGGAAACCCGGTCAATCTGGCAGCCAGGCTTAAAGCACAGGCACACAAAGCAGAGAATACCGGCATTATTGCCTGCCCGGCTACGATCAGACTGATCAAGGGTCAGGCCCGCCTGCGCTTTATTGAACGTACAGAAATAAAGGGAAGATCCAGGACCTTCCCTTTATATGAGCTTATGGAATTGCGCTGATTACCAGCCGAGAATATAGGCGAAAATCAGCGGTGCAACTATGGTGGCGTCTGATTCAACGATAAACTTGGGAGTGTTGATGTCGAGCTTGCCCCAGGTGATCTTTTCGTTGGGGACCGCGCCAGAGTATGAGCCATAGCTGGTCGTAGAGTCTGACACCTGACAAAAGTAGCTCCAGAACGGAATTTTATCCATTTCCAAATCCTGATAAAGCATTGGCACAACGCAGATCGGGAAATCACCGGCAATGCCGCCACCAATCTGGAAAAAGCCAATACCCTTGCCGGCAGAGTTTTTTATGTACCAGTCGGCCAACCACATCATGTATTCGATGCCTGACTTCATGGTTGAAGTTTTGAGATCACCTTTGATGCAGTATGAGGTAAAAATGTTGCCCATGGTTGAGTCTTCCCAGCCTGGTACGATGATCGGCAGGTTTTTCTGAGCAGCTGCCAGCATCCAGCTGTTCTTCGGATCGATCTCATAATACTGCTCAAGCACGCCAGAAAGCAGCATCTTATACATATATTCATGCGGCAGATAGCGCTCACCCTTGGTATCTGCATCTTTCCAGATTTCATAAATGTGAGCCTGCAGGCGTCTGAAAGCTTCTTCTTCAGGAATGCAGGTATCGGTGACACGGTTGAGGCCTTTTTCGAGCAGTTCCCATTCGTCTTTAGGCGTGAGATCGCGATAATTCGGAACCCGGCGATAATGTGTATGCGCAACCAGATTCATGATGTCTTCTTCAAGGTTGGCGCCGGTACATGAGATTATGGCGATTTTGTCCTGGCGGATCATCTCTGCGAGCGACTTGCCAAGCTCGGCCGTACTCATGGCGCCTGCCAGCGTCACCATCATTTTTCCACCCTCTTTAAGATGCAGACAGTAGCCTTTGGCGGCATCGACAAGAGCGGCAGAGTTAAAATGCAGGTAATGTTCTTCGATGAATGACGATATTGGGCGTTGTGTCATGGCAATCTCCTGTTTCGCGGAAAGCGATTTTACTTTTGTATACAAAACGAATCTGTATGAGAATTTAATAACTCATAAACGCTGACAAATCAACCTCTGATTGTGCTTGCGTAATCGGCGCGCGATGTTTAATATGCCAGTTATGAACGAACAGGTGCATGAATACGCCATAGTTACCAAAGCGCTGAACCGCGAGTTCAAAGTTCGCCTCAAAGCCGAGGGTTTGCTCGCCAGTGTGCGCAACTTTTTTTCGCCGGCCAGCAAAACGGTTAACGCGGTTAACGACCTCGAACTGCAGATAAACAGAGGCGATATTGTCGGCTTTCTCGGCCCAAATGGCGCGGGCAAGACAACAACGCTGAAAATGCTTTCAGGTCTTCTGGTGCCAACCTCTGGCAGCATAGAGGTGCTTGGCTATACACCATTTAATCGCGACCACGCTTTTTTAAAGAGTATTTCGCTGGTGATGGGGCAGAAACAGAACCTCTGGTGGGATCTACCGCCAGTTGAGACTTTTGCCATCCATCGCCAGATTTACGGCCTGACCGATGCTGAATATAAAAGCCGAATCGACGAGCTGATAGCCATGCTTGAAATTGCAGATTGTCTGGAAACGCAGACGCGCAAGCTATCGCTGGGCCAGCGCATGCGCTGCGAGCTTGCCGTATCATTACTGCATCAACCGCAGATACTCTTTCTTGATGAGCCCACAATCGGTCTGGATATCATCATGCAGAAAAAGATACGCAGCTTTCTGCTTGATTACCACCGGCGTTTTAATCCAACAATTTTGCTGACTTCGCATTACATGGATGACGTCGCCGCGCTCGCACAGCGCGTAATCGTGATTGACCACGGCAACAAGGTCTACGATGGACACCTTACCGATCTCACCAACAAGCTTCACCCAGAAAAGATAATTTCGGTGCTTCTCAATGACGGAGAATTTGTCTGCAAACTTGAGGACGGCTGCCGCCTGATTCACCATGAAGGGCAGCATTACCGTTTCATGGTAAGCCGCAACAGGGTGCCGGAACTGGCAGCAAGGCTTTATGCCACTGGCAATATAGCTGATCTGACGATTGAAGACCCACCGCTCGAAGACCTGATTGGTCAGCTGTTTACCCCTGACTCGCAAAGCCGGTGAATATGGCAATGTTTAAAGCTGACGGCAAGTTCGCGGTTCTGATCGCCTATTTTAAGATCATTCTGACCTATCGTGCAATGATGCTGATCCACGCCATTCGCCTGCTGCTTTTGCCACTGGTATTGGCGTCAGCCTGGCTTTCGATCGAGAAAACAGCCAGCAACCCATATTCAGACTCTGACTATTTGCTCTATTATCTGTTGGTGCCTGTAATAATGAACCTTACCGACAGTCGCGTCGTCTTCAAGTTTTCACAGGCGGTGAAAGATGGCTCGCTCAATCGCGAACTGCTCAAACCTTTTCCACCGCTCATGAGCTATCTACTCGAAAGTCTGGCGAACAATGCTCTGCAATTGCTCTATCTGGTGCCATTCACTCTGGTTTTCTGGCTGTTTGTGCGTGATCGTGTCTTGCTTGGACATCTCAAACCCTCGTTATTGCTATTTTTCGTAGTGGCAATCATTATCGGCACACTGGCGCGCCTGGTTGTTTCGGGCTCGATTGCGCTGCTCAGCTTCTGGATAGAAGACGTCACCACACTCAATCTAATCCTTAACGGCGGCATCTGGGCGCTGCTCGGAGGCATGATCGTGCCGGTCGCTACTTTTCCTGAAAACATCAGGCATATCGCTGAACTGCTGCCATACCGATACATGCTGAGTTTTCCGATTGAAATCTTCAGCGGGCGGCTTAGCAACAGCGAGATTTACATAGGTTTTGCCACCGCGACTTTCTGGATAATTCTTTTTGCGATAATCATGCACATTATCTGGAAAAGTGGCTTAAAAACCTACACGGCTTACGGAGGCTAGAATGCGACAGGCATCAATTATCTTGCATCTCTGGAAAGCCACGATTATACAATCGATGGAATACCGCGCCAGCTTTGTTTTTGCGATAATTGCAAACTTTTTTGACTTTATATTCGGACTGTTGCAGTATCTGGTCTTCTTTACTGCCGCCAAAAGTATTGCTGGCTGGGACTCAGATCAAATGTTGGTCCTGTATGGCGTTTTCATGCTGGTTTTTGCGCTGCACTTCATTCTACTTTACCCTAACCTTGTAGCCATGGGCGACATGGTTAATTCTGGCAATCTTGATCTATTGCTGACCAAGCCGATTAATGCGCAGCTGGTGGTTTCGTTCAAAAGAATTTCGCTTGAAGAGCTTGGCAGCATCGGGACTGCAGCCCTGCTTCTTGGCTGGCAGTTTTATCGGGGCATCATTGTCGCAGATCTTGGAAACTTTTTGCTTTTTGGCGTCGGCATAATCACTTCGCTGCTGCTTATCTACTGTATGTTCTTGCTGCTAATATGTCTGGCAGTGCTCATGGAAAGACTCGACAACATGTCACAGCTTCTCTGGTCATTCTTTTCACTGGCCCGCTACCCGGTCGAGATCTACCCAAACCGCATCAGATATGTTTTTATGAGCTTTTTTCCGGTTGCGTTTATCGCCACCATACCGGCATCGGCTCTGCTGGGTCGCGCCAGCAGTGTCACGGTCTGGTCTGGATTCGCGCTGGCTATCGTGGGAGTTGTTGGGTGCAGCTGGCTGTGGCGTTGTACAATAAAGTCATACACATCGGCCGGCGGCTGATACTATTATTCGGTTTTTTTACTGAGAGCTTCGGCGGCAGACTTGAGTTTTTCTGGTAAAACAGGAGTCCAGCGCAGCTTAAGCTTATTTCCCTCGTATATACCCTTAAGCAGATAGTTACGGCGAATCTCGATCTGTACACTCTCCTCGCCGGCAGTGCAAAGATAACCATAGCTATTGCATGTAGTTTTCAAAAAATTTGTTGCCTGATCCGGACTGGTGCCAATACTGATGTCGCAAACACCTATCAATTCCTGGTCGGCCGAGGTCAAGCGCTGAGCATAAGGCGGTATGTCGAGATAACGAATGGCTTCGCCGTCGAAAAGCCTGATGTAATTCTTCTGACTGAAATACTGGTTGCCAAAGTAGACACCAACAAGGCCTGCGATTACTACGAACAGAAGAATCAAGCCGGCCTGGCCCGATCTTCCGACAACATTTGATTTCATACAACAGTCTCTCCTGATTGATACTCAATCCTACTATCGTCGATCAGCCTGCTTTGTTTAATGATAAGTCTTAATAATAAAAGGCGGCTCGCCCGTGATTCGGAGAGCCGCCTTTTGAAAACTTGTCCCTGTGAGCACTGCCACCTAAAGCTTATTTTCTGAGAATTACTCCGGTAGTTGGTGGCACGTTGTAATCGCCTTCTGCGGTATAAAGGCCGGCATCTTTAACCTTTTCGCCGTCACATACAACTTGCCAGACTCCACCGATCGGAAGCTTGAAATTCACCCAGTCCTTCGAATCGCCATTAAGCAAAACCAGAAAGTTATCCTTGCCTTTAAGAAACATGCCAAGACCGTTGCTGTTAGCCGGCTGAATCCATTCCAGGTGCTGACTATTGAGAGCTACAGCCTGTCTGAAATTCGGATATTTTTTGCGTAAGCCAATCAAACCGCTGTAAAGCTCAAAAATGTCACGGTTTTTATCTTTTACTGTCCAGTCAATGTAGTTGGTATTGTTGTCCTGATCGTATGAATTGTGATTACCGCCCTTGCTGCGGTTGAATTCCTGACCAGCATGAATCATGGGAACACCCTGCGCGGTGAGCAGAGTAATAGCAGCGAGTCTGGTCTTCTTTTTGTCGCCCTTGTAGAGATCGTTAAGAGTGTAGCCATCGTGAGCTTCAAGATAGTTGAGACTTTCAGATGGCTTGGCAGTCCACCAGAAGCAACTGCCGGCCATAACAGTCATCACATCGTTGCGACTGCCCTGACCGCTGATAAAAGAGCGAATTTTTTCGCGATAGTCATCGTTCCACTTTGACAGCCTGGTGTTTCTGAAGTCGCTCTTGCCCCACTGATTGCGCTGCCAGTCAGCAGCCCATGGCTCTGCGGTTAGAATGTTATCCTGTGGCAGTTCGTCAATGATGGCCTGCATGGTCTTCTTGTCGATAATTGTGCCCAGATCAAATCTAAAGCCATCAACATGAAATTCTTTTGTCCAGTATTTGAGGCTGTCTAGAATCATCTTGCTGGTCATCGGACTTTCGGTGCGCATTTCGTTGCCGCAGCCGGTGCCGTTCCAGTAGAATTTGCGGTCATCCATGAGCCGGTAATAGCCCGGATTGTCGAAACCCTTGAAATTAATTGGAAGCCCGCGATGATCGCCCTCGGCGGTGTGGTTGAAAACCACATCCAGAACTACGGCCATACCTTCTTTATGCAGCCCGTTGATCAGAGTTTTGAGCTCCTTAACTGCTTGCCCGGCCTTGCCGGTGGCAAATGAACACTCAGGTGCGAAAAAATGGCTGGTCATGTAGCCCCAGTGGTTGACGACTCCAGCATAGTTATTGTCGAATTCGTGAATCGGCATCAGCTGGATCACATTTACACCGAGTTCCTTTAAATGCCCAAGAACGCGACTTGTTCCCTTGCCATGCAACATGCCAAGATAACCACCCTTGTGAGGCCCTGTCACACCCGAACTGCCATGGGCAGTAAAGTCTTTTACGTGCATTTCGTAAATAATTGCATCTTTGCTGATCGGGCCCTTAAAGCCCTGGTCTGTCCATTTGAACGTGCGGTCAACAACTATGCTTTTGCCATTATGGTCAACATTAGCAAACGCGTAGGGATCTGAGAGCAGGCGTTCTGGATCGAACAAAAAGCCGGGAGTCTTTGGGCCATCGGCAGTGTAACCGTAATAAGTGCCGTAGAGTTCGCCCGGCAAAATGTGATGCCAGATCCCCCGGTTACTTTTTGTCATGACATATTCAACGCCTTTTTTGTCTGCAGCGTTTTTGAAAATATGCAGCTTCACTTCGGTAGCATCTGGAGAATAAACAGAAAATGCAGTGTTGCCCTTGATCACATACGCGCCCAGTTGCGCGTCGCTGCGAGTGTTACTGCGCGGAGCCGTTGTACTGGTTCTGGCAAGCATCTGCACACGTTCACTGACGTTAGTGTCAACGCGGGCGAGATTACCGGCAAACTCTTTACGCAATGCCTGAATGGATTTGAGGTTTCCCATCAGTCTGGGATTCTCTGTCTGAGCCAGGTATTTTACCCGGGCTTCGAGTAAATTGAGACTCTGTTCAAAAGCCCGCTTTTCTGTCTGGTTGGTTACACGGTAACCGTAGAGTTTGATCTGCTGCGCAGCTCTTTCGGCCTGCTCAGGCGTCTCAATTTTGGAAAAAAGTCGCTTAAGGTTGTCAACGCTGGCAGATTCTTTTGAAAAAGCAGCGGCAGCGGCGGCACCTTTGATACCCGATTCGCTGATTGCGCGGCGAGCCAGATGCATATCTCTGGCCATGCGGTTGATATTTTCAACCAGTTGTTGGTCAAAATTTGCCGCAAAAAGTGTTGTCGAAACCAACAAAGCCAGTAGCAGACATAAGTATCTTCGAACAGAAGTCATGTACATCATTTGCCTCCAAGTTCGCATTGTTAATGTATTTTGTAATTATACCAATTTTAACCTGAAACGTCAGGGGTAAACCAATAAAAATACAGCAGAGGCAATAAATGTATTTAAGCAACCACAACCTGGCCTGAACTGCCATTGTTGATGTCAGAATATTTTTGCACATCAGAGAATTTTCCAGACAAAAAAAACTCCCGCATCTCTACGGGAGTTTTTTCTTGTTTTGTCATTCGACGCTCAGATGAATAATTGTTCCACCATCGTCACCACCCTCAACCCGCAAGACTTTCAAGATTCCCTCTCTGGATTTCTTAAAGCGTTCCTGCAGCGTCAACAGGTCTTTATCAACCTTCTTTACATTCAGACCAAAAGTGACCAGATCTTTTTCAAAGCGCTTGGTCATGCGTCTCAAGTCTTCAATATCAGAAACCGTCAAATTACAGCGCTTCACAGCCTGACCAAAGTTTGGAGCCAGACCAATTTCTACGACGTTGTTAATAACGTGCTGCAACAGTCTGATGGCATAATACTTGTCCAGCGGCCGCATGCGCACAACGGTACGGGTAGCCTGGTTTTTAACCCAGCCTTTGCGCAGGTAATTATTCATCACGGTGTGAAATTCATCGTTGTCGGCGATTTTGGGGGATGGATTACTATCCCAGATTATCATACTGCGCCGCGAGGTCATGGTTGGTCTGGTCTGGTCGCGTTTAAGCGGTTCGGTATTAGGCGGAATCCGCAGCGAAATAGTGACCTGCTTATCCTTGATGTCTTCTGGCATGGGTATGCTGAGAGTCGAATCAGCACTGACCGAATAGGTGAAAATACCGGCAAGAACAGCCATTATTCCTAGCGGGACAAGAGTTCTCAGGCCCGGAATCATAATTTTCATGGACATACCTCCGTTGCAATCTTATTCATCGCAGGCTATCGGCAGACCGTGCGAGTTTATTAACTGATTGCGAAAATATGTCTGAATTACTGACTCAAACGTCGATTTCGAGCAGGCGATTCGGCGTTAAAGTGAGTCGCAAAAGGCCATTGGGTTGAACCATAAAAGTGTCTTCGATTCTGATTCCGCCCCATCCGGGCAGATAGATACCGGGCTCGACCGTAAAAAACATACCAGCCGCAACCTTATCGACACACCTTTTTGACAGGGAAGGCGCCTCGTGAACATCGAGACCAAGCGAATGTCCGAGCCCATGGCCAAAGTTCTCGCCGTAACCGGCATCAGAGATAATCTTCCGGGCTGCAGCATCGACCTTGCGGCATACGACGCCGACTTTTAGTGCTTCGATTGCCTTTGTCTGAGCCTGCAACACTGTATTGTAGATTTTCTTGAACTTAGCTGTAGCTTTGCCCAGAAAAACTGTGCGAGTCATATCAGAATGATACCCTCCAAAAACGGCACCGAAGTCAATTTTCACCATTTCTCCGACTTTAAGCTTGCGTGAAGAAACCTGCGCATGTGGCCGAGATGAATTGGGGCCAGAAGCGATTATCGTAGCAAAGCTGGGATCCTCTGAACCGCGCATTTTCATAAAAAATTCGAGATGCGCAGCCACTTCAGTCTCACGCATGCCTGGTTTGATTACTTTCATCAGTTCGGCAAAAGAATCATCTGCGATACGAAAAGCCTTTTTAAGGCAGGCCAGCTCATCTGCATCCTTGATCTGCCTGAGATTTTCAACCAGCCCGTCGACCGGCACCAACTGAACCTTGAAATGCTCGGAATAAGCAAGAAACAGGTTCAGCCTCATGCTCTTTTCTATGCCAAGATCAGTTATTTTTGCTTTCTTTATCTCTTTAGAAAGTGAATCAGCCAGACTCTTTTTGAACACCACAATTCTTGCCACATTGCCGATCTGCGCGACACTCTGTTCCTTGTAGCGAAAATCAGTAAAGAATATAGTATGTTGACGCGTAATCAAAAGAGTTCCGCACGACCCGGAAAACCCTGATAAATATTGAACATTGTTCGGGCTAGTAACAAGAAAAGCCTGGTAATTGTCGGTAAAGCTGTTGCGTAACTGACTGATACGTTGGGCGTGATTCATTTTCGCCTTTTCTCCTTTAACAATGGTCAGGAAGATTGATTTTTGCCTGCTACATAGGAAACTACTGGTCGACCGCCGAAAGAGCTGCGTGCCAGAATATCAACGGCATCAGGTGAGGGCGCAATCATGGTAATTGCCATGCGCGTCTGGTCTAGAATTTCTTTTGCTACGTTTTTAATATCTTCAGATGTGGTCTTAAGATAGGGTAACAGAGTGTTTTCTGGTAGCTTTGGCTCTACATCATACAAAAAACCAGTCGAGAGGCGATTCATGCGGTTGGTTGTGCTTTCCAGCGCTATCAGCATATTGCCCTTGAGCTGTTCGCGGGTATCATCAAGCTCTTTATCGGACAACCCGCGCGTGGCAACCTTTTCAATCTCGGCATGAAACAGTTCGAGAACCTTTCCGAGATGCTCCATTGAGGTTCCAGCGTAGATACCGAGCAGACCGGTTTTTTTAAACGATGTGTGATATGAGTAAACGGTATAGGCCAAACCGCGTTTTTCCCGGATTTCCTGGAAAAGGCGACTGCTCATACCGCCACCAAATGCGGCATTAAGAATTGTTAACGCAAAGCGGCGACTGTCTGAGAATGAAACACCCGGCGTGCCGAGGGTTAGATGCACCTGTTCGATATCTTTCTGGTAGATCGACACATCACAGGTCGGTTTTGGCAACGTCTCTCGCGGACTAAACGAGCCTGAACGCAGTTTTTTGAGTTTCTTCTCGATCATCATTTTGAGCTCATCCCAGTCAAAGTTACCGGCAACACAAATCATCAGGTTCCCGGTGACATACTGGCGATTGAACACTTCATAAATTTTGTCACGATCCATGGCAGAGACAGTTTGCGCAGTCCCGAGAATCGGGCTGCCGAGGCGCGCATTTTTCCAGATATTCTGACTAAGCAGCTCATGAATTATCTCATCGGGAGAATCTTCGTACATCTTGATCTCTTCAAGAATGACGCGGCGTTCGCGTTCGAGCTCTTCAGCAACGAACTGCGAATTCATAACCATGTCAGAAAGAACATCTACTGCGACATCCAGACGGTCTTTTACAACTCTGGCATAGTAGCAGCAGTAGTCTTTTGCGGTAAAGGCGTTCAGATAGCCACCGATGCGATCGAATTCGCTGGCAATTTTTCTGGCTGAGCGTTTTTTAGTACCCTTGAAAAGCATGTGCTCGATAAAATGTGAGACTCCTTCTACTCCTTCGGTCTCATAGAGCACGCCACTTTTGAGGAACATTCCGATTGAGACACTCTGCACAGTATCAAACTTTTCGGCGATAACCTCGATACCGTTGCTCAGAGTTTGTTTCAGATATGGTGTCAAATTATTACTCCAGTTTTTGAGGCTGCGAACTGTCTGCTTCTGAATCAGAAGTAGAGTCTGAAGACGGCTGCGAATTCTCTGCCGTATCTTCTGTTATCGGCATAAGTCCCTGACTGTCGTTGAAATCTTTTTCGTTCTGTTGCAAATCGCCAGCCTGCTCAGCTTTCTGGCCTTCCGGGGTCAGTTGATCAGGAATATCAATTGATGGAACCGGCAGCTCCTTCAGGCTCTTCATACCAAAATAGTATAAAAAATCCTGAGTTGTCGAATAAAGGCGAGGTTTACCGATTACCTGCTTTTCACCAGAAACAAAAATCAGCTTCTTTTCGAGCAGAGTTGAAACAACACCATCACAATTTACACCACGAATGGCATCGATCTCGGCCTTGGTAATCGGCTGTTTAAAAGCGATAACCGAAAGAGTTTCGAGGGCAGGCAACGACAGCGAAACCAGTTTCTGGCCGTCAAGCCGCTGAATGAACTGCGAAACCATGGCCTTGGTTGCAAGTTGCACACCATTTTCGAGAATAGCAATCTGCAGACCGCTGCCTTCGTCGGCATCATATGCTTTTTTGCGGGCTTGAACAATCTCCTCGGCCTTTTCTACACTTACCCCAAGAACTCCGGCAAGCTTTTCAAAAGATATCGGACGATTCTGCACCAGCAACAAACCATCGAGAGCAGCGCACAGCAGCGAAAAATCGACCTCGACGACAACCTCAACGACAGTCTCAACTTCTTCACCATGCACCATTACGTTGTCTTCGCTTATCTGAATTTCCTGATCATTCATCGCTGTCTCCTGAGGCATAGTTGATTATTTCGTCGCTGAAACTGTCCGGTTGATCTTCCGGCAGCTCTTCTTTATCGATTTTTACCGGCTTTACACCCGGTTTGAAAAGGCGTAATACGATGGGCTGGAAATTACCTTTCTGAGAAGGATTGAGCTCTCCAGCCTTGGTCATTTCAAGAATAGCCATAAATGACAAAACAGTTTCGTAACGACTGGGCGATTTTTTAATCAGTCGGTCAAAAGTCATCTCGCCCTTGCAGGTTTTGAGCAGCACCCTGATCTCATTTATCCGGTCGACAATGCCGATTTTTTCGAGCACTACTCGATGAATCGGCGGATTGATGCGACGGCGGACCAGAGCATGAAAAATACTCAACAGTTCACCAGGACCAATATTTACTTCAAGAATTTCTTCTGGTTGGCGCTCCAGGTCGGTACTGCGCGTAAAAATGCGCGACGCGCCCCGTTCCATCTCGCGCAGTTCAAGGGCAACCATCTTGAATTTTCGGTATTCAATCAGCTTTTCAACAAGGCTGGCGCGGGCATCTTCTTCATAGAGGCTTTCGTCAATATCGAGATCGCCGCTGCACATCTCGACGGGTTTTTCTTTGGGCAGCAGCATCTTTGATTTGATTTCGAGAAGAGTTGCCGCCATGACCAGAAATCCCGAGGCAACTTCCATGTCGAGAATTTCCATCATTTGAAGGTATTCAAGATATTGCGCCGCAATGTGCGCAATAGGAATATCGTAAATATTGATCTTCTGCTCTTCAATAAGGTGATAGAGCAGATCAAACGGGCCTTCAAAGACCGGTAGTTTTACCTGATAACCAATCATTGTTTAGGATGAAAACCCCATTACCTGCCTGACCCGCTGCAGTACTTCTGAAGCAATGGCGTGCGCTCTCTTTTCACCGGCATCGAGAACCTCTTTGACATAGCCTTTGCGGCTTTCGATTTCGGCGCGCCGGCAGCGATAGGGCTCTAGCATATTGTTCAGTCTCTCATACAAAATGAGTTTGCAGTCGCGGCAGCCAATGCCAGCGGTTCGACAGCCCTGAGCAATTTCTTCGAGGCGATCAGGCGTATAGATTTTATGGTAAGCATAAACACAGCAGACTTCAGGGTCACCCGGGTCATTGCGGCGAACCCGCTGCGGGTCAGTAATCATCTGCTGAACCTTGGCCTTGAGTCCATCTGGCGTTTCGCGCAGCTCAATGCCATTATTATAAGATTTGCTCATCTTGCGCTTGTCAATGCCAAGCAACAGCGGAACCTGTGACAGCACAGCATCAGGCTCTTTCAGCACATCGCCATAACTGCCGTTAAAACGTCTGACAATCTCACGACTGAGTTCAAGATGCGGCAGCTGATCTTTGCCGACCGGCACGAATTCGCCATCATAGGCAGCTATGTCAGAAGTCATCAAAACTGGATACATGAGTTTGCCAAGTGACACCCGCGATTTTGCGTCTTCATCTCTAACGTCGTCCTTAAAGCTGGGGCAACGTTCCAGCCATCCCAGTGGGGTGCAATTACTAAGTATCGTGCACAACTCGGCATGCTCATGCATCGATGACTGTCTGAAAATCACGGATTTTTCGGGATCAATACCAACGCTGAGCCAGTCAATAACCATTTCATCGATGATAGCTGGCAAATTGTCAATTTTGAGCCGATCAGTAAAAGCGTGCCAGACTGCGGCAAAAAAGAAGCAATCGTAGGTGTCCTGCAGAGAAACCCAGTTTTTAAGAGTGCCTTCAAGGTGCCCGAGATGCAGCGAGCCTGTAGTTCTCATGCCGCTGACGAGTCGTTTTTTTGCCATGATCTGTGTCTCCTGAATTTGTTAAATTGGCTAGTATTCGGTTGCTCGCAATGCGTCTTCGGTGGCCCGAAGGGTTTGTGAGTCGGGGTTAAGCAAGAGGACTTTCTCCCAGCATGCGCGCGCTTTATCAATGCGCTGCAGCTTGTAGTAACCTACGCCGAGGTTAAAATGGGATTCGGTATGGTCTGGTGAAAATTCGATCGCCTTTTCCCATAATTCAATGGCTTTTTCGATATTGCCCTGGCGATCATAAATGTTGGCATAAGTAAAATACACTGCTGCTTCGCGTGAGCCTTCTCTGATCATAGTATCAAGAATGCGAGTAGAAGCGTCCAGATCGTTTTCGTAATAGCTGGCACGCGCAAGTAAAAGTCGCTCTTGCGAACTAAGCCGGCCGACCATCTCGAAAGGTGACAAAACCGTAACTGCAAGATCATAGAAACCCAGAGTCACCGCCATTTTGGCAACAGCATAAGCTTCTTCCTGGTCGGCAATGGTAGCTGGATTGATCAAACGCAGGTAATGAGAAGCATTCTCACGGTCGTAGTTGCCATCTGCGACGCTGGCCATAAGCATTAGCAGCTGGTTATTATTCGGATCCGCCGCTAGCGCGCGACTTAACATGCTTTCTGCCTGAGAATAACGCATACTTTCAACCAGCACGCGCCCCAATTTTACTGCTTCACTGCTGCGCAGTGTCGTATCGGCACTTTTCTGCAACAATTTTTCGAGTTCCGAATCACACAAAATACTCACACTAGAGTCTTCGAGCGTAAAATGCAGAATGGGCATTTCTACCTGGGCGCTGTCTACCTTGAAATAAAGATTAACCCGTGATTGCGTTGATGGGAAGACGTTGAATGCGTTGCGTGTCGCCTTGTTTTCCTGATCAAGAGACGGCTCGAATCGGCTCGAAATTTCAAGAGCAAAATCCTTGAACGGGTCTACCCGATATGTTCTAACACCGGTGTTAACGAAAGTCAGATTGACAAATATCTCATCCTGGCGTGACACGCCCAGTCCGGAGGCGAATGGCCGGCGTTGCAAACTGTTAACCGCTACGACCAGCCCGCTTGGATGGACTACATCTTCACCCATGAGAAAAGTTGTCTCGGCATGCAGGCAGGCCGAAACCATTAGCAACAGGAAAAGACAGCACCGACGCAAACTTAAACATGGCTTGAGAGAATTCATGGGCATAATACTATCACAACCCGCCCCTCAAGTAAAAGTGCCTTGCGTCAATTAGTAAAATAGCAACAGATAATCATAGGCATCCGAACTTCTATCTACAGCCTTCATTAGTAGCCGCGAATTCGAATATCTTTCTTCAAAAGCTTTTTGCAAAGGTCGTATTAGTTGCTGCTCGTAGAACGTTGGCGGCAAATCTATACCAGACCAGACCAGTGCGGCAATTTGCGCATTGGTGGCCAGTTTGGTAAAAAGATAGTAATCATTAGATCGCTCAATGTTTATTTGAAATTTACGCAATTGAACTCTTCGTTCGCGGCGAGACAACTCCAGATCATCGTGTCCATTTTGCCAGGCATCAAAGAAAATCTGCAAAGTTACTTCTGGAGTCTCATCGTCAGCGAGTGACAACGGAAAAACAACCAGACCTGCTTTTTTTGCTTCGAGTTCATCAAGAGATTGATTAGTGATCTCAATTTTTGCATCACGCCCGCTGATAAAACTTTGGTGCCTGCTCAACATTAAACCCATTATCTCATCAGGGTGACAGTCTGGAGAAATTTCGCAGGCACGGTTACTTAACCAGTAAGACATGATCTGATAGACTACTGACCAGAAAATTTCGCGTTGCGATTCTTCTTCGATCTCAAAAGCAGCTTCGCGCCAGTAGAAAAGATAATCGAGCTGCTGGCTGTCAAACCAGCGATCCTTCCAGGCCCGAAAAGGGTTCATCGACATATCTAACGGATTTTTGATCTGCTGATTGAATTTTTGCCGGTTTTTGTCGCTGAACGAACCATTTTTTCCATCAAGCCAGGCTCGAAGAAGCATGGCCTGGCTTGCAATTACAGCGTTAACCGACAAGGAAAATTCGCGACGGCTCAACCAATTAAGCGCAGAAAACCTGTGGATTACCGGAAAAAAGACCGAATCTACCGATGCGATTTCTGAAACCGCTTCAAACAGCCAGGCTGATTGCAGACGTAGTGTCATTTCTGTTTAGTCTCGACTGGACTGCCGATCTCAAGCCAGATCTTGACAAGCTGCGGATCGAACTGCAAACCCGAAAGCCTTTTTACTTCAGCAACTATATCCTCAGACTTTGCAAACTGGCGACTTCGATAAGCTCTTTTTGCATTCATCGCTGAAATCGAATCTGCCATCGAAATAATTCTGGCTGCCACCGGTATCTCTTCACCCTTAAGATTGTCGGGGTATCCCAGACCATCCCAGCGTTCGTGATGCCAACGGATCAGGGAGGGCACCTCATCAAGCCCGGCAATTTGAGTTCTAAGATGTAGCTCACCAAGCAGCGTATGTGTTCGCAACAACTCCAGATCATCACCTGCAATTTTTTTTTCACTCTTGAGCAGGTTGCGTGGCAACAACAGTTCGCCGATGTCGTGCAGCATGGCTGCAGCCCTGAGACTCTGCAGTTGCTCTGCATTTAAACCGGAGGCAGTTCCGATCTGATCTGCCAACCGTGCGATTTCTTGTGAATGCGGTTTGTCGTAGCCTTCCAGGCAGTCGATTATCGACGCAACACCATCAATAAGCTGTAAATAGCGATCCTGTGCTGGCGTTACCTTTTCACGCAAGTCGAAATACATGTAGGTAAGCCAGGTTATGAGAATTATCAGAACCGCGTTAAACACAGTTATCATATAAAATTTGGTTAGAACCCGAAGTTAGCGCCAACAATGTATCTGCTGTTGTCGTGAATTCGATCCGGGGTATAAAAGCCAAAATCGAGACTAATTGTTTCGTCAAAATTGTGCCTTAGCCCAACCACAAAGTCGTTGCCGGCATAATCTATGGTAAGCATGGTATCTGTATCCAGATTTAAGCTGGCACCCATAACAAAAAATATTGGATCGACTTCGTCACCCTTTGCGGCATAGCGACCGAAAGATGCCTTTTTTTGATTTTCATTCATCGCTATGTTTGTGCCCAGACCTAGGACAACACGATTGCCGGGCAAACCGGAAAGTAGCATAACTGAGTTCTGATAATCTTCGTTCGGGTCGAAAAATGCAGCAACAGCCATATTCGACCTGATCTTGTATTTGCCAGCAAAAATCGGATCGGTCTGATCCTGTTTGCCGTCAATGGAAAACCTTTTTACAATTGCAACCTCTGAATCATCAGAAAACGCAAAAACCCCTTTAAAGGAGGCTTCGTTGAAATCGGATTCTCCGACCATGTGTATAGCAGCTCTTGCTCCGCCGGGCGGAAGGACGTCAAGCCCAGGCACCAACATTGTACCGCTCAAGCCATTAATTGTTGCACTTGCCAGACAGCTTGAAGCTACTGCCAAAAACATGAGAATGCAAAATACTTCTCTGGCCATATGGCCAGACGACTTAATAGCCGTCGATTTCGCGTAATCGTTCGCGAATGTTCTCAGCCTCGTCATGAGTCGGAAATTGCCTGAGAAATTCCTGGTAGGACTTTCTGGCCTTGTCATAATCACGCAGTTCCTTTTCGTAAAGTTCACCTTTTCGCAAAAAGGCATCTGCTGATACATCGGCATCAGGAAACTTTTCGGTAACAGAATTGTAATATTTCAATGCCTTCTCTACATTTGCAGGACTTTTTCGGTAACGAACGCGACCATCTATAACAGTTGTTTTCATTGAATCAAGATCCTGCTCATAAATTCTGCCCAGACGATAGACCAGGTCTTCGCAACCCGACGCATCAGGATATTTCTGCATCATTTCTTCGAGTGCTTTGGCTGCCCCTTCATAATCTTTCTGTTTTTCGTCAAGCACAGTAATCAGCTTGCGATAGCCCTGCAATGCCTCTTCCTGGTCATTAGCCGCAGCAATAGCCGCGCGATAAGCGGTTGTCGCCCGACCGAAATTACCAGCTTCGGTCTGCATATCGCCAAGATCCATGCTGGCACGCGCTTCTTCCTGGCTACCAGAGGAATCAACAACTTCTTCCAGGGTTGATAGCGCATTTTCCTGAGCTCCAGTACCAACTGCCAGCTTTTTCATGCGCTCCTGAGCCACGCTGAAAAATGTGCTATAAGAGTAGTCAGAGACAATCTTGCGATAATTTTCGGCGGCTTGTTCAACTTGTCCAATCGCTTCCTGGCTTGAAGCAAGATTATAATACACCCGGTCAATTGCCAGAAAAGCCGGATGCTCATCAATAATTCGTTGATAAATTTCGATGGCCATCGAATAATTTTTGATGCGCTCTTCATAAACCCTGGCCAGATCATATAGAGTCTTAGGCAGTTCAGGACCGGTAACTCCACCGGCTTGAAGACCACCATTAAGCATATCAGCAGCTTCGGTAAAATTCACCAGAGCACTCGACATTTGTGCTTCAGCCTGCTTGATACGAATTTTACCGATTTCTACCATTGCCGGAGCATGTGATTTACCCTGCCCAAGCAGCGGCTTAAGTTCTTCTACAGCTGCATCATAAGCGCCCTGAGCCAGCTGCTGCATTGCACGCTGAAATTCTGGTGTTACCTGCACAGGTTGTGCCCCAACACTGTGCAAAACTACAAGCATTAACCCAATAAGAAGTGCTAATGATCCTGTTCTGAAGTAGGATTTAAAAAGCGGCATGTAAATAGCTCCTGAAGTTTTTTATTAAACATTGTTGTTGATTAAAACTCATGATAACATATTGCTAACAAAATCTGTTTGGTAAGACATACAAAGATGCTAAAAAATTCGTTAAACCAGCAAGATAAAATAGCCGATGTAGATCTCACGGCTTATTCGTGTTCAGAGGCAGAAGTTACGGAAATGGAATTCCGCATGCTGCCACTTGAGAGGGTATTCCCTAATCCGAATCAGCCGCGCAAGGTCTTTGATAAACAGGCATTAGATGAGCTGGCGCAGTCAATCCGTGAAAACGGTGTGTTACAACCGGTATTGGTAAGGTCAATCGGCGACCGTTATCAGATCGTGTCTGGAGAAAGACGCTTTCGCGCAAGCAAGCTGGCCGGGGCTAGAACCATACCGGCCGTAGTTCGCAAGCTTGACGAGAAACAAACTCTCCTTGCCGGATTGATTGAGAACATTCAGCGACAGGACTTGAACCCCATTGAAGAGGCAAAAACCCTTAAGGATATTCTTCTTAATTATGGGATGACACATGACCAGCTGGCAGAAAAAATTGGTCGGAGCAGATCGGCGCTGACAAACCGATTGCGCCTCCTGCAACTCCCAGCGGAAATTCAGGATCTTGTCATCTCAGGGAAGATCTCATCGGGTCACGCTAAAATGCTGGCCGGGATCAAGGATCCACTTGAGATTAAAACTTGGACCAAGCTGATAATAAAAGATCAGATGTCTGTTTATGAGATAGAGAAACGTATGGCACAAAGCCGCGCTCAGCAATCTGCTGGAACGGTCGTAAAGAAAGGTAAGTCTGCGATGAATCGTGATCTGCACGTTAGAGCTGTAGAAGACAATCTACAAGAGCTCCTTGGTGCAAGAGTTCGAATTCGTCAAGGAAAAAAGAGCGGTCGCATAGAAATTGAGTTCTACAGCCGCGAAGATCTCGAGAGGGTCGTCGAAACTATGGTTTCGCTCTGCCCATGATTACCATTTGGAAAGGTAAGTAGTCGGTGATAATTAAATTCTGGGGTGTCAGAGGCTCGATTCCCACGCCAGGGAAAGATACAGTTGTTTTTGGCGGCAACACCACCTGTATCGAAATTCTCAGCGCAGGCCAAGAACGCATCATATTTGATGCCGGTACCGGCATACGCGTGCTCGGCTTAGAATTGATGAACACTGAATTCGGCCAAGGCAAAGGGAAAGCGCACATATTCTTCACACACTCTCACTGGGATCACATTCAGGGCTTCCCATTCTTCGCACCAGCCTATGTTGGCCGCAAGGACATGCAGGGAAAGCGAATTTCCGAGTGCAGCAACGAGTTCAACCTCTATGGCGCTGCTGATGTGGGCGACCGCCTTGAAACGACACTGCGCGGACAAATGGACAATTACTACTTCCCTGTCGACCTGAACTATCTTTCTTCAAATATAAATTTTAAAACCCTCAAGGATTATCGCGTTACCTTGGGTGACACTACAATTACTGCATTCAAACTGGTGCATCCAAATGGAGTGCTTGGCTACCGCATTGATGACGGCAAGTCCTCGGTAGCAATTGCTACTGATTGCGAACACCCCTCAGACGGCACCATCGACCCGAATTTGCTGCAACTGGCTCAAAATGTTGATGCTCTTATCTATGACGGACAATACACACCTGAGGAATACGCACCTCATCGCTTCAACCTTCCAGGCCCTGGCAAACAAGGCTTTGGACACTCAACTGCCGAAGAAGGGATTCGTGCCGCAAAGGCTGCGGGCGCAAAACGTCTGATCATAACGCATCACGAACCCATTCACAACGATGAGTTTTTAGCAAAAATGGAAAAAGACGCCCGCAAACTTTATGCAGCTACCGACTTTGCCAGAGAAGGCATGATGGTCGAATTATAATCTACGATTTTTTGTAGTTGTGTTGAGAGGGATTATGGTATGATGTGCACACCATGGGGAAGGCATCTCTTTTAACACCCGTATACTTCTTCAGCTCGATTAGAGCTGGCTCAGGCAAGAGTTCCATGCTTGCCCATCTTGCGGTATATCTGAATAATGTCAATCAGAAAGTCGCAATTGTTGATCTTGACACTGACACCCCACTTAAACTTAAGAACTCTTTTCCGCGTTCGATAAACCTTCAGGAATACAGTGACATCTCGCTGATTTCGCAAAATCAGGATTCGCGGTACCAAAAGAATTTTTACTTCACCGAGACCAACCTGATCTCTTATTTTCCGGCACATCAACTTAAAGACTTATCGATGCTGTTCAGCGACACGACACTGCGCGACTTTTTCATTCAGATCACCGCCTGCTTCGACACCGTAATGGTAAATTTTCCGGCTGGACCACTACATTGCCAGAAAGCTTCTGAATTATTGGCACGTCAACATTTGTGGCGTGGAAAAAGTCCGATCGCAATAATTGTTTCACAGTCCGACGAAAAGAGTCTGGTTAGCCTGGACTCATTAATTCATGAAAACCCGGCGTTCTATTATCAACTGCAGGAGAACGCACTCCTGCTGTTCAACCGCGTACCAACCTCTGTAGAAGACCAGAAATTGGCAGAGAACACCTTGAACAGTCTTGAGCTGCGTAGTCTTTTCAATTTTCCGGCTACCTATGTGGTTGGAATAAGCGAGGAGTTTCCTCACCAGCGCCAGATTGCGGCGCCTCTTGTACTCAATCCGGACTCGGCGATGCATCAGACAATATCGAGCCTGCAAAGACTTCTTAGCAGCACGGCCCGAAATTTCAGCCGATCTTTGTATGAGCATACCTCTGATTATCAGGCCTGCCTGGATGGCCAACTCCTCGAAAAACTCTCTCCATACCTCGAAAAGATTCAGATCTCGGCTGCGTGCAAACTTTTTCAACGTCCATCTGACGTTCAGGTTTTTCTTGAGGAGAATGATGGCAACTATCGCGTTAGAATCAGGCTGACCGGTGTTCGCCAGCCAGTGTCAGGAATTCAAAGAACCATTGAGATCTGTGCAGACAGGAAAATTCGCGACCGACTGTCTCCAGCCATCTGGGCTTACCGAAGAGAGTTTAATATTCCGGTGCAGGTTGAATTATCTGCGAAGAAAGAGCAGACAACACTGTCGGTAAAGCCAGTTTACCGCTTTGACGACCGATTTGCAGAGTCAGTCGATTTCAAGCTTTTGTGCGATTTTGATTTTCGTCCCAATCAGAGTCGCTACCCTTCTCCGATTTTTTTCAAACCTGATCTTGAAATGTCAGAAATACCATCTCTATCAGAAGTCCTTGGCTACTCCCGCAAACACTTCAAAAGATGCAGTTTTGCAATTTGTCCGCAACTCTACATCATTCCTGGTGTAACTCATTTTTTCATACCTCCGGAGTTCGATCTTGCAAGCACCTATCAGTGCATATTTGAGCAAACTTATATTGCAGGCGTAAAATTTGCAAACCGTTGGACACTGCAGCACAGCAAGGTATTGGCACCGACTTATCAGCCTTGGGAAAGAGAGTTGGCTCTAGAAACGAATTTTCCCGATGTATTCGCCCGCAACCAACGACTGGAGCCAGAACAGGCTTTTTCACCCGAAACTGGCGTGCAAATTGTTCACGAGTTCTCGAAAACTCCAGTAAAAACAGTTAAAGTAAGGCATTCAGAACCGATTCTTGCCCGCGGCAATTATCTAATTCATGGTTTTGAGCGACCAGAAATCAGCAAAAACGCTGTTCCACCAATTATTGCGATTAATGCTTCAGTTAAAATCGACCCGCTGCCATTCCCAGCCCTGGTAGTATATTCTAGAAACCACGAGTGGCCAGATAGGTTCAGTCTAAGCAATTTCACAAATAAAATTTCGGCCTACTGCGCTTGGAACTGTAATCTGGAGATGCTGCTGACAAGCTATAATTCTGCTTCAACCGACCAGTTCAGATTTTCATTTGGCTCAAAACTTGAAGAATACAGAACTGCGCTTTTTCCCAAAACCGCTATCAGTAGCCCGGCAGAATTCTCTATTGAAAATGACGCACCTGCCAAAGAAATTTATCTGCAGCCTTCAGAGCTGGTACTGCCACCAGGATTTAGATTCGCAGATGTTCTGATTGACCATTTCTTTGCTCCAACGGTGTATAAGCTCACACACAAATGCGCGCTATTCGACAAAACCACCTCACGTGTTTACAGTCCCGGCCATCAGATTTTTTTCAAGCAGGAGCTGAAAACCTGCATTAACACTAGGCCAATCAAGGCAATAGAATTTTATCGCCAGAATCTGGAGCATAGATTCTCCTCGGCGGGCTATGACTATCAGAATCTGCCTTATCGGCAACGAAAAGAACAGCCTGCCATGTACCACCAGGTATTACAGGCGGCCTATCCGCTCCCTCAAATGAATTTCTACCGTGATATCAGCGCTCGTGAAGCGGTAAGAACCAATATTATCCTCGATGCTAAACCAAACTGGCGGAATTTGCCCCCTGATAAGGGAAAAATCACGGAGCTTAAAGTTCTCCTATCACGTCCACCAGCCCTGAGCATGTCGCTGGCACATAAGCCCGCAAAACCTGCTCCAGTTCTTACGCTTGCAAAGTGTATTTTGAGACAGATCAGCAACAAAAAACTGCCCGAAAAGTTATCTACTGCGATCTCTCCTCATTTCTCACAGATTATAACAGGCGCGAATTCTAATAAAATGCTGCGAATCGCCAGCTATTACCGCTACAGTGGCTGGCACCGGGCTCCCGCAAATCCTATTTTCTGCATTCTTGAACCAGAACTCTATACCATGCCTGTACGCACGGGCAGTCGACAGATTTATCACTCTGTCAGCGCAGAAATAAAAGACCGGATTGATATTGAAACCATGATTGAAAATAAAACATTCGAACATCAGACGATTTATTCGGAAAAGTTCATCTCTCCGCAATTCTTCTATAAAATCTTTGAGCACATCATGTGCCCGTTACGAAGTCGTAACATCGAGTTTCCCCAGTCGATGGAATTTGGCGACGCACTCTCACTGAAGAAAGCTCTCGACCACGAAAGCAAAATCACCAACAACATCGACAACAGTTTCTCTGCTGAATTTGGAGTGCACAGGCCGGTCGCAAGGCCTACCTACCTGCCAATAACACTTGCGAGACAGCCCCTGCCAAAATCAGCTTCTAAAACCTGGAAAACTCTATCCCTACGCCCAAAACAGTTTCGGGCAGTTTTTCCGAATCAGATTGAAACTCTTTACCGCCACCTTCTCTGGTCTATTGCGACAAAACGCCAGCAACCAGTCACCTTTTCGAAATCATTTCTATCGAGGTCTGAAGGCATAGCCATTCCTTTCAAAACAGACAACTCCGAGACTGCAAAACAGAACACTTTCTGCGACAAAAACTACTCAGTCGTCAATAAGTTATCTCTGCAGATACTGCGTAGCAGCATAAGAGTTGGCAAACTTAGCCGCAAAGACATCTTGAATCTGGCTCGACAAACCACCGAAAAATTCAATCAATTCTCTAATCAGCTTCGCGCATGAGCTTCAAACAAGTTTACAACAATGACGCGGCGGTATTCGACAAGCCAGCAAAAACTTCAGCAAAGGGCTTCTTCATTCGAAGACTGATGAGCCTGGCTGGCAAACCGCTTATGGCAGAAAAAAATCTGCCGATTCAGCCGGCAAACAGCGAGCTCGCTGCAAAATGCTTTGTGAACGATGCAGGTCGCCTGTATCGACAGCAAAGAATCATAATCGACAAAATTCGTTTTAAGCCCGCCAACAGCAGATTGTCGATTCCAAAAAGCAGTTTTTCAAGCATACTCAATCAAGCATCAGGCCATTTAAGGCTTATTCATCTGAAAAGTCCGGTATTAAGTGCTCTTAACAGCAACAAAATTAAAAATTCTCCCGCCCAGACACCAGATATCACAAAAACTTTACCAGACAAAAATTGTTTTGAAAATCATCCCGAACCTGCCCACGCTTACGCCTTTTCGACGCCAACTTCAGAACCAGAGCTACTCGGGGTTCAAGCCCGGTTAAGCTCCATCAAATTCACGCAAAATCTACCTGACAATATTATTGCCCCTTCTCTTTTCCCCGGGATAAATCAGAAAAGTACCTGGCACCCCCTTGAATTAAATTATCCAAATTATCAGATCATCTATTGCTCAAAGTTTGCCGCAGACGACAAAGGCTTCTTTGTACATTCTCCCGGCGAATATTACCCCGTTCTTGATCCCGGGAACTACGGCTTTTTACCAGTTGCGCAAAATTTCTTATGCGGCCTACGACTAGGAGTCTGTAAACATAATGTAGTGGTAAAACCATACCTGGCGAAAGAAAAGAAGTCATCAACTGCTGGCTTTGATTCACGACCAGAATTTGCACGCAATCTGATAATCGAATGCAAAACAATATTAGAACCGATCTGCGGTAACAGTACCGCCACTCATTCCGATAAATACAGGCTGAACCCTTCCTGGACGTTAAATAGTCGCCCGCTGCTGGTCTCTATAAATCGGACTCAGCAATCTCCTCTTGATTTAACAGACTGCGACTCTCGCACCGAGTGTGTGAACAAAATACTGACCAGCACCAGCAGGAATTTGCCGGCAGCTACAAGATTTATGGCCAGCGATAGAGAAATACTAAAGACGGAATTTTCTGGCAAGCTTCTGTTAAATATTGTTTCGAACCCAATACGTAGTCGAATGAGACTTAAGCTGAGACTGACTCGCGCTGACTACACCGACACCTCAACCAGCATGCATCCTGAAGTGCATAAATGCACGTTAAAAACGCAAATGACTTTGCCGGCAAAAATCTACGCCGCTTACAAGCCTTTTTTTCTGGCAAACCGGTCTGGCTCATTTGGCCCCGCACCTTATCCAGCCCCGGCAGATCCATCATTGTATGCGGTCAGGCGCAGTTCGATGCGCGTCATGGTAGCAAGGCATGCTAATTATTGTCGCAAAGCACTTAAGACTATTCATTCGTGCGATTCAAAACTATTTGTCAAGATAAAACCGCCGACGATGAACTATTTCACTAACATTCTGACGGCGGCAACCAGACGACGAAAGGAAGATTTTACTGCCACCCAACCTGCCTTCGAATTAATCAAGGTTATATATCTTCGATCCATGCCCTTCTTAATGAAGATTAGCGCTCCAGAATTTACTGATATCAGCCTGCCGGCAACGCAACGTCGCGCACTGTCCTCTGCTGCCATCTTCTACTGCGAGCTGAAATTGCATCCTTTGCGCCGGCGGAACGCACTCAGATCTCTTAGATTCAAACTTACGCGAATATCAGAAGGTCTTAAGAGCTTTTCACTGCGAGCACCTCGCAGAATAGCGCCACCAATAATGCGATTCGCTCTATATGAAAAAGAGAATCAGATAAAACAAATAAAGCCTGAGCAAATTTTTGCGGCACCCAGTGCGAAAACATACATACCTGGCTACCGCGGAAAGCTTGAAAGATTTGGCACGGCCTGTGTCGCTCCCGTTCAAATTGTTGCTCAGATGAATTTGAAAATGCCCATAACTGGAAAAGAAACAGCTGGTAGCCTTGTCCAGAAGCATTTTATAAACCCGGCAATATGGGGAAAATCAGAAAAAAACTATAATTGCCGGATCAAACTTACACCTCATCCATTTGGCTTTCCCGAGTTCCTACTGCCAGTAAACAGTTTAAATCTGATAGAGTCGCCCGTAGAATTTGAATATCTGATCTGGTCAAAAAAACAGCTTAGTGCCGGCAGCGACTTCGCGATGCCTCGCGAAAAAACATACCTGCCGCCCCTCAGCCTTAAAAACCCACGGCGTTTTCTTTTTCCTGAAAATATTTTTGCGACCATGCAAGACGACTTTTATCGAACTGCAAATTCTGGCTTAGCAGGAAAGTTCGGGATTCCAGCCAAAATAGGCTCTTTCGATCACGATTGGGGCATGCAAAAATCCAAAAAAATCACCAATGCGATCAGCATCGCGCAATTCTCAACGCGAGCCAGACAAAAACTAACTGACAATTTTGCGATTAATTTTTCAGAAGAAATATATAATCTGATTCCCCCTGTCGTTTCCCCCCTGCATTTTCACATGCCGCGCGTAAAACGCCTTCTGCTAAGCTACTGTCAGTTTTTTAACACAGCAGATTTTTTTGCAGAAATACTAAGCGATCAAGTCAAATCGACTGGCCATTCTGCGAAGTTTCCCTGCACACTAAAAATTCCAACCGAAGAGGTTTTTCGGAAACCAGGACTCGCGTTTATTATAAAGAAAATGCGCCACGAGGAGTTATCTCAAGCATTCTCTCCGACTGCGCTGAAAAACAACAGCGATTTTGGCTTCCGTCATCGTCCGCGAGTTTTCAGATTTCCCTACCAGCCTGATTATGAAAAGCCAGAATTCAATATAAATTATGCAATGCAGGAGGAACCCCTGCTCGACCGCCTTACATTTCTTGATCCAGTAAGTGGTGCCGGCTGCTATCTTTCTTTTGTCAATGTTTCGAATCCACCAGGCCAGACCTTTAAAGGACAGATGCTCCCAGAAAATCAAAGCTTGTCGAACTCTTATTCTTTTGGCACGGTCATTCCCCACAGCGCGGGCCCCGTGGACCAAATGGCTAAAGACCATCTAGCCGACAAAGCTTTGTTCTACGAGCCAAAAACCAGCATGGAGACCAGGTTAGATTACGAAAAATCAAAATTTTCACAGCATATCGACAGAGCTGCTTTTTTGAAATTGATAGATTTTTCGACGCTTAAACTTAAAAAGTTCAAACGAATCAGAAACAATTTAACCGGCTATTTGCGTGGACAAACGCTCCCTTTTCACGAGAAGTTCAGTGCATTAGCTGACTTTAGCCCACCTGTCAAACTTAGCTTCGACAGCCTGCATTGGGTGATTCTGTTGCGCAACTTTATTGATCTGACAACTTATCCTCCAGCTTATCTGACTTCGAAGAACGGTGTCATTCCCTCTCCCCGCTTCTCATCAGTTAGAGACCATTTCTCACCAATATACTGTGAAAAACACATTTCTGAGCTACCCGTCAGTCTGCAACAGGCAACCAGAATTTATAATTTTGCACTGCCCCCAATCTGCTCGAGACAAATCACGCTTGATTTTGTAGATCGCTTTTTCTCGTATGACAATTATCTACCTGCGGTGTTTTTGCAGAAATCTGTCGCGCAAAACAGTTATATGTGTTCAGAATGTGCCGATGACCTCAGAATGATTACACCGGAAAAGCAGGAATATCGGCGCAACATCCAACTATATATAATGTATATGGCTTTAAAAACTGAAGACTACGGCCTTCAGCTCGACATTTCAGACAGAGCATTAATTGGCAGAATAATAAGTCATGCGCAGCAGACCAGCAGTTACAAGCATCCAAATTTACCAGAGTGGCTCGATTTAGCGGAAACACTGGCTCCTCGAGCAAAATTGCGAATTTAAGTTTTGATTTCTTTTTGCCTGATTTTTAGCATCTCACGTTGACTTGCATTGGACTTGAGATTAGAATACTTTAAGCTGAAGCTGGAGATAAATTTATGAGATTCTTTACCCTGAGCGACAAGGGCAAGGTACGCCCGAACAATGAAGACTACGCCGAAAGCATGGCACTGCAACTTTGTGGTCCACTTGGCAACCGCATAGAAATAACTGCCCTGGTTCTGGCAGATGGAATGGGAGGCGCAGCAGCAGGCGAATTCGCTTCGATGCTGGCGGTAACAACGGTCAAGGAAAACCTGGTAAAAAACCTTTTTGAGAAACAACCAGAGTATCTACTGAACTCTGACAAAACGGTATTTCTTGAAGAATGTTTTACCATGGCGAACAAGGCAATTTTTGACAAGGCCAGTCAAAACCCAGATATGGAAGGCATGGGCACAACTATTGTAGTAGGTCTTGTCTACCGTGACTCCCTTGCCCTGGCTCATGTTGGTGACAGTCGATGCTACCGGTTCCGCAAAAATGAACTAGTCTCTCTCACCCGTGACCACTCCTTGGTACAGGAATTTGTCGATGCAGGCAGAATCACAGCCAAAGAAGCATTCACCCACCCGCAGCGCAACGTAATTACCCGTGCACTAGGAATAGGTGAGACAACACTGGTCGAACGCAAAAATATGGTTCTTGAAAAAGGCGACCTTTTAATCCTCTGTTCTGATGGACTTTGCGGATTTGTTGAAGACGATGCTCTCGCTCAGGTTGTATCAAATATTTATCAGCCCGAGGGCACCGACCTTGAGCTGCTGGCCAACAATCTGGTCAAAGCAGCCTATCTGAACGGCGGTGGCGACAACATCAGCGTCTGTCTTTATCAGCACATATAGATCAACAACCTGATGAAAAAAAAGCCTGTTAGTCTCGAGGTTAGCGCAGCTAATTCACAGCTTGACGCACTCGAAGTTCTTTGTCGCAGTCTTGCCGCAATTTTAAAGAAGCGGCCAGACAGCGACTTAGACGATGGATTAGCCGGTTTTTGCGATCAACTCGAAGGCATTGAATTTGACGAGCTACGGCATCTGGTAAACAATTCCTCAGATACTGCCAGCTCCGAAGTTGCTTCAAATTTAGAAGAGCTTCGCAGGGGTCTTGATGAAAAAGAGCGAAAAATTCAGGAGTTCAAAAACAGTCTGGCTGACGCCGTAGTAGAGAATCGCAATCTACAACACCAGCACCAGGCCTTTCAGGAAAGATTCAACACTCTTAATACTCAGCTGACCCAGATGCAGCTGCATAGCAAAGACATAAGTCTCAAGCATTCAACTGCCAGCGCCAATCTGGAAATACGTGAAAAAGAGCTTGAAGTTGCCAACACGGAATTACAGGAACTGCGCGCCCGCAGCTATTATCTTAAAAATCTATGCGCCGACTACGAAGACCAGCTAAACAAGCAAGCAAAAGAGCTAACAGAAATTACCTCCGACAACGTCATGCTTCGACAGACAGGAGAAAAGGCATTAAGCGACCTTGAGCATATTGCCAACAGCAACAAACAGCTGCGACAATCCCTGGAAGCCCTGCAACAAAGAGAGACTGAGCTCGAAAAAACAATTAATGCGCTTCAGCGCGAAAAGAATCATCTTCAGACGCAGCTCAGCCGTATGCTGACTGGTCTCAACAAAACAGCTGTCTATCAGCAGCCAGATACAAGCAGTTCTGATTCTTCGCTGCTCGAACCCAAAACTCTGGTACCGTATCTGCCATTTTGCTTCCCAGAAAGATTACCCCCGGCAATAAGATTCAGGCGTGAAGTTCAGGCTCACCTGCCTGTTTCCATGCAGCGCCAACCGTTGCCTACACCCAAAATATTTGCTCAATTCAGCGGCTTTGACTCATCATTAATGGCCGTGCATGTGCGCACCCAGAGCGCCAGAATCAAATCGCCACTAAAAAAGCCTCTTGCCATGCAGTTTCACACCGCTTACCACGTAAGACCCAAACTGCCATTACAACAACACATGCAGGGTCGCTATGATTTTGGTGACGTTTTCACCTCAGACTTTGCTCAAACCGAGGAGTTGAGTTTACTGCAGAAAAAAAGCAGCCGCATAGTTAAGCTGCTGGCAAGTCGAAATCTTAAGAATTCAGATATTATAGAGAATTCATTTAACCTGTTTATCGATTACCTGACCCATGAAATTGTCAGCCGCAACTTCAACTCAGACGACAAGTTCACGATGGTTTTTGAAGCAATGCAAACCATTTCCGCAGAAATAAACAAAATGAAATTCACAAATATTTTTGCCGAAACACTTGCTTTCAGACACCGATTCCAACTACAATCGCAAGGAATGAAAATGGCTGCCCCAAGCTTTAATTACAGCTTCAAACGCAGCAACCGACTTAAATCGGTCTTGGAAATGTTTGGCAACACCATCAGCTCGATGGTGCAGAAATATGACATTGCTGCCACGCCACGGAACGGCAGCAGCGACCCTGAAAAATAAAAAGTAGAGCTGGAGGCCTTATGAAGCGCACATATCTGCAGGATGAAGCCAATACCCATTATAATCTGGGCATTGCTTATTACACCAAAGGTCAGTATGAACAGGCTATTAGTGAGTGGGTACAATCACTGATTAAAAACCCTCAGAACAGCGAAGCCAGATTCAAACTGGGTGTTGCCTATTATCAGCTGAACCGGATCGATGAAGCCCTCAAGGAATGGGAAATCGCGGTTTCGCTGGATCCGCAAAACTACGAAGTTCTTCATAATCTGGGTATCGCCTATTACAACAAAGGCGAAGATTCCAAGGCCATCGACTACTGGGAAAAATGCCTGGAAGTAAGAAGTCATGACCCCGAGATTCATTTTAAACTCGGAATTGCCTATTACAACCTCGGCAAAGAAGACCAGGCCATCTCCCTCTGGGAAAAAGCCTCAAACCTTAACCCCGATGATGCAGATATTTTCTTTAGACTTGGTGTTGCTTATTACAACAAGGGGCTTGACGACAAATCAGTCATCTCTTTTTCAAAATCGATTGAACTCAATCCCAAAAATTCCGAGTCCCATAACAACCTGGCCATAGTCTTTTACCGACTTGAGATGTATCAGCAGGCAATTGACGAGTGGAAAAAAGCTCTAGCTCTCAGCCCACGCCAGCCTGAGATCTTTAACAATCTTGGCAACGCTTACAGCAAGCTGAATCAACACCGGGAAGCAATTGAAACCTGGCAAAAAATTCTTGAACTTACCCCGGAAAATTCAGAAGTCTATTTTAAGCTAGGTTCCGCTTACGGCAAGCTTGATGATCTTGAAAAGGCGATAAAAAGCTGGGAAAAATGCATCTCTTTGAACCCGAATGACATCGAAGCGCACTTTAACCTGGGCGTAGCACAATACAATTCGGGCAATTTTCAAAAGGCAATCACCTACTGGACCACCGTGCGCGAAAAACGCAGCGAAGACGCTGATATCTGCGAAAAAATCGGTAACGCATACTGCGGCCTCGAAGACTTTGCAGAGGCCGCCAAGTTCTGGAACCGTGCGATTTCCTATGTAAGCGATGACCCGCAACTGCACCATAAGCTTGGTATCGCCTATTCAAAGCTCAACAAAACTCAGGAAGCAATTTTCCAATGGCAGAAGGCCATTGAGATCGACTCTGATCACTTTGAAGCTCACCACAACCTCGGCATTGCCTTTTATAACCTGCAGCGCTTTGATGATGCTCTGACCGAATGGGAAAAATCCAAAGTCCTCAATCCTACCGATCCCGACCTCTATTTCAAGCTCGGGCACGCATATCGACAGAAGCGCAAACTCGACAATGCCATTTCCAGCTGGAAAAGGACTATCGAACTCGACCCCAACAACCCCAACACGCATTTTGTGCTCGGCAATGCCTATGACGAGAAAGGTCTTGTTGATGACGCCATTCTGTCGTGGCGCAAGGTAGTCGAACTGGCTCCCAACGATGTCGATGCTCACAACAACCTTGGTATTGCCTACTTTCAGAAAAACATGTTTGATCAGGCGATTTCTGAATGGGAAGACGCAATCAGAATTACCCCCGAAAACGGAGAACTCTTCAACAAGCTAGGTATTGCCTACATCAAGCTGGAGCTTTTCGACAAAGCAGTTGAGTGCTGGGAAAAGGCGCTCAAATACAAACCCGAAGATGCAGATATTCTCTCTAATCTTGCAACCGCCTACCACAACCGCGAAATGTATGACAAGGCCATCGAGATCTGGAAAAGGGTCATCAAATACAACCCACAGGACTCAGAAGCCCGCAACAAGCTTGGTATTGCCTATTACAACAAGGGTATGTATGACCAGGCGATTGATCTCTGGAAGAAAGCCATTGAGCTCAACCCCAAAGATGCCGCTGCCTACTACAATATCGGCACCGAAGAATTCGAGAAGGGCCGCATAAACGAAGCTATCACCGCTTATATGAAGGTTCTCGAAATCGATCCCAAATTTATTCAGGTTTACTACAATCTGGCGGTCATCTACGCACGCAAGCGCCAGTTCAGAGATGCCGTCGATGCAGCGAGAAGGTTTCTTAACCACACGCCAACCGG
>JAHISQ010000125.1 GCA_018818125.1 Candidatus Rifleibacteriota bacterium
CGCTACCAACTGCGCTACGCCCCGTAGGTCAGGCTGATCAAACAGCTTCATAACCTGTCGGGTCATAATAACAGATTGAGTCAAAATTAGCAATAAATTTCGCCGATTTCACAGCGATTTTAAGGCATATGTTGAAACGCGCTGTGTTAAAGCACACAGACAACTTTTTCGATAACAATTTAATTGAGGCTGAAACGCGCAAATCGACTCGAAAGAAGTTGCAACAAACAGCAAAGGGCGACGAAAGCTGATAATGGCTTCAGCCATCCAGAAGATTAGCGCGGCCAAGTGTTTCACGAATTTTTACACAACGCTTGAGGAAATCTTCTTTCCCTTTTATGTTGATGTAAAGAACATCCTGCAAAAATTGCTGTTCGAGCAACCCCATGGTTTCCATCATCTCGATTATACCGCAAACCTCATTTGTCTCGACCAGAAAAGCGTTACTGACAGTCTTGATCAAGCTGTCAAACTTGATCATTGATAATGTAGAGTCATACTTAACACCGGCCACAGTATACTGACCCAAAAGCTCGATGATGTGGGCAATGCCCATAAAAAGGTCGGGTGTTCTGCCAAGCTTTTCCGTAGTGGTGCGCAGTCTGTGAACCACAGCTGTAAGCGCCACCCCGATCAATTTGGGCGATTTTTCAAGAAAATCGTCAAAATCCTGCTTTGAGATTACAGCCACTTTTGAGTCAGACCGCGCCACTGCAGTCGCAGTACGTTTCTGATCCTTTAAAACCAGGGCCATTTCGCCAAAGACTGATACAGGCTTGAATACAGTCACTACCTTTCTCTTATCACCGACTCCAACAGCTATTTCAACACTACCTTCGGTGAGAATGAACGCCACATTGCCAGGCTCACCTTCCTGAAAAATAGTCGAGCCGCTTGTGTAGTCTCTCATCCACGATTTCATAGTAATCACTCCAGATTTATAGCGCTGAGAACTAATCTATCATCAGCCATTTACACGGCAACTTTTTGCTCTCAAAAGCCTAGGCCTGGAAATTATTCCAGCAGCACCGTCTTAGATCGCCTGAATGGCCTTGAATTCTGAGATCTGCTCGTTAGTGTAACCAAGCATCTGCAAAATTTCGTCATTATGTTGCCCTAGAACCGGAGCAGGCATCTTTACCTCTGCAGGAGTTTCTGAAAGCTTTAATGGAGAGCCTGGAACCTTGATCATACCGGCGACCGGGTGCGCAAGCTCTACAAGCATGTTACGAGCCAGCACCTGTGGATCAGAAAGCACTTGGCTTATTGAATTAATAGGACCGGCAGGAACATGCCCCGCCTCAAGTAGCTCAAGCCAGTAAGTGGATGACTGCCGGCACATGGTCTCATTAAGAATTGGCAAAAGATCCGGCATGTGCTCGCATCGACTGTGATTGCTGAGAAAACGCTGCTCTTCGGCAAGTTCCGGTTTGCCAATTATTTCACAGAGCTTTCTCCAGAGGCTGTCATTGCCGCAGGCGATGTTAATATAACCATCAGAGGTCTTAATAGAAGCAAAGGGCGCAATAGACGGGTGGCGATTGCCGATAGGCACAGGGTCAATCCCCGAAACGGTATAACGGGCTACTGCATTTTCGAGAATAGAGACCATACAGTCGAGCATGGCAACATCTACCATCTGACCACGACCGCTGCTATTTCGGGCATGTAGCGCGCTCAAAATGCCAATAGCAGAAAAAACGCCGGCAAAAATATCTGCTATTGAGCTGCCAACTTTAGTGGGCAAACTGGCATCTGGCCCGGTAATACTCATCAGGCCGCCCATACCCTGAATAATCAGATCGTATGCCGGCCTGCTGCTGTATGGACCGGTCTGACCGAACCCGGATGAAGCACAATAAATCAAACGGGGGTTGATTTTACTAAGAGTCTCATAGTCAAGGCCAAGCTTTTTCATGACACCAGGCTTGAAGTTTTCGACAAGTACATCAGCCTGGGTAACCAGCTTCAACAGTATCTCGCGACCCTTTTCTGACTTGAGATCAAGCGTAAGGCTTTTTTTGCCACGGTTTATGCTCATAAAATATGCGCTTTCGCCATGTTGATGTGGGCCGAAGGCGCGAGAGTCATCGCCGCTGCCGGGTTTTTCGACCTTGATAACCTCGGCTCCAAGGTCAGCAAGAGTCATTGTGCAGAAGGGGCCAGCCAGGACTCGGGTCAAATCTACTACTTTAATTCCAGTTAAAGGGCCAGCCATGTTTATCTCCAGCGAGTGTAAGGAATGCGTCTGGCAGGCTCAAAAGATGAGCGCCCGATGGCCATAATGCCCTCGTAAGAAGTTACGTTGCGGTCTTCAAGATGATCAAACCACTGTTGTGCAGATGCATTAGGCGTAACGGTTCTGATCGGGTCCGGGTCAAGATTCGCCCAGACATATTCGTCGCAGGAGCGTGCCTGCGAAAGCTTTACACCAGTAGGATGCACGATCATGGACGAACCAAAAAACCATGCACCACTGGAATCTGGGCCAACACTGTTGGTAGCGATCCAGTAAACATGATTGTCGTAGGCACGAGCCCGGTTGGTAAGTTCCCAGTGATCAAAGGTTCTCATGAAAGCTGAGGGTCTGCAGATGACTTCGGCGCCTTTAAGCGCGGTAACTCTGGCGAGTTCAGGGAAATCACCGTCATAACAGATTACGATGCCAATTTTGCCGAGAGCAGTGTCAAAGCAGCACGAGTCATTGCCTGGAGTTGTCCAGCCGCCGCCTTCGAGACGCTCGGTCGGAAACGGATGGGTTTTGCGGTATACGCCAACAAGACCTTCAGGACCAACCAAAGCAGCGCTGTTATAAACAATACCTTTTTTCGCCCCACGTTCGTAGGTCGGAAAACAAATGTAGCAGTTAAATTCTTTTGCCCAGGCCACAGCCCGGTCAGTCAGTCGACCCGGAATCGTGTCAACGATTTCCCAGAGGTCTTCGACATTACCTTTTGGTGTAAATCCAGTAGTAAAGCTTTCGGGCAGCACTATCAAATTTGCATTTGAGGCTTTGTGACATTCAGAAATAAGCTCATAGGCCCTGTCCATGTTACGTTCGACGGCCATTGGCTCAACCGAAAACTGTACCGCTGCTGCCACCATTTTTTGCATACGACATAAACTCCTTTGAACCATGCTATGTACATTGCTGATATTAGTTGACAATTGTAACACAATTTCCAGTTCTTTGCATACCAGCATCAACAACTGCTTTATCAATCAAACTTCAGCAGATTCACAGCACAGTCGGCGATTTATTGTTATGGGGTTGAAGTTTTTTGTGGTTCCGGGGTATATAGGCACAATAGATATAAGACAGGAGAACCTTGCAATGAATCTTTTTTCTGCAAAAATCGACCAGGAAGTAAAAAAAGGCAAAACCCTGCTGCAATGTCAGGAATGGCAAGATCTTGCAGCTCATTATGAAAAAGTAAAGAATCTACACATGCGCGACATGTTCGCGATTGACGCACAGCGTTTCGACAAATTCAATCTGCAGTTTGGCGATCTTCTTTTTGATTATTCCAAACATCGCATAACTGAGGAAACCATGAAACTTCTGCTCAACCTGGCAGAAGCTTCGGGAGTTAAAGAAGCTGCACAGGCAATGTTCTCAGGCAAAAAGATCAACTGGACCGAAGGACGAGCTGTTCTGCACACAGCTTTGCGCAACCGCTCAAACAAAGCAGTAATGGTTGACGGCAAAGATGTAATGCCCGAGGTGAACGCAGTGCTGGCCAAAGTAAAAAAGTTTTGTGAGCGCGTAAGATCAGGCGAATGGAAGGGCTTTACCGGCAAAAAAATCAGATTTATCGTAAACATCGGAATTGGCGGCTCCGACCTCGGTCCGGTCATGTTGTATGAAGCCCTCAAACACTATGCCGATGGGCCTCTGCCACGTTTTGTTTCCAACGTCGATGGCACTGACTTTGTCGAAAAAACTAAGGATCTGCCACCAGAGGAGACGCTTTTCATCGTTGCCTCCAAAACTTTTACCACCCAGGAAACCATGACCAACGCGCTCTCTGCGCGCGAATGGCTGCTCAAGAAGCTGGGTGACGAAAAAGCTGTGGCATCACATTTTGTAGCTCTTTCAACTAACAAAGAAGCTGTCGCTGCTTTTGGCATCGACACCAACAACATGTTCGAATTCTGGGACTGGGTCGGCGGCCGTTATTCTGCGTGGTCTGCCATAGGCCTGCCCATAGCTCTGGCTGTCGGCTTCAGCCGTTTTGAAGAACTTCTCGAGGGTGCCCACGCTCTCGACCAGCACTTCCTTAACACGCCTTACGAAAAGAATGTTCCGGTAATCATGGCACTGCTCGGTGTCTGGTATAACAACTTCTTTGGCGCAGAGAGCATGGCCATACTGCCATACGATCAGTATCTGCATCGTTTTGCGGCTTATTTTCAACAGGGCGACATGGAAAGCAATGGCAAATCCGTTGATCGCGAAGGCAATCCGGTCGATTATCAGACCGGGCCGATTATATGGGGCGAGCCAGGCACCAACGGCCAGCATGCCTTTTATCAACTGATTCACCAGGGCAAGAAATTGATTCCGGCTGATTTCATCGGTTTTGTCGAAACTCAAAATCCGATCGGCGACCACCACCGCAAGCTGATGGCCAACTTTTTTGCCCAGACCGAGGCTTTGATGAAGGGCAAAACACTGCACGAGGTAAAAGAAGACCTGCAGCATAGTAAAGTCTCTCCAGAACAACAGGAAATGCTGCTGCCACACAAAATCTTCACCGGAAACCGGCCGACTTCATCACTGCTGGTCAAAAAGCTGACACCATTTAATCTGGGTATGCTGGTTGCGCTATATGAGATGAAAATTTTCGTTCAAGGCGTGCTCTGGCGGGTAAACAGCTTTGACCAGTGGGGCGTCGAGCTTGGCAAGGTCTTGGCGCAGAAAATTCTGAGCGAAGAAGAGGCACTGCTGGCAGGCAAAGACGTCGATCTAAGCGCTCATGATTCTTCAACCGCCGGGCTTTTGCACCACTTTGCCAAAATGACCAGAAATGCAGCCAGCTGAAAAGTTTTTTACGAGGTATTGCATTTTTTGGCAAAATTGAATATCGTTTAGGTAGAATAGAGTGATTAGTTGGAGATTGTATCCAACTGATCGGAAAGGCGGCAAAGTATGGCTATTAATAAAGCTTCTGGTTACCAGTCTCGACCGGTTGAGTATTCTCGCGAGCCCGAGCCTCGAGAAATGCAGCGTCAGCCAGAGTTTCGTGCGGCAGAGCGTAAGCCAGAGGCTCGTGAAGCACAACGTGCCGCCGTAGATCCGGCAAAACCAACCCCTGATCAGGCAAGAACCAAAAGCATCGCAAAAAATCAAAGGCAGGCACAAAAACCACTCGGTGGTCGCATCGACGTCTACGCCTAAAGCAGCTGTTTAGAGAGTGAAGCCCTGCTTAACGCAGGGCTTCACGTTTTTAGGGGCCGTTAAACAAGAACCATGACAATGGTTCTTGCTTTTACGGCCCCTTATGGCCGGGTGCTATAGCTCCCTGTGAGCACTGCGGGATACGTGGCTCTAATGGCTGAAGCCATAAGAGCCACCTAAGAATGTAACAGTTATTATTTAACAAGGCCTTAGTCAAGCTTCTTTTTGGCGAATTAATGTTGCATGCAGATGAAGAATCTGTTAGATTTTCAGGGTATCTTGATAGTCATTAACAGGTGAACAATGTATCTGGGGCGAGTTCTTGGTCGAGCTGTCTGTACCATAAAAGATCCGCAGCTGTCGGGTCTTAAGCTGCTTATTGTAACCAGAATCGACGCAAGCGGCAAAGCAAAAGGCCAGCCGTTTATTGCCTGTGACTCTATTGGCGCCGGCAATGGCGAAACAGTCTTTCTCTGCGGCGGCGGCGAGGCGGCTTTTCCCTTTATCAAAAAGCGACCTCCCTCAGATGCCTCAATTTTAGGCATTATTGACAACCTGGAAGGCAAATAATGGTAATCGGCAAGGTCGTAAAAAAGGTTGTTGCAACAGTTAAGAACACTGCTTTCGAGGGCAGAGCTCTGCTGCTTGTGCAACCGCTCGACATGCAGATGCAATCCAAAGGTTCAGAAGTTCTCTGCGTCGATTTTGTCGGCGCAGATATTGACGAAGTCGTGATGATAATGAAAGAAGGCAGCTCGGTAAACGACCTGATGGGGCTAGATGAAGCCCCGGCCGACGCTGCAATAATTGGAGTCGTCGACCAGATTACCCTCGACGACCGCAAAATATTTGATAAATCAACGTTTGAAATAGCATAAATCAGGGGGCAGTTAGATGGAATCGATTGTAGAACAGATTGCAAGAGAAGTTATGTTGAAGCTGAAATCAGACTCGGCCAACCGTGGCTCGGCTTATACTCCGCCTCCTCAGCGCAGCTTCGAATCGGTTAAGCCAGTACAGGATGGGCAAACAGCCGTGTTGCTTACCGCCAACTTCAAGGTAATCGACCAAGTTCTCAGTCAACTCAGCGCTATCGCCCCTAATGGCGGCAAACTGATAGTTTCGTCGTATCTTTATGAGAATTTTGGAAAAGACAGTATTGGCAAGGGATATAGCTTGATTCATTCAGGCAATGTGCCCAGTCACAAGGCTCTTGCTGGCATTTCTCAGTTGCTGATTCCGGCGCTCTCGATCAACAGCCTCTCTAAAGCTGCCAGTCTGATTGCCGACACATATATTACCAGAGTCCTCTGTCACGCTATCGGTGACGGCGTTAAAATCACCGTCTGCGACGAGTCAATTCTTGATGCTGCCAGATGTTTCCCTGCTGGCGTAGCGCGCAAAATTGACAAGCTACGCCGTGAACTTGAAGATATGGGCGTAGTGTTCCAGCGTTGCAACAATGTTAAGGTCACTCCGAATCACAAGTGCTCAGGTTGTGCTGCTGGAGACTGCGCAAGCTGTACAACCTGCACTCCTTCTCTTCTTAAACAGCCGGAAACATCAGCCCCTCGCAAGTTTACAGAACTGCCTCCGATCAAGCCGATGACCGAAGCTGACAGCGGCAGCGCGTGCAATATAGACTGCAGCAAATCATACGGCAGCTGCGTTACATTCTGCGCCAACAAGGTTAAAAACGTGATTCAGGCCGGTGCCAACAGGGTCGAAAAAGGCCTGGAAGCACCTATTCCATCGCGCGACCTGGCCAAATACATTGATCACACCCTTCTTAAGGCTAACGCCACCCGCGATGAAATCATCAAACTCTGCGAAGAGGCGCGTGAACACACCTTCGCCTCAGTCTGTATAAATCCAAGCTATGTTGCACTGTCAGCCAAGCTTCTTGAAGGGTGCCCGGTTAAAGTCTGCACGGTTATCGGCTTTCCGCTCGGCGCAACGTCGTCGTTTGTAAAAGCCACCGAAACCCGAGATGCCGTAGCTAACGGTGCAAACGAGATCGATATGGTAATTAATGTCGGCGCGCTCAAATCAAAAGACTACGAGCTGGTTAAACAGGATATATCCCGGGTGGTCGAAGCTGCGTGCGGAAATACCGTCAAGGTCATTCTCGAAACATCACTATTGACCGATGAAGAAAAAGTTAAAGCCTGCGAGTTGGCAAAATTGGCAGGTGCTGATTTTGTTAAAACTTCTACTGGTTTCAGCACTGGCGGCGCTACGCTCGAAGACATCTGCCTGATGCGCCAGACAGTAGGACCCAATATGGGCGTTAAGGCCAGCGGCGGGATTCGCGACACCGAAACCACCGTCAATATGATTCAGCTTGGCGCAACCCGCATTGGTGCCAGCGCCTCAGTTGGCATAGTTAAGGGTGAAAAAGCCGCCGGTAAAGGCTATTAATTAGCCGATAAAAAATCGGGGCTGTCTCAATGATAACTTGAAACAGCCCCGATTTTTTTTATTCGGCTTAAACACACCCGGTCAATGTAAACGACCAGAACATCACTACCAGAATATAAATCATTATTCGTTTAACCACGTGCAGCCTCCTTTATCAACACCACCAGGACAATGGCAGTCAGCGACCAGAAAATAAGCATCTGTTACCTCGGCAGCTTGTAAAAAATCAAACTCGTCACAGATATTATCGGCAGGTCGAGGAGAGCACTTTAAGGGCTTATTAAGAAATAACCGTCACATTAAAATTCATCGTCCGCCCATAAAAGCATGAAAGAAATCAACCTTCGTGCCTCGGTTGTTTTCTAACAGGCTCTAAAAAATTGAGTCGGCAGTTTCTGAAGCCGCAGAGGTTTCTGGCTGTGCCTCTCCGACATCGACAACTTTGCCGGAATCCGCTGCGTTATCTTCAGCGGTGCCGACAGCAGAGATCTCACCGGTGCCTGTGGCAGGAATTTCATGGTCTTCAGAGACGGCTTCAGCGATATCCCCCAAATCATTTTCAGCTATATCTGAGGTGCTTGTGGCAACTACGACAGCGCCTTCTTCGTCGCTTTCGCTGTATTCCTCGGCAGACACGCGCCCGGCGTTCACTCTCGCTGCTGAAAAGCCTGTCGGCGGGTCTTCCCAGAAACCGCTCAAGCGTTTTTTCAGCTTGGCCTCACCAAACAACGGAAAATAAATTTCCTGACCGGGCTTCAGATCATAAACCTGGCGGCGAAGATCTTTAACAAAAGCATCGCCTTTGTCGCGCATAGCTATGTATGTACCTTCATCGGGCGTTATTTCGAGCATCAGTCCGCCACTCTTATAGTGCAGCTCAAAAGCCCTGGTTACAAAAATCAGCGGATCATCACCCTCACCTGCAAACAAAAAACGGCCCGCCAGCGGTGCAAAACCTCTGCTGATAATTTTAAATGTAGCGCCGGGCAGCAAAGTTATCGTATAACTGCCAACAAGAAGCTGTGAGTCTGTGGCAAGAGAACTTTGAACGTCGGGACGAACAGTCACAAGGGTGTCTAGTGGCATCGAATTTGCATCGTTCTGCAACACAAAACTATGATAGCCCGGCAGACGAAAATAGCACGGGCCAGAAAACAAGGTGTTTGAAGAACTTGCTGCCGATGCCGCCTGCGCCAACTGGGCGGTAAAACAACTTATAAACAGACACACTAAAAATGATAATATGTGCCTAAAAGGTTGCGAAGACGAAGACATACTTGCGTTGGAGCTTCTTAATCGTGAAAAAATCATTGGTTTTCTGTATTCCGAAGAGTAATGCGTCAGACCTTATGCTCTGGCCGACTAGACTGCGACTGCGGCTCTGATTCAGCGTCTGCATGAGGCTGTTCGATAAACTTAGCGTAATGCTGCTTGCGCTTCTCGCTCTCGTCATCTGAACACGGAATTATCGACTGACCCATCAGAAAAATTTCGTCGCGGATTGTCAGAATCTCATAGTAAAGAACTGTCATCATAAGCATTACGCCCATGTATGATAATATCGCTTTGTGTTGCGGGCCTGATTTAAAGTACATGTAGGAGAATATGCCCATCGAAAACAAAATGCTGAGAAATTTTCTTACTCTCTGGCGACGGAGGCTGGTCTGGTTGAAAAACACATCGCGCCAGCGGCGTGACTCCCTCATACTTCCCTCGATAACCCACAAATGATCTCGGATTACCAATATCTCTGCATAAACGATGACCATTAACAGCATAACACCCATGTAGGAAAGAATATTACGGTGCGCTGCCATGTGAAAATATGCATAGCCAAAAACAGCAAGCGCATAAATCAGTGTCAAAGCCTTCATAAAAATTCTGCGCAACTCCAAGCCTTGCCAGAAAGACTTCAAAGCACGAGTTATAAAACCAGGACCCGGCTTTTTTGCGCCAGACCCCATGTTGTATTCACCAGGAACTTCACTGCCTGAATCTTTGCCGGGAACATTCTCTGGCTCTACCGGAGATTTTTGTTGGCCAACAGACTGTTCGTCAATGGGAATATTTCTCATTTTTTCACCCTTCAAATGCTTTTTTAATCAACTCAGGTTTACTTTCAAAAACAGCCAGAATTTCAGCGTCAAGCCGAAACGGTTCTGAGGCCATGCCGGATATTGAAAATATTGATGCAGCATCAATGTCATAGCCCATTTTAAAGGCCTGAAGCAGCTGCATTGCTTGATTCATCGAAGATTTTCGCGTGCGGTAGTAGATAAAACGATCTATTATTTCTTGAAAATCGCGAGGATTCAATGAAATTCTTTCCAGCTCAGCAGCCAGTTTCTTCTGATCGTTATAAGTTCTATAGTCCTGATAAAGCAGAAGACAGGTTTCCATCCGTTGAGTTTCAACTGTGCGACCAGGCGGACGCGTCAACAGGACTCCCAGCCAGAAACCAGCAGCAGCAAGCAGAAATGCCACTAAAAGTGAGGTAATTTTTTTCATATTTTTACTTCCTACCTCTTTATACCACTTAACCTCCAGCAAGGTCAAATGGCGCTTTTGCAAAAGATTAAGAACAGTAGAAGATTGAAATTTAGCGACAAATGCCTTAAACTCCAAAGCTATGAACAAAACTGCCAAAAACATATTAATCATTGACGACGAGGATTCGATAGCACTCCTATTGACAACCATTCTGGGATTATATGGTTATTCCAGTCACAGTTGCACACAGCCGCTGCATGCCGTGAACATGGCTACAGAGCTCCAACCAGACCTGATCATCCTCGACATTGCCATGCCTGACAAAGATGGCTACGAAATATGCCAGGAACTGAAAGCCAAACCGAGCACCCGTGACATCCCCATTCTTATGCTCACAGCACTTGCGCTGAATCAGGACCGCAAAAAGGGTCTGGAATCAGGTGCAAACGGTTTTATATTCAAACCTTTTGATCCGCAGGTCGTCATGGTAGAGGTTGCCAAGCTTCTTGGCTGATGCCATTTCCAATCAGTTATCAGCCAATTGAGATCTTAGTCTGAAATATCCGGACAGCTGCGGCATTCAAACAGCCTACCAGAACGGATTGCCAGACAGAAAAAAATCTCACCAAACCTTTTAAGTACCTTGCATCCGCTTATGGCATGTGCTATCCTTTCCCGGTATATTGTGGCAATGCCACTTATTTTCAACACTCTGGAGGCACCGATGACTAAATACGTCTACACTTTCGGCGCTGGCAAGGCCGATGGCCGAGCCGACATGAAAAACCTGCTCGGTGGTAAGGGCGCAAACCTGGCTGAAATGAACAGCATAGGGCTGCCTGTACCCGCTGGTTTTACAATCACCACAGAAATGTGCACAGTTTATTACGAAAATAACCGCAAATATCCTGAGGAGCTTAAAAAACAGGTTGCTGCCGGTCTGCAACATGTCGAAACTGTTATGGGCGCCAAATTTGGCGACAAAAAAAACCCCCTTCTGGTTTCAGTTCGTTCTGGCGCCCGCGTTTCAATGCCAGGCATGATGGATACTGTTCTTAATTTGGGTCTAAACGATGAAACCGTTCAGGGTATCATAAAAAAAACCGGCAATGAACGCTTCGGCTGGGATTCATATCGCCGCTTCGTACATATGTATGGCGACGTTGTTATGGGAATGAAGCCTGAATCCAAAGACGAAGAAGATCCTTTCGAAACCGTCATGGAAAAGCTGAAAAAAGAAAAGAAGATCACCAAAGATTCTGAAATGACGGCTGAAGTTCTTAAGGAACTGACCCAGCGTTACAAAAAGCTGATAAAAGAAAGAACGAAAAAAGATTTCCCGACTGATCCGATGGAACAGCTCTGGGGCGCCGTTAATGCGGTTTTCGGTTCATGGATGGGCGAACGCGCCATTATCTACCGCAAAAAAGAAGGCGTTCCTGCAGATTGGGGCACAGCCGTTACCGTTCAGTCCATGGTATATGGCAACATGGGCGACGACTGCGCCACCGGCGTTGCGTTTACCCGCAACCCAGCTACCGGCGAACATGCTTTCTACGGCGAATACCTGATTAACGCACAGGGCGAAGACGTTGTTGCCGGCATCAGAACTCCGCAGCAGGTTACAGTTAAAGGCTCGAAAGAATGGGCCAAAGACAACAGCATCAGCGAAAAAGAACGCAAAAGCGCGCACCCATCTCTTGAAGAAGCCATGCCTATAGTATACAAGCAGCTGGTCGATGTTTATCAGAAGCTTGAGAACCACTATAAAGACATGCAGGACATCGAATTCACCATTCAGCAAGACAAACTCTGGATGCTTCAAACCAGAAGCGGCAAAAGAACAGCTGCAGCAGCAGTTAAAATCGCCGTTGATATGGCAAAAGAAAAACTGATCACCGAAACCCAGGCGCTGCTTAGAGTCAAGCCCAGCGACCTCGATCAGCTTCTCCACCCAGTTTTCGACCCTAAAGCCACCAAAAAAGTTCTCACCAAGGGCCTTCCGGCTTCTCCGGGCGCCAGCAGCGGCCGCGTTGTTTTTAACGCTGAAGACGCTGAAGCTTGGAAAGGCAAAGGCGAAAAGGTAATTCTGGTGCGCATCGAAACCAGCCCCGAAGATATTGGTGGCATGGACGCAGCCGTAGGTATTCTTACCGCCCGTGGTGGTATGACTTCACATGCAGCCGTCGTAGCCCGCGGATGGGGCAAATGCTGCGTAGCAGGTGCTGGCGAAGTTCAAATTGATTACAAAAAACGCCAGATGAAAATAAAAGACACCGTCGTTAAAGAAGGCGAATGGCTCAGCCTCGATGGTTCTACCGGCGAAGTAATGCTCGGCGAAGTTAAGACAATCGAAGCCGGCCTCTCTGGCGATTTTGGCACCATCATGAAATGGGCCGACAAGGCCAGACAGATTGATGTGCGCACCAATGCTGACACACCAAAAGATGCAGCTGTAGCCCGCAAGTTCGGCGCTCAGGGTATCGGTCTTTGCCGAACCGAGCACATGTTCTTTGAAGGCGACAGAATCAAGTATATGCGCGAAATGATTCTGGCCAACGACGAAGCAGGCCGCCGCAAAGCTCTCAAGAAGCTCCTCAAGTTCCAGACAGAAGATTTCTACGGCATCCTCAAAGCCATGGAAGGTTATCCTGTTACCATCAGAACTCTTGATCCGCCACTGCATGAATTTGTGCCGAACGAAGAAAAGAGCCAAAAAGAAATGGCCAAGGAAATGGGCATTCCGGTTGAGCAGGTTAGAGCGAAAGTGGATTCATTACACGAATCTAACCCGATGCTCGGTCACCGCGGCTGCCGCCTTGGTATTACCTACCCCGAAATCACCGAAATGCAGGCCGAAGCAATTTTTGAGGCAGCATGCAAGCTGACCAAAGAAGGCGTCACTGTATATCCAGAAGTCATGATTCCGCTGATCGGCACAATTGAAGAACTCAAACATCAGAAAGCCATCGTTAAGCAGGTCGCAGAAGCCGCCGTCAAGAAGCATGGCGTGGCTGGCAAGCTCAAATACATGATCGGCACCATGATTGAAATTCCGCGTGCTGCTATCATTGCTGACCAGATCGCCACCGAAGCTGAATTCTTCAGTTTCGGCACTAACGACCTCACTCAGATGACCTTCGGCTACAGTCGCGACGACGCTGGCAAGTTCCTGCAGGATTATTACGACAAAAAGATCCTCAAACATGATCCGTTCCAGAGCATCGACCAGGAAGGCGTTGGCCTGTTGATGAAATGGGGTGTAGATCGAGGCCGCACTACCCGACCCGACCTTAAAATCGGCATCTGCGGCGAGCACGGCGGCGAACCTGAATCTGTAATGTTCTGCCACAAGCTTGGCTTCGACTATGTAAGCTGCTCACCATTCCGCGTACCGATAGCCCGTCTGGCCGCTGCACACGGCGCTCTCAAGTATGCCGAAGACCGAGAAGCAAACCTTAAAAATCAGAATCACAAACCCGTAAAAGCAAAAGCATCTGAAGCATAAGGAAACACTTAATGAACTCTCCGAGGCGACGAGCTAGAGAAATGGCGTTAAAGGCGCTTTATCAGGCCGAGATGGTTAAATCGACCAATGAAGAAGCGCTTGATCAGGTGTTGAGCAGTACACTCTACCAGCCCATTTTCGAGGCGCTCGCCCGGGATTTTCTTAAGAACTCCAAAATTCAGCAAATTCTGTCTGGAGAAGTCGAGGACTTTGTCCTCGACTTCTCCGACAGTGTTTCTTCTTTTCCCCATGAGACTGCCGAGAATCTGCCATTGCAGATAAAGGCTATTCTGGAAAAATATTTCGCGGGCGTTACCTATGGTCAGCAGCCTGACAAAGAGCTGAAAGATTTTTATAAAAAAACCCAGGATAAGCGTAAAAAAAACCTGCCAATTGAAGAATTTGCCCGGGAACTGGTCAACTGTGTCAGCGAACATAACAAAGAGACTGATGAAATCATCGAAAAAACTGCGCAGAACTGGTCTATTGACCGTATGGCTGCACTGGACCGCTGCATTTTACGTATAGCAATCTGCGAATTGTTTTACTTCAGTGGAATCCCGGCGAATGCCACAATCAACGAAGCTATAGAAATGGCTAAAAAATATTCTGCTGACCGCAGTTACGAATTTGTAAACGGAATCCTTGACAGAATCTGTAAAGAGAATAAACTATCTAAGATTGAGACAACTGCCGCTGTAAAACCAAAAACACTTGAAAAAAGCAATCGGGATGATTAAACGTCCTGATCAGGGTTAATCCCGAATATGGCTCTTCATTCACTGATTATCAACAAAAATGCCAGTTCGCAGAGAAATCTGTGGATATTTGCCTTTCTGATTGGCATAGCTATCGGACTGGGCTGTGCCGGCATCGGTATTTTTTTCGGCAAGCTTCCGCAGGCAGCTAAAGCAACTTTCATCGTTGCATCAATAGGCCTCGGAATTATTGCCGGCGTATTAATCGGGCTATTTGGCCGCGAAATATTACGTGGCATAATTCATTTCATTTCAAATGACCTGGTCACCAAAGTAGGCCTGAAGGCTGAGGCCTTCGTTTCTAACCGAAAAGGCTTAAGTGGCGAACTTGATGTTTTCGACCAAATGTTCAGAATGGTTCTTTCTGTACTCAAGCGGGTTCTGCTTATTTCTTTAAAGCTTGAAGAAGCATCAACAGACCTCGATCGAACATCTCAAATAAGTTCACAAGTTATTAAAGAGATTGTTGAAGGTGTTGGTGCCATCAACCACAAAGCTGGAGCCAATGCCACTAACTTGCGCGAAACAATTTCTTCGCTCGAAAACAGCTTCAGTCTGTCAAAAGACATCAGCTCAAAACTGATCATCGCCAAAGAAGACAGTCAGAGCGTTTCTGAAATCGCGTCTGGAACCCAGACATCGGTTAAAGAAGCAGTTCAGAAAATGCTCAAGATCAAAGAACTCACCGATGGGTCAGCGTCTCTGGTCAGCGATTTGAATGACCGATCAAAGCAGATTGGTACAATTTTGACCGAAATCGCCAACATTGCGGAAAAAACCAACCTGCTTGCGCTTAATGCCGCGATTGAAGCGGCACGCGCCGGTGAACAGGGGCGTGGTTTTGCGGTAGTTGCCGAAGAAGTGCGAAAGCTTGCGCGCGGTTCAGCCGAGTCATCAAAGAAAATCAACAATTTGATCAACGACATTCTACAAAAAACAGAAAATGCTGCAGAAATGATGCAGAACAACACAATTCAGGTTAATCAGGGCATGCACGTCGTAAACGACGTTGAATCAAGCCTTGGCGACATGGTGCAGACCACCAATCAGCTCAATGAAATCATCAAGGATATCAGCCTGTCGGCAGAACGGCAGAGTCAAACCTCTGATATCATGTATCAAAAGGTCAACACAATCTCGCAGATAACCGACGAAATATCTCTGCAGATCAAAAACATCGCAAGTACTGCGCTGAGCAAAACAGTAATCGTCGACCAGACCAGTAGTTCAGCCAAAGAGCTTCGTACCCTTTCGGATGTCTTTCAAAATGCTCTGGTGCCATTTGACTTTCAGGTTGAAGGCGCCAATAAACGCTCGGCAATCCGCACCGAAACAAGAGTTCCCTGCAAGTTCAAAGTGCTCCTGTCTGGGGAGCTTATTGACGGCTCAATAAGCGGCAGCGATTTTGAAATGCGTGGGGTCATCATCAACCTCTCAGCCGGTGGCTGTGTCGTTGAGACATCTGAAGACGTTGAACAGGGCAAATACATTATTCTGGCTTTCCAGATAGGAAGTAATTTTATTCAGGGCATACAGGGACGACTGGTTCGCCTTAAAGCTGCTGCACCAACAGGTGACGACTTTATGTCCAGCAGAAAGACAATCCATGAATGCATCGTTTCGTTCAACAATGTTTCACTGGAACACGAAAAAATTATTGTGGACTTTGTAATGAGTGCTCAACGCCAGTTCGAAATCAATCTCGGTCTTACGGAATAACAACAATGTCTCGCATCGAAAAAAAACTCCTTGGCCAATCGCTTGTCGCTGAAGGGCTTGTCACCCAGGAACAACTTGACACTGCACTCGCAGAACAAAAGCGCACCAGCGACACTCTTGGCTACACGCTGATCAACCTCAATTATCTCAATGAGCAGCAGCTGCTTGATTTTCTCGTTGCCAAGCTGGGTTTCAGCTATGCAAATCTGCGCAACTATGTTATTGACCCGAAAGTGGTCAAACTCATACCAGAAAACATCGCCAGAAAATACCACTGCATCGCGATTTTGCGGGTTAAGGGTGCATTGACTGTGGCGATGCTCGACCCGCTCGATAGCTTCCTGCTCGACAATCTTGAGTACACGACCGCTTGCAAAATAAAGCCGCTGGTGTCGATGAAAGCTGAGCTACAGACGGCAACAGATGAATTTTACAAGGAAGATGCCACAGCGCGAATTCCAACGGGAACGGCAGGCAGTCTTGGAACAGCATCTGGTGCCATACCCAATGCGAGTATTGAAGAATTCGCAAAACGAATTCGGGGGCATAGTGAAAAGCGGACTGGCGACACGATTATCGATCTTTCGCAGATCAATGTAACCGACAAACAGAGCATTATTCAGCTCGTAAATCTTATTATCACACGCGCAATCAAGGAAAAGGCCTCAGATATTCATATTGAGCCAGACGAAAATCTTCTGCGTACCAGATTCAGAATAGATGGCATGCTCCAGGAAGTAATGTCACTGCCCAAGGCCTTTGAAGCAGCAAGTATTTCACGCTGCAAAGTAATGGCTGAGCTTGATATCGCCGAAAAGCGCATTCCTCAAGATGGCCGCATCAAATTGCAACTCCAGGATCGTGAGATTGATCTGCGCGTCTCGACTTATCCCACGCTGCGCGGCGAAAAAGTCGTTATGAGAATTCTCGATAAAAGCACCGTTCTCTACGGTCTTGAAGACCTCGGGTTTCCTGACGACACTCTGGCAGTATTCAGCTCACTGATCAAAAAACCAAACGGCATCATTCTAGTGACAGGTCCGACCGGCAGTGGTAAGACCTCGACACTTTATGCCGCCCTGCAGTGCATAAAAGATCCATCAATCAACATTGTAACCATCGAAGACCCGGTAGAATACCAGCTTGCCAATATAAATCAGGGGCAGATCAACCCCAAAGCCGGTTTTACCTTTGCCGGAGGCCTGCGCTCTATTCTACGCCAGGATCCAGATGTAATAATGGTCGGAGAAATTCGCGACTACGACACCGCTGAGATAGCGATCAGAGCCGCGCTGACCGGGCACCTGGTTTTCTCGACCCTGCACACTAACGATTCCGCCGGCGCAATGACTCGCCTCATTGACATGAGTGTAGAACCATTTCTGGTAGCAAGTTCAATTATTGCCATAATGGCACAACGACTGATCAGAACCATTTGTGAAGAATGCAAAGAAGAGTATCAACCGGCGGCGGCTGTTATCAAACGCTCCAAGCTGCTCTATCAGTCTGGCAAAACCAAAGTTTTCCAGGGCAGTGGGTGCGCTAAGTGTAACCATACCGGATATCGAGGCCGCACAACCATTACTGAGCTTCTGGTTCCTAACGAGCGCATAAAAGAGTTGATTGTCGAGAAATCAGCGACCAGCGTGATAAAAAACGAAGCTATGAAAATGGGCATGCGCACACTGCGTCAAGACGGCCTTGCCAAGGTCTTACGCGGCATTACGACTTTATCTGAGGTCATTCGCGTATCGGGCGACGACGAAATCTAAACCTTCATCATGCGAGACCTTTATTCTGAACTCATTTCTGCTATTCCACTCGATCAGCAAATTCTTGCGCCTGAGTATGCCACTTTTTTAGAGAGAAAAAACCTCTTCCTCGACAGAATCAGCCCCTCAAAAACCCTCAGTGTGTCAGTTACCGACCATGAATGTCAGCAAAAATGCGCGCATTGCAACGGCCACTACCTCAACGGTATGCAGAGTTTCACAACGATTGAAAAAGAGAAGCTACGGTATTATGACGCGATTCTGATCAGCGGCGGCAGCACACAAGCCGGGTCGGTGCCCATCTCAAAACATTTTGACGCCATTATGGCTTTGCCTGAAAGTCTGCGGATCAACCTGCACCCTGGTTTTCAGCCTGTAGAAAATCTGTTGCCACTTAAACAGCGCAATCCGATTATTTCATTCGACCTTCCTGGTAGTGATACAGTTATAAAGGATGTATTTAAACTGCCATACAGCAGCAAAGATTTTAGAGAGTTGTTTGTCAGCTATTCTAAGCATTTTGAAACAGTGCCACACATTTGCATTGGCCTTAATCGAGGCCAGAATTCAGATGAGGAAAGCACCATAGATTTTCTGGCAGGTCTGCCACTCAAACAGGCAGTCTTCATAATATTCCGCCCCACTCCGGGCACCGAATTTGCTGATGCCCAGCCTCCCGAGTCAGCCAGAGTGGTTGATCTACTAAAATATGCAAAAGCAAAGCTTAATTGCGAACTGTTGCTGGGCTGCATGCGACCTGCCGGCAAATATCGCAGTCAGATTGATATACTTGCCTGGCTGCATGGCGTTAATAAGATCGTGCAACCTGACCATACTCTGCTCAAAATTCTAAAAACTCACGGCATAAAAATAAATGACTACTCGAACTGCTGCGCTCTCAATCTGTGAACTGCCAAACAAGAATGAAGCATAGAAAAGGTAAAAAGTGAACTTCCTTGAGACATATGGAGCGCGGTGCTTATGAACATCAGAGTCTCATACGGAACAGCGATAGTCCTAGGTCTCATCAAAGCCCGACAGGACGTAGCGCCAACCACCGCATATCTGCTTTTTGACAGCGGCTGCATTGGCCAATGCTCTTTTTGTTCGCGAGCAAACGGCAATGAACGCTCGAAAAAACTCTCACGCATAATCTGGCCCGAATTCGAGCTGTTAAAAGTTATTGAGCTGCTTACTACGCCACCCCAGCCCTTTTCAAGAGTCTGCCTGCAAACCGGTTATAACCCTGACAACGAAACAGAACTAAAGAAACTGGCAGTAACGCTGGCTCAAACCGGCATAGCCACAAGTGTTACCCTCAGCCCGTCTCAGACAGCCCTGGCAAGCGAACTGCTCAGTCTTGGGCTCGACCATGTTGGTATCGGTCTCGACGCTGCCAGCCCAGCAAGCTATGCAGAGCATAAAAAGAAGGACTGGGAACAGGATTGGCCAGCATTGCTGAATTTGCTCAAGCAGAATGGTGAAAAAATCGAAATTCATCTGATATTCGGGCTTGGTGACAGTGAAGAGGCCTTCTGTCAGCGCATACAAAAAATTATCGATACTAACGGCAAGATCTCGCTGTTCGCATTAACCCCGGTTAACAGTGGCAAAGCGCCTGAAATGGCAGAATATCGGCGCATGCAGGCCTTCAGATTTTTATGTGAGAACCGCCGAATCAGGTTCGAGGACTGTAAATTTGCCGATGGCAGACTGACAAATCTGCCAATATCTGGTTATGAGCTGATAACAGCCTTAGAAAATGGCAACGCGTTCAGAACATCTGGCTGTGGCAACTGTAATCGGCCTTATTACAACGAACGGCCAGGGCAGGCTTTTTTCAACTATCCACGGCCCTTGTCAGTGGCAGAGTTCAGCTCGGCAATTGAGGATACGCATTTGCAGAACAGCTGATATCAACGCATTTTAAACGTTGATATCATAAAGACAAATTTTGCATAAAGCCTACAGAGCACAAGGATGAGTGGAATCTCTAGTGTATATACGACCTGGTGCGAAAAAAATTGGTTTGATTTACGTTCACACTGATCAGGATTAGGATGATTTCTAATCGAGCGGCGCTCCGACACCAAAATCAGTATTTTCGAACAGCACATCAATGCCAGGGTGATCTTTCAGCCAGGCATATTCGCTTTTAAACCACTGCTGCAGCTCAAAATCGGCCTCGACCTCTGTAGTATTGTTAACATAAAGATTAATGGTGCCATAAGCAAAGTTATCGAGCAAAATTTTGATATCATTACAGATCATCTCTCGGGTTTGCCCCTTAATACCAACCATCAGGCACACTGATTGAAAATAGCGACTGACCTCTGCGACAGAGTCAAAAGCTATGCCCTTTTTAAGCACCTGATTACGAAAAAGCTCGTCGAAGGTTTCGATCCCGGTAATAAAAACGATCTCAACACCAAAGAATTTGCGCATTTCATCGAGACGGTGGCGATAACCCCACCAGGCCTCAAAATAGAGTTTGCGAATCTGCAGACGATCAACTGCCTCTTTTAAAGTCTGCAGAGATTTTGGCGGAATTTCAAAACAGCTGCCCGAGTTAATGACCTGCAAGACACCATATCTGCCGGCAACTTTCGCAATAACCTCGCTGTTGGTGGCATTCATGGCATGCTCGTCGGCGCTGTTGTCATGAATGTAGTCGCAAAAACTGCAACGCCCCCAGCTGCATGGAAAGGCCTTGAGCAGAATGATTTCTCGTTTTTCGTGCACATTTTCGATGCAGGCATAACGAATAATATTCATTTTTTCACCCGTCTGCTTCTATCCTGCGGCAACTGCCGCGATGATATTGTTTACTACCGTGTCAGAGTAATGTTAAAATGCGGCAAATGCAATACTTCATAAAAATTGTCATTACTGTTCTTCTGGTTGTTGGAATCAGCGAAGCGTCAAAACGCAATCAATATGCGGGCGCTATACTCGCGTCGTTGCCGATAACCAGCATTCTGGCGATAAGCTGGTTTTATTACGAAACCGGCAGCAAAGAACAAACCGCTCAGCTTACCAGCAGCATAATGTTGATGGTGCTGCCTTCACTGGCCTTTTTTGCCGTTTTACCCTACCTGTTGAAAAAGGAGCTTTCTTTTCCGGCCGCACTTGGAATAAGCTCGGCCGCTACCTTTGTCAGCTATGTCGGTTTTTTTAAAATTCTCAGCATATTCAAGCTGGTCTGAGCCACGCCGCTAAGATCAGTAATAACGCTGTTTTTGAGGAGATTTCAAAATGTTCGAATTTCCGGATGGTTATTATGCAGATGTAAGAATAGAGAGAGTCTTTCGCTCACTTATTCGCATCGAAATGGGACGCCTCGAAGAGGTTAAAGAAAAGTCAGATGCTGGCGCATTTATCAGGCTTTTTGATGGAAAGCGCTGGTTTTATGCATCAACCACCGATCTTTCAGAGCTCAACAATGAGCTTAAGCAACTGGCAAAACTTGCTTCACCACCAGATTTAGCAGCAATCGCCAAAGTAACCGTCAGACTGGAAAATAACAGCGGTGACTTCTGCAAATACAAAAAACAGTCTGTTGCAAAAGTAGATCTGCAGCAAAAAATCGCCCTGCTCGACTCTTATGCCGCTCTGATAAAGGATGACAGCGAAGTAACCCACTGGTCGGCCACTTATAGCGACAGCCGCAGCGAAAAAGAATTTTATTCAAGCCTGCAAAAAGAGGGGCTGGTATTTGATACGCAGACCGCCGGATTGCGGCTGGGAATGCGTTTTGGCAGTGGCACCAATGTATTCAGCGAAACCTGGTGCAAGGCCGAAGTGCAGTTCGAACAGCTAAACAAACTACACGACGAGGCAAAACAATACATCGAGCAGGCTCGCGATTATTATAAAAGAGCAGAAAAAATTGAAGGCGGCATATATACTGTCGTGCTTTCCCCCATGGCTGCCGGCATTTTTGCACATGAAAGCTTTGGTCACAAAAGCGAAGCCGACTTCATGATCGGCGATACCGCCATGCTCAAAGAATGGCAGATAGGCAAAAGAGTCGGCTCTGAGCAACTCAGCATTGTCGATGATGGCAATATTCCTGGCAGCGGCTTCACGCAGTTTGATGACGAAGGCACCCGCGCTAAACGCACGATGCTTATCAACAAAGGTGTGCTTCAGGGGCGTCTGCACAGCAGCATCACCGCTGCCGATCTTGATGAGACTGTGACAGGAAATGCGCGTTCCATAAACTTTGAATATGAGCCGATCGTGCGCATGACCGCGACCTTTATTGAACCCGGCCAGATCAGCAAAGACGAACTTTTTGCCGGCGTCGAACGCGGCATTTTCATTGATTCGGTCAAACATGGCTCAGGCATGTCGACCTTTACGCTTGCCCCTTCCATGGCTTATCTGATCGAAAATGGCAAGGTCACGAAGCCGGTGAGATTTTCGGTAATTACCGGCAATGTCATGCAGACTCTCAATCAGATTGATGCGGTGTCGAACAAACTCGAAATTTTGAGCTTTGTCGGTGGCGGCTGCGGCAAAATGGAACAATATCCACTACCAGTCAGCTTTGGCGGCCCCTACGTGCGGGTCAATCAGATCAACGTTCAGTAGGAGGCTTAACATGCGCGAAAAAATAGTACAACAGGTCAAACAGACTTCTCTTAGCATAGTTCAGAATAAGATAAGCGCGGTCAGGCGCAAAAACATACAAAAGACCGGCTGCCGGGTTATGCGCGACAACAAAATAGGCGTTGCTGGCGGACTCGGCGCTATAAGCGAAGATGAACTCTTTGCCAGAGCTGAGAAATCTCTGAGCTGGGGCGTTGATTACCCAACCGGCGCTGTCAGCAACCTGCAAAGTGACACCAGGCTCGACGAACTGATGATTGATGATAAACAGCTGTGTGAGACTGTGGAAAAAGTGCTGAATGAACTCAAGCGTCGACACCCGGATTTTGCGGTCAGCAACAAGGTTAATATCAGCAACATCAGCCTCAATATCAAGAACGACAACGGTCTTGCTCTTAGCCACCGCGACAGCTATATAAACTGGAGTTTTCTTCTCAAGGGCAACACATCAACTGGCATAATGGACACATTCTTCGGTCTTGTAGACCGCAAAATAGAGAGCGAAAAGGTTATCGAAAGCACATCGCAGATTATAGAAGCATACAAAAATCTGATCGAACTGCCAGTCGGCGACCTGCCGGTGATTATTGACCAGGCGTCACTAACCCGGCTCTTTCAGCGCGATCTTAACGGCAAGATTGCGGGAAACAAAGCATCATTGCTGCAGAAACAGTTCGGCCAGAAATCCTTTGCCGATAATTTCAGCGTGCAGATTGTCAACGACCCGGTCGAAACCTTCGGCCCGGCTTTTGACATGGAAGGCTCCATTTGCCCTGACGAGCTGCGCTGGCTCATCAAAAACGGAGTAATTCTACGCCCTTATACCGACAGGCGAACCGCCATGCGCTATGGCTATGAAAACACCTGCTGCGCTGATGGCGCTTACGACAGTGTTCCATCGCTTGGCGGATGCAACCTCGAAATTTCACACTCTGATAAGACCCTGGCACAGCTTCTGCCTGGGGGAAAAGGCATAATGATAGCTATTGCCAGCGGCGGCGACTTTACGCCTGACGGCAGCTTCGCGTCGCCAGTTCAGGTTGCCTGGCTTACTGACGGCAAACAACTGCTCGGGCGGCTTCCTGAGTTGACGATTAAAGGTTCGCTCTTTGATTTCTTTGGAAAGGATTTTATCGGGGTAAGCTCTGACAAAATCTATCTCAGCGGCAATGATCGCATGCTGGTAACCAGGCTGGCAGTAAGCAAACTTTGAACGAATCCGGCAAATTTCGTCTGGCAGGTCTGCTGCTGGCCGGCTTTATCGTGCTGGCAGCGCCTTTGCTGTTTTTCAATAGCCTGCTGACGACCGCTCTGCAGCGCACAGAAGATTCGAAAATGGGGCTGTTGCGCGAAAAGATGCTGCAGGAAGCAGAGCGAATCAAAGAACTACTGAAGCCTGCGGCTTACATAAAAGAAACAATCAGAAAGGTTCACAGTGAGATTCTGCCAGAGGTTACCCGCGATCTGATAAAGTTACGGCCGGCCAAAGATTTTGGCCGTGACATTTTTGACAAAAGATTGCCGGAGAGCTTCTTAACAGCTCTTCGCTCACACCGGCTGGAACCATGGTTTATAACGGTTACCTACCCTGAAATTGCGGCTGTGCATTACTGGTTCTCTAAGAACCTGAGAGAACAATGTCCTGAACAGGATAATCTGGCGGCCAGTATTGCCTATAAGCTGATTTCAGTCAGCGCCCGTCTTTATCGTCAATATTATCAACGAGACTGGGCAGGGCTTAAGATAAAAGCTGGTGTAAGCTATTTGATGAATTTTGGATTCCGCGAAGGGGGAAGTCTTAGCATTCGCTATTTAACCCGTTTCGGCGAATTTTTTGTAGGACATGACACTGTCGAGGAGTTGTTCACCGACTATTTTGGCAAGCAGTCTTCATATTTTTACGCCTATAATTGCCTCAGTCACGAAAACCTGCATGGTGCCTACATGATTGGCGTATTACAGTCTGAGATAATGCCTTCTGAAATTCTTAAAACCGCGTTTGAAAAAAGTTATGAAAGCATTGAAGCCAGCATGGTCAACTTAACTGAGGGCAGATCCGGTTTTTTTGCTTCAGGTGATTCTCTTGAATATTTTGACCGGCCGCCTACCGAATTCCTCAACCACTTTTTTTTCACACAGAGATGGGCAAAAAAGAGGTATGAAGGCAGTCTTGAAGGATGTCGCATTCGTTTGAGAGCCGAAGTAACTGACGAAGTAAAAGACATGCGACGCGGTCAGCTTGTTTTCCGCATATCCGCCGGCTGTCTGTTTCTGGCATATCTTATGACAGCCATACATTACTGGTTGTTTGGCCTCAGATTAAACCTGACTATTCGCCGCAAATTACTGCTGCTGTTAAGCATAATCATTTTTATCCCGATTATCGGAACCGGGCTGCTGACGCTCGTCAGCCTCATGGGTTCCGACCGCGTAATAGAAAACCATGTATTAGAAAAGACCCAGGAAGTAATAGAAGAATTTATCCAATATGACGACGAAAATGAACTGCGACAGCAGATTGCAGCCTTGGAGATAAAACGCAGACTCGAAGAATATGATAGAGAAAACCTTGATCCAAAGGCGATATTGAGCCGACAAAGCGATAACCTTTTCTGGCTGAGATCATTGATGGGGAATCACACCATATTGTCCGAGAACGGTAACATGGTGCATTTTTCCAACACTCTGACAATATTAACCAGAGATTCACACAAGCTTCTCAACGTAATCATGCCAAAATTCCTTAGAGGCCTTGGAATACTCAAAAAAGGCGGCAATGCTTTCGCAGAAACTCTTACGCTAGGCATTTTTGAGGACTATATTACTGCGGAAGTAGAAGAGAACAGTATTCCTCACGAAACTACAGTTCAGCACGATATATCACAGACTGTCGATACCGGTCGGGCCATCACTGTTCTGGCGAGATTGAAAACCGGGAGCTTTGTATTTTCCTATTCAAGACCGATGGACGGAAATTATTTTACCCACGCCTACCTCGGAAAATTTGCCAGTTCGGGTAATAAATGGTTTTCGCGCTCAGATCCCTATTGCGACATTGATATTGGTGCAAGATTGCGCCGGCATTATCAGCTGGAAATGGAAGCATGGCCGACCAATACACTTTTAAATGACGAAATGCTCGAAAGTTTTAACCGGGCGATGGAGCTGAAAGATTCCGGACAAAGAATTCTGCATACCAAAAATGGAATAAAAACCAGTGTCTGGAGTCATCGACCGAAAAAGGCTTGCCTGTTTGCTGCCATAGGTGAGAGTCGCGGCAGAGGAATCGGTTTTTTGACAATCAGCATGCTTTTTCCATTGCTAACCGGCTATGCAATAGTTTTGATAATGGTTTTATCGCTGCTTTTCGCAGAATTTATCGTCAAACCGGTCAGCATATTTTCTGAGGGCATCGCCAAACTCAACCAGGAGCAATACGGCGTTTCCATTGAAAAATTTTCAGGTGATGAATTCAGTCTCATGACATCGGCCTTTAATAAAATGTCGGCAGCTTTGCGGCAGCGTGAAATGATCAAACGGCTTGTCTCGAAGAAGCTGATAGAAAGGGTTGAAACGGCAGACAGCTCAACCCCCGGCAGAACCGACAAGCAGCATATCTGCGTGCTTGCTTCCGATATAAGAGGATTCACCACCATCAGCGAGAAGCACTCACCGACAGAAATAATCGAACTGCTCAATTCCTATTTCACCGCGATGGAAGAAGCCATCAATCAAAATGCAGGGGTAATTGACAAATACATTGGTGATGCAATACAGGCCGTGTTTTATGAAAAGGCAGGTCTTGACAGCGCAGAGAAAAGAGCGTGCCTGGCGGCTCTGAGCATGCGGCAAAAACTTCTAATGTTCAATCAGCAGCGGGCTGAAAAAAAACTTTTTGCCCTTGAGAACGGTATCGGGATCGCGTCTGGGGAAGCAATTTCCGGCAGTATTGGCAGCGAAAACGGCCGAAAAGATTTTACCATCATCGGCCGTATTACCGAACAGGCGGCCGCACTTGAATCCGCTACAGTGCAGACAAACAGCAGAATTCTCGTTTGCAGCGCAACACATTGTGCCGTCGAAAATGAGTTTAGTTTCAACCAGCATGCCGATGGGCGATGGGAGCTGACTGATGTCGGGTAATTCTTCAGACAAAATAGTTAGAACCATTAAAATATCTACGACGGCACTGCTGATGGCGTGGTTGATGGTTCTGGTTCTGCCCCTGTGCGGGTCTCTTCTGGCAATAGATTACTTTATCGAACAATACGGTCTTTTTGCAGAGCCTGCAATACTCGATAACGCCCGTCAGAAAATCGAAGAATGCCGCAATCTGCTGGTGATCGAGAATTTTATTGCTTCACGGGTGCCTCTTCTTGAAGAGCTTTCTTTACCTGCTGATTCGCAAACCCCGAGTCACTTGAAACGAGCCATTGATGAGATTATTTGTGGCGAGGGGCTTTTGTATATCTTTTTTGATAAAACCGGAAGAAAACTTAAAACTGCTGTCAGTCACCCTTCTGATCTGACCCAGCAATCTTTGCCACCTGCACCTCTTTTTCGAAACCCGATTGAGAATCTCACAAAAGATGACTATCTGCTTAACCATATCCTCAATGAAACAATTAGTCCGGAGAAACAACGAAATGCGCTGCTGCTGCAGCAGATATTCAAGACAATAACAGCGATAAATGTTAGAGCCGGGCAGGTTTCCAAAAATTTCTCAGTAGCTTACGGCGGTGAACTTTACCTGACCTATTTCGAATTCAAGCAGCCCATGGCCGACTTTAAGGGCTGTTTTGCTGTAGTTAGAGGGTGCGACATCTCCTGGCAAAATCTTTTTCGCACTGTTAAGAAAAAATACCCGGCTTTTAGCCTGACTTTGAAGAAGATGCACATTCAGGATGCCATAAAAAGGCCTGACTTTTTATATACTGGCATTCGTCATGAAAATGCAACAACTGTGCTGACAGCTCCTGCTGATCAAAGATTTATCCGGAGTTACCTGCACAAAGGCGGCCTGATACTTGCGCAGAAGGAGCATAACTTCAAGATACCTTTTATCCAGTATCGTATTTCGACTCAGGGTTTGCAGAAGCGTTTACAGAAAATACGAAACAGTCTTGGAGCAGCAGCAAAAATCCTGGTTATGCTCTCGCTGATACAGCTGATACACATGGCTTTGTTTGGTATTAATCTTAACATAAGCTTTAAAAGACGCATTCTCGCCAGCGCCGTGCTTGTTTCTATCTTTCCATATTCATTTTTTGGCATAAGTTTCTATCTGCATAAGCAATATGACGACTTTCTGGCACATCTTAATCTGCTGCAACACGTTGAAATAAAATTAATGCAAATCAACAATGAGCTTACGCAATTCATGGAAAAGACTGAAAGTAATCTTGTTTCTCTTGCCGGAAAAATAGACAAAACACTTATGTATGATAAAGCTGCGGTCCAAAAGCTGTTCGCTGAAATTGGCGAAAAAGTGCCAGTATCAGAAATTGCTCTACATCGCCCCGACAGCTCTGATTTAAGAGAGTATGCAGAGCGGATTTCTGCAGTTAACCAGAACAGTACGACAAAAATCATTGAGCGTTTTATTCCCAAACAGGGGATTGCAATTCTGCTTGAGCCTGAGCCGGTTGTGCGTGTGCGCAAAGACATGGTTCTCATTGCAGGAAACGCAGTAAAATCCACGGGCATTTCCGATCAAATGATTTCCAATGGTAAATTCTATTATATTAATCAGGGGAAAGTAGTTGTCTGGTATTCAACAACAAAACTGTTTGACGAGTCTCAGCCACAAATGCCCTTTATTGGCCTGCTCTCCGGAAAATTTGAAGCTGGTCCGCTTATTAAGTCTTTCCTGCAACAATCTACACTGGTAGCAGAAAACTTTGAAGAAGCCTATGGAAATTATCAGATAAAATTCGCGTTTATGCCCACGCAAAGAACAGGTTCCCCAAAAATTTGGCCGGGCACCGGTCATTGTGATAATGAGATGATAAAAAAAACAGCAAGGCAGGAAAACTCCAGCATCACAACAGAATCAGATGATGAAGGAAACACGAGCTGTCTCGTCAGCAGGTATAATGAGAATATTCCACATGTGGCGATAGCTCTTGCGACAACAAAAACACGCATTGGCAGTTACTTCGCTGCTGTTATCGGGCTTTTTGTTTATCTCGGCCTGGTCTTCTATCTTATCAGCCAGCTTCTGGAAAAATTCTTCGTAGCACCTGTAATTGCTCTGGCCAGAAGCGCCGAGCAGATTGCGCGCGGAAAGGATGTCTGGAACCTGTCACTGACAACCGGAGACGAGTTTGAACAGCTCAACAATTCATTTTCTGAGCTGGTCGTCGGCCTACGGCAAAGAAACATGCTACGCGACTATGTTTCAGAAGATGCTATTTCAGAAATGGAAGCATCTGATGTAAAAGATATGGCTCCGGGTGGTGAATACATTGAAGCCACGATTATTTTTGCCACGATCAGAAATTACTCGGAGCTTACCGCTGATTTTCCGCCAGAACAAACTGTTGAGATGATTAATCGCTTTATTACAGCCGGCGATCACCTGGTTAAAAAGCATGGCGGAACGATCGACAAAATAATTGACAGCACCCTGATGCTGGTATTTCGTGACAGCGAAACCCAGAGCGACTCACACGCACTGCGGGCAGCGAGAACTGCTCTGGAACTGGCAGCAGAAATGCATCAGCAGAACCTGGATATCTATGCCGGCATAGCCTCTGGCACAGTAATTTCTGGCCGAATCGGTTCTTATACGGGTAAGCTCGACTTTACAGTAATTGGCGATCAGGTGAATCTGGCAGCCAGACTGAAAACAGAGGCAGTCGACAGTGTCAGCGGACTTATAATATCTGGCTCAACCATGCGCCTCTTGAAAGGCAAAGGCCGCGTAAACTTTTTACGCCGCTGCTCACTCAAGGGAAAAGCCCGCGAATACAATATCTATGAACTATATGAACTGCGCTGAATCAAGGTTGCCTAAAGAAACAAGATAAAAGTCTGGCGAGAGATTATCTCAGAGCTGGCCTATGCCTTCGGCATAACGCTTCGTTGTCAGAATGCTCCTGGCAACGACACTAAAAACACTGCATTTCCATGCCGAACTGGTCGTGATGTTCATGGCACTGAAAAAGATAAACACAACCAGCATCACCCCACATAAGCTGAACTTCCTGCTGTGAGTCTATCTGACCGATAAAATCCATGATCTTTTTGCAGATCGGGCATGTGCGCTCTGCTTCGCCCTGTATCCAGATCGGATAACCACCAATGCTGGTAAATGGCTCCATTTCACACCCAACTTCGAGACCGGCATCCTCATAGGCACCAAGAGGATCATCAGCATCAACCTCTTCGCACATTTCGGCAATATAGGGGTATTTTTCCTCGATCGTTTCGTAGTCAGGCAATACCTGAGTTTTCGCAAGCTGGCAGGAAAAAGCGGTGAAAGATGTGTCAACACCGATCCCATCAACAAACTTTTCAGGCGCAGCAGTTTGGTAGGATCTTATCAGCCATTGACCGGGCTCCTCATTTTCGCTACCAATCGGCGTGCATTTAAAACAGTAATAAAACACCAGCAAAGGCGAAGCAGACAGGGCCTTCTGGTCAGACTGCGGATAGAATTGAAAAACAAAGCTGAGTTTCTCGCCGCAAACAGGGCATACAGGTGCAATATCTTCGTTTTCACTATAGGCTGGGCCGGCAAACCTGGTTTCTGCAGCCATGAGTCTAGCAAAACCTGGTTTTTCCGGTATTACCCGTTGACACTCCAATTTAATTTTTTTAAGAGCGTTGATCAATGCTTCACTCATCTTGCGTTCTCCTTGCAGGGTTTGCCGGGTAACGATAATGCCCGGTAATTTTATAAACAAACAACATATCCTCGAGAACCGGACCTGCGCCGATGTTATGAACAATCAATGGGCGCAGACCGTCTTCAGATCTCCTATCGGTAACTATACCAATGTGCGGCAGGTTACCTGGCAACATCCAGGTAACCAGGTTTCCTGGCAGATAATCGCCAGCAGACGCACTAACCTTAAGCTTCTGTCCTTTTCGCGTAAAAAAAGTCTGCAGATTCGGGACACGGCGGTGATCAATATTTGTGTCTGTTCGTTTAAGTCCCCAGTTATTTGGATAAAGTGCAAAGTGTCGTCGCATATCTTCGTGAACATTTTTTTGAAGATCTATACCAAGAGCCCTGTAAACTCTTATCAATACATCAGTACAGACCCCGACATCTGCAGGAACATCACCACCAGGGTAGGCTATTTTTCGATATCTTCCGTCATATATGATTCTGTGAGTAGTTCTCTCTATCGCAGCAACGATGAGTCTTTCGGTAAAATCTTTGCTCTCAGCCAGTTGATCGGAAATACTACCAGACTGGCCAGAAGTGACAACCTGCGCGAAAATAGTCTGCCCAATTAACATTGGTGAAATTATCAGCAGAGAAAAAAAACAACGAATAATTGATCTGGCGTGATTGCTGCTGGTAAAGAAATTTCTGAAAAATCGCATCATATTCAGCGTGGCATCGGGCCGAAATGCTCATTGATGATCTGCCAGCGACCATTCTCACATATCCAGACTAGTGTTCCACGGCCTGGATTAGTAAATCTTTTACCATTAATAGTTCCAGCCCACTTAAAACAAAAGCTGCAACTCGCAAACTCAGCTGTCTTATGATTCCAACGCAAATCACGAATTTCAAAGAGCTCATCCTTGATCAGTGAAAACGTCTTTCTAAGCACTTCTGCGATGGCTGGCTTGCCGTTGTAAGTGCCCTCTGCAAAGATAACAGTAGCATCTTCATGAAAATAATCAGATGCGGCTTCCCAGCTCTGCAAAGCCAAAGCGTCTATGTATTCATTTAAAACATTATCTAAATTCTGTGTCATACCTATACCTGCACTCGTATTTATTACTTTGAATAAAATCGGCCTAAAAGCAGGAATCATGTAGCCTGCGGCAAAGTTATTTCATGGTTTGCCGTAAAAATTCGCCAATCTTGCGATCTTCCGTGAGAATATGCGCCTCGATCCAGATATGAAGGTAGCTAATCAGCTCGGAAAAAGTGCCTCCATTGCCGCTTTGCATATCTTTCAAAAAAATAGCCAGATGATTTATCAGTTGATCGTGCATTTGGCGATGTTCTTCAAATTCAGGATACCCAATTTCAAGCATCATATCTTCTTCATCGGTAAAATGGCTACGGGCGTAATCTACAACAAAAAGAAATGTATTTGCAAAACTGTTGTCATCAACACAACCATTCATCAGCTGATTCTCAAGACCATCGACTTTTTCAATCAATTGCTTATGCTGAGAGTCGACTTCTGGGAAACCTATGCTAAAACTTTCACACCATTTCATAACACAACCTGTAAATAAACATTTGCTGATTGTAGCGTACATTATGCTTTTGTAAAAGTAAAACAGTGATTAAACCTTAGTGGTTCAAAAAGCAAGCTCGTTCGGAAATTTCACATAGATGGAAAAAGCCTCGTAACGTTAGTTACGAGGCTTTTATATTAGAGCCACGCCAGGATGGCAAGTGGCCGAGACGCAGGCTATGCGGCCTAAAAGGATGAAGCCCCAGCAGATTGCTCGGCTGAGGCTTCATAGACCTGGCGGCGACCGACTTTTTGGCCATGGATGGCCTTATGCCAAAGTGCATGAGGATACAAGCGCTTTGGCGAAGCCATGGATGGCGCCATGCC
>JAHISQ010000126.1 GCA_018818125.1 Candidatus Rifleibacteriota bacterium
AACTAACAACAAAAATATTATATCCATGGAACGAGGTGCCTTGAACACCCGTTTGTAGACTATTAGTTCTTCTTTCCCTGCATTCGTTTTTATAGCGCTGCAATTATACTCATTTTCGCACAAAAGTAAAAGTGAATTTGCTCAGAAGGAAAATTGGTGAAAATTATAGAAATTACGCAATGCACGCAATTCCCTCGCAAAAGGTGATTTAAGAGGTTCTAGAGCGTTGTATCTGCTAACAGCTTTAACTTTGCTGGTAGCTCATCTTGTGCTACAATTGCATAAACAATAAACATTTGTGAATACCTAAATTATAAATGAGAGACTTATATGGGATCTGACAAACCAGCAATTCGAGCGCCTAAAATTGCTTCACAGCAGGAGCTGAAAGAAAGCCAGCGGCAGACAACAGTTCAGTTGGCACAAAAATCGTCTGAACGTATATTGCCGCCTGGCAGTTCAACCATAAGGGCCGGGGATTCTTTTGCCAGTCTGTTTTCTAGAAGTTTTCTGGTGACAGTTGGCGCAATAGCCTTGCTGACTGCTATTGTATTTGCTGTGAATTCGTTTCCAGGCTGGTGGAAAGCTCGCAGTCGCCCACATCACTCAACTGCCGTTGCGTTTGAACTGCCGCCAGAAATCGAGAGCCCCAGAGTACCGGTTAGCGGTAAGCCACCCGTTTACAACGTCAAGGCCGAAGCCTGCTATATCGAGGGCAACAAGTTGATGGCGGCCGGCTTTATGTATCGTGCCGAAAATATGTTTCACCAAGCTGCAGAGCACAACCCCGATGACCAGAAATACTGGAATGCCTGGCAGGCGCTTAGACGCGAAGCCGATTTTACTGTCTTACGCCGACAGATGGAAGCATTGCTTGAAGCCAACCGCGAAGACGAAGCCTGGGAAGCCTACGTTAATGGCGTGAAACGCGACCGCCGTTTTTTTAACAGTTTTACACCAGATTTTGCCGAAAAGCTGGTAAAGAAAGGCCTTCTGGCTTCAGCTACCTCGATTCTCATAACCTACAACGAACTTTTTCCGGTCAACCCAAAGGCTCGCCAGTTGATAGAAAAAATTCGCAGCACTCCCTGAGCTGAATTCTTCAAATTACCAGTCCGAGTATCGCGCTTTGCCTTCAAGATCTATCATATCGTTAGGTGATAAGATCGTTGAATGATCGCCATAAGTCGTTGGTCGGGTGCGGCCATTTGCCTTTTCGAGTTGCACGCCATCAAACCATACATCAGTGCCGACTATATCTGAACTGTTGCTGAGAATAATGTATGCAGTCTCGGTATCGGCGTGCAACACACCAGAAAAGTTGAGGTAGACGCGATACCAGGTTTTGGTGCCGGATTTTATCCGACTGATAATAGCTGATTCGCTGGCGTTATCTGAAATAATGTTTCCGCTCTGGTCAATGGTAACGTAAAACACCGGAGTTGCTGGTGTGTCGTCGGTTTTGTCCTGGCGCATGATAATGGTTGCTGAGGCTGGCACGCCGTCTTCAAAACCGATATAGGCCGACAGAATAAAGTTTTCGCCAGACGCAAAGGTTTCGGTGGCGATACTCTGAAAAACCGTGCCAGCTTCGAGATTTTGCGGGCCGGTCTGTGATACCACCAGAACATCTGGAGCGATATTTGTGGTGGCAGCCGGATACGCAGTGCTTTTAAGCGTCTGAATTCCTGTGTATGTGCCGGTCGCCTGGTCTGCTCTTGCCGTGAACGTGATGCTGGCAATATAAGTGTTTCCTGGCGCGAGCGCTGGCAATATTACTGGCGAGTAAGTCGGGATCATCGAATCGCCTTCGCTGCCGTTCATCGTAGCCATTGGTGCTCCCCATGTCAGGTCGCTCAGTGTAACATTGCCGGTGTTCTGGTAGGTAACGTCTACAGAAGCAGTCTGGCCCAGTGATAAAGTCACAGGGAAGGCTGGATTGATCGAAATGATACTAAGCGCCGGGCTTTCAGCTACCACAAGCGTCAGCAAAAATGTGTCCGAGGCTTCTTTCGGATCGGTAAGAAGGTTGTTCTGTAAATAATCATCGTCGAAAACAATCTGGTCGCCAATATATGTGCCCGCTGAAGCATAAGTCGGTATTACAACGCTGACTGTGCAGTTGAGAGCGGCACCAGCATTAACTGATACACCTGAGCTGAAAGAAGGGGTGAGCGTATTGGTGCCGTCGCTGATATTCTGTGGTTTCCATCTTATGCGCAAAATGTTGATATTACCGGTATTATTCAGAACAAAGCTCTTGGAGGCAGTGGTGCCATGTGTGCCGGTGCCCATATTCACGTCTGCTACCGCTATCTGCTTATTACCGACCGAAACTCTGGCATTAAAGGTGGTGGTTACTTCGCCAACGCTGTATGAGCCGACGGGGGCTGCAGAGTCAACATATATTCTCTGCAGACCCTGATAAATTACGGTCGATTGCCCAGCAGGAATAGTTATGGTTGCTACTGCGGGCACGGAACCCCCAATTGGCAGATCAGTGGCGAAGGGGACTGGTGTGAAAACAAGATTCGCAGCTGGGATCGAAATTGGTCCGGGTGCCAGTGGCGGCAACCAGCTGGCTACGCTGCGGAGATCTGTGCTTGTAATATCCTGATTGCCAAGATTAACAATATTGAAATCTACCGATGTTGATCGTTCGGGAGCGACATAGCCAAAGTCCAGGGCTATCGGGTCGATGCCGATAACGGTTTTGCCGATAACACGAAGCTCAAGAGATGCACTGTCAGATGCTTCTCCTGGATCGATCGTATTGTTGTAGTTGGTGTCGTTCCAGACCGTCATTGTGGCGTTATATGTGCCGATCAGTGTTCCCGGAGGGACCTGAACCTGCCATGTGCCGTTAAAGGTCTTGTTGGCTATCATGAAATCAAAGATTGCTGGCGTAAACACCGAGGCCGCGGCTGGTGGAATTGGTGCCGGGCCAACAAAGACTGTAGCTGTAGCAACCGGGTGAATCAACATCAGTGTGCCGGAATTTCGTATTTCGAAACTGGCTGTGTCCGAAAGAGATGATGGAGCGGCGTCTTCGATTAACAGCCCGGTTTCGGTTATGTCTATATATTTGGTGCCGACTTGGCAGCTGACTGTGAAAGGTGCCTGCGGGTCAGATGCGACACCCATAAAATCGACAAGCCATGCAAATTCTCCGGTGTATTCACCGTAAGTTTGTCCAGGAGGCACCGTAAGAGTCATGGTGGCATTAAATATGGTGTTGAATGGCTCAGTAAAGAGCGGCACTGGCTCAAAGTCATAGGTGTTTATTCCTAAGGTCGCTACGCCTGCATTAAGAACGACTTTTTGCCAGGTCAGTTTATCAAGAACGACATTGCCGGTGTTTTTAGCGCTGAATACAGCAATGCCAGTTTCAGTAGGCGAAAGGGGGCCGGCGTCAGCGACCGGAGAAAGAACGCGCAAGCCGCGATATGGGTTTACATATATCTGCACCGTGAGAGAAGCAGGCGCTTCGTTGTCGTCGCCTGTGTATGTGTTGTCACCATCTTCATCCTCGTATATGATTGCATTTCCGGTGTAGGTCCCAACTGCTGTGCCAGCCGGAATAAACATGTTTATGTACGCTGTCTCGGTTGAATTAAAAGCAATAGATGCTGGGAGCGCTAACTCGATTTCATCGGCCGGGATGTAGTTGCCAGGCAGAGAAACGTGATCGAGATTGTTTACAATGTATTTAAGACGATCGAGCGTTCGATCACCAACGTTGGTGATCTGAAAAGACAATTCTGGAAGTGGAAATGTTGGCGTGCCGTTGCCAAAATCGATGGGGTTGGGGGTAAAGTGCATGAGCTGGGTTCCGATACCAATCTGAACCTGAAAAGTGGCACTCGCCTCACCGGTATTTATCATACCATTGTCATCAATGTCATCCCAGACAACAAAATCAACCGTATAGTCGCCATCAACCGAGCCTACATTGACATAGGCCGTAATTGATGCAATACGAATCGCATCGGTGGCCAGGCTGCCAGCGCCATCTGCCGTTACATAAATGCCAAATGTTTCTGTCGTCAGCGAAGCTATTTTTAGGTTTGTAAGTTCAAGGTTGCCGCCGTTTCGTATAACAATTGTTTGTGTAGCCGCCCAGTTGCCAACTTTCCAGTCGCCCAGCTTGACCAGGTCTGGTTGGGTATAGATCACGCGGCATGAGCTGGCGATAACGGTCGAACTGAACTGTTTTGCCGGCTCACCGGCATCGAGAACGCCGTTGTAAGGAATCATATCTTCAAAGACCGTCATCGTGGCGACATAAGATCCGGCCGGTTGGTTGTATGGCAAATTCATTTCTGCCCAGGTCGTTGTAAATGACGGGGCAGCCGCTGGCACGATAAAACCTGAAAGCGGGTAAAGTGTCAGGTTATTGGGGTGAATTTCATCGAATAGAGCAGACGAATAGAACCCTTTGTTCCAGCTGGTATGGGTCAGATCTGTCGAGCCAATATTGTTTACTTTGCTTGTACCGACCGTTTTGCCCTCGCCGCAGACCACGGTGCCAAAATCGAGTGATGCCGAAGCATATTCGAGATCGCGGAAGCGAATGGTCAAAATATTTGAAAGGACAGTGGCAGAGGTTGCATAACCCGGGTCAAGTGTTGGCAGGTTGACATCGTTACCAGTTGCCGTGGCAATCATCTGATAAGTGCCTGCCAGGCCTGAGTGTTCGGTAGATCTGAATGTCCAGGTAAAGGTTGCAGCTGTGCCTGCCGACAATGAAGTTGCGGCTGGCTCCGGTCCTGTCAGAAGTGTAAGTTGCCCGGTGCTGCCAGTATATTCAAGTGGTGACGAGGGAACAATATTCTCAATGGTTGAACCGCTGGTAACATTATTTGAAATCGACAATTCAAGAGTAACTTCGTCGTTGAGTTTGATATCATTGGGTGTAAAATTAAGATTTGCTGTGATGTTGCCGGGATTTTGCACTTCAAAAAACTGTCTGCCCTGCATAGTGGAAATATTATTTGACTTGCCTGTTATTGTATAGATTTCCGTTTTCCAGTTTCCTACTGCATTAGTAGGCAAAGTGTAATTTGTAATATTGATTCCACTGGCGTCTGCGGCTACAGGACCAGAATTTGGGTCGGTGCTGGCGCCTGTATTGGCAGCAAGTAGATAGAGCGTGCGGTATAAGGTTCCTGTTATCAGTCCAGTATATTTGGAATATACTTTTTGTCCGGCGTTAAATGTGTATTGTTCTGGCGAAAATGTATCATTGGCAGAACAATATCCGGCGATGGTGTTTATTGTCCAGGTGTCGCTAAGTGGAGTGCTATTTACCAACACAGGCGATGATGCTGGCCAGTTAGCGTCAATTGCTGTAAAAGAAGCTGTTATGGTTACTGCGCCAGCAGCAGAATCTGAAGCTATGGATACTAGAAAACTGAGTGTGGCGGGAGAGTTTGCTACCAGAAGATAGTCTAATGCTGGTGAACTGAGGATTTGAAAATGTGTGCCTGCTGAGAAGTATAGTTGAGTGCCGGTGATTCTTGCTGAGGCAGAGCCGGTATTGCTGACACCTACCTCAACCAGCAAATTCTGTTGATTCGGAAAGACTTGAGTTTCTGCAGCATTTACAGAAGTAATACTTAACACAGCCGGATTTTGTATTGTACACATGTTACTTGTCGAAGTTGCAGCAACAAGATTTCGCAGATCGTTTGAGTCAACCCCGTAGCCACTGCCATGAAGAGTAAATGAACCAGTTGTGCCTGCTGTATAAGACCAGGTCATGTCAGCTGTATTGTGAGGCTCTACGGTAGTTAAAGATGGATTAGGTCCGGAATTATAAGTAGCTGTGCCAGTGTTACCACCGTCTGGAACCAGAGCTGAGGCAGAGGCTGTGTCAATGCGGCTGCCGCCTGAGTTTGTAAAGGTCATTGTGGCAACAAAAGGCTGATTAATGGTTACAAACTCTGGTAGAGAAAGTGCGACTGAAAGACTGGCCGCATCAACAACGTCAAAATAGGTTTCGCAAAGCGGTATTTCATTAGTTACTCTTGAGACAATTACGCGCCATTTGCCGAGCAACGCGGAGTCAGTGCTGAGAGTGTGACTGCCATAAAGCACGCCGCTCAGGTCGGTGGCAACCATGTCTGCAATCTGACTGCCGGATGGCGGATACCAACGCAGGCGAAAATCTTTGTCGGGTTGCAGATTGAGGCCTTTGGCATAAACGGTAAAAGCGCCAAGATTGAAGCTGTCTGATTCCATTATATAAGCAGGAAACTGTGCTGGGCCACGATAGGTTTTAAGAATACCAGAGCGGATTGTCCAGTTGGGTGGTGTCAAGTCACCGATATCGTATGTGAAAGGATTGTAAGTGTTGCCATCGACGTAGCTCATGCTTGCGTTGATAGTCGCAGTGCCGGTAGCGGAATAGGGGGAGATGTCGATATCGTATCTTACGGTTTTTGTCTGGCCGGTGAAGATTACTTCGGAGTAGGGGTTGTCTACCCCATAAGGACGCTGGTTAAGATAAGTGCCAAGGGTGAAAAAAAGTTCTGTGTTGTTCCACAAATCCCATACGGCGGCAGCTTCGCCATCATTGCGTACGGTCAGAAATATTCCTACACCGGTCTGATCGAGATAAACGGTTGGAGATGCCTGGATATCTAACAATACGAGGTTGGGTCCTTCCTGTATTTGCCACATAGCCTTAACATCTGATCCATTGTCTGCTATGTCGGCAAGAGTCTGGGTATTGGTACCTGTTACCCTGGCATCAATGAAGTCAATGCCTGAATTGCTGCTGGTGTCTACCGACGCGAGAAAAGTAATAACTTCTGACTGGCCTCCGATTAGAGATATTGGCGGCAAAGGTGAGGGTGCCCCAATTGTATAAATTCCATAAATTGGGCTGTCAAAAATCAGTTCTACTGTATTCAGTGTGGCCTCTGTTAACCCCGTGTTGGTAACATAAACCTTTATCGGAAGACCGTTTTGCCCCTTGGTTACGCTGGTGGTATTGGTTTCTATCTTGGTGATTTCAAATTTGGCGGTGCGATAAGCTGCAGCAACTGATAGCGGTGATTCTTCGCTGTTGGTATCAACGTCAGAAACAGCATACCAGACTACATCTTCAGTTGGGCTAGCCAGATAGCTGGTAATACCAGTGCCTATAGTGGCAATCTGGGTCCATGGTCCATTTTCGCTTACGTAGCTATGGTAAACGCGGTAAGGATTTGTCGGGTGCAACCCGGGCGTGCCAGTGGCTGGCTTGGTGCTGGCATCCCAGGTCAGCTGACATTTTCCTCGCGACGTGCCGGAAACGGGATTAACTGTTTCAGTAGCAAGCAGACCTGCAGGGCTTACGTTGCAGTTGACGTTGTCCATCCAGACCTGGATGGTTTCACCTTTATAACCAGATAGAGTGAAATCCAGACGGATAATATATGAAGTGCCGGCGTCAAGCTGTGTTTCCCAAGTGTTTAAAGCGGCCGGCCATAATGTGTCAAATGGCCCAGGAGGTTCGTTTGATACATTGTGAAAGGTGCCGACAACAGTGTCAGGTGCAGTGGTTGTTCTAATGGTGCCAATATGGTTGGTCTTGCATTTATCGGTGGCTGTTACCGCTTCTTTATAAACAGAAGTAAATCTGGCATTGACTTTTGTGGAACGAGTGGTTGTGAGGAAGAATTGCTGCAGATATTGCTGGCCAATATAATAAAGATTGTTTGATCCTGAGCCTGATACGATAATCTTCATCATGGCAGACATGGGGGTTAGATAGGCGGCCGACGTATTATCAGCGCTGAATGTGCATGTTATTTTGGTTGGATCAGAAAGAACGGAGGGGGATTGGTACCAGCCATTGAGATTTGTTGTAAAACTTCCGTTCTGAATCTGATTCAAGGCATGAGCCGGCGGAGATAGCAGCATAAATAGAAGAAGCAGTGGTAACAGTCGGAAAAAAAGACGCAAAGACGAGCCATGCTTTGTGTTTTTGCTTTCCGGGGAGGCCTTGCAGCGTGAATGTTGTATCCAATCAGAACTTATTTGCTTATCTCTCATTTATCTGCTCCAGCTGTTGAATCCTGAACCAATCTTTTTGCGACTGATTGCAGTCGCAAGATCTCTTATATGCTTATGTATAAAGTATAGCAGACAAAATGACTGTACCGCATCGGAAAAATATAAAAGACAGCAACAGCTTTAACCGCACTCCCCAACTGATATGTAAGGATTCTCTGGTGCCAAAAGAAAGAAGTGCCCGGGTGATTACTCAGATTTTCGCAGATGCAAGTAAGGTGGATTTTTAGCAGGTTGTAATTTTTAGTTTTGCTGTTGTTGCCGAAATAAATACTGGCGGGTATAATTAGCATTCATTATCAGCCGATAGATTTGTTCGACTGATCAAAAATACAACACAGGAGAACGGAATGAGCAACGCTAAAAAGATCATGGAACTGGCTGAAAAATACCGCGATTATACTGCAAAAAATCTTGGCAGCATGGTCAAGATTCCTTCTGAAAGCATGCAGGAAAAAGATGTTCAGGCTGAAGTCGTGCGGCAGATGAAAGAAGCCGGTTTTGATGAAGTGCGCATAGATGGCCTTGGCAACGTAATTGGCCGTGTAGGCAATGGTAAAACCATTCTGGCTGTCGATGGTCATGTAGATACAGTCGGCGTTGGCAATCGTGCCAATTGGGAATTTGATCCGTTCTCAGGGGAAGTTAAAGACGGATTTGTTCATGGGCGTGGAACCGTTGACCAGGAAGGCGGCATTGCATCAGCCATTACAGCTGGCCGCATTCTTAAGGATCTGGGTTTTGACCGTGATGTAACCTTTTATGTCGTCAGTTCGGTCATGGAAGAAGACTGCGACGGTCTTTGCTGGAAATACATCGTCGAAGAAGAAAAGATCAAACCCGACTTTGTAATCAGCACTGAACCCACCAATCTCAATATTTATCGTGGCCACCGTGGCCGCATGGAAATTGGCGTCGATTTCCGTGGCATTTCATGTCACGGATCAGCTCCCGAACGCGGCAAAAACGCCGTTTACATGGCCGCAAAATTCGCGCTCGAAGTTGAAAAACTAAACGAACGTCTCAAAAATGATGAATTTCTCGGTAAAGGCACCGTTACTATTTCTGAATTCAAGTCTGGTAGCCCGTCGTTGTGCGCGGTTGCCGACTCTGTTCATATTCACCTTGATCGTCGCCTGACCTGGGGCGAAACCAAAGAATCTGCCGTTAAAGAGGTTGAAGAAGTTATTAAGGCTGTCGGGCTCAAACTCGGCGATGAAGCAAAGGTTGAAGTGCTTCATTATGAAGAAGTCGCCTATACTGGTCTCAAATACGGCATGGAAAAATACTTCCCGACCTGGAAGATCCCAGAGGGCGAACATGTTGTGCAGACCGGTGTAAAATCATTCAAAGAACTGTTCGAAAAAGATCCAAAGGTCGACAAATGGACATTCTCGACCAACGGCGTTACCATCAACGGCTACTACAAGATTCCAATGATCGGTTTTGGCCCGGGCAACGAAGTTCACGCGCATGCCCCCAACGAAAAATGTCCGGTCGATGATCTGGTTAAGGCTTCGGCTTTCTACGCACTCTACGCCTATTACATCTAAGTTGTGAAACAAAACCCGGTAAGCGGCAAAAAGCCAACTTACCGGGTTTATTATGAATAAAAAGCGAAAGGTATTACTAAATGAAAGAATTCAAGGCTTTGTTGAAAGAGATCAAAGGTTATAAGACAAACATGTTCGGAAAAGATCTGCTCCTGACCTGGGAAAAGACTACCGACGAGCTCAAACAGATCTTGGCAATTGCCGATCTGCTCAAGCTTATGCGCGACAACAACGTTTCATCAAGAGTTTTCGACAGCGGCCTGGCGGTTTCGCTTTTCCGCGACAATTCGACCCGAACCAGATTTTCTTTTGCCTCGGCATGTAATCTGCTCGGTCTTGCTGTTCAGGATCTCGACGAAGGCAAATCGCAGATTGCTCACGGTGAAACCGTGCGTGAAACAGCAAATATGATCTCTTTTCTGTCAGAAGTCGTTGGTATTCGCGACGATATGTATCTTGGCGCCGGCAATGCCTATATGCGCGAAGTCGGTGAAGCCCTCGACGACGGCTTTAAGCAGAAGGTTCTGCCACAGCGCCCGGCCGTAGTAAATCTGCAGTGCGACATCGACCACCCGACACAGTCTATGGCCGATCTCGGCTGGCTCAAAGAGCACTTTGGTGGCCTCGATAATCTCAAGGGCAAAAAGATTGCGATGACATGGGCTTATTCTCCCAGTTATGGTAAGCCACTGTCAGTTCCACAGGGCATCATCGGCCTGATGACCAGGTTCGGCATGGATGTTTCTCTCGCTCATCCAGAGGGCTATAACCTGATCCCAGATGTTGTTAAAGTTGCCGAGAAGAATGCCAAGGCCAGCGGTGGCAAATTTACTGTAAGCAACAGCATGGAAGAAGCCTTTAAAGGCGCTGATATCGTATATCCTAAGAGCTGGGCGCCCTATTCGGTTATGGAAAAGCGCACTGTGCTGCTGCGCAAGAGTGATCATGACGGTCTCAAAGGGCTCGAAAAGGAATGTCTCGCCAACAACGCCAAGTTCAAAAACTGGGAATGCACCGAAGAGATGATGAAGCTCACGAAAAAGGGCAAGGCGCTTTACATGCATTGTCTGCCTGCTGACATCACCGATGTATCGTGCAAGGCTGGCGAAGTTGCCGCTTCGGTTTTCGATCGCTATCGCATCGAAACCTACAAAGAAGCCGGCTACAAGCCCTACATGATCGCTGCCATGATTCTGACCAGCCGATTCCCCAATGTGCCAGAATTGCTCGAAAAGCTCACTGAAAAAGATCGCAAAAGAATCAAAGTTTGATCTGATAGAAGACTAAGCCAGCGCAGCCCGGCCCATGCCAGGCTGCGCTTTTTTTTGTGCGGTTGCTAATTGACTTATGCATTTAATCACGTATAATGCGGAATTGTGTTGATACTCGACGTCTACTAACTGGAGGATCTCTGATGAAATTTCGTTTTGTTATTTTTATGCTTCTGGCGGCTCTGCTGCTATGTCCGGCAGGCTCGCTGTGGGCTGAGCAGGATGAGCTAACTGAAAGTCAGCTCAAAGAAGCTAATATGAATCCTGAGGGTCCTGTTTTGGAATTCCTTGAAAAAGAAAACGGCGCTCTTGGCGAAAAGATACAGGAAAAGATCGGCAACGGCAGCGTTGACCCGAATAATCCCGAAAGCCTGGTAAAAGAACTCGGCAAAGAAGCCAAAGGCATTCTCGCGCGCTCAATAGAGTTGCGCAAAACCATTAAAGAACCAACCCAGCGCCTTATTCTCGATATGGAAATGGTCACTCTTGGTTCTCAGTCTGGTCTGGTAAACGAAGTTATTGCCGTCATTTCCAACTGGAAGGGCGACATGCGTGAAGCTATGATTATCACCGCCGCTCAGCGTTTCCAGATGATGAAAATTCCTATGAATGCAGAATTCGATGCTTTGCTCAAGGAGCTGGGATCTTCAAAGGATCCGCAAATAGTCAAAGCAGCTGAGCGCATGCTCAACCCGTTCTTCAGAAATCCTGAAGGTCATACGTTTCCTGCCTTTCCGGATGGAAAAAAGACTATCGACGGCAAAGACCTTAATCTCGAAAGATTCAAGGGCAAAGTTTTGCTCGTCGATTTCTGGGCCACCTGGTGCCCACCCTGCGTTGCTGAAGTTGGCTCGCTGGTCAGCGCCTATAATAAATACAAAGACAAGGGTTTCGAGATTGTCGGCATCTCTTTTGATAAAGAACGAGAAGCCTTTGACAAGTTTGCAAAAGAGAATAAAATGGATTGGGTACACTACTATGACGGCAAATACTGGGAAAACGAAGTTGGCCCGACCTATGGTATTCAGTCGATTCCTACCATGTATCTGCTTGATCGCGAAGGTAAGGTTATTACTACCGACCTGCGCAGCGGCAAACTTGAAAAAGAGCTTGAAAAGCTCCTCAAATAGACAGTAAACATAAAAAAAGGCCCCGGATTATTCCGGGGCCTTTTTTTATGAGCGATATTACCGTGTAAGAGCCTGTTTGATCGCTTCCTGTAGACTGCTGCTGTTGAATGGTTTGCTCAGATACGCCTGCGGTTGCTGGCTGTGCTCGCCCTTCATGACATAGCTTTGATCATATCCGCTGGCTAGAATTACCGGTAAGTCCGGCGAAATTTTACGTAGTTCATCGAGAGTCTGCCAGCCATCTATGCCGGGCATCACGAGATCACAGATGACGAGATCTATCTGGCCTCTGAGTGCCTTGAACACCTCTATTGCTTTCTCGCCACTACAAGCCTCAATTACTTTGTAATTAAAATTCTCAAGCAGGCTGCGTGTGATATAGCGCACCATTTCTTCGTCTTCGACGACAAGAATCATATTACATTCGGACTGCATCCTGGAATTTTTTGTCAAAGATTTTTGTGTTTCCGGCAAGCTTTCGCCACATGGAAAATAAAAGCAGAACGAACTACCCTGCTTCTGCTGACTGTTTACCGTTATGCCCCCACCAATGCTGCGCATACAGCCGAGAGCATTGGCCAGGCCAAGTCCGCGCCCGGCAAACTTGGTAGTAAAAAACGGGTCAAAAATTTTGCCGATGTCATCTTCTGCGATGCCATCTCCGTTATCCTGCACTTTAAGGCAACCATAAAGATCGTGGTCGGGAGTCCAGGCAACGGGAAATCTGTGTGAGTGAGGAATCTCAGATGATTTGACTGTGAAAATGCTTATTGCAATTTTGCCAGAATTATCACCATAAGATTCAGAAGCGTTTATTACCAGATTCTTTATTACCTGAGCGAGTCGATTTTGGTTGGCGTTTATCGTTACATCAGTATTTGGTTTAATAAGTTCAAGTTGGTGCCTTGATGGCAGATGTTCGTTCAGGGTGTTTAGTTGAGCCCGGCATATTTCATAGAGTTTCAGATCCTGACTTTCTACCTGCTGCTGTCCAAGATAACTCAGCATCAATGTGCTCATATCGGCAGCTTTGTGTGTTGCCCGCATTGCATCGTTGATACTTCTAAGACTTTTGTCATCACTCTGCTTGTTTCGTGCAAGCAGTTCGAGATTGCCAAGCACAACTTGCAGCTGATTATTGAAATGATGGGCGATAGCACCGGCCATGCGTCCAAGACTGTCGGCTTTAAGACTCTGCTGACGGTGGATCTCAAGCTGACGTTTGTGCTCTTCGACTTCCTTGCGTTCGGTGATATTACGAGTTATGCCAATAACCTCAGCGTGCTGGGTGACCGGGTTAAAAATCAGGTTTGTTAATATTTCTGTCTGGATTATGCGTCCGTCTTTGCAGATCTGATCAATCTCGTCAATGTAGCTGGTCTGGCGGTTGTGGCGTAGATTGTCGAGACGCACATGTGTAAATTCATACATTCTTTTTGCTGATTCAGCGGTAAGATTGGCGGTAAATTCACTCTGCATCATTTCATCGGGAGTGTATCCTAATATTCTGGTCGCTGCCGGGCTGATAAAAGTATATTTAAAAGTTTCCAGGTCAAGGATCCAGATTATGTCATTGACGTTCTCTGCCACCAGCTTGTATCTGTTTTCGCTCTCGCGCAACTGTTTTTCGGTCGTTTTTTTTGTCAGTGCACTCGAGAACATTTCAGAAATGATTTTGAGCAGCGAAATTTCTTCATAAGCCCAGCTTCGATTGCTTTTTACGCAGTCATAACCAAAAAGGCCGATGAACTTTCCCTGCATTATCAGGGGCAGTAAGAGAATTGAGCTTACTTCATCGTCAATGAGAATTTTTTTGAAGTCTGCCATTTCAGCGGGCATATTGGCGATATCGGTAAAGTGAAGATATTCCACTGAGTGCTCGGCAAAATCAAGAACACCAGGCAACTGGCTTATGGGAAGACATTGGTATTTATGCTTTACGGATTTAATCCCATCTTCGCACCATTCATGGGTGTTGGTAATGGTTTGTCCTTCAGGGTCTACCTGAAAAACGTAGCCTCGGTCGGCGTCAAAAAAACGCCCACTGAGACAGAGTGCGTTTTCTATTACCTGATCCATTTTGTTGAGTGGCACACTGACAAGACTCTGGGCAATATTGGAAACCAGTCGCTCAAGTTGAAACTGGTATTGCAGACGATCTTGCGTCACCCGGTGTTCGCTGATATCTTCAAAGATCGCTATGCCCCCAGCTATTTTTGAGTCAGTCGTAATTATGGGAGTAGCTAGAACCTTTATTGGAGATATTTTGTTGGCAGTAGTCGAACTGTAGTAACCTTCATAGTAACCATTGCGGCCTTTCAAGACACTGCCAATACATTCAACCGCTTTCTTGTCAGGAAGCGCCAGCATGTTCA